>NZ_JACSRD010000048.1 GCF_014879935.1 Prosthecobacter sp.
ATCGACGGGATTGGTGAAGATCTGTCCGGTCGAGCCGGTTTCCACCAGGCTGCCGAGGTAAGTGAGCGCGGCGTTGTCGGTGAGGGCCGTCAGGCCGGTCGCCCCGAAGTAAAGGGTGGCACCGTCCAGGCTGGCGATGAGCGGTTTCAGCCACCACGACTGCAAGGAGCCCAACGTCACCAGCCCGGCCAGGAAAAAGCCCACCAGCAGGCCCTCCCGCAATTTCAGGCCGTCCTGATATTCCCGCGTGGCGATGACCAGGCCGAGGAAGATCATGAAGATGCCGAAAAACACATCCGGGTGATGGGCGAAGCCGACCACCAGCGCCAGGAAGAACACATGCAGCAGCGTCAGCCAGGCGGGCACCTTTCCACCTGTGCTGTGATGCGGCGTGAGGCTGCCGATCTCCTTGCGAAACACGAATGCCACGAGCGCCGTGGCCGCCACACAGCTCGCGGCGGCACGCCAGCCGAAATGCGTGAGCATGAACGCGGTGTCCCATTTCCAGGTGCCCGCCACCATCAGCACCGGCGGCGCGGCAAAGTGCGTCAGCGTGCCGCCAATGGAGACATTCACGAACAACAGGCCCAGCGTGGCGTAGGCCAGCCGCGTGCTGATGCCGCGGTCGAAGTAACGGCGCTTCAGCAGGATGGCCAGCAGCGTCATGGCCGCAGGCTCGGTGATGAAGGAGCCCAGCAGGCTGCCGAAGGACAGTGAAGCCACGTAAAATGCCATGCTTTCGCCCAAAGGCAGCAGTTTGGCGATGAGCGAGATCAGCGCCTCGGCCAGACGCACCACCGGACGTGTGGCGGCCACGACCATCACCACCAGGACGAACTTCGGCTCCGTGTAGTTCAGGCTCTCAATGTAATGCACCGCCTCGTCCACGCTGCCCTTCATCACGGCGATGCCCGCGAACAACGCGGAGGCCCACAGGCCGAACACCACCTCCGTCTCCGCCAGGAAGTGCAGCAGATTCTCCTGGATCGAGCCCCGCGGAAACCGGTGTGCCAGCTTCGCGAACTGCTTCACCGCGAAGGTGTGCAGCACCGCGAGGGCAAAGAGGGACGAGGCGAGGATTTCAACAGGCGTTGCAGTCATGAGTGGAGCAGCGTTGGGGTTCCGTGATGTCCCGTTTCCCCAAGCAGATGATGTGCCCGCCCGCAACCTGCAAAGACCTTCAAGGCGCGGCCTCGCCAGCCTTCAGCGTGAGCGCCAGATACGCCGCATAGGTGGCCAGCAGCACCAAGCCGCGCCCGCGTCCCAGATGACCGCCCTTCCCCGGCAGGATCAGCAGCATCGTGATCACGCCAAACGCCAGACTCGGCACGATCTCCGGAAGCTTCACCGGATACGGACGGATGAGCGCCGCCACCGCCGCGACGAAGAGCACGTTGAAGATGTTGCTGCCCAGGATGTTGCCCAGCCCCACATCGTGATGACCGCGCATGCGGGCGATGAAGGTGGTGGCCAGCTCCGGCGTGCTGGTGGCCGCCGCCACCACCACCGCACCGACCACGAACGGGCTCCAGCCCAGCCATTCCGCCACGCCTTTGCCACCATCCACCACGAGCTGCGCCGCCACGATCAGCAGCGCCAGCCCCATGACGATGGCAAAGCCGGTCTTGAGCGGCGAAACCGGCTCCACCGCCGCCTCCATGTTCGCCGCATGGCGTCGTGCATGCCGGATCACCGCCAGCAGCCACAGCACAAAGCCCAACATCATCACGGCCGCGTCGATGCGTGAGAACCAGCCGTCCATCAGCAGCAGATAAACCACGCCCGGCACCAGCACGGCCACCGCCCAGTCACGCCGCACACCATCGTCCTCCGCCTTCATCCCGGAGAGCGCCACCACGATGGCCAGCACCAGCGAAATGTTCACCACATTGCTGCCCAGCACATCACCGAGCGAGATCTGCGGCACGCCATCCACGGCCGCGTGGATGGCCACCAGCAACTCGGGCGACGAGGTGCCGAACGCCGCGACCGTCACGCCGATCACCGCCGAGGGCCAGCGCAAACACCGCGCCAGACCAACGCCGCCTTTGACGAAAAACTCGCCGCCGAACCAGGCGAGCACGATGCCCGCCACCAGCATGGAAATAGAGGTGCTCATGAGGAGGAGGGATCAGTCCTTGACGATCAGAACGTGGCAGGACGCCTGGCGCACGACCTTGTCCGTCACGCTGCCCAGCAGGGCATGTTTCAGGCCGGAATGGCCGTGCGTCGGGATCACGATCGCGTCCACCTGCTCCTCCTTCGCCGTCTGGCAGATCACCTCAGCCGGGCGGCCGTCCTTCACCAGCACACGCACCTTCGCGGCATCGGGAAACAGCTCCACGGCCAGCTTTTTCAGCATCTCCGCCGCCTCATGCCGCATCTGCGAGTGCAGTTCCGCCGTCTGCACGCGCAGACCTTGATAAGCCGGCTCCGCCACATGCAGCAGCAGTACTTCCAGCCCGCTGTGGCGCTGCATCTCCACCGCCGTCTCCAACGCGACCCGCGCCGAGTCTGAAAAATCCGTCGGCACCAGAAGCTTTCGCCACGCATGAGGATGGGAGGAAGTCGCCATGCCCCTCAATCAGTCCCGATCCCCTCAAACGGCAAGCGGTTCCGGCACATCGGCCGCAGATTCTTGCACCACTGGGCCGCACCCGCGCTGGATATAGCCCGATATTCCGCTACCCAGCCATCCCGCCGTAGATTCCGGTCACGCTTTCACAACGCAGTCCTTCACAGCCATCGCAAACTCGCGGTTCAACCGGCGGACCAAGCCCGCATCACCTCGCATAAATGGCGCTCAGCCGGATCTCCGATCTCTTCGCGCCTTCAAAGACCATCCGCAGCCTTGCCTTCTCCGGCAGCGCCTCTTTCGAAGCGAACACCACCGGCATCTGAAACCCGCTCTTCGTCACCAAAGCCGCGTTTTGACCCGAAAACGCCTCCAGCGGCCTTTCGAGGGCATCGAGCACTTCCACGCGCAAAACAGCCTCTTTGCTCAAACCATCCACATTCACATAAAAGCCCGTATTCGGCCTCGATACAGCCGCCGTGACCAATTCTGCCGTCACTTTCGGCATCTGATAATCCCCCGGCCCTTCACCGCTGGCATCGAACACCAGGACACCCATCCGATCGCGAGGCCACGACGCGATTCCGACACCTCCACGCACCACTTCCGGCCCACCCGTTGGCCGTGGATCCCAGGCACCGTAATACAGAAACGTCTTCTCGCCGATGTTCTCAAAGCCCTGGCCCTGAATGACGCCGCCTTGATCCCATTCGCCATCCTTGCCGCGTTCCAGCAGCGTCCATTCATGCTTCGGCTCGCGAAACGTATGCCCGTCATTCGACGTCACGAAGCCCAGATCGACCGACACATCCTTCCACTCTGCCGCGCCATGCCAGCGGCCATACACCCCGAGCAACACATTCCCCCGATTCCACACCGCGATGCCTTCGTGGTTTTGCTCCCCTTCCCGACTCTTCCCCGCGCCGAGATACTCGTGCTGCACATCACGCACAAAGGCCAGCGTGCTCGTCGAGGACCAGTTCACAAAGTCCGCGCTGCGATGCAGCCTCACCACACGGCCTTGGTAGTGATGCGTGTGCGGCATCGCATTCTGCGCCGTCAGAAAATACTGCCCGTCCCACTGATACAGCCCGCAGGCCGGCTCCAGATGAAAGCCCGGCACCAGCAGATCCTGCTTCGGCAGCTCACCTTTGACCGGATTGACCTCTTTGACGGGGTGCCAGGTCAACCCATCCGCGCTCACAAACGGCAGCAGCGTCCCGAGACGCGTCTGATGACGAAAATAGACATGCGTCACCATCTTGTAGCGCCTTGAAGCATCGGGATCCGCATCATCCTTGATCACCTTCAAATTCACAAAGCCCCAAGCGCCGCCCACATCCACGAGGTTGTTCTTTTTGCTGCCACGAAAGTCCACCAAGCCCAGCTCCGGCTTCACCCACGTCACGCCGTCCACACTCTCCGCATACGCCGCCCGCCAGCGCTCCGACTTCACCGCATGCTCGACCTGATCATCAAAGGCCACATACCACATCCGATACTTCCCGGCCTCGTGAATGATCGAGCCATAAAACTGCACCCCATGCGCATCCACCGAGCCCGCCTCACCACGCCGCACGACTGGGTTTCCCTCAAACCTCACCGGCTGCCGCATTTCGAGCTTCAAATTCTGCGTGTGCGGGATCGAGACCTTGTCGAAGGCGAACAAGGTCGTCACCTTCGTCTCATCAAACAGTTCCGCCGACCACGCGGACGTGGCTCCCAGCACCAGCAACGGCAAAAATCGCTTCATGGCCCCTCAACGTCGAAATCAGAGAACAACACACACCAATTCCACAGCGGATACCCCTGCCCTGCCCGCGTGCCGTAGCTCGCATCGCCGAAGGTATAGACCGACTTCTCCGGGTCGGAATCGCGCACATTGCCATAGCTGAACGCCCGCTGCGCCGTCACCGCCTGCCCGACTTCAAATGGCACTCCATTTCGTAACTCCCGCGCTTCAAAGCGAAGCACGCTGACGCCGTTTTCTTCCCTCACCGCTCGAATCGGCACCCGCGTGCCCGCACTGGCCACAAAGAACGCGCCTTCATCTGTGAGCGGCTTCAATTCCTTCGCAAAGCTCCGCGTTAGAACCATTTCCTCATCACGAATCGCCGCAATCGCGCCCAGCGATGCCGCAAACGGATACCCATAGCTGACGCGGCATTTTTCACCCGCAGGCAACGCTTTGGCAAAACGAAGCCGCACGCTCGTCGCTGAAGCGATCTCCACCGCCTTCAGCACGACGCCATGCACGCGAAAGCCCGTCAGCGTGCTGAATCCGCCGTCCACCGCCGATTCCTGCCTCGCGAGAAAGCTCGTATCGATCACCAGCGGCGGTCGCGGCACCGTAAACTCGATCACCATGCTTTCGCGCTCCGCCTCAAGTATCGCTTTCCGAGGCCGCAACGGCTCCCACGTCTCCTTTTGATGCAGTACGCGATGCATCACCTTTCCAGCCTGCTCGCCCCACCAGCGCTCGCCATCGGCGGAGAGGTGAATCGCATCACCATGCCGATTCGGCGGATACACGCTGTTGATCGCGCTCGGCACCGCATAGTGCGGCCCCACGAGATGAATCGCTTCGTCCGCATCTGCCGCCATGAGCTGCGCCTCACCCGCCGGACCGAGCGTTTGATACGTGAACATCGGCAGCTCGCCCTTTTGCCCCGTGATCGCGCCCAAATCCGCCGACCACTGCCGCCGATACGCGATGAGTTGATCGCGATACCACCTCAATCCTTCCGCACGTGGAATTTCCGCATCCCAACGCGTCGGCACGATGCCACCCGTCGGCCCACCATTGCCCTCGCCCTGCATCCAGTAGAGCGCCTCGATGCGAAAATCAGGCCGCAACGCCTTCGCCCGCCGCGCATCATCCAAACTCGTCCTGTAATACCCGCCACCATGCCTCCGCGACTCCGGCGTGCGCTCATCCACCGACAAATCGGCACTCGAAAGCTCCTGAATCTGCCTCCCGCCCTGCCCCGCGCATGCGACGAGATAACTCGCGGGTTGTTTCATCTGGGCAGCAAGATGATCCGCCATCCCATTCGCCACCGTTTCACCCAGCCCGCCATTCACCGTCGCCCGCAGCGGCACGAGTCTAAACGATGCATCCGCCCTTTTCTCCGGCGTCCCCGAGTTGTCCTTCGCCAACCACGTCCGCACACCGCGCTCAAACATCACATTGCCCCACCTTGAGCCCTCGCTTGAAACCACTGGCAGCGACTCCGACCCATCGCAAAGCGACTGCCCCATCATCCAGACGCCGGAGAGGTCTGCGGCGGATGCCGTGCCAGTCAGGAGCAGGGTCAAAAGGAGGGATCTCATGGCAGGACAACGCCAGCAGTGGCTCATTACTCGCCGCCCATCTGTGTCCATGCACCGGAATCGAAGGCGCGCGTTTGCCGTGCCCTGCTGGCAGTTGCCCGATGCCAACGCCCCATTGCGCCCGCTCCGCATTCGTCATTCCTTTCCTCCGCCCTCATTTCACGCACAAAAACACCAGCACATCCCTCAAAAGCACCGTAAAACCACGCCTTCATTGCAGTATTGACATCTCCCGCCTCACTTTGGAGCATCCACACCCTCACACCATGAAGAAATACAACGTCGGAATCATCGGATACGGCTGGGCCGCAGGTGCCCACATCGAAGCCATCAACAAGACCACCCAGGGCCAGGTCACCGCCATCTACTCCTCCCGCAAGCTCGACGATGCGGAGCTCAGCGCCAAGCACGGCGGCCAGATCAAGAGCTACCAGAGCATCGATGAAATGCTCGCCAATCCCGACATCCACGTCGTCGATATCACCAGCTACCCCAGCCAGCATCGTGACCAGGCCGTCAAAGCCGCCAATGCGAAGAAGCACATCATCCTGGAGAAACCCATGGCCAATTCCCTCCAGGAAGTCCGGGAGATCGCCGCCGCCGCCAAAGCGAACGGTGTCAAAGGCTGTGTCTGCTTCGAGTGCCGCTGGTCGAACCAGTTCCAGGTCACCAAGGCCCTCATTGATGAAGGCCTCCTTGGCAGCCTCCATTACGGCGAGATCGACTACTACCACGGCATCGGCCCCTGGTATGGCCAGTTCCGCTGGAACACCGGCAAAAAAGACGGGGGCAGCGCCCTCCTCACCGCCGGCTGTCATGCCATGGACGCCCTGCTCATGATGATGGGCAGCGAAGTCGAGGGTGTCTGCTCCTTCTCCACCAAAAGCAGCAGCGACATCTTCAAGCCCTACGAATACGACACGTCGAGCACGACGATCCTCCGCTTCAAAAACGGTGCCATCGGCAA
Source organism: Prosthecobacter sp. (assembly GCF_014879935.1). GTDB lineage: Bacteria > Verrucomicrobiota > Verrucomicrobiia > Verrucomicrobiales > Verrucomicrobiaceae > Prosthecobacter. Next base: position 6,876 of record NZ_JACSRD010000048.1, read on the forward strand.
ATCCGCCGCCATCGTGGACTGCCTGCAGCCCTACTACTTCCACACGCATCTCTGCGGCAGCCAGGGCAGCCTGCTGGACGACAAGTTTCACTCCATGAAGCTGCACACCGACAAGCACGCCTGGAGCAAGCTCTCCATGAAGATGCTCGACTCCGGCGATGTGAGCGACCATCCCTATCAAAGCCAGTTCCAGGCCTTCTTTGACGCCTTGGACGAGGGCAAGGACATGCCCCTCACCAGCTTCCCCGAGTCCCTGAAGAGCTTCGAAGTCATCTTCGCCGCCGACAAGAGCGCCGAACAAGGCGGCAAGCCGGTGACCATCGCCGATCTCGGCTAAACGGCGGCCTTCATCGCGAATTCAATCACGAACCAGCCTCGGGACGCCCTGCGTCCCGAGGTTTTTTGTGATCGGAAGGGGGCGTGGATCTCCGAATCTGCCGCGCCTCAATCCCACACGTAGGCCTCGTCGTAGGTCACGCCGTATTTGTTCAAGAACGCCCGAAACTCGTCCTGAAACGTGCGGGTGCGGTAATGTTCCTCTTGGTTGTCGATGTAGGTGGTGACGGCCATCAGGTCTGCCGGAGCGACGAAGAAGCAGCCGTAGCCGCGCTGCCACGCGAAGTCGCTCAAGGCGGCGGATTGGGTCTTCAGCCATTTGGAGGACGAGGTCTTCAAGGTTTCGACCAGGTCCGCGATGGTCAGGGTGCGAAAGAGACGGATGGCGAGATGCACATGATCGGCCACGCCGCCGACGCGGTAGGCTTCGCAACCCGCGTTCCGCGCCACCTCGGCCAGGTAGGCGTGCAAATGCGGGCGCAGCGGGGCTTCGAAGCGCGGGAGACGGTCCTTGGTGCTGAACACGAGATGGACGATGACGAGGCTCAGGGACTGCGGCATGGCGGGAGAAGCATGGGGCGGGCTTTCAGCCCTTGCCCTGATTTCGGCGGCTTTTCCCGGTTCCCTGGGCCGTTGGCCCAGGCTGGTATGGGCCGCGCCTTTGGCGCCGGGGGGAGGCACATTTTGGTTGGTCGTATCTCCCAATAGAAAGTAAAAGGTGGGCACACTCGCATGACTGCCAACTCAGACATCATCGCTGCACATCAGGCATCGAGCTGCCATCGCAGTCGGTTGCTGAGTGGCGCTGTCATGTGTGGTTGCTTCTATTGCTGCCAGATCTTCGCACCATCTGCCATCACCGAATGGGTTGATGAGGATGATTTGGGTGTTGGTCAGACTGCCATGTGCCCTTTGTGCGGCATTGATTCGGTGCTCGGGTCCTGTTCAGGTTATCCGATCACGACTGATTTTCTCAAACGAATGAACCTTCACTGGTTTGGTATCGCTTAGCTGGTTGCCACGTCCGTGTGAGAATTCATCAGCAACACACACGCGAAAGGTGACGACGGCTCGTGCGCTTCTCGCGCCCCTCCAGGGCGCGAGGGGGGAAGGCGGTGGGGGGCGAGAGTCCGGTGGTTGCACCACCGGCTAATTTCTTTCGAGCCTCAGGTTTTGTTGGTTTGTTGTCATGTCTTCTGTAGGAGCAGTGGATGAGAAGGTGATCTCGATTTCGGGGCGGCCTTGTTTGATTTCGATTCGTTCCACGATGCCTTCGATGATCCGGCGTTTGTTCTCGGCGGGTAGCTGGGGCCAGTTTTTATAGAGGGTGTCGGCTTCGACCTGCACGGCGTCGGCGCTGACGGTGCGGATGCGGTGGTAGTCGAGTTCGGCTTCCAGTTTGGGGAGTTCGGTTTGTAGCTGCGTGAGGCGGTCGGACAGGGGCTGATGGTAGCCGCCGAAGTCCGCCAGGGCGATGTGCCCGTCGAGGTAGAGGCGGTGCGTTTTGCTCATTTGATCGCGCACCTTGTCGATTTCCTGCCGGTGGGCGGCGAGGAGCTGCTCCTTGTCCCGCAGGTTTTGTTGGGCCTGTTCGATTTGGTGGTGAAGCCTGGTTTTGTTGGAGAACAGATCCCGGATCTCCTCGACGAACACTTCCTCCAGGTCGCGCATCGGTATTTTGTTGCGGCAGGCGGTGCAGACGTATTTCGGGGTGTTGGGGCCGACATACATCTTTTTGCCGCATTCACAGTGAACGAGCCCAGCGAATAGATGCACCGGCTTGGGGCCTGGGCGCTTCTGGGGTGCAGAGCGGCGTTGCTCGATCAACTGGTTGGCTTCGTTCCATGCGGTTTCGCTGACGAGCGGCTCGCAGGGAACGAGGCCCCATTCGCTCTCGTCTTTAATCTCATACTTCCACGAGCCAGCAACGCCACGGGTGACGTTGATGCGGTAGGTGCCTTTCGCTGTCCAATCAGCGATCAGCCTGCCGACAGAAACATCCTTCCATTCGCATTTGGCGCGTGTGCGATAGCCCATCTCATTAAGCAGTCGGGCCACGGTGCCAAGGCGTTTGTGCTTGAGGAACAGCTCATACATGAGCTTGCGCACCGGGGCCTCGGCTGGGTGCTGCACCAATTTTTTGGAGTCTTCGCTGTCCTGAGTGGGTATCGAAGGTAGCAGCGGCGAAAGCGGAGTGGTAGGAAGAGGGA
>NZ_JACSRD010000047.1 GCF_014879935.1 Prosthecobacter sp.
GACCACAGCTTTCGCCGCCTCGTTGGCAGCCAGCACCGTGTCGTAAATCTTCTGCATCTCCGCGCTCGGCTCACCAATGCACACCGTCCGCGTCAAGTCCGCGAGATAGCCGTCGTACTGCGCCCCCCAGTCGATCAGTAGGAATTCCCCGGCTTGCAGCACCCGTTCCGTCGTTGATCCGTGCGGGTTGCTGCTGTTCGGTCCGGTTTGGATCAGCGTGCCAAACGCCTTCCCATGTGCGCCGAGTTCCATCATCAGCGCATCCAGCCGCGCCGCGATCTGCACCTCGGTCATGCCCGGTTCCACTTCTTCGAGCAGTCTCCCCAGCGCCCCCTCGCTGATCTCAACCGCGTGCTGCATCGCTGCGATTTCTTCTGCCGTCTTGCGCGCCCTCACCCCAATCAGCGCCCGCTGGACATCGCTTACCTGAAGTGTTGGATCAACCGATTGCAGCGCCAGCAGTTCAAACACGCGCATCGTCAAGCCGTCCACCCCGATCCGCTTACCGTGCAGGTTGAGTGCATCCACCGCTTCCGCGAACGCACCCGCGTAGCCGGTTTCATCGCGCCACGCGAACGGACGCACACCCAGATCAGGGCGGTCGTTCAGCTTCGGCATTTCCAAGAACGGGACGATCATACTCAAGCCGTCGCGGGTGAGGATCGCCAATGTCGGGCGCTCGCTCAGGTGAAATTCCAAGCCCATGAAGTAGACGAAATTCGTCCCCGGCACGAGGATCACCGCATCCACCGCGCCGCTGTTGAGTCCTGCCGCGTCACGCAGCCGATTCAGCCGCGCCGCATAGTCCATCGTCATCTTTTGTCATCCTTATTCACGAAGGGGTTTAAGATGAAAGGGATTATAAACAGGTTCGCAGTGGATGGCAGATTGCACCATGAACCAAGACTCCGGCATCGAGTGGCTAACCTCGATGCCGCGCCACTGGCAGCGGATGAAACTGCGTCATCTAGCCTCGATGATCCAGACTGGACCTTTTGGCAGCCAGCTTCATTCCGAGGAATACGTCGAAGGCGGTGTTCCCGTGGTGAATCCAAGCCACATGAAGGACGGTGCCATTGTGCCAGACATGCGTTGCGCTGTAAGCGAGAGGAAAGCGACGATCCTTGGCCGCCACAAGCTCCAGCCCGGCGACATCGTCTTTGCTCGTCGAGGCGAACTCGGCCGATGCGCTCTCGTGACCGAGGTCGAACGCGATTGGCTGTGCGGCACCGGCAGTCTGCTCTTCCGACCCAAAACGGGCATCTTCGATCCTGCCTATCTGGTTCAAGTGCTCTCAGACCATCGGATTGCAGCCTTGCTCACGCTCCAGTCCGTCGGCTCCACCATGGACAACCTGAACACGGCCATGATCGCAAACATCTCGATCCCTCTGCCGACTATTAGCGAGCAGGCGGCCATCATGAAAGGCGTCGCCGAACTCAAAGCCGCCTTCCAGCTCTTGGGGCAAAAAGTCGAATCCCAAATCCAAACCCTGCAAACCCTCCGCAGCACCCTCATCGCCCACGCGGTGACGGGGAAGATCAAAGTCTAGCGTTCCTGCCCGCTCCAGCGTATTCTGCCGCCCATGCTGACCCCAGAACAAGTTCAAGAAGTCCTGACCTCGACCGAAGCCGACCGGATCGAGCGGACCCGCTCGATCACGAACAACGACAAGTTCCGGGAGGCCATCTGCTCCTTTTCCAACGACATGCCCGGCCATGGCAAACCGGGTTACCTGCTGATCGGGGTGGAGGACGACGGCTCGTTATCACCGGGTTTCGTGGCCACCGACGAGATTCAGAAGCAGTTAGCCAGCTACCGGGATGACGGGCAAATCCTGCCGCAGCCGATGCTGTCCGTTTACAAACAGCCTCACCCAAGCGGAGGAGAGTTCCTCGTGGTGGAAGTGCAGCCTAGTGATCTGCCGCCGGTTCGTTACCGGGGCCGCATCCACATCCGTGTGGGCCCCCGCAAGGCCACGGCTAGCGAGTCTGAGGAACGCAGGCTCAGTGAACGTCGAAGTGTTCATTTCAGAACCTTTGACGCGGGGCCTTGCCATGGAGCGGCGCTTTCGGACTTGGATTTGGATGCTTTTCAAAACACCTACCGCCGCGAGGCCGTGGACCCGGAGGTGATCCGGGAGAATGGTCGAAGCCTTGAGGAGCAGCTCGCCGCCTTGAGACTCTACAATCCAATCAAGAAATGCCCCACCAACGCAGGAGTCCTTCTGTTTGGAAAGGACCCGCTTCACTACTTTCCGGGCGCTTATGTGCAGTTTGTCCGCTTTGGCGGCCTCCAGATGGAGGATGGTGCGCTGGAGGAAAAGATGTTTACCGGCCCATTGATCGTTCTGCTGAGGGAGATCAACATGTTCATCCGCTCCCGCTTCACGCAGCGTCCCGTGAAAGACTCTGTTCTCACGGAAAAGCTGATCTGGGATTACCCGGAGACAGCTGTGCGCGAGCTGCTCATGAATGCGGTGTTGCACCGCGACTACGAGTTCAACCGTCCGACGACCTTCTACATCTTTGACGATCGAATTGAGATTCAGAATCCCGGCAGCCTTTACGGGCTGGCACGGGAGGAGTTCCCCAGCCGAAATGATTACCGCAACCCCATCCTGGCCGAGGCGATGAAGCCGCTTGGCTACATTAACAGGTTTGGCTACGGCATCCGGCTTGCACGCCGCAGTCTGGAAGAGAACGGCAGCCCTGATGTGGAATTCACCACGGCAATGCATGATTTCCTCGCCATCATCCGCAAGCATCCCCTCCGATGAAAACCATTGCCTTCTTCAACAACAAGGGCGGCGTGGGCAAAACCACGCTCGTCTATCATCTGGCGTGGATGTTTTCCCGCATGGGGAAACGCGTTGTGGTGGCTGATCTCGACCCTCAGGCCAATCTGACTTCGATGTTCCTGCCCGAGGATAAACTTGAGGAGATTTGGACCGAATCCGGGCCGGGACTCAGCATCATGAGAGCCCTCGCTCCCATCATCAAGGGAACCGGAGATATTGCCACGACACCCATTCAGCAGATCCGGTCAACTCTTTGGCTGATTCCTGGAGACCTGGGGCTGGCCCAGTTTGAAGCAGAGCTTTCCGAAGCGTGGGGGAAATGCTTGGATGGCAAAGAACCTGCCTTCAGGACGACGAGCGCCTTTTATCGGATTATCCAAAACGTTGCCAACGCGGGTAAGGCTGACGTAGTGCTGTTGGATGTCGGCCCCAACCTGGGGGCCATCAATCGTGCTGCGCTGATCTGCGCTGATGCCATTGTGCTTCCCCTAGCTCCAGATTTGTTCTCGCTACAGGGACTGCGCAACTTGGGGCCAACTCTGAAACGCTGGCGGCAGGAATGGAAGACTCGTCTTGCTCACAACCCGGCAGACGACTTGAAACTGCCGTCTGGTGACTTGAAGGCTCTCGGTTATGTTATTTTGCAATTTGGTCTTCGTGACGCCAACACGGTTGTGAAAGCTTACGATCGTTGGGCAAAACGAATTCCTGAAACGTATGCCGAATACATCCTCGGCCAAAAAGGGCTTCAACAAAACGATGATGATCCCCAATCGCACCGTATCGCGATGCTGAAGCACTACCGTTCGCTGGTCCCGATGGCCATGGAAGCCCGGAAACCTATCTTCGACCTCAAAGCGGCGGATGGTGCTCTCGGCGCACACTCCTACGCTGTGCAAGATGCCTACGCAGACTTCAAAACGCTTGCCTCCAATATTCTCGAACGCTTGAACATGTCGGACGATTGGTTGTGACAAACCTATTAGCCCATGCCCTCCCAAACCACCGAAGCCGCCCTGGAAGCCTGCATTGAACGCGCCTTGACCGGCGGTGTGACGGTGGCGGCGAAGGAGGCAGTGCTTCAAGAGCCGACGCCGGACTACGGCGGCAACGGCTGGAAGCGTGGGAAGCCGGGCGACTTCAATGCGGAGTTCGCGGTGGATGAGGCGATGCTGTGGCAGTTCCTGGAAAGCACGCAGGCGAAGGAACTGGCCAAGCTGCATCACAAGCCGGACTGGAAGCGGCAGGTGCTGGAGCGGCTGCACCGCAAGCTGAAGAAGGATGGCATCCTCACCGTGCTGAAGAAGGGGCTGGAGGTGGACAATGCGCACCTCAAGCTCCTTTATCGTCTGCCCTACAACGACCTGAACCCGGACGTGAAGGCGGCCTTTGAGAGCAACCGCTTCTCCGTGACCCGGCAGGTGCATTACTCCGTGGCTGATCCGCTGAAGTCGGTGGACATGGTGCTTTTCATCAACGGTCTGGCCCTGGCGACGCTGGAACTCAAGAACCCGTGGACCGGCCAGAACGTGAACCACGCGAAGAAGCAGTATCGAGAGGACCGCGACCCGAACGAGACGCTCTTCCACTTCCGCCGCTGCCTCGTCCACTTTGCCGGCGATCCTGACGAGGTCTGGATGACGACGAAGGTGGATGGCGTGGGCACTTACTTCCTGCCTTTCAACCAAGGCCAGCCGAACGGAGCCGGGAAAGGCAATCCGCTGAACCCCGACGGCCCGAAGTCCGCCTACCTGTGGACGGATGTCCTCACCCGGCAGAGCCTGTGCAACATCATCGAGCACTTCGCCAAGGTGGTCGAAGAGGTGGACAAGGAGACGAAGAAGACCAGCACCATCCTCTACTTCCCCCGCTACCATCAGCTCCAGGTGGTGCGGAAGCTCCTGCGTCTGGTGCAAAGCGAAGGCGTGGGTGGTCGCTACCTGATCCAGCACAGCGCGGGCTCCGGCAAAAGCCACAGCATCACCTGGCTGGCCTACCAGCTCATCGAACTCTACGAAAGCACGGGGCAGGCGAACCTCTTCGACTCCGTGATCGTGGTGACCGACCGTCGCGTGCTGGACAAGCAGATCGACGGCAACATCAAGCAGTTCTCCGAGGTGAAGAACCTCATCGCCCACGCCGAAAGCGCCGCCGATCTGCGGAGCCATCTGGAGAAGGGCAAGAAGCTCATCACCACCACGATCCAGAAGTTCCCCTTCATCGTCGATGGCATCGCCAACATGAGCGACAAGAAGTTCGCCGTGATCATCGACGAAGCCCACAGCAGCCAGGGCGGTGTGGCCGCCGACAAGCTGAATCAAGCCATCGGTGCCACCGAGGACGCGGAAGAGCCCGAAGACTGGCAGGACCTGATGCTTCAAGCCATGGGCAAACGTAAGATGGGCAAGAACGCCAGCTTCTTCGCCTTCACCGCCACGCCCAAGCCCGCGACGCTGGAGAAGTTCGGCAAGGCGAGAGTCCCTGGCCCCGGCTTTGATCCGCATGACCTGTATTCCATGAAGCAGGCCATCGAGGAAGACTTCATCCTCGACGTGCTGGCCAACTACACGACTTACAAGAGCTACTACGAGGTGCAGAAGTCCATCGAGGACAATCCACGCTTCGAGAGCGCCAAGGCGCAGAAGAAGCTCCGCGCCTATGTGGAAGCCCACAAGCAGACCATCGGCACCAAGGCCGCGCTGATGGTGAACCACTTCATGGATCATGTGGTGAAGCCGAAGCTGCTCAAAGGGCAGGCACGCGGCATGGTGGTGACGCGCAACATCGAGTGCGCCATCCGCTACTTCCAAGCCATCCGCAAAGAGCTGGAGAAAGCCAACGCCGACTTCCAGCCAATCATCGCCTTTTCCGGCAAGAAGGTGGTGGATGGCATCGAGCACACCGAGGACAGCCTGAACGGCTTCCCCGAGAAGGAAATCCGCACGAACCTCAAGAAGCCCGGCTATCGCCTGCTGGTGGTGGCGAACAAGTTCCTCACCGGCTTCGACGAGCCGCTGCTGCACACGATGTATGTGGACAAGAAGCTGCAAGGCGTGCTGGCCGTGCAGACACTCTCCCGCCTGAACCGGTGCAACCCGAAGATGGCGAAGCAGAACACCTTCATCCTCGACTTCTACAACACGGCAAAGGAGATCAAGGACGCCTTCGATCCCTTCTACACCGCCACCAGTCTCAGCGAACCGACCGACATCAACGTCCTGCACGACCTGAAGGACGAACTCGACGATGCCGAGGTCTATAACCAGGAGGACGTGGACCGCTTCAACGAAGCCTTCTTCAAGAAAGCCCCGCCCGAACAGCTCCACCCGATCATTGATCACTGCGTGGCCCGCTTTGATCTCATCGAAGACGAGGAGGACAAGATCGACTTCAAGATCAAGGCCAAGCAGTTCGTGAAGATCTACGGCCAGCTCGCCTGCATCATCCCCTTTGAAAACCTGAACTGGGAGAAGCTGCACTGGTTCCTGAAGTTCCTCATTCCCAAGCTCAAGGTGAAGGACAAAGACAAGGAGGTGGATGCCCTGCTGGAAAGCGTGGACCTAAGCACCTACGCCCTCGAACGCGTCCGCCTGAACGAGCACATCGGTCTCGATGCCTCGCCCACCGCCCTCGATCCTCAAAACCCCAACGTGCGCGGCCATCACGGCGGCGAAGAAGAACGCGAACCACTCGACGACATCATCGCCGCCTTCAACGAACGCTGGTTCAGTGCGTGGAGCGCCACGCCGGAAGAACAGCGCGTGAAACTGGTGAACATCGTCGAACGCGTCCGCAACCACGCCCGCTACGCCGAAGTGGTGAAAGCCGATCCGCAGAACCGCGAGATCGCCCTCGCCGACCTCATCAATCAAGCCGTGCTGGCCCAACGCAAGACCGACATGGAACTCTACCAACTCCGCCAGGACGAAGCCTTCAAACAAGCCTTCAATGAAGCGGTCCTGCGCATCCTTGCCGTGCAGGAGGCTAAGAAAGCGGCGTGATCAACAGGGAGGAATGGGTTAAGGGCGGTTGTTTGACAGTATGGCTGATTCAATTCATTAATGAGCGTCTTCAGCTAGTTGCACTATCCGCGTCCCTTCCCATGAGTGAACAAATTCGAATACTTCAGGATGGCATCCAGAATCGGCAACAGGAGATTCATCGCATCGCCGACATTCTTGCAAAACACGCGCGGGAAGAAGAGACTCTGCGATCACTGGCAAAAGTGCTGATTACCCGCAACTGACTCAACTTGGTTGATGCCATAATTACCAGCATTTCCACGGTCATTCGTAGGCTGGTCGGACACTGGAGGCGACCCAACACCGAGCATTGACAATGGTGTCGAACGATATCACCACGCATTCCAGCCAATGGGCCTCCATTTAACGTTCGTCTGTCATGAATGAATTCCAGTTAGCACCAACGACACTGACGGAAACCGCTTCAGCCACCGGGCACTCGAAAGGTAGCCTGACTAACCGAGCCGATTTGTTGATCGTGATCCCTTTGCGGGAGGAACTTCAGACGATTCTCGAGAAGTGGGGAGGGGCAAACCAGTGGAAGGCCAAGTTGATCGGGACGGATGTGTATTATCATCGGGACATGCATGGGATAAGGGCGGCAGTCACCCGACTTCAGGAGATGGGGAACCAACCTGCGTTGGAGCAGACTGCCCGCGCTATTGACATCGTCGAGCCCAAGGCCGTGTTCTGCATCGGGCTGGGGGGGTCGCTTCACCCTGATGATTTGCGGCTCGGGGATGTGGGAGTGTCGCGTGCGGTGGCGGAAATCGCCGATGCGTCCAAAGTGTCAACTCGGGGGAGAAACACGTCTCGGGCGGACGACGTTGGGAAAGGATGTGCGCAAAAGGGGGAGGAGCAGACCGTTGAGACTGATGCCAAACCCGGCAAGCAGATCAGGGCGCAGGAGGAGGGTTACTACCTTGAACTGATGAACCGCCAGTTTGCGGCGTCCAAAAAGTTGGTGAACGTGATCTGCAACATCCCGACAATCAACCCAGCCGTGATCGCTGATTGGAAAGAGGCTTGTTCCGGTGATAAGGAGGAAGCCTTGAGCAGTGAGCCTGTAGGTTCCACAGAAGGGATGATAGAGGCGGACCGGCTGAAACGGGACGAGGCACGGAAAAAACAGTCACGGGACACGCCCGAATTTGATGACTGTCATTTCGCTTCCGGTCTTGTCGTCGCGAGTTCAAACCTGCCGCTCCGCATGGCAAACCGCGAGTTCAAAGTGATCGAAACCGAGGGCGCGGGCGTGGCGCGGGCATGTATTCACAGAGAATGCCCGGTTCCTTTCGTGGTGTTCCGGGGCATCTGCGACATGGCAGACGAGAACAAGGCTGTTCTTCAGGGCGAGGCGAAAATTTGGCCGGCTGGAATGTGGCGCAAAGTAGCAGCTGGCAACGTAGCATTGTTCATCGACGCGATCCTGCAGGAGGAGATGTTGAAGCAGGCGATCAAGAAGCCTGACCTGGTGGATGTGACCAATATTAAAAGTAAAGTCACTGAACTGGACCAGACAGGCAAGCTGAGGTTCGAAAGGACAGATCTACTGAACCTCCTGCCGGTCATGTCGGGGATTCTTTCCCAGGCGAAGGCACCTTCCGATTTGTACATCTCCGCAGGCGATCTTTGGGTGGCCCGGCCACTGCTGACTCACAAAGACTGGGACTGCGACGGTGGCTTCCCGATTAACGACATCTACATCATAACCATGGATCCTAAGGTCGGGCGGCTGCTGAAAACCCAAGGTCTCAGCCCGGCGAGCAGCTCTGAGGCATTTGTGCCTAACCTGAAAGCGCTTCACAACTTCATCGAAGAGCGAAACAAGGCCAGATCCGGTCGCAGATGCGGAATTTATCATGCTTACTGGCCGGCACTTCCAGCATTTCATGGCTACGTGTTCGCCGATTACGTGTGGCACGGCAAATGGGGAGCAGGTTCTGATGGCAAGCTGCAAATGCTGCACAATGACATCACAATTCTGCGTGAGGATGCATTTCCTGAGGACTATTCCGCAGTCAAGGCCATGCTGCCGCCCCAAAGCGCCTTCAAGCCTGTGACGGAGCAATACCTCGAACACTTGGAGCCAGCTTCCAACGAGGCTGCCTGACTGGCGGGAAATGGGTCGCGTGATCATGGGAAGATCCAGCTGCGGATCTCCCGGAGGATATCAATCATCGCACAAGGGTTGATGAAATTAGCTGTTCCCACCTGGACCGCAGTGGCTCCTGCCATGAGAAATTCAATCGCATCCCTGCCATTCATGATTCCCCCGACACCGATAACCGGAATCGTCAGGTGCTTATAGAGATTCCAGACAATTTTCAGCGCAACCGGTTTTACCGCCGGGACAGGGAA
>NZ_JACSRD010000181.1 GCF_014879935.1 Prosthecobacter sp.
GCGGGCGGGCTCGGCCATGTGATCGGTGGCAGCATTTTGAGAACGCTGCTGGGCAAAGTCGGGGCGACGCTCGTGCTGGGAATGGTTTATCTGATGGGGCTGTTTCTCGTGACAGGAACGCATCCGCTGCAGGCGCTGCGCAGCATTCGTGCAGAATTTACCCGCTGGCAGCAGGAGCAGGAGGCACGCAGGCTGGCGGAGGAAAAACTGGCCGAGGAGGCCGCGAACACGATTCCCGGCACGCTCACCCCGGTGCCAGCTGATCTGCGGAAGAAAAAGAAGGGCGCCTCCGAACTGCGGGGCGACACGCCGGGGCCTATGGCCACGAATCTCGAACTGCCGCTGAAGTTTGACCCGCCAGCACCGAAGATCATCGACGCCTCCATCCCGCGTTCCCACGACGAGAACTCGGACAAGCCGAAGCTGGCGGAGGTCTGGGAGAAAAAACGGGCGCAGAAGATCGAGCAGGCCCCGCATGGCTCGCTGGGCAATCTCACGGTTCGCTTCAAGGACTACAAGCTCCCGCCGATGGACCTGCTGCGCTGGGCGGACGAAGGCAATCATGCGCCGACGGACAAATCAGAGCTGCTGGCGATCCAGGCCACCATCGTCAAGGCGCTGGCCAGCTTTGGCATCAGCGTGGAACCGGGCGACATCACCCGCGGTCCGGCGATCACCCGCTACGAGGTGCGTCCCGTCGATGGCTTGCGCGTCAGCCGCATCGCCAATCTCGACGCCGACATCGCCCGTGCGACTCGTGCGGAGCGCATCAACATCCTGGCACCCATTCCGGGCAAGGACACCGTCGGCATCGAACTGGCGAACAAGGACAAGATCGTCGTGCCGCTGCGAGAGCTGCTGGAGGACGACAACTTCGTCAACGGCAAGGCCAAGCTGCCGGTGGCGCTCGGCAAGGACGTGTATGGCAAAACCATCATCGGCGATCTGGCCGCCATGCCGCATCTGCTCGTCGCGGGTGCCACCGGTTCCGGGAAATCGGTGTGCATCAACAGCATCATCACCAGCCTGCTGTGCCGTTTCGCGCCGGACGAGCTGCGCTTCATCATGATCGACCCGAAGGTCGTGGAAATGCAGAACTACGAGGAACTGCCGCACCTGGCGCTTCCCGTGGTCACCGACCCGAAGAAGGCACTGCTCGCGTTGCGCTGGGTGGTGAAGGAGATGGAAAACCGTTATCAAATCTTCGCGCAGGAAGGCTGCCGCAACTTTGAGGCCTTCAACAATCGCAATCGCAAGCGCAAGGCCGAGGCGGATGCAGCCCGTGCGGCCCGAAATGCCGCTGCGGGCACCAATCCGCCCGTCAAGGCAGGCGTCGATGATGCGCGTGTCTCGGCAGAATTCGCCAAGGAAGCCGCTGCGGCCGATCCAGCGCCGAAAACCGCCGAAGTCGGCACCGTGGATGGTGATCCTGAGCTTCGCGACGCCAGCGGCACCTGGCTGGGCGACTCCCAACCGCCGCCCCCGCCGAAGCAGGAAGTGGTCATTCCCGACACGATGCCCTACATCGTGGTCATCGTCGATGAGCTGGCCGATTTGATGCAGACCGCTCCCGCCGACATCGAAGTGGCCATCGCACGCATCACCCAGATGGCACGTGCCGCAGGCATCCATCTCATCGTCGCCACCCAGACCCCGCGGGCGGACGTCATCACCGGCGTGATCAAGGCGAACATCCCCACCCGCATCGCCTTCCAGGTCTCCTCCGCGCTCGACAGCCGCGTCATTCTTGATCGCAAAGGCGCTGAAAACCTCGTCGGCAAGGGCGACATGCTCTACGTGCCGCCCGGTGGCGCCCAACCCGTGCGCAGCCAGGGAGCGTTGGTCACCGATGATGAGATCCATGCCCTCGTCGATCACTGCGTCACCCAGGGCAAGCCGGTCTTCGATGTGAAAGTCGATGAAGAGGGCAACGGTTTCGGCGATGAGGACGGTGAAGGTGAGGATGGCGTCAGCGCCGAGGAATTGGAGTGCCTGGAGAAGTGCCTGGAGGTCATCCGTCAGGAGAAAAAGGCCAGCACCAGCCTCCTGCAACGCCGCCTGCGCCTCGGCTACGGCCGCGCCGCCCGCATGATCGACATCCTCGAGGATCGCGGCATCATCGGCCCCGGCGAAGGCGCCAAGCCGCGTGAGATTCTCGTGCAGATGGATTGATGGCTGGCATGGGCAGCCTCTTTCTGCATGGTCTGCAACTCGGCTTGTCGCGAATGCCATCGGCCAAGCCAGCCGTTCTTGTTCCTGAGGCTAAAGGGCTGCGCGATACAGCTCAATGAAGTCCTCCACGCTGGGCTCGCGGGGGTTGAACTGGGCGGTCCACTGTTTGGCGGCCATTTCGGCCAGATCGCGGAGGTTTTCCTCCTTCACACCGTGTTCGGAGATCTTCTGCGGCATGCGGGCTTCCCAAAGGAGTTCGCTGACGCGGTCGGCAAGGTCGCCACCGAAGTAGCTTTCGTAAACGGCGGCAATTTCGGGCAGCTTGGAGTTGAATCGAATGATGTGGGGCAGCATGACGCCGACGGCCTCGCCATGCACCACGTTAAATTTCGCGGTGAGCGGGTTGGCACAGGAATGCGCGGCACCGAGCATGCTGTTTTCGATGGCGATGCCGGCATAGGCGGCTCCGAGGAGCATCATGCCGCGGGCTTCGACATCTTTCGGGTCGCGCAGGACGCGGCTGAAGCCGGAATGGCACAGGCGGAAGCCTTCACGCGAGTAGAGTGAGGAAAGGGCGTTGCGCTTCTTGGTGACGGCCGTTTCTAGCGCGTGCGAGAGCGCGTCCATGCCGGTGCAGACGGTGACACGCTGCGGCTGGGAAATGGTCAGTTCGGGATCGAGGATGGCGATCTTTGCCGCCGCCTTGGGATCACCACAGGCCATCTTTACATGCGTCTCCGCATCCGAAATGAGCGCATAGCTCTGGCATTCGCTGCCGGTGCCTGCGGTGGTGGGAATGGTGATGAGCGGCAGCATCGGCTTCGTGGCCTTGCCGGTGCCCCAGTAGTCGTGCATGCGACCGCCGTTGGTGAGGATGAAGTTGCAGCCCTTCGCGGTGTCCATGCTGCTGCCGCCTCCCAATCCGATGAGCAAATCCGCCCCGAACTCGCGAGCGGCTGCCACGCAGGCATCCACATCCTCGGTACTGGGATTCTCACGCACTTCACCGAAAACGCGGGCCTGAAGCCCGGCCTCGATGAGAAAGCTGACCGCACGGGTCACATAACCGGCCTTCACAATGCCAGGGTCGCTGACGATGAGCGCACGCTGGCCAAGATCCCGCGCCAGCTCACCCACACGGGCAAGCGTGCCATTGCCAAAGATGAGCCGCGTGCGCGGCTGATGGTCGAAGGGAGCAAGGGACATGGGTGAGCTACGGGACAGAATGACCACAGACTGGAAAGTCTCTGCTATGTGGCTCAGGCGCAGTCAATTGAGCGGCGCTTGTAGAGGAACTCGAACATGTTGCCCTCGTGCGGCTGGTCCCAACTGATCTTCATCGTGCTGATCGGCCCGATGTTGAGGCGGTCGATGTCGCCGCATTCGAGCAGGTCGTTGATGAAGTTCGCGTCCTGCGTGATGGCAGTCACGATGAGGGAGTAACCGATGCGTCCGAGCACCTCGGACTGCGGAACTTCCAGAACGCTGGCGTAAGGGCAGAGGAACTCGCGATTGGAGAGCGGGTGCTTGTTGTCGGAGCACCAGATGATCGTTGGGCGCAGGAAGATGCCGCCTTCGAATTCGACCTTGCGTGGACCGTCGCGGAACTGGGCGGTCACATCCTCGGCTCCGGGAGTCTTCAGGTCGTTGTCGATGGCGCTGTCGATGTAGTCGGCCATCTTCGGATTGGCGAAGCCGGAAAGGCGGGCGTTTTCGTCGTCGGAAGCCGTCGGCTTCACCGGCCCCAGACGCTCGGCGATGGCGGTGGCGATCTCCTTGCCATACTTCGGCACGATGACAGCGGAGGCATTGATGCAGGAGCGGCCGCCGTTGTCGCTGATGGAGCTGACGATGACGTCGATGTATTCCTTCCAGTTCTCGATCTTGTCCTCGCCGATGATGATCTTGCTCCAGCCCGGGCCATGGACCTGCACGGCGGGGTTGTTTTCGTACATTTTGGCGATGTTCACGTCGCCGAAGACGAGGTTGCGGCCACTGAGTTTGACGACTTCGCCGCTGCCTTCGTGGTCGGTGGGGTAGAAGCCGAAAGCTTCCGCAGGCGCACCGGCGGCGATGAAGGCCTGGATCAAACGATACGGCGTCCACGGCTCCTCACGGCCCGGTTTGATGACCACGGGGATCTTCAAGGCGATGGACGGCAGCCAGAGCGAGTTCACCGCAGGCGAATTGCTCGGCATCACAAGGCCAAGGGACTTCGTGGTGGGAAAGTAAGCAACCGGGCAGCCTGCCTGCGTGCCGAAGCCACGGTCAATGACCTCCATGTCGAGGCCGCGGGTGAGGCCGTTAAGGATCATCTTCATGTTCGTCATGGCGAAGTGAATCTTCGTCATGTTGCGCTTCACCATGATGTGCGGCAGGCCGCTGGTGCGGGAAAGCGTGGCGATGTATTCCTGCGGCGACTGCGTGTGGCCCTTGTCACCGAGCGGAAGGGTGCCATTCAGGAACAGATCACCCGCCTTGGCGGTGATGTCGATCAACTGCTGCACCGTGAATTTCTTCAGCGCCGCACGCGCCTCGGCGATCTTTGCCAGGTCCTTGCGCACGATGCCGGCATTCACCTGGCTTACTTCGGCGCAGACCTCGCCTGTTTTGTGGTCTTTGACCTGGGCCTTGTCGAGCGACTCATAAGGACGGCCTTTGCGAAGAGCGGGAAGATGCGGGATGGACATTGGGCGGTTGTTTTTGGAAGAGAGCGGGAGGTTTACGAGTGCGGAACTCGCGCGGCAACGAAAAAACTGGCGCGCACGGGCCGGTCTTTCACCCAGTTCGGCTCACACGTTTTGCACAGGACGCAAAGCGGGCGGGATCATCTCGATCAGGGCAGGGGAGAGGTTTGAATACGAGGGATAATCTGGGTGCGGCACGCCATGGCTGCCGACCGGACGATAGCGCCAGTGTTTGTACATCCACAGCCAGCACTCGGGATGCTCGCGGATGGCTTTTTCAAAGTGATCCCATACCCGCTGTGTGAGCTGCTGCGTGTCTTCATCGGCGCCGGGCTTGATGGCTTCGTAGATGTGAACCTCGTAGCGCCCATCATCAAGCGGCCGGCAAACGCCCGTCATGATCGAAAGGCCGAGCCGCTTGGCCAGCTCCACATGCAGGGTGGGCACGCTGGTCCACAGGCCGAAGCATTGAATCGCCGTCGCCGCCCGGCCTGGGACGATGTTCAAATCTGTCAGCAAACCCGCATGCCCCTGGCGTTTCAGCGCCTTCATGAGCTTCAACATCGCATTCTCCTGAGCGATGATGTCGTGGCCCGAATGTGAGCGGAGGCGCTTGAAGACATGCGTAAGAGCGGGGTTTTTGAAGTCCTGCGCCACGACGGTGAATTTGAAGCCACGAAAGCCCCAAACCATGCTCACGAGCTCGAAGTTGCCGAAATGCGGCGTCACCCACACACCACCGGTCTCGCGTGCCTGCTGTTCATCCTCAGCCTTGGGCAGATGGATGCTGAAAAACTGCTGCCATGAGTCCTTCGTGAGCCGCGAGGACCAGAACAGATCCAGGAACGTGCGGGCAAACACCTGGTATGACTTGCGGGCGATTCGCGCCCGTTCCGCAGGCGTGTAGCGATCTCCAAACGCACACTTCAAGTTCTCCAAAGCTGTCTTGCGGCCACGCTTGTCACCAAGATAAGCCGCTGAGCCGATGCCTCGCGAAAGCCAGAGAATGAAACTGCGCGGCAGCCTCGGCATGATCCACGCGGCAGATTCAATCAGGGCAGTCTCAAAGAAATATCGGAGCTTCTTCACGCGGCGTTTGGTGTTTGCGAAAATCGAGTTACGATGGCGCATGGCATCGCCCAACCTCAACAACATTCTCAAGCGGCTCCTCAAACAGCCGACGGCTCCGTTTCACGAATACCACGTGCGTGCGGAGATCGAGTCGTTGCTCAAAGATTGCCGCCACGTGAAGTTGAAGCGCGACAAGTTCGGCAACCTGCTTGCGACCTACAAGAACGGCAAATCCAAGAGCAAGCCCACCTGGGTGCTCGCCGCACACATGGACCATCCGGGATTCGTCAAACCCGCAGGCAGCACGAAGCGCGATGAGTGGGAACTGCTCGGTGGTGGTGGCATTCCGCAGGAATCCATCGATGCCGCGGTCAAGAAGGGCCTGCGCAAGGCCAAGGGTCAGATCGCCACGTGGAACTTCCCGGTGAACGTGACCAACAGCCGCATTGAGGCCACTGCTTGCGATGATTTGATCGGCTGCGCAGCCATCGTGATGACCTTTCTCGAACTGGCCCGCCTGAACATCCAGACCACGGTGCATGCGGCCTTCACCCGTGCGGAGGAGGTCGGCTGGCTTGGCGCCTGGCAGCTCGCGCAAAAGTGGCCCTTTGGCAAAGACAGCGTGTTTCTCTCGCTCGAAACCAGCCGTCCCGTGAACGGTGCCGTGATGGGCGGTGGCCCGGTGATTCGTGTGGGCGACCGTGTTTCGATCTTCGACAGTGAAGCTGTGGCCGTTTTGATGACGACCGCGAAGGAACAAGGCATCCGTGTGCAACGCTGTCTCCTCGACGCCGGTGCTTGCGAAGCCACGGCCGTTCAGGCTCTCGGTGTTCGCAGCGCAGGCATCTCCATTTCGCTCGGGAACTACCACAACCTCAGTGACACCCGTCAGATCGCCACGGAATACGTGATGATGGACGATCTGAAGGCCCTGATCGATCTCCTCAAGGCGCTCGTCGCCACCAAACACGACGGCATTGGCGAACGCACCATCCGCGAACGCGTGGAAATGCGCATGCAGGAGCACGAAGCGCACTTCAAGGCCGGGTCGAAGCTCTTCAAATAGAGTTCCTGGTTTCAGGTTCAAAGTTTCAAGTTCTCCAACGGCGGAACTTGAAACGTGAAACTTTAAACTTGGAACTTTCCGCCTCCTCGCCTTCTTCCGCGCCCTCTTATGTCCAGCGAGCAGCGCAAAGCCTTCCCTTTCTCCGAGTTTGAACCGAAGTGGCAGGGCGAGTGGGAGGCCTCCAAGGCCTACCGCACGCCCAACCCCGGTGATGCCGACTTCGATGCCTCAAAGCCGAAGTACTTCGTGCTCGACATGTTCCCCTATCCCAGCGGCAACGGCCTCCACGTCGGCCATCCGGAGGGCTACACCGCCACGGACATCATCGGCCGCTTCAAAAAGATGAACGGCTTCAACGTGCTGCACCCGATGGGCTGGGACGCCTTCGGCCTGCCTGCGGAGCAGTATGCGATCAAAACCGGCACGCATCCCCGCGTCACCACGGAGGCAAACGTCGCCAACTTCACCAAGCAGCTCAAATCGCTCGGCTTTGCCTACGACTGGGATCGCGAGGTGAACACCACCGACCCCGGCTACTTCAAATGGACGCAGTGGATCTTCCTGAAGCTCTACAACTCCTACGTCGGCGACGACGGCAAGGCGCATCCGATCAGTGAACTCGAAGCCCAGGGCCTCTCACGTGAGGAGATCGACCATCGCCGCCTCGCCTACGTCAGCGAAGCGCCGGTGAACTGGTGCCCGCAGCTCGGCACCGTGCTTGCGAATGAAGAAGTCGTGGACGGCAAAAGCGAAGTCGGCGGCTTCCCCGTCGAGCGTCGCCCCATGCGCCAGTGGATGCTGCGTATCACGTCGTATGCGCAACGCCTTATCGACGAACTCGACGGCCTCGACTGGCCGGAAAGCATCAAGCTGCTCCAGCGCAACTGGATTGGCCGCAGTGAAGGTGCGCATGTCCAATTTCAAATTTCAAATTTCAAATCTCAAATTCAGGTATTCACCACACGGCCCGACACGCTGTTTGGAGCCACTTACATGGTCCTCGCGCCCGAGCATCGCCTCGTGGACGAAATCACGAGCGAGGAGCAACTCGCCGCCGTCGAGGAGTATCGCGAAAAGACCGCGCGGAAGAGCGATCTGGAGCGCACCGAACTGGCGAAGGAGAAG
The DNA here is from genome assembly GCF_014879935.1 of Prosthecobacter sp. Taxonomy (GTDB): domain Bacteria; phylum Verrucomicrobiota; class Verrucomicrobiia; order Verrucomicrobiales; family Verrucomicrobiaceae; genus Prosthecobacter. The sequence continues at coordinate 8,122 of NZ_JACSRD010000181.1, forward strand.
TCCGGCGTCTTCACCGGCGCATACGCCATCAATCCGGTGAACAACGAGCGCATCCCTATCTGGATCGCCGACTATGTCCTCATGGGCTACGGCACCGGCGCCATCATGGCCGTGCCCGCGCATGACGAGCGTGACTTTGAGTTCGCGAAGAAGTTCGAGCTGCCGATCAAGCAGGTTGTGCAGCCGCCAGAAGGTCACGATTGGCAAGGTTTCACCGACAACGGCATCGCCGTGAACTCCGGCTTCCTCGATGGCCTGTCCACGCCGGAAGCGAAAAAGAAGATCACCGCCTGGCTCGAAGAAAAGGGCCTCGGCAAAGGCACCACCAACTTCAAGCTGCGCGACTGGCTCTTCAGCCGTCAGCGCTACTGGGGCGAACCGTTCCCGATCGTGTGGGAGAACGGCCAGCATCGCAGCCTTCCGGAAAGCGAGCTGCCGCTGATGCCGCCGACCTTGGAAGACTTCAAACCCACCGGCACGCCCGAGCCTCCGCTCTCCAAAGCCACGGACTGGGTCCAATACTCCGCGACTGCGAAGCGTGAACTCAATACGATGCCGCAGTGGGCGGGTTCGTGCTGGTATTACCTGCGGTATTGCGATGCGCGGAACTCAGAGAGGTTCGTTGGCGTCGAGGCGGAGCGGTATTGGATGACCGGTTCGGTTCACGGTTCTCAGTTCTCAGTTCCCGGTTCGTCCGCGAGCGGTAACAACAGAGAACAGGGAATCGAGAACCGAGAACTCCGCCCCGGCGGCGTCGATCTCTACGTCGGCGGCACCGAGCACGCCGTGCTGCACCTGCTTTACGCGCGTTTCTGGCACAAGGTGCTCTTTGATCTCGGCTACGTCAGCACGCCGGAGCCGTTCCAGCGTCTGGTGAACCAAGGGCTCATCCTCGGCGAGGACGGTCAGAAGATGTCGAAGTCCCGCGGCAACGTGGTGAATCCTGATGACGTCGTGCGCGAGTATGGCGCCGATGCGCTGCGCCTGTATGAGATGTTCATGGGCCCGCTGGAGCAGGTGAAGCCGTGGAGCATGAAGGGCGTCGAGGGCGTGTATCGCTTCCTCGCCCGCGTGTGGCGTCTCGTCATGGAGGTCGATGACGAAGGCGTGTGGAGCCTCTCCAAGGCGCTGCAAGACGTGCCTGCGAACAAGCAGCTCACCAAAGCGCTGCACGAGACCATCAAGAAGTGCGGCGAGGACATCGAGAAGCTCAGCTTCAACACCGCGATCAGCCAGATGATGGTCTGCACGAACGCCTTCACCGGCGCGGAAGTGAAGCCCGCGGGAGCCATCGTGACCTTCCTCAAGGTGCTGAGCCCCTTCGCGCCGCATCTCGCCGAAGAACTCAACGCGCAGATCCGCTCCCAATTCCCCGCCTTGGCCGCCAAACGCTTCCTCAGCGACGAAACCTGGCCCGCCTACGATCCCGCCGCCCTCATCGAGGACGAGGTGGAGGTCGTTTTTCAGGTGAACGGCAAGCTGCGCGACAAAGCCCGCGTGCCGATCCAGGCCACAAAGGAGGAGATCGAGCAGATCGCCCTCGCCAGCGCCCGCGTGCAGGAATTCATGGAGGGCAAGCCCGCCAAGAAAATCATCGTCGTGCCCGGCAAGCTGGTGAACGTGGTGGTTTAGGAGCGGCGACGATTCGTCGCCCTTCCAAATTCTTTTTGGCGACGACTCGTCGCCCCTCCATGGTGCTGAATGCGCATTGCCATCTTGCATTACTCCAAACCGCCCATCATCGGCGGCGTGGAGCGTGTGATCGGTGAGCAAGCTGCTGCATTGACTGCCATGGGCCACGAAGTGCGGATTTGGAGCGCCGACGAATCGTCGGCCTTCCGGGAAATGCTGGGCGACGAATCGTCGCCACTCCCCACGCCTTTCCTGCACCCGTTGCGGCCGATTGAAAAACACCGTCACATCCTGCCGCACTGGCATCAGGACGGCGTGTGGTGCTTCATCACCTGGCGGCTGGCCGATTCACTGCCGCAGGAGTTCATCCAAGGCTGGATGAACGAACGCGATGCCTGGCTGCGTGGTCATCCCAAGCCTTGGGAGCCCGACATCGAAGCCGAATACCATCAACGCTTCTCCGAGCGCTACCTCGACCTGCTCGATCAGGGGATCGGAAGCTGCCTTTTACGCCAAAAGGCCTGCGCGGATGCGGTGGAGAAGGCGTTGCAGTTTTTCGACGGCACCCGTTACACACTGAAGAGCTACGTCGTGATGCCCAACCATGTGCATGTCCTTGTCCGCCTGCATGACGGCTGGCCGCTGGAGCGTGTGGTGCAGAATTGGAAGGAGCGATCCGCCAAAGCGATCAACTTGATCTTGGGATCGACGGGAACGGTGTGGCAGAAAGGCTATTTCGACCGCCTGATTCGCAGTGCCTCGCATTGGGAGTTCGTCGATGGCTATATCCGCCACAACCCGGAGAAGGCTCATTTGAGGGATGGTTTTCGTCTTTGGAGTGCCGACGAATCGTCGGCCTACCGATTGGGAATGGCGACGAATCGTCGCCCCTCCATGGTGATCGTCCACAACGTCTTCACCATGCCTTTCGACCTCGCGTGGACCGAAGAAATCATCGCGCTGACGCACTCGCGTCGCGACATCCGCTGGATCAACTGGGTGCATGACGTGCGCTGGGCCGAAAAAGTGCCGCAGGCCCTCCACATCGCCGTTTCGGAGCATCGAAAGGCGGAATACACCAAACACATCTCCGAGCCGATCCACGTCATTCCGAACGGTTGCGATGCCAAAGCCGTTTTGGGCCTCACGGAGCTTGTTTCGGCCCTCCAGCTCGAAAAAGCCGGTCTGGTGCTCTTGCAGCCGACTCGCTTCGTGCGGCGCAAAAACATCGAGATGGGCCTGCAGGTGCTCGCGGAGCTTCCGGAGGCCATTTACCTCGTCACGGCCGCTCCCGACCCGCATCAAAAAGACGGCGTGAAATACTTCCGCGAGCTCAAACGCCTCGCCAAAGAGCTTGGTGTGGCCAAACGCGTGCATTTCCTCGGCGAAAAGGCCGTGTTGAGCGATGACGACGTACGCAGCCTCTACCAGATGGCGGATGCGCTGTTCTTCCCGAGCACCCAGGAAGGCTACGGACTGCCTTTGATCGAGGCGGCGTTGCATCAGATGCCGGTGTTTTGCTCGGACATCCCGGCGCATCGCGAAGTGGCGGCAGGTGCCACGTTTTTCAAGCTCACCGCCAGTCCGAAGGGCCTTGCGCGCAGAATCAAGGCCAACGCAGAGGTGAAAGCCCGTCAGGCTCGGCGACGATTGATGCTCCGGCTGAACTGGGAGAAGATCATCAGGGAGCAACTCGAACCGTTGCTTTCCCGTCGAAAGGCTCCATGAATGGACTTCGATGACCCCCTATTCGAAGAAGGAAGAAATTCAGGCGGTGCTGGAGGCCCGGCATCAAAATGTGTTCGCATTTCTCGGCCCGCACACGGTGGGGGGGGACAAGCAGGTGGTGCGCACCTTCCAGCCCTATGCGGACAAGGTGACCGTGATTTGTGGCGGCACCCGGTTTGAGGCCAAAAGACTGCACAACGATGGCTTCTTCGAGGTGGAGACACCCCGTGGCAGCTACACGCTGGAACTGGCGGATAATGCTGGAAACGCGCGCTGCATCTGGGACGCTTATTCCTTCGGACTGCTGTTGGGCGACCAGGACATGTACTATTTTCGCGAGGGCACTCACCAGCGACTTTGGGAAGTGCTGGGCGCCAGCCTGAAATCTGTGGACGGGGTGGCTGGATGCCAGTTCGCCGTCTGGGCGCCGAACGCGCAGCGCGTGTCGGTGATCGGAGACTGGAATCGCTGGGATGGCCGCGTGCACACGATGCGCAACCGGGTCGAGGCGGGCATTTGGGAGATATTCATCCCAGGCATCACTGAACTGACGCACTACAAGTTCGAACTGATCGACAAGCACGGTCACATGCGCGTGAAGAGTGATCCCATGGCGGTCTTCAGCCAGCACGGCACGCAAACCGCCAGCCTCACCTTTGACCTGGAGCGCTATCGCTGGACGGACGGCGAGTGGATGCAGACCCGCACGTCACGGGACGTGTATCGTAGCGCGATGAGCATCTATGAGGTGCATCTGGGCTCATGGAAGCGGAAATCCGAACAGGGGAACCGCTTGTTGTCTTATCGAGAGCTGGCTGACGATCTGGTGCCATACGTGAAGAACCTCGGTTTCACCCATGTCGAGATCATGGGCATTGCCGAGCATCCCTTCGACGGCTCATGGGGTTACCAGGTGACGGGCTACTTCGCGCCGACGAGCCGTTTTGGAAATCCTGACGAGTTTCGTGAACTGGTGGATCGCTTTCATCAGGCGGGCATCGGGGTGATCCTCGACTGGGTGCCGGGCCACTTTCCGAAGGATGACCATGGACTCGCCAAATTCGATGGCACCGCCTTGTATGAACACGAAGACCCCCGTCTGGGCGAGCACATGGACTGGGGCACGCTCATCTTCAATTACGGCCGCCATGAGGTGAAGAACTTCCTCATCTCAAATGCGCTCTACTGGCTGGACGAATTTCACATCGACGGCCTGCGAGTCGATGCGGTGGCGTCGATGTTGTATCTCGACTACTCCCGCAAAGCCGGGGAATGGGTGCCAAACCACCTCGGCGGTCGCGAGAACCTGGATGCGATCGCCTTCATGCGGGAGCTGAACAGCGTCTGCTACGCGAAGCATCCTGGCACCACCATCATCGCGGAAGAAAGCACAGCCTGGCCGGGCGTTTCACGTCCCGTGAGCACGGGCGGGCTTGGTTTTGGCTTCAAATGGAACATGGGCTGGATGAATGACAGCCTGCGCTACATGCACGAGGACCCGGTGCACCGGAAGTATCATCATGGCGAGGCCACGTTCTCCATGATCTACGCCTACGATGAGAATTTCATTCTGGTGCTGAGCCACGACGAGGTCGTGCATGGCAAAGGATCGCTCATCAACAAGATGCCCGGCGATCGCTGGCAGAAGTTCGCGAACCTGCGCATGTTCCTGGCGTGGATGTGGATGCATCCGGGCAAGAAACTGCTGTTCATGGGCGGCGAATTCGGCCAGTGGGACGAATGGAACCACGCCCGGAGCCTCGACTGGCACTTGTTCCTCGGCGAGGAGCACAGTGGCCTGCAGCGTCTCGTCAAAGACCTGAACCACTTCTACAGTTCACGGCCCGCGTTGCACGTGAAGGACCATGAGGCGGGAGGATTTGCGTGGCTGGATGCCAACGACGCTGACAACAGCATCTTCGCCTTCACCCGCAGCTCGCCAGACGGCGACAAGGTGTCTGTGGTTGTCAATGCGACGCCAGTGGTGCGCAAAAACTACCGGGTGGGCGTCTCGGACGGCGGCAGCTACCGCGAACTGTTGAACACCGATGCCGCCAGCTACGCTGGTTCCGGCGTCAGCGTGGGCGCCGGGTTCCAGGCACAGCAGGTGCCCTGGCAGGGCCAGCCCTGGAGCGTGGTGGTTGATCTGCCGCCACTGGCGACGCTGGTGATCGGACGGTGAAGGATTTCCAGCCGGGCGGCGTTCCTTCCGCCCCATGAAATTACTCACCCTCGCCACCACCCTCCTTGCTGCGGCAGCCCTGAGCGCCGCGGACGCGCCCAAGTCGGTCTATGATGTTCCGTTGAAGGACATCGACGGCAAAGACACCTCTCTGAAAGCCTATCAGGGCAAGGTGATGCTCATCGTCAACGTGGCCTCCCGTTGCGGGAACACGCCTCAATACACGCAGCTTGAGGCGCTGAACCAGGAGTTCAGCAAGCACGGCTTGGCCGTCCTCGGTTTCCCCTGCAACGACTATGGAAAGCAGGAGTCGGGAACCAATGAGGAGATCAAGACCTTCTGCTCCACAAAGTACAAGGTGACCTTCCCGATGTTCGACAAGGTCGTGTGCAAAGGTCCGGACAAGCATCCGCTCTACCAAGTGCTCAGCGGCCCGGAATCGCCGTTTCCAGGCGATGTGAAGTGGAACTTCGGCAAGTTCCTGGTCGGCAAGGATGGCAAGATCTTGAAGCGTTTCGAGCCGAAGACCAAGCCGGACGCCCCGGAGGTCGTGGATGCGATCAAGGAAGCACTCGCGACGAAGTAAGCGCCCTCCTGGCATCACTGGCAAAAAACAAAAGCTGCGACGGCTCACGCCATCGCAGCTTTTTCATGGCCGGGCGTGATTCCAAAGATCACGCCGAGGTGGTCGGCTTCTGCCCTGGGCCGGATGACGGGGGGCGGGTGCCATCTGGAACTGCCTTCTTGTCAGGAGCGGGGTTCACCTCGATGCGGATGCTGCTGCCAGGGCCATCCATCATGCGCAGCTTGTCACGGAATTGTTCCGGCAAGGCCTTGCGCTCTTCATCGGTGTTCACCGGCCAGCTTTGTTCAGGGGCATTGTTGGGCCGTGCGACAAAGGTCGTCTTCCCATCCTCACGTTTGAGCGTGTATTCGCCGGTGTCATCACGACGGGTGATGTTGGTGGCGGCGTGAGTCTCGCTGAAGTTGAACTGCTGGACATTGCCGTTGGCAGGATTCACCGGCTGCATGTTCACGCCGCCATTGACGCCCCCACGACGCGGCTGCTGGCCGGGCATGTTGAACATCGGCGGCTGCGGCATGGGCCCCTGGTTGTTCTGGCGGACCCAGTCCTGGATGCGTTGCTGATACTGCTGCATCTCCTTTTGAAAACGCTGCATCTGCTCGTTGAACTCGCGACTTTGCTCCTGGAAGCCGCGCAGGTTCCCGCCGAAACCGCCGCCGGGACGGTTGAAGTGAAAGGCCCCATCGGGGATGCCAGCAAAGGCGTTCTGCGGCTGCGCCACCGGCGTGAGTTTCTCTCCCAGCGTGACGGGCACCTGTGACTCCTTGCCGCCGGAGATGACGGTGAGATTGACGACGTCACCCTTGTGCTTGGAGCGCACCAGCACCATGAGCTGCTCCATGCTGACGAGTTGCTGATCCTCGAACTTCAACAGCAGGTCGTGCACCTTCAATCCGGCCTTCTCCGCAGGTGAGTCAGGCATGACTTCCTCCACCATCAGGCCAAAGCTGTCGGGCAGGGAAAACTGCGAGCGCAATTCCGGAGGCACCTCACGAGTGAGCACTCCAATGTAGGCCACCGGCTTCTGATCGGGTGCCTGAGCGCCACCGCGGCCAGGTTGATTCGGTTGATTGCGGTGGTTGCGGCCGGTCCGGGAGTCAAATCCACGGGTTTCGGACTTGGTCACACCGTTGGAATTCGCTGTGGCCGTGGCGGTGCCGCTGGCATGTCCATCGGCTGAGGAAGATTCGGACTTCTGGGTCTCGCGGACCTCGCTTTTCTTTTCGTCCACCTGCTGGGCCCACGTGGGAGACGCCGTGAGGCAGGCGAGCAGGAGGGAGTGTTTGAGTTTCATGGTTGGATGCAGTTCAGGTTGCTTTCGGAGACTCATTGGAAGGCGACCGGGAGCACCAGCCTCTGCTCACGCGGGATCTCCACGGTGATCTGCGCTCCATCGCGCGGATCGATCCACGACTGCCGGTCACGCGTGATCACCCGCACATGCTGCTCCGGCAGACGCTGCTGGTTATAGTGGATGCCCTCGTCCTTCACATCCTCCCATTCACGAATGGTGGAGACGGGCATCACGGTCGGTGTGGACGTGGCCAGCGTGCCGCCGGCTGCCGCAGGTGCCGTTATCGAAGGGGCGGGCAGATAGCTCATCACCGCCACCGCCGCAGCCGCTCCCAGCGCCGCCCAACTCGTGGAAGCAAGCCAACGCGGTGACCGGCGCTGACGGGACGGCGTGTTCAGCCAGCTCATGTCGAGCTGCAGTTCTTCATCGACGCTTTGTTTCAAACCGGGCGAGACAGCGGCGGGGGCGAGACCGCGCAGCAGGTTTTCGAGCCGGGCATCGGTGGGTTCTTCGATTTTCATGACAAGGCTTCCTGTGGGGTGCTGAAGGGCAGGACGTTGACGGGCGGCGGCACGGTGGTGCCGAGGAGATCTTCCTTGAGGTGGGCCAGTTTCTTGTGCAGGGCCTGCAAGGCATAGCGATAGCGGCCCGCGATCGTGTTGATGGACTCGCCGGTCATCGCGGCGATTTCGTTGAATGTCAGGCTGCCCCACAGTTTCAGGGACACCACCTCGCGTTGCGGCTCAGGCAGGGCTTGCAGCGCTTTTTCGACAATGCCCGCTACTTCCTGCTGTCCAGGCTGCGGATCGAAGGTGGGTGCGTTCTCATGCGGCAGGGCGATGTCAGACTTGGCCTCCCGGTTCACGCGGCGTTGATCGGAGCGAAGCTGATCCAGCGCGATGGTCCGCACTGCGGCATAGAGCAGGGGAATGTGAGCGCTGTCGCCGTCCGGAAACCGCCGCCACCACCTCACGAAAGCCATCTGGACCACGTCCTCGGCATCCGACTTCGACGCGACAAGCTGCCGCGCATACAGGACGAGCTGCGGGGCGACTTGCTCGAAGGTTTTTTTCCAGTCAAAGGGAGCTTCCATGCGCGTGGTGGCTGGTGTTCGACCTGCCTAACGCCTCCCGGCTCGTTTTTTGTGTGCGGAGAAAGGTGAAAAATCAGGCCCCGACGGTTTCCTGCGGCCGTTTCCCGAAAAACCAGCCGTAGGCGATGAACGCCAGCCCGGTCACGATCATGAACGTCGAGAAAAACTGGCCCTTCGTGAGGCCCATGATCAGCTCCGAGCCGCTGTCCGGCTGGCGCACAAACTCCAGTGAGATGCGGGCCACGGCGTAAAGGATGAAAAACAGGCCGGTGACGATCCCGTGCGGCAGTTTGGGGAATTTCACGCGGATGAGAAGCAGGAGGGCGCTCAGCAGCAGGCCTTCGCCCAGCGCCTCGTAAAGCTGCGAGGGATGGCGGGGATGCAGGATCGTCTCCAGCTCCGCACGTCCGCCGCGGTTCTGCTCAAAGAACCGGATGATCTCCGGGCTGTGCTGCAGCCCCATTTGATAAACATCCTGCTGCAACTGCGCGCTCCCGCCCTGCGCCACGAAATCCTGATGCGTGATCTCCGTGGGAAATTTCATTGCCCACGACACATTCGTCACACGCCCAAACAGCTCCCCATTGATGAAATTCGCGATGCGGCCGAGGAAAATGCCCAGCGGTGCGCCGCAGACCAGCGTGTCGCCGATCCCGGTCCAGGAGATCTTGTGCTTCCGCGCATACCACAGGCAATACAGCGCCACACCCGCGATGCCGCCGTGGCTGGCCATGCCTCCTTGATTCAGCAGGAAGAAGATCCACGGCCGGTGGATGAACTCGTCAAAATTGTAGAGCAGCATGTACCCCAGCCGTCCGCCGAGGACCACGCCGAACAGCGCCACCATCGTGATGAAATCCGCCACGGCCTCGGGTTTGATCTCAGACAGCTTCCGCTTCGCCAGAAACAGCATCACGCGATACGTCAGATAGAATCCCAGCACGTAAGCCAGCCCATACCAATGCACGGCGACGCGGTCCGTGATCTTGATCAAGTGGGGGCTGAGGTCGTGCAGGTAGTAGGCCAAAGTCATTCGTTAGGCATGAACGGGAGCGGCCGCGGCTCAAGGAGCAAAAGCGGTGCGGAATGCGTGATCATGGCACCTCGCAGGCGGTGGTGTTGTGGCCGTCCGCCGCCAATGCCAGGCTCTCCCGCACCCGTGTCAGGCACTCCTCCGCGCTGGCCGGCATCGGCAGCGTCAGCGGCTGTCCATGGACACGCAGATGGCGCAGATCTCCTTCACGGCGGACATGGGTGACTTCGATGCCGTGTTCGGCAAAGAAACGGGCGACTTCCTGGTTGCTGGCGTAGCGGCTCATGGGGCGAATCAAAACCCGGATCATTGCCACATCTTGCGCCTGCGCCAGTCCGGCTGCTGCTGCTGCGTGCATCTCCGCTGCCGTCTCCGGCGGAAAGGCGCTCCGTGTCGGCATCCCCCGTTCAAGGCACGAGGAAAATCACCTTCGTCAGCGGATCGCGGGCCTTGGAACCGGGCGTCAGGCCGGTCACATCCACGATGTTCTCAGGAATCCGCTCCAAACCCGGCGGATAGACGAGTCCGGGCCTGCCAGGAACCGGACTCGCAAAGAGCGGCACGGCCGCCCGTGCCACCGGCTCTTCCGGAGTGGGCGGATCAGCAGGAGCCGGATGCTTGGAAGCCGGAACCGCCAGATCCAGCGCCGCCGTCACCTGCGCAGTCGTGTCGTTTGCCTGTTCCGGGACGGTGGCAGACGCGGAGGGCCTCAGCAGTGGTTGGACGACCACCGGCTTGTTGTCGTGACTGCGGATGACCAGCATCGGAGCCTCGGGATACGGCCGGCTGACCATCTGGCCCTCCAACGGCATCCCAGCGTCCAAACCCGCCTCAGTCCCCTCCGACGGCACATGCACGACCCGCGATGGCTGCAGGAAGGCGCGCGTTGTCGTGCCGCGTGCACGCGAGACCTCAGACGACTCACGTTGACCCCGAACCTCGCTCCGGCCCCCGAACAAAAGGTTGAAGAAGCCCCGCTTCTTCGGGCTGGCCGTCGTCTTTGCCGTCACGCCCTTCTGCATCCCTGGGCTGCGATCCGCCGCGACGGCGGAACTCGGCTGAAGAAGGATGGCGAATCCGGCCATCAGCGCGATCAATGAGAAAAGGGAAGGGGTTTGCAGTGAGTTCACAGATCGACCTCCAGGCGTTGGTTTGGCCTGTAATCGCGCGTCCATCGCCCCCTGGCCGCTCAGGGACCGCCTGACCCCGGCATCCGGCAACACGAAGGGCGCTTACCGGGACCTTCACTCCGAATCTCAAATCCCTTCGCGGCCCGGAAGTCCCCACACTCGGTATGGCACCGATTCTCCGCGAAGGCCCGGATCTCAGGCCATGGCGGTCACTTTCTGGGAAACGAGGTGCTGGGCCTGCTCGACCCAGCGTTCGCGCTGGATTCGGTCTTTGAAGGCGAGGCGGGCGGAGAATTCGCGGATCTGGTCTTCGTTCCAGGTGGCGATCTGCTCGTAGGTGTAGATGCCGAACTCATGGAGGCGCTCCTGGAAGGTGTCTCCGACGCCTTTGATGGCGGTGAGGTCATCTGTTTTGTCCGGCTTGGTCTTGTAGATGAGGCCGAGCCGGGGATCGAGCTCAGGAATGATGACGACGGCAGGCAGCGGGGCGACTGGGAGCTCGGCGGCGGGCGTGGCAGGCGCATCCTGGGGAGCGGTGATGCTGTCTGGAACAGCCGGCCCCTCCTTTTTCTCCAAAGCAGGCGCCGAGGCGACGATGGCGGCCAGCGGTGAGGCATGACGCGCGGGTGCGGGGGGCGGCGGAGGCGTTTCTGCCAGTGTGGGCAGCTTGACGCTGGCGGTGATGCGTTTGACGGGCTCGGGAGCTTTGACGGGGTCCTCAATGTCTGCCGGCTGAGGGCTGAGGGCGGAAATCCGGGGCTTGATGGAAGCGGTTTTGACCTTGATGGCCCCGGTCTGCGCCTGGGTGCGGCGGGCGGTGGAGGGCGGACGTGCGGCCTCGGCGAGCGGCAGGCGGTTGTCCTTCACCGGAGCAGCGTTGTCCGATGCAGGGCCTGCGGTGGCTGGAGGAGTGTCGCCGCCGCCATTGCGTGGCATGTGAATGGTCTCGGTGGCGATGGCGACGGAAGGACCGGACTTCAGGGTGTGCTCGCCCAGTTTGCGCTTCAAATCAGCGACCTCCTGCTTCAGGGCGCCGGTCTCGCCGCGCAGTTCGCGGGTCTGGCGCTTGTAGCGGCCCCAGGTGGCGTAACCGAAGAGCAGGCCGACGATGAAGAAGATGACCCCCAGCACGGTGACGAAGGCAACGCTGTGCATGAGCATGTAGAACAGCGGCTCGGCGGAAAGGGATTCAAAGTCGAATTTCATGAAGGCTATCGAATGAGAAGCTCGACGGTGCGGGGCATGGCAGGCGCTCCGGCGGAACTGGCTGGCACGGGATCAAAGACCACGACATCGAAGTTCGCGGGCACGCCCTGGTCAATGAGGAAGGACATGACCGCCTGCGCCCGTGCCCTGCCGATTTCTTTCTCGACGCCATCCGGCCCGGCGGGATCAGGGTGGGCGCCGACGATGATGCCCAGCGCGGGTCCGGCCGACAGGAGAACGGGGGCGAGGGCGGTGAGCTTTGTCTGCTCCTCCGCCGGGATCTGTGACGAACCCGTCTCAAAGTGTATGGCGGCATCGCGCAGAGATCCACGCACCGCTTCCAGCGTGGCTGGCGGGATGGCGGAGCGTGGCTGATAGCCCGGGAAATGATAGGTGGAGGGCAGAAAGGTGAGCCGGGCATCGACTTTGGCCGAGCCGGTGACGGGCCGCAGCAGCGCGAGCCACTGACTCTCCATCTGCCGCGTGGCGAGGCCTGAGAGGTGTGGGATGCCGTCCCCGCTGATGTCAAACGAGCGAGGCGGCGGTGCCTGGAAGAAGCTGCTGACAAAAGCCGCCAGCGACTCCGGCCTGGCAAACGAGGCGGAGAGCACGTGTGGACTGGCTTTGAGCGCGGAGGGATCGACGACGCGTGCGCCGGCGACCTCCGCCAGGGCGGACACGAGTTCATGCTTCAACGCCGTGGCAGGGAGAAGACCGGAGAGCAGGATGGCGTCGTCCTTGGCAGAGATGTGCAGCTCCGCAGGGACGCGCAGCATGTCGAGCACCGGCTTGAGCAGGGGGCTGCTGGCGGTGAGCGGCGGCTTTGTTCCTTCCGCCCAGCGCACTTCAGGAGCGGTGTGGAGGGCCTGGGTGTTCAGCGTGAGATCGGGACGCAACTCGGCCAGAAGCTGGCGCACATTTTCGATCTCGTCCCCCTCCGGCAGCCAGCCGGTGAGATGCAGCGTGTTGCTGTCCAGACGGGCGTTCAACCCTGCCAGCACATGCAGGCGGTCAGCCCCTGGTTGCAGGCGCAATGGGACGAGGCTGCGAATGGCCTGCAACGCCTTCTTTCGCGAGTCAGGATCGGGTGCCTCGCCAGTGACAGCGATGTCGAAGAAGCGAATGTCCACCACGGGATCACGCACACCGGCATCCTTCAGGCGTTTCACGGCTTCCTGGCTCAGTGCTGGGAGGTTGTCGCGACAGAAGAGCCACGCATGCACCGCAGCGGCCACCGGCAGCAGGATGAGCATGAAAAAGACGAGGCTGAGACGCATGGACGGAATCCGAGGCAGGCATTTGACACATCAGGGGCGGAACCGATACTCCGCGTCCCTCAGCGCCAGCGTACCGTGATGGTTCGCAGCCTGCGAGGCAAGAATTAACTGCGTCAACCCACCTCCCACACTCATGTCTGTCGTCATCGCCGGAACCGTCGCCCTGGATAATGTCAAAACACCGCAAGATTCGCAGGAAAACCTGCTGGGCGGCTCGGCCAGCTACGCAGCGCTGGCGGCGAGCATCTTCTGCCAGCCGATCCACCTGGTGGGCGTGATCGGACACGATTTCCCGAAGGCGCATCTCGACATGCTTGCCTCCCGCGGCATCACGCTGGACGGCCTGGAGCACAGCACCGGCGAGTCCTTCACCTGGACCGGCGAGTATCACGAGGACATGAACAACCGCACCACGCACAAGGTGGGCATCAACGTGCTGGAACAGTGGCAGCCGAAACTGCCTGAGCCCGCCAGGGCTGCCAAGGTGGCCGTGGCCGCGAACATGAGCCCGGACAACCAGATGCAAATGCTGGACCAGGTGCAGGCCGACTTTGTCACCGCAGACACGATGGATTTGTGGATCAACATCGCGAACGAGCGCCTGCATGAGGTGCTGAAGCGCATCGACCTGCTCGTGATCAATGACGGCGAGGCCAAGGAGTTCGCCGGAACCACGAATCTCGTCGATGCCGGACGCCGCCTGCAGGCCAAGGGACCGCGATTTGTCATCGTGAAACGCGGCGAGCACGGCAGCTTTCTCTTCGGCCCCGGAGTGCAGGATTTCTTCGCCTGCTCCGCCTACCCGCTGCACAGCGTGTTTGATCCGACTGGCGCTGGCGACAGCTTCCTGGGCGGCCTTTCCGGCTGGCTGGCCGCGAATGGCAAGACGAAGCCGACCTTTGACGACCTCAAAACCGCCGTCGTCCACGGCAGCGTGACCGCCAGCTTCACGTGTGAAGCCTTCAGCACGCACAAGCTGCAAACCGTCACCAAGGCCGACATCGCCTCCCGCATTGCCGAACTGCGCGGCTTCACCAGCTTCGCCTGAGGCTGCATTGAACAATCAGACGTATCGCAGAGGTCAAGGTGCCACCCTGTCGCACCGACAGGGCTGTTCACTTTGACCAACTCCCACTCCTTCCGCCCATTCCGCCATGTGGACCCCCATCAAGACCTTCACCGACATCAAGCTGGAGAAAACCAGCGACGGCATCGCCAAGATCACGATCAACCGCCCCAAGGTGCGCAACGCCTTCCGGCCGCTGACGGTGAAGGAGATGCTGGAGGCCTTCGACATCGTGCATGAGGACCGCGAGGTGGGCGTGATCATCCTCTGCGGCGAGGGTCCGCTGGCTTTCTGCTCCGGCGGCGATCAGAAGGTGCGTGGCGATGCGGGCTACATCGGCGATGACGGGGTTCCGCGTCTGAACATTCTCGACGTGCAGCGGAAGATCCGCACGATCCCGAAACCGGTGGTGGCGATGGTGGCCGGCTACGCCATCGGCGGCGGCCATGTGCTGCATGTGGTTTGTGATCTGACGATCGCGGCGGAAAATGCGCGGTTCGGACAGACCGGGCCGAAGGTGGGCAGTTTCGACGGCGGACTGGGTTCCAGCTACCTCGCCCGTATTGTCGGCCAGAAGAAGGCCCGCGAGATCTGGTATCTGTGCCGGCAGTATGACGCGAAGCAGGCACTCGAAATGGGCCTGGTGAACACCGTGGTTCCGCTGGAAAAGCTGGAGGAGGAGACGCTGAAATGGTGCCGGGAGATGCTCCAGCACTCGCCGCTGGCCCTGCGTTGCCTCAAAGCGTCGTTGAATGCGGATTGTGACGGCCAGATGGGGCTGCTCGACCTCGCCGGAAACGCCACGCTGCTGTATTACATGAGCGAGGAGGCCAAGGAGGGCAAAAACGCTTACGTGGAGAAGCGGAAGCCTGATTTTTCGAAGTTTCCGCGGGTGCCGTGACCCGCGTGACGGCTTGAAAGTCAAGAACGCCTTTGTGGTTGCCACTGGCGGGGGAGTTTGTAGTATCGGCGCGTCAACTTTGACACACTCTCCCCCAAACATGGCCAAACGCACCACCTCCAAGCCGGTCCCTCCCGCCCCCGCAGCTTCCTCCTGCGCCTACGATTTGAAGCAAATTCGCGAGATCGTGGAACTGATGGCGGCGAACGACCTGACGTATTTCCACAGCGAGCAAAAAGGCGCGAAGCTCGAACTTCGTCGAGGTTCCGACCTCAACACCATCAAGGACTTCATCAAGAACATGCCGGTGCCTGCCGCCGCCCCCGTGGCCATGGCCGCGCCTGCCCCCATGTTCGCCGCAGCACCAGCCAGCGCCCCGGCACCGGCCGCTGCCGCCGCCCCGGCCAACGAGCCGATCGGTCCAACGATCAATTCCCCCATGGTCGGCACCTTCTATCGTGCCGCCGCCCCCGGGGAGAAGGCTTTTGCGAACGTGGGCGACATCGTCGATGAGAACAGCAACGTCTGCATCATTGAGGCGATGAAGGTCATGAACGAGATCAAGGCCGAGACTCGCGGCACCATCACCCGCGTCCTGGTGGAAGACGGCAAGCCGGTGCAATACGGCCAGCCGCTGTTCGAACTCAAAGCCTAGAGCATGGACCGAAGGGCCGGGAATCCAGCAGTCTCCTGAACCCCGCCCGTCGCCCGCACTTCACCCATCGTCTCGCCAAGACACCCCCGCTCTACGCCCTCAGCCCTCCGCCTTAAATGTTCAAAAAAGTCCTGATCGCCAACCGTGGCGAAATCGCTCTGCGAATCATTCGCGCCTGCAAGGAACTCGATGTCAAAACGGTCGCGGTTTATTCCGAAGCCGATGTCGATTCGATGCACGTCCACCTCGCCGACGAGGCGATCTGCATCGGCCCCGGCCCGAGCACGGAAAGCTACCTGAAAATGAGCCGCATCATCTCGGCGGCGGAGATCGCCAATGTCGATGCCATCCACCCCGGCTACGGCTTCCTCTCCGAAAAAGAGGAATTCGCCGAGGTCTGCGAGAAGTGCAAAATCAAGTTCATCGGGCCCAGCTCCCGGGTGATCGCCATGATGGGCGACAAGAACGTGGCCCGTGAGACGGCGAAGAAGTGCGGAGTGCCGATCACTCCGGGTTCTGATGGCATCATCCAGAATGAAGAGGAGGCGCTCGAGTGGGCACGCAAGATCGGCTACCCGGTGATGATCAAAGCCTCCGCTGGTGGTGGCGGCCGTGGGATGCGTCCCGTGCTGAATGAAGCCACCCTGATCTCCAGTTTCCAGGCGGCATCCCTGGAAGCCATGAAGTGTTTCGGTGATGGCTCGATGTACATGGAAAAGCTGGTCGAGAAGCCTCATCACATCGAATTCCAGGTCGTGGCCGACTCCCATGGCAATGTGGTTCACCTGGGTGAGCGCGACTGCTCCATGCAGCGCCGTAACCAGAAGATCATCGAGGAGTGCCCCTCACCGAAGATGTCTCCCGAACTGCGCAAGCGCATGGGCGACGCCACAGTGAAGATCTGCAAGCAGATCGGCTATGAGAACTGCGGCACGATCGAGTATCTCGTCGATAACAAAGGCGAGAACTTCTACTTCATGGAGATGAACACCCGCATCCAGGTGGAGCATCCGATCACCGAGGAGGTCTATGGCTGTGACCTGATCAAGGAGCAGATCCGCATCGCCGCCGGCCTGCCGCTCTCCGAGCACGTGCTGAAGGCCAAGCCGCGTGGACATTCCATCGAATGCCGCATCAATGCCGAAGATCCGGCCCGCAACTTCGCACCGAGCCCCGGCAAGATCAATCTGTGGTACACCTCCGGCGGCCGCGGTGTGCGCGTCGATACGCACGTCTATTCCGGCTACTCAGTGCCGCCGTATTATGATTCGATGATCGCCAAACTGATCGTCACCGGTGCCACCCGCGACATCGCCATCCGGCGCATGCGCCGTGCGCTGGGAGAATTCACCGTGGAAGGTATCAAGACGAGCATCCCGCTGCAAAGCCAGATCCTGACCACCTCCGACTTCCAGAACGGCCAGTATGACATCACCTGGGTCGAAAACTTCCTCCGGGCGGAAGGAAAGAAGGCCTGAGGTGCCCTGCGGACCAACGAACTGATTCAGAAATGCGGATGGCGACATCCGCATTTCGCTTTTACCGGATGAAGCCCCAGTTCCGCCCCAGCGGGAAATAGCAGAACAGGGCAGGGCCGACGAGATTGCGCTCGGGCACGGCTCCCCAGTAGCGGCTGTCGGAACTGTTGTAGCTGTTGTCTCCCATGGCCCAGTATTCGCGGCTGTTCTCCCGGGTGCTGAGCTCCCTTGCGTAACCGGCAGCCAGCATGCCGATGCTTCCATAGCCCTTGTAGTCGCCCTTCATCGAGGCGACGCGTTGCATCCCGGCCTCCTCGGCCGGCTTTCCATTCACCCACAATTCCGGTGAGTGGACTTCCACACGATCTCCAGGCACGCCAACAAGGCGCTTGATGTAATGCTGCGATCCCTGCTCCGCCGGGATGTTCATGTAGGGGCTGCGGATGTTCTTGGTCGTGAAGACAAAGACCTCGCCTCTCTCCGGCCTGCGAAAATGGTAGGAGAACTTGTTCACCAGCACATGATCCCCTGTGTCAAGCGTCCCGCGGGCAAGAAGCTGGCCTTCAGTGATTTGCTTGCCACCCAGGTCGAACAGGGAACGAAGTTTCTGCGCATCCGGCGTGATCTGGCTGCCATCCGGTCTGACCTGGGCTCCGACGTAGTCGATGAAGCCCAGGTTGAAGTGCTCGTCGGCGGCCAGTTGTCGCAGCGGAGCCCAGATCCACTGGGTCTCTCCATCTTCAAAATGCATGCGGCAGTGCGTGAAGAAGCCGAAGAAGCTATGCTCGGTCAACGGCTCCGACTGGCGCAGACGACCCGTGTGATTGGCCACCACATTGAAATAGCTGCGACCGGTGACCCAATCTTTGACCTGGGCGAAAATGTTCGGCGTCGGGTCCTGCTCGGTGTGATTGGCCACCAGGCCGTACAACGTCGGCTGCATCGATCCGGTGGGGATTTTGAACGGCTGGGCGATGTAACTGCGGATGCCCAGGGCGATGACGATGGCCACGAAGAAAACCTCCACATTGTCAGCGATCTCGGAAGGGGCTGCCTCTGGCAGCGCCCGTTCGCAGGCCTTGTTGATCTCCTCGTTCAGTTTCGTGATCTCCGCCCGGTCCCGTGCCCGCATGGCCTGCTCCAGCCGGGAACGCAGGCCGCCGATCTCCTCGAGTTTGGCCGCCGGCAGGATGTCGCGCTTGTAGTTGATGAAGCGCGTCACTCCTTTGTGCAGGAGCTTGGCGTGCTTGAGATAGCGGGGGGTAAGGAAGAGCATAAGGGGCGGACGCGGCTGACACTAGGGCGCAACACCCGATGCTCAAGCACTCATCCAATGCCTTTTGCCTTTCGCACCCGCGGACGGTTCTTCCTGACCGTGAGGTTTCGCGTGAGCAGGAGCCGCGCATTCTTGCTGAAGCAGCAGGCGCACGATCTCCGGTGTGTTGATCAGCATGACGATTCCCAACTCCTGCACGAGGCCTCACGGCGGAGCCGTCACCTTCAGATGCACAAAGCGCCTCCCCTGGCTGCCCACAGGCACCAGCGCCTTCACCTGCTGCACCGTGCCGTTTTCGGAGAGGATTTGTTCGGTCACACCGCTGCTGCTCCAGCTTGTGCCCGGCAGCGTGTCGCTCCACTCCACCGTGAAGACGGCCCCGGCATTCAGCGCGGCGACACTCCGGGTGTAGGTGAACTCAAAGACTGCACCGTTGCGCGTGGTCGTAACGGGCAGCGTGCTCGCGATTGTCGGATTCATACCCAGGGCCCACTCGATCAGGTTGGCGAGGCCATCGTTGTCGAAGTCGAAGCCATCTGCTGCGTTGCTGTGGGGGCGTGAGCGCGAAGATGGCAACCGTTGGAACGTCGTCAGTCCTCCTCATAAAGCGCAATCACCTCCGCAGCATTCAGAACGCGGTTGAAAATGCGCAAATCATCGACTGCGCCGGCAAAATAGCTGCTAAAGTCGCGGGTGCCGATGCGAAGCGGCGCGGTTCCGTTCCCAGGCGTCACGGGGAAACTGCTGCTGGGGCCAAAAGAGTCCTGGTCCCGCTGCACGCCGTTCTTGAACCAGGTGATCGTCTGCGCCGCTGTGTCGATGATCATCACGCAATGGACCCATTGGCCTGCTGTCAGGGTGTCTTGGAAGTAGCTCCCCGCGCCCGTGCCACCAGCCAAACCGAAAAGATAACCGCTCATGCGGTTCACGCGACTGGGCACATCCGTGTTGTCCGCGCTGTAGATGCGCATGGCCCACTCGTGGTGACTCGGCGTCCCCTTGCCCATCCAATGCACATATCCGCCCCCCTCCTTGGCGCTGAAGAGCAGATTGTTGCTTCCATCCAGCGAGGTGCCGTCCGGACGCACCCACACCGAGATGCTGAGGCTGCCGGAGGTCGTGGCGCTGAGTACGTCATGGTCGGGAATCTGAATGTAGTTCGACGTACCATTGAAGGCGTAGGCACTACCGGTCTGTCCCAGCCGATTGGTCGTGAGCGTCGCACCGTTCACAGTTCCGTGCAGTGTGCCCACACTGTCGTCGGCATTGCCATTGAATCGGTAGTGGGCTACGAGACCGGTGGTGGGGAAGTTCTCATTGCTCACCACGAGTCTCATGAACCGCTTGGGATGAGCGGGATCCGTCGTCTGGTAGAGGTCGCACACTGTCACTGCTCGGGTGGCACCCGTGCCAGTCTCGGTGACAACGGCACCCGCCGCCAGAGCGGTGAAGGGCGCGCCATGCACACTCCACGCCAGATTTGTCCAAGGCCCCGGCAGCGAGTCGGTCGCCTGCACCGTCAGGATCAGATCGTCCCGGTCCAGATAGCGCGTGAGGCTGAACTCCGCGCAGTGCGCCGTTGGATTGATGCTGAGTTTCGGCAGGATCTCCTGGCCCGTGCCTCCTCCCACGGGGTCCCCCCCCAGCGCATATTCCAGCAGATTTGAAATGCCGTTCTGGTTCGGGTCTGCCGTCGGCGCGGCGTCGCCGCTGCCATCGGTGGTGCCAAAAAACTGCTGCTCCCAGTCTTGATTCCCCGTTAGCCCTTCACCGGTGAGGTTGATGTCGAAAGGGTTCTCATCCCCGTCATTGCTGACGAGATGCAGCATCGCGGCGTGATCCCCAGTGGTTGAAGGCGTGAAGCGCACGGTCAGCGTGGTGAAGCCGCCGGGGGCCACACTGGTGGCAGGAATCACGGTGCGCACGAAGTCCGCACTGTTCGTTCCGTCGATCGTTGCCACAACGCCGGTCAGCGTAGCATCACCGATGTTCTTGATGCGAAAGGTCCGCGTTACCGGCGTGCCCGGCAGCACTCCGCCGTAGTCAATGAAGGCAGCGCCATCCACCAGCCCGTTTCCCACCGGCTGCTCCACCGCGATCTCCGGCGCGATGGCCGTGCCGGTCAGGTTGATGTCGAAGGGGTTCTCATCCGCATCATTGCTGGCGATGTGAATGGCCGCCGAGCGCGCCCCTCCCGCCGTGGGTGAGAAGGTGACGGTAAAGGTGGTGCTGCCTCCCGGAGTCACCGTGGTGCTCATGCCAGTGGTGTTGACGATGAAGTCGCTTGCATGAGTGCCATCCTTCGTGACCGCAAGGCCTGTAAGGTCGGCAGACCCGGTGTTCTTGATGGTAAAGGTGAAGAGCCCACTGCTGGATCCGACTACGACGGTGCCAAAAGCGATATTGGCACTGCCATCGGTCAGTCCAGTACCCACAGGCAGCTCGACTGCGATCTCCGGCAGGGCCAGCGTAAAGGGAAGGATGGATTCTATCAATCCACTCGACCCGTTGTATTGCCCAGAGGTCACGCGAGCACGGGCCCTCACTTGCCCGGATGCAGGCAGGTTCAAGCCGGTGAGTTCCCATCCACCCGCAATGCGGGTGCCATTTCCCATTCCAGCCCAAGCGTTGCCACCATCTGTGGATAGATCAAAACTGACAGATTGCGCTTCTTGCAACGCACCGCCTCGCAGCCATTCGATGCGGGCCGGACTGCTAACGTTCACCCCCTGAGTGGCCATGTCATTATCCAACCTCGCAATCAAGTTTCGAGTGATGCCACCCACGTTGATAAAGCCCCCAACAATCAAAACCTTCCCGTTTGCCTGAAATCCTATCCCACTGACGCTGTTGCTAACACCCGGATTGAAGCTGGTATCGGGAGTGCCGTCCGCATTCAGCCTCGCCAAACGGTTTCGCGACATCCCCGCCACCGTGGTGAAATCCCCTCCGATCAGCACTTTGCCGTCACATTGGAGAGCGGCGCAGTTAACAACGTTATTCGCGTTCGGATCGAAGGATAAGTCCAGAGTGCCATCGGTGTTCACGCGGGCCACCCGGTTACGTGTGGCACTCGCGACGCTGGTAAAGGTCCCGCAGATGGTCGCTCTGCCATCGGGAAGGGGGATGATGGCTCTGACATGCCCATTGCCCACATTGGCGTTGAAGGCGCTGTCGATTGTCCCGTCACCATTCAGACGCGCGATCCGATTACGCGCCGTGCTGGCAATGCTGCTAAACTGGCCGCCAACCAGGAGCTTGCCATCCGCCAGGCATGCCAGTGCGGAAACCTCTGAATTGGCGCTTGGATTGAAGAGTGTGTCGAGTGACCCATCAGTGTTGACTCTCGCCAGATAATTCCGCCCGATGCCCGAAACCGCAAAAAGGGTTCCTCCCAATAGAATCTTACCATCCGCCTGCAATGCCAGCGCCAAAACATCACCATTGACATTTGGATTGAATCCGGTGTCCAGGGTGCCATCCGGGTATAATCGGGCAACGCGATTGCGAAGGGTGCTATTAACGTTGCTGAAGATGCCGCCAACCAAGATCTTGCCGTCGGTTTGAATCGCGATTGCATACACGACATTGTTTATCGTGGGGAGGAAGCTCGAATCCAACGTCCCGTCACCATTGAGCCGTGCCAAATAGGAACGGGCCGTTCCGGCGATGTTGTTGAAGTTGCCTCCGACCAGTATTTTGCCATCTGGCTGGGGAACCACTGTGTGAACCCAGCCGTTCGCACCCGGATTGAACGAAGGATCAAAGTCCCCAGGTGCCGGAACCCCTCTCGTGACATTGAGTGTGTAGGTCTTTGTCGTGATGCCGTCCTGCGCAGTGCAGATGACATTAATGGTGTTGTTGCCGACATTCAGCAGCACGGGAGCGCTGGCACTGCCAGACACAACCGGCGCACTATTGACGGTCACAGTCGAGTACGAATTGAAGGTGAGCGGTGTCAGCGTGATCGCGCTGACGGGGTGAGCCACATTGGCCGTGTAGTTGAGAGTATTTCCATTGAATGATGGAGTGAAGCTTCCGAAGCTGGTGGTGAGGTTGCTCAGGAAGGCGTTGTTCGAGGCGATACCATCACCGCTGAGAACGATGTCGAAAGGATTTTCATCGGCATCATTGCTCTCGATGTGCAGCACGGCGGCTTTGGGGCCGAGACTGGTAGGCGCAAAGCCAATGTGCAGAGGCGTACTCCCGTTCGGAGCGACAGGGGCAGTGGGACTGGGTAGGGAGCTGAACATGGCGGCATCTGGCCCGTCAATGGTGACCGTCAAACCGGTAAGATCCGCCAGCCCCGTGTTCTTGATAGTGAGGCTATAGCCTGAATTGCTGCCATTCATCGCCTGAAAGCCAAGCGCGTCACCGTCCGAGATGTTATTCCCGGAGAGTTCCACCACGATCTCCG
Source organism: Prosthecobacter sp. (assembly GCF_014879935.1). Classification (GTDB taxonomy): domain Bacteria; phylum Verrucomicrobiota; class Verrucomicrobiia; order Verrucomicrobiales; family Verrucomicrobiaceae; genus Prosthecobacter. Next base: position 31,076 of record NZ_JACSRD010000181.1, read on the forward strand.
GCGCGGTGGCCGTACCAGTGAGGGTGATGTCGAAAGGGTTCTCGTCTGCGTCGTTGCTGGCGATATGAATGGCCGCCGAGCGTGTCCCGCCCGCCGTGGGCGTGAAGGTAACAGTGAACGACGTGCTGCCTCCCGGAGCCACCGTATCGCTCATCCCGATGACGCTCACGCTGAAATCCCCAGCGTGGCTACCGTCCTTCGTTACCGCCAAACCCGTCAGATCAGCAGCACCGCTGTTTCTGATGATGAAGGTGAAGCTGCTGCTGCTCGCTCCGACCGCAACAGCGCCGAAGGGAATGCTTGCAGTCCCATCTGTGAGATTACTCCCAGCAGGCTGTTCTACAGCAATCTCCGGAACGCCCAAGGTTGTGAAGGTCCGATCTTCACTGACGCTGGTCCCGTTGCCGCTCGTAGCCACAAGCCGGTAGTGATAAACCGTGAGAGGTGCTAGTCCTGTTAGCCCTGAGCCGACGTTCTGCCCCGTGGTCCCATCGTTGGGCGAGAGAGTGATGTTTGCTGTGGTGCCGTAATTGGTGGTTAGCCCATATTCAAACTGTGCGGTCGTGGTGCTCCCATTCGGGTTGATCGTGCCATTGAAAATGGCGCTGTTGGAGGTTATCGCGCTTGCGCTGCCGAGCGTGAGAATCGGCAGGCGAAGGCTGGCTCGTGCGAGAAACGGAGAGATCTTATCACCCGCAGTGCTGAATCTCCCACCGGCATACAAATCGCCGTTATAGAACGCCAATGTCCTCACAAAAGTGCCTGAGCTGCCACTGTTCAGCCCAGAGCCAAGGGCAGACCAAGCGCTGCCGTTCCATTTGGCGATGCGATTGGCCGGAATTCCACCGGCCACAGTAAACTGACCTGCTGCGTATACGTCACTGCCACTAACAGCCAAGGCAAAGACGTGCAGATTCATCCCTGAACCCACAGGGGACCACGCAGTTCCATCCCATTTGGCGATGCTATAAAATGGCTCATAAGAGAATGTTCCGCCAGCGTAGAGAACGTTCCCTGCTGCAGCCAGTGCATAAATACCGCCGTTAGCCATGCCTGAACCAAGCGCAGACCAAGCGCTACCGTTCCATTTGGCTATGCGATTGGCTGGCACTCCACCTATTGTAGTAAAGCTACCACCGACATAAAGATCGCCTCCGAGCACCAGCAAAGTTTCGACTTCAGCATCCACTCCTGATCCCAGAGGAGACCACACACTCCCGTCCCATTTTGCGATTCTTTGGGCGCTGACACCTCCTGCAGTCGAAAAGTAGCCACTGGCGTAGACCTCTCCACCCCTTGCCGCCAACACGCGAACGGTACTGTTCATTCCCGAGCCCAGAGCTAGCCAAGCCGTGCCGTTCCATTTGGCGATACGATTAGCTGAAACTCCCCCTGCAGTGGTGAAATCCCCCCCAGCGTAAAGACCGTCACCCCCGACCGCCAGCGCGACCACAGTTCCATCCATCCCCGAACCAAGGGTTGACCAAGAGCTGCCATTCCATTTGGCGATGTAATTAACCGGTAAAGCGCCAACAAAAGTAAATATTCCCGCCGCGTAAAGATCACCATTGCCCACCGCTAGTGCTAACACCTCGTTATTCATGGCAGATGGCGTGCCGAAAGCCGACCAACTGCTTCCGCTCCACCTCGCCAACCTGTCGGCCCTCGCCCCTCCCGCCGAGGTAAAGACACCTCCCGCATACAAATCAGTCCCATTAGCTGCAAGGGCAAATATGCTGCTATTTACTCCTGAGCCAATGGCGGACCAGAGAGCACCGTTCCATTTGGCAACACGGGATGAAGAGGCTCCTCCCGCAGTTGAAAAACTTCCACCCGCATAAAGATCACTGCCGCTGACCACCAGTGCATTAACAGAATTATCCATTCCAGTGCCGACCGCCGACCACGCAGAGCCATTCCATTTGGCAATGCGGTTGGCAGCCCCCCCGCCTGCCGACGTGAACTGACCCCCCACATACAGATCGCCACCACTGACCGCCAGCGCATGAACCCCGTTGTTTACTCCAGTGCCAAGGCCTGACCAAGAACTGCCGTCCCATTTAGCGATGTTGTTGACAGTCACGCCTCCTGCCGTGCTGAAGAATCCAGCAGCATATAGAGAGCCGCCGCTCACAGCCAATGCAGAGATTTGGTTATTTATCCCAGATCCAAGCGCGGACCAAGCCGTGCCATTCCATTTGGCAATACGATTGGCATTCAATGCTCCAACGGTGGTAAAACTTCCGCCGGCATAGAGATCACTGCCGCTGACGGCCAAAGCAGAAACGGCGAAGTTCATCCCGACCCCACTACCGCCAAGCGCCGACCAGGAACTGCCATCCCACTTGGCAATACGTGGCGCAAACTGCCCACCCGCCGAAGAGAACGCTCCACCAGCGTATAGATTGCCGCCGCTTAGCGCCAATGCATAAACGTTGAGATCCATCCCAGATCCCATGGCAGACCACACACTGCCATTCCACTTGGCGATGTAGTTGGCAGATACGGTTCCGACCATCGTAAATTCCCCCCCGATGTACACATTGCCAACGCCGTCGGCGATGATCGCTCTCACATCACCATTAGTTCCCGCCAACCCCGAATTCATGCTCACCCAGTCCGCATCACTAAATGTCGGATCAATGCGCACGGGATATACTGCTGACGCATCATCCACCACCACGCGCAGACGATCCGCTACACTGACTTCCATGCGGGCCGTCAGCTCCTTGCCGGTGGCATCGGTCACTTTCAGGCGGCTGTAGGCCAATTCGCGGCCGGTGGCGGAGACGGTAAGCTTCGTGCCATACGCAGCGGCATCGGCGCGTGCGCCGGTGACTTCGAGATCAACGGCGAGCGCGCCGCCATCGCCCCGTGGGCGTTCCAGCACCACGAAGTCCTGCCGCACGCCGTCGGTGCTCACGGTGTATTCCTCAATGATGCCTGGGCGCAACCAAACGGCGGCGTCTTTAGAGGCGCGAACGACGCCGGTGGATGGGAGGTGAATGGGCACGGCGTTTGCTCCTGCAAGCGCCGCTGAAGGAGGCTGTAATGCCGCAGGGGCGCTGGCGGCGGCTGACGGAGCAGCCGCCCTACCTTCACGCTGCACCGACACTGCCTTCACGCGGAGGCGGTTCGGCTTGCCAGCATCCTCATCGGCGGTGGAGGTAAGCCAGAGACCGTCGCTTGCAGCCTCGGCTTCGAGGTCTTGCATGATCGCGCGTAGGTGCGCCCCCTCAGCCGTGGGTGTGATGGCGATGCCGTCGCCGTGATATTGCTGCTGTGCCTTCGCGCCCATCTGTGCAAGGGGGATGCCTTGAGCTGGAGTCACGAATGGCTCGGAACCAGGAACAGACACAGACAAAACACTCACGAAACAACAGATGATTGAACTGACTTTCATGGATGGAGCAGAAGGAGGTGGCGGCACGCCATTGAAACGAAAGTTTCGCACCCATGTCAATGCAGCCCAGGCGCGTTCGGGCTGTTGCTCACGAACCAGTGGCCGTCCCCGGCGTCGGTGAGCGTGGCTTGTTGGGAGGACTCCAACACGGCGATGACGGCAGCGAGTCGAGGAGAGGGGATGGGCTTGCTGGGCGGGCTGAAGGGGCCGCCGGGCTGGAATTGGAAGGCGATGATGCCGGTGTCGTCGGTGAGGGAGGCGCTGGCTTGCCAGCCGGTGATGGGGCGTGTGGTCATGAGTGCTCTGGGTTGATGGTGTTGTGGTCGTTTGCGAGAATGGGAGGCTCAGATCCGCTGCAGCGCGGCGAGCAGTTCGTTGATCTTGTCCTGCACCTGACTGAGTTCGGAGGCGGAGGGCGGATCGCTGAAAGTGAGACCCAGCGAGGAGACGCTGGCGGGATTCTGGGCGGTGGTGGCGATGGCGGCATCCAGCGTGGACTGGCTGACTTCTCCGGGTGGGCCATCGGAGCCATTGGTGCCGTCGTTGCCCCGGGGGATGCTGAAGGTGAAGCGCACGTAGCTGCC
>NZ_JACSRD010000046.1 GCF_014879935.1 Prosthecobacter sp.
CCGCGCCTTGAATTGCTCCAGCGTGGCGATGGCATCATCGGCGATCGTGTAATCGGTGAAATCGGCCGCAGGCCGCGATGAGACCGCGTAAGTGCGGTTGTAGCCCTCGCCCTTGGCCTTCGAGCGCGGTTTGTCCTCGGGATCGTTCGCGGTTTTGGCCTCGACAAGGATTTCGTTGTCCTTGTGCAGCGCGGAGCCGAGCTCGACATCGAGCTTCGTCTTCGGATCAGGCACATGGAAGACCTTGCCCACGCGTCCAGTGGCATAGCCGTGGTCTTTGAAGTGCTGCGGCAGCGTCACCACGTCTGGCAGTGCTTTCCGCAAACTCGTGCTGAGGTCCATCACGCCCGTCTTCTCCGGATAACAGCCCGTGAGAAACGAACAGCGTGAGGGATTGCACAGCGCGAACTGCGTGTAGGCATGCTCAAACCTCACCCCACGCGCCGCCAGTGCATCCATGCCCGGCGTTCTCGCCTGCGGATGTCCGTAGCAGCCAAGCGTTGTCGTGAGGTCATCGACGATGATGAAGAGAACACTCGGCTGCGCCGAGAATGATGAATGAGGAAGGACGAATGACGAAAGGAAGAGAAGCAGTGAATGGAGGCTGACGATGAATGATAAGCGCATGGAGGTGTGTCGCTGCGATAGAGGTTTTCCTTTCACTTCACCTCTAATCTCCCATCCGCATGAGCGGTGATGGTCAGCACTCGATCTTGAAGACGAATGCCGCTGATCGTGAGCGAGGGCCAGTCTTTCGGCAGGCGCGGATGCAGCTCGTAGCCATCGGCGGTGGCTTGGAAGCCGAGGAAGCCATGCAGCATCACCTGCGGCATGAGGACGCTTTCGAGGAACTCCTGGTCCATGCCGAGGCCGCCGGCGGGGCCGCCGCCTTGGAGGGTGCCGCGGCCGGGTTTGGCGTAGTAGGCGCGGTAGCCGCCTTCGCTTTGCACCTCGCGGAACCATGTGAGGATCTCGCGCAGGCGTTTCCAGGCATCGTCGGGGCCGTGCGAGTGCAGTCGCGCCATCACATCGTGAAAGCTGAAGCCGAGCACCGCGCCGCCGTCCTGGATCTGGCCGCCCCAGGGGATTTGTTCGGGGTTCGACCACGGCCAGACGTAGGTGTCGATGTTGCGCCGCGTGGTGGCTCGCGGAGCGAAGCGCCAATGATAAATGTCCGCGCCGCGCGAGGTGTCGGCGGCGATCTCGCGTTTGCCATCGAGCCAGTCGAGGATGCTGCAGGCCTGCTCGGGGCTGGCGAGGCCGTAGTGGATGGCTTCGAGGTTCACGAAGGTGAATCCGAAGTCGTAAGCGCGGCCTTCAACATCGATCCAGCCGTTGAAGCGACCCGTTTCGGCATTCCAGAAGCGTTTTTGAAAATCGGTCCGCACGGCGTCGGCGAGCGTCGTGAGGTCCTGCGCATCGAATGGCGTGCCATCGGCTGGGATCTGCCATTCGGCATGGGTTTGGATGCTTTTTTCGAGCGTGGCCATCGCACGCAGCGCATCGTGCAGATAAGCCGTCGCCATCGCGTCGTGAGCGCCGAAGGGCACGAGGTCGTAGTAGTTGTTTCCCACGCCGAGACCGGCGCGGATCGACTTTTGGCCGTCAGGCCCGATCACGATGCCGCTGCGGCCATCATGGCCCACCCAGGGGACAAAGACGTGCTTCTCCTCGCGCACGCGAAACTCCTTCAGCGCAAAGTGCAGCGCCTTTCTCATGCGCCCGATGTTTTGCCGCAGGAGCTCGACATCGCGCGTCCACGCGAAGTAGTCTCCGCAACCGCGTAGGAAGAGCGCGTTGGTGATCGGATGCCGCGTGTCGATGGCGGCAATGAGGGATTTCAAATCGATCTCCGCGCCCGCAGCGTGATCGAGTCGCAAACGATAACGCGTGAGCACTCCCGCGTGCGCCGGATGCCGGTAGAGCGGCACGTTCGCGTATTGCATGGCCTGCGGCGCGGGAAAGGCCACCACGCGACCCTCCGGCCACGTCGGCTCGCCCTCCAGCAGCCACTCGATGCCGGCCTGCGACTCCGCTTTCAATCCATGCGCCGCCCATTCCACCCGCGCAAACGGTGCCACGATGGTCCCGCAGCGAAACGGCGGTGTGGTGACCGTCACCACATCCGCCGTCGCTTTCAATTTCAGCCCCGCTGCCGGATCGATGCCGATCACCTCCGCGCCCTTGATCTCCCAGCCGTCCGTGCTCGTCAGCGCCTTCAACCCGAGCATCTGGATGGCCCAGACGTCATCCAAAATGGAGAAATGAAACCCCGGCCCGCCACTCTGCTGCCACGCCGGAAACGGCCAGCCCTCGCTGTGCGCCATGCCGCGATGCTGCTGCATCGACACATAGCCCTCCGCGTCGATCCGGCGATTCAGCAACGACGCCCGATACTGCGCCCGCTTCTTTTCCGAAGCCCAAAGCGTCGCCATCGGCAGCCAGGCATCCCACAGCGTGCAGTCCGAGAACGCCGCGTCGTGATGCAGCGCGTGGAGGTCGTTCAGCGCCTTCATCTCCGCCTCGTGGCCGGGGACGATGAACTGCGGCAGCTCCGCGGCGGCGATCTTCGTTGCGACGACGATGGCGAACAACGGTAGAAGTTTCGCTCTCACGCCGCAGAAAGGCTGTTTGGAACCAACAGGCGAACTCCATCCGATAAGGTTCAAGGCGTGGCGAGTGGTGGGTGACATCGAGGGAATCAACGGCGTGCTTGATGCCCCATTCTCAGCAATCGCCATGGAAGATTCCGCCACGGCTGTTTGAAGCCGGTTATTCGAGGTGTTCACCTTCCATGAAATGTCAGGATCATCACCATGCCCGATCTTGACGAAACCGAGTCAGAATAGCATTAGTTAGCAACTATGAACGTCGCACTCACCTCTCATTGGGAAGGATTCATTCGCCAGTTGATCGACTCCGGGCGCTACAACAACGCCAGCGAGGTCGTCCGCACTGCGTTGCGAAAGCTACAGGAAACTGAGGGCGAAATCTTCCCCGCTGGCAGCCTGAAGCACCTCTACACCAAGGAAGAAAACGCCGCCGAAACAAAGCTCGCCCGAAAAGTCCGCATCCCGAAGCCTCACGAAGTATGAAGCCTTGGGACATCTACACCTACGACTTCGGCGATGCCGGACCACACCCTGCGGTCATCGTCTCTCATCCAGACCGTGTCGCCAAAGCTGAGTGGGTGAATGTCCTGCTCTGCACCACCCAACGCGCCAACCGCTCGCCAAAAGAGACCGAGGTCCGGCTCAACGGAGCCGATGGACTTGATTGGGAAACGCTCTGTCGCTGCGATGCACTCTGGCTCGTGGAGAAATCCAAGCTCACCAAAAAACGGGGCAGCGTCGCCATCATCCGCCGCCGACAGATCGTGGACAAGATCAACGCCAGCATGGGGTGGAAGCTGGTGTGAGAGACGTTGCCTCCACGTTCTTCCACAATGACTCTCTTTCGATACTTTGACGCGCTGGGCGGATTGGCAACGCTGAGAACGAAGAAAATGCGTCTCGCAAGCCCACTGGCATTCAATGACCCATTCGAGCTTACACCTCGCCTTGAGAAGCCAAGTGATGACCTGCTTCTGAATCGTCTTAATGCATCGCATCTTGTGGAAGACTATGTGAGCATGGAACAGAGTCGGAGAGCGATCAGCCGTGACGAAGCTCAGCGAGAGTATTTCGCTTGCGAGTTACCCAAACGATTTCTCAACCTGACCAGTGACCAGGGTTGGTCGAAGAAGGAACAGCAGATGAAGTGGGACTATGTTGGAAAGATAGCTGAGAGGTTTCGCTTGCTGTGTTGCTCGCATCGGCACGATTCGATCCTCATGTGGTCGCATTACGCCGAAAAGCATCGGGGAATGGTGATCGAATTTGACCCGGATCTATTCATGCCTGGAGTATGTTTGAGCAAGCATGCACTTGATGTGGTTTACCGAAGCAGCCCTCCCACGATCCCGGCATTGCACCTGGAACCAGCTGGCTTTGAACTCGCTCTGAATGTCATGCTTTCCACGAAGGCTCTGGAGTGGAGTTATGAGGAAGAGGTTCGAATACTGTTCCCAGCTCCTGAAGGACTGAAGAATACGGACCCCTTTGATCAGGTCTTTGATCCGATGTGCATCAAAAGAATCATTGTAGGCTGCTACGATCATCCAGATTTGGGGTTGTATTCGGCAATTGATCGCATGGCTGAAGCCCCGGATTTCAAACACATTCACTTCCAACGAGCCTTTCTGGACTCGCAGGACTATAAACTTCGATTCGCGGACAGAGAGCGATAAGCTACTTTCCCGACGAAGGGACACTCGAAGGTTGTTCACTCAAATTACCCCGCACCACGGTCTTGCCCTTCGCCTTGTTGGTGACGGTGAAAGACGTACGCGAGGTGTTGTCGCTGATGTTGGCGGACTGCACGCCTTCATCGAGAACGATGTGCTCGCGGGGCAAGGCGCCGTCGATGAAGTCGCAGCCGCGCACTTGCAGGCGGCCGGATTTGGCGTGGATGAGGGTGCGGGCGGTGTTGCGCGGGTCGAGGCAGTGGATGTGGCAGTCGGTGAAGCTGACTTTGCCGCCGCCTTCGATGCGGGCGAGGCCGATGCCGTTCGCGGCATGCACGCTGCCGAACAATCCGCAGGCGCTGAACTGGAGCGGCGCGTTGTTGGTCGCCTCGACGATGATGTCGCCGTAGATCTGCGAGTTCACGAATCGCGTGCCGCTGTGCCCCTGCATCTCGACGACATGCACGGCGCGATTGCAGGTATCCGCGCCGCCACCGGTGATCATTGCATTGCCGCCGCCTTGATAAGCCGCCGCCGGGCTGGAGCAGGCGATGAACTGAAAGCCGGTCTCGTAGTCGATGCAGAAGCAGTTCGTGAGATGCTGCCAGTCGGTGCGGCCGATGATGAAGGCCTTGCCGTGCTTGCGGCGATACTCGGCCGCGCCTCCCGTCGCGCCCCAGAAGGGCCAGAAGTGGACGTTTTCCACGCGGCCCACATCGATGCAGTGATCAATGAAGAGCCCGCGATGCAGCGGCGCGGCATTGAGATTGCGGATGAAATGCCGACCGGTATGTCTGCCGCCGAAATCGACCGCTTGGTAGGGATTCACGAGCAACACGTCGATGAGCGAGCAGTTGTCCGCGCCGCTGAGTTGCGAGCTGATGGTCCACGGATAGGCGATGGGCGGATTCGTGTCCGTTTGTTCGGGATGAAACACCGCGATGCCCTTCACGGTCGCGTTGTAGGCGAGCTGGATGAAGGGCGTGGCGCTCGCATCGCCCTTCCCTGCAAACGTGAGCAGCACCGAGCCATTTGGCGCACCTTTGGCCAGCGACTCCGCCGTCCACGGAATCGTCGGCGGCGCGGTGAAGATGCCTTCGAGGGTGACGTTGAGTTTGACGATCAACGTGCCGTTAAGCCGATACATGCCCGGCGGCACAAAGACGCTGCCGCCTCCCGCCGCGTGCGCGGCATCAATCGCCGCCTGAAACGCCGCCGTGTCGTCCGTAGTCTGATCCGCCTTCGTTCCAAAGTCGCGCACATTGAGCCGGTGATCGTTGCTGGCGGGGACATTCGTTTCCGCCGCGAGCGAACTGCCAAGCATGGCGAGTCCAGCGGAGGTGAAGGCAGTACGGCGGGTGATGGGGGACATGGCGGGGCATGGCGATGGTTCCCATCACACCGGCATCGTCGTGCCGGGAATCGCGACGGGATACCAGCCATCGGCGTCCGGTTTGACGGGAGGCTCGGTGTTCCAGGTGATGTTGTCGGGCACGAGGGATTCGGTGGAGTTGAAGGCCTGATCCCAGGTGATGATCTGGCCGGTGTAGGTGGCCATGCGGCCCATGACGCCCATCATGCTGCTGTAGGCGGCGTATTCGGCGTCGATGCGGACTTTGCCGGTGCGGATGTTTTCAAAGAAGGCGTCGTGCTCGAGCTGGTAGGCGTCGGCTTTGTTGCGCGTGCGTTTGCCGACGGGTGGCTCGCCTTTGATGAGGAAGCGGCCATTCGCAGCGAGGTCCGCGATGCCTTTCGTGCCGTGAAAATGCTCGCTGACGTCCTTCTGGCACTTGCCGCCGATCTGGCAGCACTGGCTGAGGATGCGCATGCCGTTGTCGTATTCGAACTCGACGGTGTGGTGGTCGTAGATGGTGCCGTTTTCGCGTTTGTTGCGCACTTGGCGGCCGCCCTGACCGGTGGCACGCACGGGCATCTTGCCCTGCATGACCCAGTTCGCGACATCGAGGTTGTGGCAGTGCTGCTCGAGGATGTGATCGCCGCTCATCCAGGTGAAGAAATACCAATTGCGGATCTGGTAGTGCATCTCGCTTTCACCGGGTTCACGCGGGAAACCGGGGCGCGAGGTGCCATTCCAATACACACGGCCAAACACGAGGTCGCCGATCTCGCCCGCGTGCAGTCGCTGGATCATGTCGATGTAGGCAGGATCGTAACGACGCTGAAAGCCGACGCAGACATTGAGGTTCTTCTTTTTCGCCTCCTCCGCCGCCGCGAGCACACGACGCACACCCACGGCATCAACCGCGACAGGTTTTTCCATGAAGACATGCTTCCCGGCCTTGATCGCCTGCTCGAACAAAAACGGTCGCGGCCCCGGCGGTGTGGTGATGAGCACGACATCGGCGAGCTGATACACTTTCTGCCAGTCCTCGAACTGCGTGAAGACCTGATCCGGTGGCACATCGACCTGCCCTTCGTGTTTCTGCTTCAAGATATCGAGCGCGGCCTGCGCCTTGCCTTCGAGCGGATCGAGCACCGCGACGAGCTTGATCGTGGAGCCTGCATTGAGCGCCTGATTGCAAGCGCCCGTGCCTCGCCCACCGCAGCCGATGAGCGCGATTTTGATGTCGCTGCTGCCGGCAGAGGCAAACGCATGCGTGGCAGCAGAAAACGCCAACCCGGAAGTGCTGGCGAGGAAGGAACGGCGCGTCGGGGTGGTCATGGCGGTCGGTGTGTTGATGCGGTTGAGTTTTGGTAGAAAGATTAGGAGTAGAAAAATTTCAGAATCAGAGGGTTTGGGGAGATCTTTCTACCCGCAATCTTCCTACCCAATTCAAGTTCGAGTCAGGGTGGTGAATTCGACTTGGTGACGGTTGAGGTTGATCCAGTGCAGGGCTTTCAGATCGCTGAGTTGAACAAGTCTTTCTAGACTCTGCCTCTGGGCGGAAAGGTTGCGGCTGAGAGTCGTGATTCGAAAAGCCTCATCTGGTCCGCACATTTGAAAAGCCTGTCGGCCAAGTGGAACTCCGCCAAGAGACATCGGTCGGCGTTCGACGGCGCAATCGGGACCTCCAAAGTGGTGAACCAATGCTTGGTTATAGAGTGGCGCTTCCAAAAAGAGGCCGATGTCTTCAATGAACTCCACCACCGCCTTTTTCAGAGCTTCAGGCCCCCGCCATGAAGGCGTGGTTCTCACGCCGAAGCGATAACGCTCCTCCCGACTGACCGGATTGTTAACGAAACGATGACCAACCGAAGCACCTCCGAAATTGATCACTTTGCCGTGCTCGCAATCGACCAGCAGCAAGTAGTTGAGTGTCTGGCCCTCATGTTGTGTGGCGATTTCTCTGGCCACTTTGAGCTCATACACAACCTTCGCGCCGACCACCAAATCCATGCGATACTCTTTGTAAAAGCTGCCATGGCGGACGTGAATCACGACTTCGACCAAAGTCTTCCCAAGTCCGGCGGCATGTATTCGAGCTGCGAGGTCATTGTGATAGATTTCCTCATCACAACTGCGCCCAAGCAGCCGGTGTGTCTCAAAGGCAAAATTCGTGATATCGAAGTCCAGCTTCTGAAACGCTTGTTGCGACAGGCGTTCGAAAGTGACTGGGCATTCAATGGGCATCGGATTGAGTTTGGTAGAAAGATTAGGGGTAGAAAAATTTTAGAATCAGAGGTTTGGAGAAAATCTTTCTACCCCCAATTTTTCTACCATCAAAACTGCAGCAAATCGCCCACCGGCAGCGGTTTGCCCTGCCGGATGGATTCTTCGGCGACGAGGCACAGGCCGGCGCTCCAGAGGCCGTCGAGGCCGGTGGCGATGGGCTTTTTGCCGCTACGCACCATGTCGATGCATTGCGCGATCTCTTCGCGAAGCTCAAAGACCTCGCCGCTTTGCTTCGTGAGCGTCAGGTCTTCGACTTTTTCGCCGTCGAAGACTTTCAGAAACGCCGTGGGCTCCAGCGTGCGATCGAGCGCGCCGCTCCACCCTGCCCAAAGTGCGCCTTTGGTGCCGCTGACCTTCACGGTCTGATGATGCTCAAAGGCGGCGAGCGTCTGCGATACGACGGCGTAGCTGCCGTTCGCGTATTTGAACATGGCGCTGAAGTTGTCGTAGAGCGTCGGGCGCTGCGGATCGCGTGAGTTGCCGTAAGCGTAGAGTTCGACGGGATCGCCGCTGCCTTCGAGATACCAGCGGGCGAGGTCGAAAAAGTGAATCGGCTCCTCCAGCACCCACGAGCCGACGCGATTCTGATCGTAGCGCCAACCGCTCGCGCCGGTGCGGTAGGGTTTGCGCAGCAATTCGACGAGCACGTATTGCGGGTCGCCGATGGTGCCTGCGGCGATGATGTCCTTGATGCGGCCCCACTGCGAGGAAAGGCGCAACTCATGTCCCACGGCCAAATGCACCCCGTGATCGCGTGCCCCGGCCATGATGGCTTTGCAGTCGTCGAGCGTGATGGCCATCGGCTTCTCCAAAAGCACGTGTTTCCCCTTCTGCATCGCCGCGAGCGCGATTTCGCGATGCGTGTGGCTCGGCGTGGCGATGTCGATGATGTCGAAATCGGCCTTCACGATCATTTCGAGGCTGTCGGCGAAGATCTGGGCCTCGGGATACAGTTTCCGGGCTTCTTCACGCGAAGCCTCCGAAGGCGCGGAGATGGCGACTAAAGCCGCGTCAGGGTTTCCAGCGATGGATTGGGCATGAAATTTGCCCCAGGCTCCAAAGCCTGCGAGTGCGAAACGAACGGGATTCATGATGGTGGTCGAATGGGTGAGTTGGAGTCTAGGCAGTGTTTTAAAACCTCAAAAGGCGAGAGAAAGAAGTTGTACTCACGGGTTGGATAACGGAT
>NZ_JACSRD010000045.1 GCF_014879935.1 Prosthecobacter sp.
CAAGGCGTTCGTGGAGGACATCTTCGAGGCGCAGCGGGACCAGTTCAGCCCGAAGCGGAAGCGAGGGGCGAGACGCATCGCGGAAACGGATGCGCCGCTGTATTCACTGCGACAGCTGAAGCTGGCCCCGGTATCGTAGCCGCCAAGGCGGCTTAATGCAGTTCACCACGAGGCACCCTTGGAGCTTGGCTTTCACGGCCGGGTGATCTGGACGCGATAGAACTTGCGTGCGCCCGTGGCACTGGTGTCGGTGACGGTTCGCACGACACCTGCGTCGCCGGTGGTGAAGGAGCCGAGCGGCTGCCAGCTCAGCGGCAGCAGAGTGGTGCTGGTCTGCACGCTGTAGGTGCGATCTGCGAAACGGGGGGAGAAGATGATGCGCTTCTGCCCGGGCTGTCCGGCCACCGGCTGCGCCTGGATCAGAAAACGGGAGCTGGCATCTGTAGGAACGACTCCGGAGGTGAACTCGAAGAGATTGTTCTGCCCGTCAAAGTCAGGATCGGCTCCAGGCGCGGCATCCGGATTGGGCGGGAGATTGAAATGGAGCACCTGCCAGTCATCATCGAGGCCATCGGAGGCGTAGCCGCCGAAGTTGTCGGGCAAGATGTTGAGCACGGCAAGAGTCAGCGAGTCTGTGAGGCTCTGGTAAGTACCCTGCACCACGGCGGCGGTGTCTTGATAAACGGCGGCGGCAGTCGCCAGGCCGTCAGGGCTGATGCTGGCGATGGGGCCGCTCTGAACGCTCCAGCTCACACTCTCAGCCGCCAACGGCTGGGTGCTGAGGTCGTCAAAGACCAAAGCGGCCGTGATCTGGCGTGTGCCGACCTCATGCACCGACAAAGGGGAGGCAAAAAGGTCGATGGCGGTGGCGATGGCATCCGCAAGCTGGCCGGCGAAGCCACCGCGCAGGGTGTAGGCGGTGCTGGTGCCGTGGCCTCCCGGCATGGCGGAGGCATTCAGGACGTAGTTTGCGCTCGTGCCTCGAAGTCCGCCGACGTCGATGGCATCGGGTGCGAGCGTGTAGCTCGCGGAGGTGCCTGCGTGCGCGGGAGCGACGAATGAGAAACAGAAAACGAGGCAGAGGAGTGCGAGGAAACGCCGCCCTGGCCGATGGCGCTGCCCGCTCATTTGATCAGGGCCTCCAGTCGTTTGAGCCGCTCCTCCTGATCCGCCAGCTTCTTCTTGAGAGCCTGATTCTCCTTCGCCAGTTCCTGCACGGCGGCGGCGGAGTAGATGGTGAGTGGATAGGTATCGACCTGGAGGATGGGTGATCCATCAGGAAGGACCTCGCCGCTGTTCTGCACGTGATCGGGGAAGACTTCGGCGAACTCCTGGGCGATGACGTTGAGGTAGCGTCTGCCGCCGACTTCAGGATGAGCCGCCCGGTAGGCCTCACTGTAGTGAAAATCGACGAGATTGACCCTGGCGAGCTTTCTCAGGGCACCGGTGACGGGCCGCACGTCCGTTTTGATGCGACGGTCGGAGTTGGCGAGCCAGTTGCCTGCGGTGGTTTTGCTGGCGCTGCCTTCGACTTCGAGGTTGTTCGTCGCGGGAGCACGCTGGATGCCGACTTTGCCGGTGAAGATGTTGTCCTGGTCCAGCCTAGCGACCTGGGCGGGGATGAAATCGGCCCGGAGGGCGAGGGCATGGCCCGCTCCGCAGGCGATGTGAGTGATCTGTGTGGAACTGGCCGGGATCGCGGTTTGTCCGTCGGTGTTGTCTCCCCACGCCGAGAGAGTGCCGTCGTGCTTCAAGGCGAGGCTGAAGGCATAACCGCCCGCGACTTTGGAAACATGGGTGACCCCGGTGGCGCCGGAGACCTGCCCGCCAAGATCCCATCCCCAGGCCACGACGGTGCCGTCCGTCCTCACGGCGAGGCTGTGATAAGCGCCGCATGCGATGGCGACCACGTTCGTCAAACCGCCTGGCACGCTGGTCTGGCCGCTGTCATTGCGGCCCCAGGCGATGACGGTGCCATCCGCCTTCAGGGCGAGATTGTGATCCGCTCCAGCGGCGATGGCCGTGATGTTCGTGGCCGTTCCGGGGATGGTGGACTGGCCGTAGGTGTTGTCTCCCCAGGCCTGCACGGTGCCGTCTGCTTTCAGGATGAGGCTGTGTTTCTCGCCAGCGGCCACGTTCGTCGCGGTCGTGATGCCGCCAGGAACGCTGCTCTGGCCGAACGTGTCGTCCCCCCACGCGATCACGCTGCCATCGCTCCTGCGCACCAGATTGTGATCCGTGCCTGCGGCAATGTGGGTCACATTGACCACGGTGCCCGGCACGGCGGCCATCGCTCCCCACTGGACCACTGTTCCAGCATCGAGCAACGCGATGTTGTGGAAAGAACCTGCCGCAACAGAAGCGACGTTTGCGAGTGCGGGGACCGCAGTCTGGCCGTTGTCGTTGTCGCCCCAGGCCACAACGGGCTTCAGTGGCGCGGCCACCACATCGTCGAGGATGACCTGCGAGGTGGTCAGGCCGGTCAAACCAGATCCATCGCCCACAAAAGTGCCGGTGATGGTGCCTGCGGAGAAATTTCCCTGAGCATCGCGCAGGACCAGGGTGCCGGGTGTGTTTGCCGATGTGCCCGTGGTGGCGCTATTGGCGACTTTGCCCGCCGTGGCAATCGTCCCGAGCTTGGAGTCGGCGATGGCGGCACTCGCGTTGATGTCGGCGTTGGTGATGCTGCCATCCATGATCTTGGCGCTGTCCACGGCATTGCCGGAGATCGTCGTCGAACCCTGGCCGCCTGTGATGTCTCCGGCCAAAGGCGAGCTAAAGGCCGTCGCCAGGATCGGTGAAACGGTGCCGTCGCCGGCCGTCCAGGCGAAGTCAGGAACGGTGGCGTACTGCAGTTTGCCGGTGGACGATTCGATGTAGCTGACGGCAGGCGCTCCGTTGATCGCCGCGAGCGAATTGCGCTGGCCTGCGTTTGTCTGCGGCACGAAGAGATTCAGCACGACAAAGCTCCATGCGCCGGTGCTGTCTGCGGACAAATTGCGCCACAAGCGGCAGGAGTAGCGCGCATTGTCCACCCCCTGCGAGGCGATCATGGGCAGTCCGTTCACGATCTTCAGACTCGAATACAATCCAACCGTGCCACCGCTGTCGATGGTCAGCGGCGTTCCCCAGGTGCTGCCAGTTGCGTCGAGCGCCCGCACATACTTCAAGTCGAGATTGCTCACATCGTGGTAGGCGATGGCAGGATGGCTGCCGACCACGGCCAGGGAAGCATGTTGACCCACGTTGTTTGCCGCGCCGTCGATGCTGGCGGGTGCAGTCCAGGCGGTGCCGTTTGAGTCACTGGCGCGGACGTAGAGGAGGTCGCCCGCTGTCGCATCGTAATAGGCGATGGCCGGGTTCCCGCCGACCACCTCAAGCGAGGTGAACTGCCCCACATTTCCAGCGGCGGCGTCCACCACGACCGGACTGCCCCAGGTGCTCCCCGTGGCATCGCTGGCCCGGATGAACTTCAGATTGCCATTCGTGACGTCGTGGTAGCTGATCGCCGGGCTGCCATTGATGATGTGCAGGCAGGTGTGCTGTCCCACGTTGCCTGTGGTGTCCAAGGCCTGCGGGGCGGCCCATGCGCTGCCCGTCGCATCGAGCGCTCGAACGAACTTGAGGTCGCCGTTGGTGGCGTCGTAGTAGCTGACCGCCGGGGTTCCGTTCACGATGATCAGTGAGCAGTCGCGGCCCGTGCCAGCGGCGTCCAGCGTGAGAATGGTCCAGCCACCGCTGCCATCGCGATTGGCGGCGATGGCGAATTTCAAGGTGGTGCTCGGATTGTCGTAGTAGGCGATGGCAGGTCGGCCACTGACCGAGGCCACGGATGTGGCGGAGGCGTTCCCCGGCGTGGCGACCAGCGAGGGACTGTAGCCCGCATAGGTGGCGGTGAAGCCCGTGGTGGTCACACTGCCTGGAGACCAGCCGGGCCTGCCAAAGGTGATGCTGGGCGCGGTGGCAAATGGCGCTGGAAAAGGGACGCTGAAGCTCAGCACGTTCGACGTGTTGTTGATGCTGGAGATGTTTCCTTCGACCGCTGTGCCGGTGGCGAAATTGGCGGCCAGCTTCGCGGTGGTGATCGCAGAGTCAGCCATCGCATTCGTTGTCACGCTGCCTGCGGCGAGCTGGCTGCTGCCGACGGCTCCCGTGGCGATGTTCGCCGCCTGCACGGCATTGGGTGCGAGCTGACTGGTTCCGACGGCTCCATTGACGATCTTGGTGCTGCCGACGGAGCCGTCCGCCAACATCGCGCCCGTGATGCTGCCATTGGGCACCGATTCCGCCTTCGCGGCATTGATGGCGAACGGCGCGGCAGCAAGGCGCTGGTCAGGAGTGATGTGCTGAAAGCCGTTGGTGCCGTCGTTGAACCAGACACGGAGGCGGACATCGGCGTTGTCAAAGACGCTCGCGGGCACAGCGGTCATGTTGGCGAGCGACGTGTCGCCGAGCAGGACGGCGTAGAGGCCTTTGGTCACCGTGAGCGAGACGGCGGCAGCGGGTTGCGAGCCGGCGGTGCTGGTGCCGTCGTTGCTCCAGTAGCTGGTGGTGCCGTCCGTGTTCACGAACGCGAATTTGAACTGGCCGCTGCCTTCAAAGTTCGTGCCGTTGACCGCAATTCGGCCCTGGTGGTTGAGGAGGGACGGGACGGCGGCTGAAGAAATGACGGACGACCAATGGAGAGTGACGAAGAGGAGAAGTGCGAAGCACACTCGCTTGAAGTGAAGGCGGAGATTCATGGCTTCGGCGGAGGCGAGTTGGGGAGACGCGAGGTGACGGCTGTGTTTTGTGCGACGGGCTTCGCGGGCTCCGGTGCTCCTTGGCGAAAGCCGCCGCCGCTGTCGGTGGCGAGCAGGAGACTGGATGCCTCGTCAAAAAGAAGCGTCATGCCGCTGCCGGGAGCGCGGAGGATGCGCGATGAGCTTTTCTCCGGCGCAAACCACGCCGGCGGCTCTTCGATGTCCGGCACCGTGGTCGCGGGCGCGAGATGGAAGGCGTTGTCGGTGATGAGATGCTTCACCAGTTCCGGGGACGGCTTCACTGCGATGAACCATTGCCAGCGGGTGACGCCGTCCGCGTCCTTCCACTCACGGCGCTCGGCATTCAGGATGCTGTCGTTGGCTGCGGGACGCTTCCAGAACGCGCGTTGGAAGACTTCGGCACCGTCCGTGTTGGTGGTGGATGGTGGAATGCGGGCTGGACGGGACGAAGCAGACAGAGAGGACTCCAGTGACGGTTTTGGCGATGCCAGACGCCATCCGACGAGAGCGACAACCGAGGCGGCCAGGAGGATGAGCGCGATGCTTTTCATTCGGCATTCGTCATTTGGGTTCCGTCATTCAATTCCCCGAATGACTGTAGGTGCGCAGGAAGAGCTGGATGTCCTTCACGCTGCGGACGAAGCGGTTCAGGCCCTCCTGCTCGTTGCTCAGCAGCGTGTAGGCCGGGATGACGAGCTTCCACTGGCTGTTCCAGACGCTGCGGCCGATGAGGCGCGTGTTGGTGAACTCGGCCGGGACGCTGCTGTAGAAGAACGCCGGGTCGGAGACAGGGCGGAAGGCCTGATGCTTGCGAACGATCCAGGGCTGCTCGCTGAGCGTGCCGGTGGAGGTGAAGAAGCTGGTCGTGTTGAAGCTGCTCGCTCCGAGGTTGTAGGGCAGCGGCAGGGCCTGGTCATGCACCGTCCAGGAGCGGACGGTGTTCGTGTCTCCCAGTGGCGGGGAGAGCATGAAGTCCTCGCCACAGGGGATGAGATAGACATAAGGCGTGGCACCGAGAGCATCCGGATGGCTGCTGGCCGGGCCGCCCGCGCCCGGAGTGCCGCTGGCATAGGGATCCATGCCGACGTAGCCAGGCAGGACGATGCCGATGCTGCTGATCTTCGTGCTGTAGCTGCTGGGGCTGTAATTGTGGTCCCCAGCGGCATAATCGAGGCCGAAGAAGTTCTTCGCGTGCTGGATGGTGGTGCTGAACGGGATGATCAGGCCGGGGACGTTGCTCCCGTCAGGCTTGCGGAGGTTGTTGCAGTGGCGGGCCACGTCGGAATCACTCAGCAGGTTGCTGCGGATGGCCTGCTCCAGGCTCTGCTGCCAGGCATCGTCATCCGCGGTGGAGGCGGCGTCGGTGGTGATGCGGTAAAGCTCGGCCCGCACGCTGAAAAGGGTGCCGTAGGGATCCGGGTTGTTGATGCCGAGGCGGCCCTCTGCCACGGCGAAATCCGCATTCATCTGGGCGAGGCGTCCGGCCAGGCCTGCATCGCCGAGGGTGCTGGTGGTGGCCTGGGGGACATCGCCGGAGAGGTCGCCCAAGGAGCGGGCGGAGACGATGCTGGCGATGACCGACTGACCTGCGGTGGTGCCCAGGAGGCCGGTTTCGTAGTCGTAGCTCTTCGCGGCCAGGTAGGTGTAGCGGGAAGCGAGGTCAAAGAGGGTACGATACTGCTCCAGCGCCTCATTGCGGAAAGTGCGGAAGGTCAGGTCACGGGTGCGGTAGCCGCTGATGACGGCGGCGGCGCGCTGGCGGTAGCTTTCACGCTCGGAGAGGATGGACTGCCCGGTGGCGATGAGATTGGAGGCCTTTTGGCTGGCCGTCTGCACGCTGGTGGCCAGGCGGTGGAACTGGTAATGCTGGCTCACCAGCTCCGCATAGAGCTGCTCCAGCTCATAAAGAGCCTGCGCCTCCTCCTGGGTGAAGCCGACGCTCATGAGGTAGCCATCCAGCTCCATGCCCAGGCCGGTGACGGTGGCATCGAGAAGACCCGCAGCTGCGCGTGAGGCGAGGCCGCTGCCGACCAGCACACTGCTGATCGTTTTTCCTGCTGCCAGAATGGCGGCACGGGCGGCTGAGGTGAGATCGCCCCCCGCAGCGACACCGGCGATCAGGGACTTCGGCACCGCTTCTGAGGCGACTTCAGTGGCATCACGCGCGGCTTCGCCAGCCCATTGCAGACCTTCGCCCAATGAGTCGAGCACAGCAGCGGCGGCTTCCGTGGTGGCGATGTTCGCGGTGGCGTTTGCCTGACGGCGCAGGGCCTCGACATGGCTGGCCACGAGGTCTTTGGCCAATGTGGCCTCACGTTCAAAGCGGCGCTGCAGGATCTGGAGCTGCTGATTGGCCTCCAGCAGGTCGGTGCGGGCCGTTTCGATCTCCATCAGGGCGTCCTGGAGCCCGCCGGTCTGGGCACGGCGGCCGAGCGAACCGTCCGGGGCGATGGTTTGCGCATACTGGGCCCACTGATTGGGGGCGATGGTGTAGGTCTTTGTCGCCACCTGCGGAATGGGGGCGCTGCTGCTGTAACGGGCGCGGATTTCATCGGCCGTGAGGGCACCAAACGCCGGTGTGACAAGCGGAACCTGCACACTGACGGTGGTGGCCGGAGCGGAGAGGTTCACGAGGTCGCTGGGCCGGTCGATGATGAACCAGCTCTGCAAATCTGGGCCGGTGTAGCCTTGAGGGTAGCTCTTGCCCGGGCCGATGTCGCCCGCATACGGGGTGCCGTAGATCTCGATGAGCTGACTTTCAAAGGCGCCCTCCTGATCGACGACGGCCGTGTTGGCATCCGTGACCTGGTTCTCCTGATTGCGCAGGAGCCGGGTCATCTTCGCGGCCTGGTCAAAGCTGCCCTTGGCATTCAACACGGAGCGCAGGGCACGGGCGTAGATCTGCTCATAGTGGGACTGGCCTGCCTGCATCTGGGCGGGGGAGATGTCGAAGGCGATGGCTCCGGGGCTGAGTCCCAGCGGGTTAAGATGAGCGTTGGCGTTGTCGATGCTGGTCTGGAAGGCATCCGCAGCGCTGACGAGCTCGTGCAGTTCCGGCACGGTGGTGCGGTCGATCTTCTGCACGCCGGTGTGGGCGGTGTCTTCGTCCAGCAGGAGGGCATTTCCCGTGACCCAGTGGAAAAAGCTGCCCTGGGCGCTGCGGCTGACGGTTTCATCCAGTCCCCAGGCACGGTCTTCATCGTCATCGCGCAAATGCTGCCAGCCGAGGGCGGGGTCATCCTGGTAAACCTTGCGGTGGACGAGACTGATGACCTGCTGGGACGTTCGGGCGAGGTTCGCCGCGGCGGCGGCCAGTTTCCGCTCATCCTTGTAATCAATGAGCACCGCCTGGCCGAGAACGCTGACGGCCTCCGCCCTTGGCACCCAGGTGAACTCGGGGTGGGTCAGCAGCTTGTAATAGCCGGTGAGGGCGGTGAGGTAGTGCCCGTAGGCGTCGCCATGCCCCTGGGGGAACATGCGCTGGGCATCGGCGGCATCGAGGATGCCGTTGGCCGTGCTGCTGCCGGTCTTTTCCTTGATGTTGTAGTTCACGGCGTAGAGCACCTCGCCGCTGTTGATGCCGCGCGTGTAGTTCCAGAAAAGACGGTTGTAGGCCGGAGCGATTCCGGTGCCGGGGCTGGCGCTGTTGTCACGACCACGCAGCAGGCCCAGCTCTTCATCCAGCGAACTGGCCACCTGGCCTTCGAAGCTGAAGCGGCTGGTGTTCACCTCGGTGACGGTGGTCTGGTCGTCGATGGAGATGGTGGGGTTCGCGGCGTCGGCATAGGCTTCATTGCCGAGAATGGTGTAAAGATCGCTGAGATAGCCGGCGGCGAGCAACAAGGCATCGTTGGACGGGGCAAAATCGATGCCGGAGCCGATGGTGAAGCTCTTGCCGCGGTTCAGGACGGTCTCGTAGATCTCGATGAGGCCGACGTCGTTGATGTTTTCCAGGTTCAGGGCGATGTCCCCCTCCCAGCGTCTGCCTGCCTGGGTGAGCATGGAGACATCCGTGTTCACGGCGTTGTTGTAGAGGTCGTCCACCCGCTGGTTGAAGGGCGTGATCTTCGCCAGCACGCGCTTGATCCAGCCTTCGACGAGCTTCGGCGTCATCCACTCGGACCAGCCGACGTCAGCGGCCTGGCCGGCCACGATCTTGCGGTAGCTCATGGTGAAGTAGGTGTCTGCCATGATGACGGCCGGTGTGCTGATGGCGGCAGTTGGGGAGCCGCCGACGACAATGCTGCCGGGCCAGGTGCCGTTGGGCTTCAGCCAGGTGCTGGTGCTTGCGGTGG
>NZ_JACSRD010000097.1 GCF_014879935.1 Prosthecobacter sp.
GGGTGCTGCGGCCGGAGCGGGAGCTGCGGCAGCGGGTGCGGCGGGGGTCGTTTCGTCAGCCATATTTGGGGGAACGGATCGTTGCGAGGGTGATTACTTGGAGGCCTTCTGAGCGCCGACGGTCTTGCGCGGACCTTTGCGCGTGCGGGCGTTCGTGTGGGTGCGCTGGCCACGAACTGGAAGGCCGCGACGATGACGGTGAGCGCGATAGCAGTTGATGCCCAGGATGCGCTTCATGTGAATCTGGATTTCACGACGAAGGTCACCTTCGATCGGAATCTTGAGCGCCTGGATGGCCTGCGTGATGATGGAGATCTGCTCGTCGCTCAATTCGCCCGCACGGATGTTCGGGTCAATGTTGGTGGCAGCGAGAACTTTGCGGCTGAGGGGAAGACCAATGCCGTAGATGTAGGGCAATGAATATTCGATCTTCTTTTCGTTCGGGATTTCGACTCCAAGCAGGCGGGCCATAATTCAGTGAGGTGAGGTGGTAAAAAAGGAATCAACCCTGGCGTTGTTTGTGACGCGGGTTTTTGCAGACGACACGGACGACACCTTTGCGACGGATGACGCGGCAAAGTTCGCAGAGGGGTTTGACGGAGGTACGGACACGCATACTTGGAAGAAAAAAGGTGAGTCTTTGGGGGAACTCAAAACCCCGCCTTGGAGCGGGGGGCGGGATGTCTAACACAGTCGAAATCTCGCGCAAGCTGGATTTTGCAGTTTTACACAGGGTTTTTGGTCCTTCTGAACAACTTGGGACAGCAGTTGCCGCCGCCTGCGGGCAAGGCATGATGCGCAGCCACATGAAAAACGTCCTTTGTTTTGGTGACTCGAACACCTGGGGCTTCATCCCCGAAAGCATCACAGGCCCCTTCCCTGAACGCCACCCTTTTGCCGTGCGCTGGACCGGCGTTCTTTCCAGGGAGCTCGGATCGGGCTTCCGCGTGATCGAAGAGGGCCAGAACGGCCGCACCACGGTGCATGATGATCCGTTTGCAGCCGTGCGTAATGGCAAAGCGGTGCTGCCCGCCATTCTCGAAAGCCACAAGCCCCTCGATCTGGTGATCCTCATGCTCGGCACGAACGATCTGAAAGCCGTCTTCAGCGTCACCCCCGGCGAGATCGCCACCGGTGTCAAAGTCCTGGCCCAAATGATCCTCGGCAGTGATGCGGGCATCAATAACCGGCCGCCCAGGCTGCTGATCATGTGCCCGCCCATCATCGGTGATCAGCCACACCTGCCGGATGTCGCCGCGAAGTTCCCCAATGCCCAGCACGACAGCCGCCAGTTGCCCAGACACTATGAAGCGCTCGCCACGATGCTTGGCTGTGCCTACTTAAATACGCAGTCGCTGGTGGAACCCGGCAGCGACGGGATTCATCTCGACGCCGCCGCTCATGCGAAACTGGGCCTTGCCGTGGCCGCAGCCGTGAAATCCATTCTTCCCGCTTGAGCATGACTTTGATCGAAACCTTCTACCCCGTGATGAAGCCGTGGCTTTTCCGCCTCGATGCGGAAAAGGCCCACACATTAACGGTGAAACTCATGATCGCGGCCCACCGCCTCGGGCTGCTGCAGTCCGTCGTCGGCACTCCGCAGCAGCCACGCACGGTCATGGGCCTGACGTTTCCCAATGTGCTCGGCCTCGGCGCAGGCATGGACAAGTCCGCCAGCGCTGTGGATGCCTGGGGCGCGTTGGGTTTTGGCTTTGTCGAAGTCGGCACGCTCACGCCACGACCTCAGCCCGGCAATCCGAAGCCACGACTGTTTCGCCTGCCCGAACACGAGGCCTTGATCAACCGCATGGGGTTCAACAACCCAGGCATCCAATCAGCCGTGGACAAGCTGCAACGTCGCAAGACCAAGGCCGTCGTCGGGGTGAACATCGGCAAGAATTTCGACACACCGAATGACAAGGCTGTGGACGACTACCTCATCTGCCTCAAAGCGGCGTATTCGGTGGCCGATTACATCGCGGTGAACATCTCCTCGCCCAACACCAAGGGCCTCCGCGATCTTCAGGCGGAAGATGCCGTGCGCCAGTTGATCTCCACTTTGAAGGACGAGCAGGCATCGCTCCAGGCCCAACACGGCAAAACGGTCCCGCTGCTCGTCAAGATCGCCCCGGATCTCAGCGACATGCAGATCGAGGCTCTCGCCCGCGTTTTCAACGAGCAACGCATCGACGGCGTCATCGCCACCAACACCACCATCGACCGTGAAGCGGTCGCCGGACACGCCCGTGCCCAGGAAACCGGTGGTTTAAGTGGTGCCCCTGTGCGCGAGCGCTCCAACATCGTCCTCAAAGCCTTCCACACACTCCTGCAGCCGGACATTCCCATCATCGGCATCGGCGGCATCGTCAAAGGCGGTGACGCGGTGGAAAAACTCAACCTCGGAGCCGCTCTGGTGCAGGTGTACAGCGGGCTCGTCTATCGCGGCCCCGCCTTGGTGCGCGAGGTGCTGGACCAGACGGCCTCATCATAGCCTCGTGGCCGGTGAGGATCTGACCTCTCACCTCCGCAGCGCCCCGCGCAGCATGCCCAGACCACCGGCAATGAACAGCATCGGGAACCAGATCGAATAAAGCGCCGCACGTGTCGCATGCTCCAGCACCGCGTCGGCAGGAGAGCGCGGGTTCACAAAGCAGGTCTGCGCGGAGCCAGGCGGGTAGTTCTGCTGTTTTTCGCGCGCGTTGTCCAGATGCTGCGTCGGCGCGGCCTCCACCTGGCGGATGCGCGTGCTGCGGTGCACCTCGCCATTGATTTCATACTCATATCGAAGCTCGACACGATGCGCGGGCTCGGAATTGGGCGTCGGACGTTCGCTGACGACACGTGATGACACGATGCGGCATGGCACGGGTGTCCATCCGCGTGTGATCTGCGCTTTCTCATACGACAACCACATGCGCCACGCGAAAAACGAGCCTGCAACGATGAGGAACACGCCCATCCCGCCGAGCCACCAGCGACCGGAGGATGAAGAGGTGATTGGATTCTGCGACATGGGGGTTTGGAGGCGCGGTTTGACTCCGCAGCAGGCGTGTTCCATACAGAAATGCGCCATTCACGCAAACCACACATGTCCGAACCTGTCCCCTTCTCGATCCGTCCGCCTCGCTGGCTGCTGAAGCCTGCGGTGGAGGGCGCTGCCGAGCTGGCGGCGGACACCGGCGTCTCGCCGCTGATGGCCCTCCTGCTGGCCCAGCGTGGCATCACCACCGTGGAGCAGGCGCGCGATTTCCTCGTGCCAAAGCTGGCCTCTCTTGGCGATCCCACCGTGCTGCCGGAGATGCCCACCGCGGTGGAACGCATCCTCAAAGCAGTGGATAACAGGGAAAGCGTGGTGCTTTACGGCGACTATGATGTGGATGGCGTCACATCGATGGCGCTGATGCACCTGATCCTGAAGGCCTACGGGTTGGACACGCATCTGTTCCTGCCCACACGCATGGAGGAAGGCTACGGCCTCAGCCATGATGGCATCGCACGCTGCTACGAGCAGTTTGGAAAGCCGGACCTGCTCATCGCGCTCGACTGCGGCACGACCTCGATCACCGAAGTGGCGAGACTACGCGAGGACGGCGTCGATTGCGTCATCATCGACCATCACGAATTGTCCCCTCAGGGCCGCCCGAACTGCCTTGCGCTGGTCAATCCCAAGCTCAGCGACTCGCATCACTACTTCTGCACCGCCGGGCTCGTCTTCAAGGTCTCTCACGCGCTCCTGAAGACGCGAATGATCGAAGACTATGACCTGAAGGAGACGCTGGACCTCGTGGCACTCGGCACCGTGGCCGATCTGGTGCCGCTGATCGATGAAAACCGCCTGCTGGTGCGCCGCGGACTCGAAGCGCTGGCCCAGACGCAACGTCACGGCCTGCGGGCGCTCAAACAAATCGCCGGCGTCGAGGGGCTCGTACAGACACATCACGTCGGCTTCCGACTCGGCCCGCGCTTGAATGCCGCCGGCCGCCTGGACACCGCGTCCACCGCCTTGCAACTCCTGCTCTCGAACGATCCTGAGGAAGGCGCGATGCTGGCCGCGCTCCTGGAGGCACACAACAAGGACCGCCAGAGCGTGGAGCAGCAAGTCCACGCCGAGGCCGAGGCCATGCTTTCCACACTTGGCGACATCGAAAAAACCTCCGCCATCGTGCTCGGCTCGCGCAAGTGGCATCCCGGCGTCATCGGCATCGTCGCCTCACGCATCTCGCGTCTCTGTCACCGGCCCACGATTCTCGTCTCATTCGATGACAACGGCATCGGCAAGGGCAGCGGGCGCAGCATTCCCGGCTTCTCCCTTGTCGAAGCCATCGACATCTGCCGTGCGCATCTGCTCGGCGGCGGCGGTCATGCCATGGCGGCGGGCATCTCGGTCGCCGAAGCCAGCCTTGATGCGTTTCGCGAGGCTTTTGCCACCGCAGCCCGCGAAGCCTTGAGCAAGGAGGCCATGACGCCCGTGCTCGAACTCGATGCCGAGGTGAAGCTGCGTGACCTGTCGCTGAACTTCTTCGAAAGCTACAAGCTGCTCGAACCCTTCGGCCAGAAGAACCCGGAGCCGCTGTTCCTCTGCCGCAGAGTGACCCCGCGTCTGCCAGGACGCGTCATGAAGGAAAAGCATCTCCGCCTCATCCTGACCCAGGATGGTTCCTCGATGGAAGCCCGCTGGTTCAACGCCCCCATCGGCCACCTCCCGCCAGCCCCTTGGGATGTCGCCATGCGCGTGCAACGCGGCTGGTTCCGCGGCCAGGAGCAGTGGCAGCTCACCCTGGAAGCCGTCCGCACGGCTGAGTGACGAAGCCCGCCCCCACGTTTCGAGCAGGCTCACGATAATCGTCCGCTGAACTGCCCGCACCAGTTGCCGATCACTTCTTCAGCGTCAGCTTCGGATCAGTCAGCAGCTTGTAGGTGTGAAGGTCGCCGGTGCCACGAACCAGCACCCACACGGGAATGCCTTCCTTGTTTGCCGCAGCGACCAGGTCATCCACCAGCTTGTTTTCCGCCGCCCGCCAGACCTTGTCGTCCAGCAGCTCCTGCTGCCGCTGCGGCAGCCGGTCCTTCTTCTTGTCGTTCAGTTCGATCGAGTGGGTGGCGCTGTAGATGAAAATGCCATCCTTCTGATCCTTCACGGGCGTGGTCTTGAAATGAGTGATCAGATTCACCGCAGTCTCAGCGGTCGGATTGCCCGCCGCTTGATCGGTCACCATCCATTGCGCCGCGTCCATCTGCGGTGAGGTCGCCATCGGAACGACGGTGTAGTATTCGTTGAGCCGCGCACGCTTGGTCGGCGCATCGGCCGCCTGCAAGTGGAGGCCCAAAAACAGGACGAGAAGCCAGGGGAGACGGTTCATGAAAAACGGCATATCAGACCGGCCCTGGCCGGGAAAGGAAAAAGATGCCCGACGACGGGCATCCATCTCGCTGGCGGCTGCAACACCCAAACAAACAGCCGCTATGTCAGCACCGCCTTCACCGGATGATGCTCCTCCACTCCCGTGAGGCGCTGGTCGAGCCCCTGGAACTTGAAGCTGAACTTCCGGTGATCGATGCCCATCAGTTGGAGGATCGTGGCATTCAGATCATTGATGTGCACCGGGTCCTTCACGATGTTGTAGCTGTAATCGTCAGTTTCACCGTGCTCGATGCCGCCTTTGACGCCGCCACCGGCCATCCACATCGTGAAACAGCGCGGATGATGATCGCGGCCGTAGTTGTCCTTGGTCAGCGTGCCCTGGGAATAGACTGTGCGGCCGAATTCGCCGCCCCAGACCACCAGCGTGTCCTGCAGCAGGCCGCGTTGCTTCAAATCCATCACGAGGGCCGCGCAGGCACGCTCGCTGTCCTCCACCTGCCCGCGTAGCAGCCGGGGCAGGTTGTTGTGCTGGTCCCATCCGCGATGCAGGATCTGCACCACCCGCGTCCCGCGCTCGATGAGGCGACGCGCCATGATCGCACTGTGGGTGAAGCTGCCGGTGCGCTGCACGTCCGGACCATACAGGTCCAGCGTCGCCTTGCTTTCCTTGCTCAGATCGGTCAGCTCCGGCACGCTGCTCTGCATGCGGAAGGCCATTTCATACTGGGCGATGCGTGTCTGGATCTCCGGATCGCCCACCCGGTCGTGATTGATCTGGTTCAGCCGGTTCAGCGCGTCCAGCATCGTGCGGCGGTCGCTGCCATCCACGCCCGGCGGATTCTTCACATACAACACGGGATCGCCCTGGCCGCGCAGCGCCACACCGGTGTATTTCGTCGGCAGGAAGCCGCTGCTCCACATGCGCGTGAAAAGCGCCTGCGCCTGGCTGGCGGCGGGAAAGGTGGGCGTGAAGACCACGAAGGCCGGCAGGTCGTTGCTCTCGCTGCCAAGGCCATACGCCAGCCAGGAGCCGATGCTTGGCTTGCCCGGCACCTCGCTGCCGGTCATCACAAAGGTGCAGGCAGGGTCGTGATTGATGGCGCTGGTGTGCACGCTTTTGATCACCGCGATCTCATCCACGATCTTTGCCGTGTGCGGCAGCAGCTCGCTCACAAAACGGCCGCACTGGCCGTGCTGCGCGAATTTGAACATGCTCGGCGCCACAGGGAACCGCGCCTGCCCGCTCGTCATCGTGGTGATGCGCTGGCCGTTGCGAATGCTGTCCGGCAGATCCTGGTCAAAATGCTTCTGAAGCTGCGGCTTGTGGTCCCACAGGTCGAGCTGCGAGGGAGCCCCGTTCATGTGCAGGTAGATGATCCGCTTCGCCTTCGGGGCAAAGTGCGGCAGCCCCGTCACCGGCGTGTGGACATTCGACATCGCCGCAGCACTGGCGAATTCGGAGCCCAGCAGGCTGGCCAGCGCCACATTGCCCGCACGGAAGCCGACGTTGCCAAAAAACTGCCTGCGGGTCTGCTGCTGGTGATATTCGAGGAGGGGGTCCATGCGGCGGATGAAACGTCACGAGTCGGCGCTGGCTTGCGGGGCGCTTTCACACACCTCGCAGGCTCCCCCCCGGGTCTCAGCGGCCTTGCGGATGCTTTTGCAGAAACAGCGAGTCGATCCCGCGGCGTGGATGCTCCACCACGCCGCCCGCGCTCGACACCCCGCGTTTCACGAAGTTCAGCCGCATGAGCGAATCTGGATTCTTCGGCAAAAGATTCTGCGTTTCCGAATGCACCCACCACGGCCCTTCCAACACGACCTCCTGGGACGGCGCACGGTAATGAACGTGCCGAGCACGGGCGGAGAACGTGCCCTCCGGCGTGATCACCGTCACCTTCGCCGCCGCAGCCTTCGCCAGCCGGACGCCACCAGTTTTGCCGTCCGGCACGTAGCGGATTCTCTGCGCCTCGATCATCACAAAGGGCGACTCACATAGCACCAGCCGCCGCGGCGGCTTCGTGGGCTCCATGTCCAGCGTGTTGCCCGAAACCCAGGTGAAGGGATCAGCCCAGGTCAGCGTGTAGGTCACGCCATCCACCAGGGCAGAGGCGCCTTTGCCAACCATCGTCCCAGGCTTCGTCGCACTGCGGCCGCCTTGCCGCCCCGAAACCTCCTCGTCCGTGACGATCAGGCCTGCCGGGTCCAGCTGGCGGGGCAGGATGGCGAGCTTTGGCAATTCCTTGGCTGCCCATTCCTTCAGCCGGGGATCCGGCAGTCGGTTCAGCGGCTCATCACGGTTCGTGACCGAATCATGCACCCCATTCACCGCCGCCGCCGACCAGATGCCGACGCACGGCGTCAGCCAGGGAAAAGAAAACAGGCATGCGGCAACGACAAACAGCCTGCGGCGAAGATTTTCACGCTTCATGGCCGTCATGCTGACGCACGACACACCCGCCAGGCAAGCCAGGAGTTGAGACCGGCCGTCAGTGAAACACCTTTTTCTCCACCACCGGCCCGCTGGCCGTCACGCGGCGTTTCTTGAAGTCCAGCCGCATCACCGTGTCCTCCTTCGCGCCTTTGATGTGCTGCTCGCCCGACTGCACTGTGGGATCACCTTCCAAAACGAGCTCGCTCGATCCCCGGCGGTAATGGATTCGTCTGGCGATGCCAAAGAAGGTGCCGTCCGGCGTGATGATCGTGACCTTGCTGTGCGTGTCAGCCCGTGCCAGAACCGGCCACAGCTCTTCATCGTTGCCGAGGTAGAGCAGTTCCTCCCCCTGGAGGAGCACAAAGGGAAACTCATTCAGCGCCAGTTGGCGGCGCTTGTCGTCGAACTCACCCGGCACCTCGTCCAGGATCTGGTCATCTTCCGAGTTCGAGAACCAGAGGTCGCGGGTCACGGCATCGGAAGCCGCCAGCAGCACCGAAATCTGCCCGATCAGCCGCCCCGCCCGGCCCTTCATGCCCGAACCCGGCCTCGGTGCTTTCCTGGCGGCCTTCGCGGGCAGTTCGTCATCCCGGACATAGAGGCTGGCCGACACGGACTTGCCCGTCTGCACCTCCAGCCGTGGCCCGGGACGTGCCGCCCACTGCTTCAGGTCCGGATGCGGCAGGTAATCCAGCGTGTGCCCCGCCAGAGGCCGGGAGGCGAAATTGATCACCCCGGAGGCGACCGTTCCCAAACCGAGCGTGCAGGAACTCAGCGCGAGCAGCAGGACACCTGCGACGCACACGGACGGGACTGCGCATTTCATCGTGGGACGGGGCATGATCACGAAATCGAGACCCCATCAGTTGCGGAGGAAGCCGCCGAACTCAACTGGCTCCGCCGCCAAAGCATGACCCCCCCGACACCCGCCATCATCAGCGCGATGATTTGATAACCGCTGATGCCGGACGCCAGCTTCGGCGTGTCACGCAGGAACTCATGCCCGAAACGGAACAGCCCGTAAGCGACGAGGTAGAGGAAGAACAGCCGGTCCCGCAGCAGACCGCGTCGGCGCAGCAGCAGGATCGCGATGAGAATGCCGATCTGAAACAGACCCTCGACCAAGGGTGCCGGCCAGCGGGCGATGCCGTTCCCGTCACGCGCGGCAAACACACCCGCCACCGGCTTGCCGAGGCAGCAGCCGTTCAGGTAGCATCCCACACGGCCCAGCAGGATGCCGACAGGCACGATCACTGCAAAAGCATCCCCCGTGGACTGTTTGTGCCCCGTGAGATGCTTCGTGATCTCCACTCCCGCATACGCGCCCAGCAATCCCCCCAGCACCGACTTCCCCGTGGCCCAGCGCAGCCAGCGATCCGGCCGCTCCCACTCCAGCCAGCCCTCCGCCAGCAGATAGGCCATCTTGGCCCCGGCAAAGCCACCCACCAAGGCCCCGAGGTAGATCAGCAGCAGATCGCTTTGCCCCTTCGACCGTCGATACCAGTAGATCGCGCCGATGAAAATGCCCGCCGCCATCAAGGCCGCATAAGCCGGGCTGCCTGGAAGGATTTGATGCTGGGGCATGGTCGGCAGGGCATCTCGCCGTGCCACGCCGCAGCGTCAACTTTGAACCCTACCCCAGACGTTCAGTGAAGCGTGATGGCATAAACCGTGGCACTTTGCAGATGCAGGCGGATCAAATGGGAGCCTTTGGGCAGGTCGGAGAGCTTCTTGTCCTTCCACGCAAAGCGAAACCGAGTGGTGTTCTTTTTCTTCAAGGGCACGCAGGCGAGTTTCTCGAAGCCAGGGATGCGAAAACCCTGCGCGTCGAGGATTTCACACCACACGGCTCCGTTCGTCGTGTTGGCATTCACATAGATTTCGGTGTGTCCGGCGAGGTCGAGCGGCTTCAGCGTGATCTGGCCGATATCCGGCGGCGATTTCACTTTGGCAGTCGGAGGCTGCGGCTCGCTGCGCAGACCCGCAAACCGGTCCAACGGCAGCGAAACCATGCCCACGCCGCTCTTTTGCTGGTCGCCGGTGATGTTTGATCCGCCCCCGATGGCTCCGCTGCTGTAGGCACCGTAATAAAAGCGCATCTCACGACCTTCGATGACCACATCGGCATTCGTCAGGATGCAGCCGCTATCGAACTGCTCGCCTGGGCTGCGTTTCAGCCACCGATCCTCGCGAAACGGTCGCTGCCAGTCGAGACCATCACGACTGAGCATGAGTTCGATCTCCATCGTGCCACCACCCGGCCGGTCGAGGATTTGATTGAGGCTGAAGTAGAGGTCGTGACGGAAAAACACCGGCGAGGTGTGAAACTCCAGCGCTCCATCCCGCTCATCGGGGAAACACACGATCTGCGGTGCGCTCCAGTGCAGCAGATCGCGGCTTTCGATGCGTCCCATGGCATGCTTCCAACCGAGATCGCCAGCCGGGCCGTGCATCCACGCCTTTCCATAGATGGCCCACAGCTTGCGCTTGGGATCGTAGAGCGGATCGGCCGCGTCCGACATGCTGATGGGCAGCAAAAGTTGCCGCTTCACACGCCCCTCTGGCAGTGTCGTCTCCTGATACGGATTCGTGCCCGCCAGCGGCGGCGGCACATTCTTTCCGCCGAATGATGTGGCATACAGCGGCGCTTCGGGATGCTTCTTCCAGTGAATGCCATCGGGTGAAAAGGCCAGATGCAGGCCTGCGATGACTTCGCCTTTCGTGTTCCTGGCCCAGTCATAATAGAGCATCTTGTAGCGCTTGGCGGCGTCCGACTCCTTCGCATCGACGATGACGCTGTTGCAGTAGCGGTCGCCATACAAGCCGCTGCCAACGAGCACGATGTTGGTGTTCTTCTCGCCATCGAAATCGAAGAGGCCGAGATTCGGCTTCGTGAATGTCACCCCGTCCGACGACTCGGCGTAGCAGACGACGCACTCGTGTGTTTTGAGCTGCGCCCGCTTCCCTGCGTAGGCCTGATACCAGAGCTGATACCTCCCGCTTTTGTCGCGATGCACGCTCGTCCAGCCGATGGCCATCTCCCACGGCCTGTCCTCGGTGATGAGCGGGTTCGCCGCATGTCGCACGGGTTTTTCCAGCACACGACGCGTCCCCGCGCGAAAAAGAACGTCGTGATCATCGACGAACAGGATCGTGCGCTCCGCTGCGAAGGTGAGACCGGGAGCCAGAAGAGCGAGCCACAATGCTTTCATAATCTGAGTTGGATGCTGGGAAGCCGGAGTGTTTCCTACGCACTGCGGCTGGCTTTGATAGACGATCCCGCTGGTTCCCTTTACACTCCAGCGCAGCTGATTCATAACGAGAACCAGTTCCACGTTCCTTCATCCCAACGCCAGCCCGCGTTTTCAGACGACGCGGTGGACGATCATGGGCGGGGCGGCAGATGAAAAAGAGCGTGATGCAGCATGGGGGCACTTTTGCTCGGCCTATTGGTATCCGGTGTATGCGTTCATCCGGCGGCGCGGCGAGTCTCCGGAGGAAGCAAGTGATCTGACGCAGGCATTTTTCGCGAAGCTCATCGAGCAGAACTGGCTGGCGCAGGTGGAGCGGCGTGAATCGCGCTTCAGCACGCTGCTGATCACGATCTTGAAGAACTTCCTCATCAAGCAGCATCGCCGTGAGGTGGCGCAGAAGCGCGGCGGCGGCGAAAGCCCGGTGCCGCTGGATCTGGCGCAGGCGGAGAGCTGGTTCGGTGCCGAGCCGAGCACGACGGAGACGCCTGAGACGCTCTTTGAGAAGCGCTGGGCTCACGCGGTGATGGAGGCGGCTCTGAATCGCTTGCGCGAGGAATGCCTATCGACGGGCAAAACGAAGGTGTTTGAGCTGTTGAGCCCGTTTTTGAGCCGTGAGCCTTCTTCCGGCGATTACGAGGTCGCCGCTGAAAAGATGGGCATCGCGACACGCAGCGTCGCGGTGGCCGTGCATCGTCTTCGCGCTGATTATCGTGCGATGGTGCGCGAGGAAGTCTCCGCAGGTCTGCGTGATCAAAAGCAGGTGGACGAGGAACTGCGAGCACTGGCCACGGTAATGACCCGGTGATGCGGGATTCCAATACTGACACTCTTGAGATGCGGTGATGGCACCTCGTGCAATCTCACTGGCGAATCAAACCTAAACCCCGTAATGAACATCCATGTCCTTTCCTGATACTCGCTGGTCCATGCTCGCCGTCGCCACGGCGCACGGGGATGCGGCATCAATGCAGGCGCTGGAGGAGCTTTGCCGACGCTACTGGAAGCCGGTGTTTGCCGTGGTGCGGAGTCGTGCGAGTTCGGACGGACAGGCGGAGGAGCAGACGCAGGCGTTCTTTGTGCATCTGCTGGAGAAATCGACCTTGCGGCGGGCGGATCGGGCGCGGGGGAAGTTCCGCACGTTTCTGCTGACGGTGCTGTGGCGGTTCCTGCGGGATGAACGCAAGCGTGCCTCGGCTGAGAAGCGCGGTGGCGATACGCAGGAGTGCAACATCGAAGACGTGGAAGATGAACTCGTGGCCGATGACCCGGCGCTGGCGGAGACGCTGGATCGCGAGTGGGCGCTGGCGGTGATGGAGCGTGCGCTGGCGTCGGTGCGGCGTGAGGTGATCGCGGTGCGTGGCGAGGCGGTGTGGCGGCTCTTGCGTGGCTTCTTGCCGGGCAGTGCGGAGATGCCAGCGATGAGCGATACGGCACAGGTGCTAGGCATCACGGAGGCGGGTGCGCGCACGGAGATTCATCGGCTGCGAACGCGATGCCGTGAGGCGCTAAGGCGGGAGCTGATGAGCACGGTGTCATCGCCGGAGGAACTGGAAGACGAGATTGCTTATCTCGGGCGTGCTTTCCGGAGTGCCTCTGCGGCGATGTCTTGAAACGCGGCTGCCTCTGTTCCCAAGAATATCCACGAGCCTACGATGAGCGCCCCTCCAGCCCAGTGCCCAATCTGCCAGACGCCTTTCCCTGAAGGCCGACTGGAGGGCTTGTGCCCGGCTTGTTTCTTCTCGGCAGCGGATGAACTGCCATCGCAGGAGCTGGTGCGCGGGCGTGAGATCGCACGCGGTGGGATGGGCATCGTGTTTGAGGCTGAGCAGCAGGAGCCACGACGAACGGTGGCGATGAAGATGCTGCTGCCGCGCTGGTGCGAGGACGCGGAGGTGCGCGAGCGGTTCCGTCGCGAGGCAGCGGCGATGGCGAGCCTGGAGCATCCGGCCATTTTGCCCGTGTATGAAGTCGGCGAGACGGACGGGCTGCCGTGGTTCACGATGAAACTGGCGGCAGGCGGCTCGCTCGCGACGCGCATGGCCGAACATCGTGGTGACTGGCAACGCAGCGCTCGAATGGTGGCGAGGCTCGCGGGTGCGCTGGCCTTTGCGCACGAGCGCGGTGTGCTGCATCGCGATGTGAAGCCGGGGAACATTCTCTTCGATGACGAAGGCGCGTGCTACCTCGCTGACTTTGGGCTGGCGAAAGATCTCTCGATAGCCGAGGCGGGGCTGACGCTGGAGGCGCAGATGCTCGGCACGCCTCACTACCTCGCGCCGGAACTGGCCTCGGGTGCCGTGCGCACGGCGACGACGGCGAGCGACATCTACAGTCTCGGTGCCGTGCTCTACGAGCTGTTGAGCGGGCATCCGCCGCATCAAGATGATCACCTTCCGGCGCTGCTGCGACGGGTGGCGGATGAACGTCCAGCCTCTCTCACGCAGTGCATTCCATGCCCGCCGCGTGATCTCATCGCGGTGAGTGAGAAGGCAATGGCTCATGATCCTGATCATCGTTATGCGACCGCGCGTGAGCTGGCTCAAGATTTGACACGCTTCGTCCGCAGCGAGCCCGTGCTGGCGCGACAGACGGGCAAAGTGGAGGCGCTGTGGCGCTGGTGTGCGCGGCATCCGGCGGTGGCGGCGCTGCTGGCCCTGGTCACGGCATTGCTCGTGCTCATCGCAGCGGGTTCGATGGTGGCGGTGGTGCGCATCACGCATGAGGAGCAGAAGGCGGTTGCGGCCCGAGATGAGGCCGAGGCAAGCTCACGAAGCAGCAAGCTAGCCGCCGCCGAAGGACTGCGCCGGGCACGGCAGCCGCGCTTTCGTGATCTCGCGCTGGAGCGTGTGATGGAGGCGGGCTCACCTGACGAGGATGACGAGATGCGCGTGAATCGCCGCTCGGAGGCGATGGCCATCTTTGCTTACCCGGAACTGCATGAGCATTCACTGCCAGTCACCGATGCTGGCTGGTCGCTGGCCGTCGTTTCAGCGGGCCATGAGTTCTATGCATGGCGAGGCAAGGAAGGCTGGCGTATGACACGCGGTCGTGATGGAACGGTGGCTTCGCAATCATCCACCCAAGGCTCGCCGCATCTGCTGAGTCGCGATGGTCGCTGGCTGGCGGTGATGGTGGCTGAAGGTTGGCAGCTATGGGATGTGTCCAAGCCGGAAGCACGACTGCATGACACGCTGCCGGGCTATCCCGAAGACCTCAGCGACGATGGCCGACTCGTTGCCTTTTACCATCAGCAGCGTCTCGGTGATGGCATGGTCTTCGCCGAGGTGCGTGAGACTTTGAACCAAACCACGCGCTTCAAGCTCACGTTCCCGCAGGTCTCGGTGAAGATGCGATTCAACGCCGATGCATCGCTGTGTGCGGTCGCGCCGAGTTCGTATCTGAACGACTCCGACTTCCCCTATACCGTGCGGCTGCATCGGAATCATGATGGCAGCGTGGAGCGCGAACTGTCCGCAGGCATGAAGAACTGCATCTGGTCCATGGCATGGAGTCGCGATGGCTCCCTGCTCGCTGCGGGTGAACGCGGCGGCGCGACTTTGGTTTGGAACACGCTCACTGGCAATCCGCGTCATCTGCTGCGTGGTGCAGGCACAGACATGTGGCTGCTGGCCTTCAGCGAGGAGGGGCGCTACCTCGCCAGTATCAGCTCGGATCGTTTGCTCAGTGTCTTCGATGTGGTGAGCGGCTTGCCAGTCGCACGAGGACACGAGTGGGTGCCTATTGGCGTGCCGCGCATGTTTTGGTCCGAAGAGGAGCCAGACGTCTTTGGTCCCATCTCGATTGATGGGCGAAATACCTTTGTGCGTGTCGAGGCGGGTGCCTTCGACAGCTTCACCACACCGGACTCGCACGGCAGTGTGCAAGGCATCGCAGTCTCGCCGGGCAAGCGCTGGCTCGTCGTCGGTGACTCGCGTCATGCGCGTGTGTGGACCACGGCGGGCAAACGCGAGTGGAGTGTGCTGGCGAAGGGCTTGTGGAGTGACTTCGCTTTCTCCGCGGATGGTCGCTGGCTCTACGGCGCTGGCGAGCCGGGCGTGGCGCGATGGCAAGTCAACGAGCAGGGCGTGATCGATTCCTCTCGGCATGATCTCATCATCGGTGGCTCGCATCACTCCCTCGCGCTCAGTGCATCCGGTGATCTGCTCGCGACTGATGCAGGCGATCGCTCGGTCGTTCACGTCATTCGCAAGCCTGCTGCCGAGATGCAGGTGAGCGATCTCAAGCATCAGCGCCACGCTTCATCGCTCTCGCTGACTCGCGATGGCAAGCTCCTCGCCGCCGCCTCGGCTGGAGGTGTTAGCGTGTGGCGCACTGAGACAGGCGAGGTGCTGCATCAGCAAAAACAGCCCGCGCTTTGGACCACGTTCAGCCCGGATGGAAGATGGCTCGTGCTCGGACGAGGGCGCTACGAAGTCTGGCGCACCTCCGACTGGTCACGCGTCCACACCTTGGACATGCGCTCGATCGATCCCGTGCAAGCTCGTGCCGTTTTCACGCCCGATGGACGCAGCCTCGCCACCGCGCACGCCTTTGGCAGAATCGGACTCTGGTCAGTCACCGACTGGAAACGCTACGCCCTCATCGAGAGCCCCAACAGCCAGCCCGTCGGACGCTTCTGTTTCACCCCCGATCAAACCCGCCTCTACATCGCCAGCAGCAGCGGCATCGTGGAAACCTGGGACCTGCGGCGATTGGAGGATGAGTTGAAGAAAATCGGGCAGGGATGGTAGAATTCTGAAACACCCGCGCTGCGATGTCCAAGCAGCTCTTGGAATCCCCTTTCTTCACTCATGATTGCTCGACTCATCGCCTTTTGTCTCCTGGCCGCTAGTGCTGTGGCCCAAGTGCCGTCGTTTCACGCACCAGCGCAACCGACCGGCTCCATCACCGTGAAGCTGCATCCGATGGAAAACGTCACGACGGGCTCGATACGGCTGGTGACTTTTGGTGTGCCGTTTCCGCGTGGCTCCATCACGACAGCAGGATTGAACACGGTGCGTGTGCTCTCCAATGGCAATGAAGTGCCCGCGTATGTGGAGCAGCAGACGCCGTGGCGGCATCTGACGAACAATGCGCTTGATGGGCAGTCCGTGCGTGTCGCGCGCATTCAGATTCAGCACAGCTTTGCCGTGTCGTATCCGCAGAGCGAAAACATCACCATCGAATGGGGTGGCGCGGCGAGGACGCAAAACGTGCTCACGCTCACCGATCCGCGCACAGGATGGCATGCGGTGACGAGCGGTTCGTTCGTGGCGGCGGATGGCATCCAGGAGCCGGATGTGTATGCGCTTTTGCCAAAGGCGGTTCTCTCGCAGGGAGTGCTGAGCTTGCGCAGGAGCACGCCCTTTGCAGATCACATCGCGGAGACGCGCGATGATCCGAGCGTGATGGATGCCACGGAGCACTGGCCGGGCTACGAGGAGGCGGATCGTGCCTTCAAAAACTTCTTCTACACCTCGATCAATGAGGATGATCCACTCGTGAGCGGCTACGAAGGCGGCCAGCTCGTGGATTACAAGGTGGAGTCGGAGCCGTGGCTCTATGATCGGGCGTCGGCGTTCTTCATGCTCTATGTGAAGACAGGTTTTCTCAAGCCGCTGCGCGAGGCGGTGCGGGCGACGCAGTATTATAAGAGCAAGCTCTTCGGCACGACGGTGAGTGATCCGCATCGCGGCATCTTCAGCCTCAAAGCGCCGACCATCGGCGATGTCACCGGTGGCAATACCGCCATGTATTCGTATGCGGAGTGCCTCGCTTATGACCACTGGCTCACGGGTGATCCGCAGATGATCGAGCCAGTGCGCTGGGTGACGGCCACCCATCAGGCGCTTACGGAGCCGAGCCGTTGGTCGCCCGCGCTGCAAACCTGGACGGAGCGCCACACGGCCTTTCGCACGCTGGCGAATGTGGTCGCCTTTGAGCTGACGGGCGAGGCCTCGTATCGGCAGAACGTGCTCACGCAGGCCGCGGACTTCATGTGGCATCAAAACGGTGCCGATGGAGACATCCCGGCGAACAAACTCGATGGCGGGCTCTACCACTACGGCACGCAGCATGGAGATGGAATTTTCACCGACCTCATCGCATCCCCTTGGATGATGTCGCTCACACTGGATGCCATGCTGCGCGTGTATGCTGTGTCAGAAGATCCAGCGATTGCCGATTTCATCCGCCGCGGTGGCAAGTTCCAGGCCGCGTGCACGCACTACAACAGCGATCACGATTACGAATACTCCGGCGCGCTGCGTTATCCGTTTTACCTCGCGCGATTCGACGGCACGCCGGACGCCGTGGATGGCTATGACACCTCCACCATCGAGCACTCGAAGGAGGTGCTCACCACCATCGCGTGGGGCAGCTACTTCCAGCATTTGCTCAGCGGCGTGCCGTTTCCCGCGATGGAAGCCAACGCCCGCGAGCTGTATCTGGCCTACGACATCGGCGTGAATCACTGGACGCGTCCCGCCGCGCCACCGCTGGGCCTCACGGCGTATCGCTGCATCCCGCCGCGCAAGTTTGCATGGGAAAACCGGCCTTCTGCGAGCCTTTCATGGGTGATGAGTGTCATCGACACGATTTCGCCACCGCCAGTGGTCGCGATCACCTCGCCGGTGCAGAATCAGAACTTCACCGCGCCCGTAAACATCCTCATCGAGGCCACCGCGAGCACCACCAGCGGCACGATTGCCAAGGTGGAGTTCTTTGATGGCTCGGTGAAGATCGGCGAGGACACCACCGCGCCGTATTCGCTCCAGTGGAACAACGTCATCGCCTCGCTGCCGAGTCATGTTCTCACGGCGAAGGCCACGACCTCGCTCGACGTGGTGGGCAACTCCGAGCCGGTGGGCCTCAATGTCGTCTCGCCCACGCATCCGCAGCTTACGATCACCAGCCCGGCAAACAACGCGACCTTCACCGCGCCTGCCAGCGTGACCATCAATGCCACCGCGACACCGGAAGGCAGCAGCACCATCACGCGTGTCGTTTTCACGCAAAGCTACCAGCCGCTGCATGAGGACACCGCGCCGCCGTATTCGCACACCATCACCGGTTTGCTCCACGGCACGCACGGCTATGAAATCTGGGCTTGGGATAACAACGGCGGCTACACCGTGCAGACGCTCGAAGTGAATGTGCAAACACCCACGCCGCCGAGTGTGACACTCACCGCGCCCACCATCGGTCAGCAGACGACGAATGGAGCGGTTCTGCACATGACCGCGAATGCCTCCGCGCCGGGCAGCAGCATCACCCGCGTTGTTTTCTATGCTGACAGCACTGAGGTGGGCGAGGACACCTCCGCGCCGTTTGAAGACGACTGGCTTATCTCATCGCGATGGGCCGCAGGCACGCACACGTTCACGGCACGGGCTTTTGAGACAAATGGTGGCAGCGCGGACTCTTCGACGACGTTTGAAATTGTCTCGCTGCCTGCGATGAGCGTCAGCATCGACTCGCCCGTGCCAAACGCGTCGTTCCCATTCCCCGCGACGATTCCGATCAGCGCCAGCGCATCAGCCACCGGCACGAACGTTGTGCGTGTGGAGTTCTATGGAAACAACAGCTTCGTGAGCAGCGACGATACCGCACCTTTCACCGCGAACTTCACGCCCACCTCCATCCGCCAGTGGGAACTCCGCGCCCGTGCGGTGGATGCGCTGGGTCGCACACAAGACGCTGCCATCACCGTGCATGTCACCGGCCCGGCCATTCCGAATGTCACGCTCACTTCGCCACCGAGCGGCAGCATCCTCACCGCGCCTGCCACACCGGAACTCACCGCTGATGCGAGCGTGAACTTCGCCACGATCACCCGCGTGCAGTTCTACGATGGTGAGACTCTTCTTGGCGAAGATACGACAGCGCCGTTCAGCATCACTTCACCAGCATTGAGTCTGGGCGATCACCGCCTCTATGCCATCGCCACGTCATCCACTGGCACGATGAACCAGTATGACTTCAACAAGGTCAACATCGTCACCGTAGGTGCTCCTAACTCTCCCGTGGTCGTTGTCACCTCACCGCGTTTCGATGGCACGCAGCAGGCCCCATCCTTCACCACCGTGAGGTTTGCCGCCAGCGCGCAGCACACCGGCGGGCTCGGCATCCAGCGCGTCGAATTTCGCTTGGATGGTGCCCTCGTCGCCGAAGACACCACCGCTCCCTTTGAGTATGACTGGACCGTGGGCACCAACTACGGAAACCACTTTCTCGTCGCTCGCGCCTACGATGAGAATGGCGTGTTCGCCAACTCGACGGCGGTCGATTTCGACCTCGTCATCCCGCCGTCCATCGTGATCATGTCGCCCGCTTCAGATGCCACAGTCGCACCTGACACGCCGGTCACTGTCATCGCCCACGTCGTCGCGGGGAACAATCCCCTCGATACCGTCCGCTTCTACGCGAACAACGTCCTGCTCGGCTCCGACACCACCGCGCCTTTCTCCATCGACTGGACTCCGCCAGAGATCGGCAACTACCAGCTAAGTGCTTATGTGATCGATCAACGCTACGCCGAGGACTATTCGCCCGCAGTGCCCGTCACCAGCGCCTACACGCCAATCCAGCAGTGGCGCGTGACGCACTTTGGCTCGCACCAAAACAGTGCCCATCGGGCTGACGATGCTGACCCGGATGGCGACGGCTTGAAGAACCTCCTCGAATATGCACTCAACGGCCATCCGTCTCTGCCGAACACTGCGCCGATGCCCCGCCTGCTCCTCAACGGCACGTTCGACTACACACCGAACCCCGCCGCCACAGACATCACGCTCACCCCGCAGTGGTCACGCAATCTCACGCAGTGGTTCGACACGTCGCCGGCGAGTGGAGAAGCACGTCTTTTCCGGAGACTCCGAGTGACCCGCCCATGAAGCTCATGGGCAGCACCGCCCCACACATCCGTCTCTGGTCACGGATACCTCACGCGGTAAAACCGCCGCGATTCATCCATCGCGACGCTGTAGGACGGGCTGATGCGGTAGATCGGGGTACAGGGGCCGGCGAGGTCGGTGGCGAATTCGAGGATGCCGGTGGCGCCGGGCCAACTGAGGACGAGGCCGGCGCCTTGCACGACCATGCCAACGCCGTCGTTTTGCAGCATGAGGCGGATGGGCGCGGTGGTGGCCTGGTTCATCGCGTTGGTGGCGCGGAGGGTGTAGAGGCCTGCATCGGCGGCGGTGGTGCCGGTGATGGTGAGCGTGGAGGTGGCGGTGCCGCTGAAATGCGCGTCATCAAAGATGGCGGTGCCATTTTGATGCCACTGAAGTGTCAGCGGCCGCTGGCCGGCGTGGATGGCGCGGAGCTGGATGTTTTGCGCGGAGCCAAAGTTGATCTCGACGGGCTGGTGGATGGTTTTTGTCTTCGCGCTGAAGTGCAGCTCGCGGGTGTGCGCAGGGCCTGTGCTAGGATTGAGAGGCGTGTCGTGCCAGACGAGGCAGCGGCGGTGGGTGTCGAAGACGGCGAGGTCGATGCCTTGACCAAAGGGGCCGGCCTCCGCGCCATCTGTGATGACCGTGCCCGCGATGTCGTCGAGGGTGCTGGAGTTCCCACGCAGGAAGCATGTGCCATCCCACCAGAGCACGGTGGTGAGACTGGGCGCGACACTGGGGGATAGATTGTTGCTGAGATGGGAAGTCCGACGCGGCGGCACACGGGATCGTAGAAGGCATAGCGGCTCTGGCGGGTCCCCATGACGCGCAAGTTAGAAGGTGGCGTGCGGCTGGCCGCATGTCGCACGGGTTTTTCCAGAACGCGACGCGTCCCGGCGCGAATAAGAACGTCGTGATCATCGACGAACAAGATCGTGCGTTCCGCAGCCTGCGCGACTGAGGCGGCGCAAAGAAACAGAAGCAGGATCTTCATGGTTTGAGCGGTTTGATCGTGCCGACGAGGAAGTGGTCGAAATGACTGCCGCCCGGGCCTTCGCCGCCCGCGACGTAGATGCGGTCGCCGATGATGCACACGCCGGGATCATTGAAGACGCCGCCCGGAGGCAGAGCTCCGGCGCAGCGCATCCAGCGGTTTTCCTGCGTATCGTAAACAAAGGCGACATCATTCCAGCGCGCTCCCGCTCCACCGACGGTGATGATGTAACGGCCAGCATAAGGTGAGCCCTCCCACCCTGAGATCGGTGTCGGAAACTCGGCGAGAGCACTCCACTCGTTCGTCTTGGGATCAAAACACAGGCATTCCTTCAAGCGCTCGCGGGCTTTGGCCGTCCAGGTGACGCCGCCCAGCATGTAGAAGCGTTCATTCAAAACCGCCGAGGCACACCAGCCGCGCGGAGTTCCTGGAATGGACAGCATCGTCCGCCATTTCGACGCGGGCTGGTCGAGATCGAGCAATTCGGTGACGCTTTGGATGGTTTTCGCGCTGTAGCCTTTCTCGGCGATGTCATAGCGGTTCCCACCGGCCACGATCAACGCGTTGCCCACGCGATCCGAGGCTGGGTGAGAGCGCGGCACGTTCAGCGAGGCCACGGGCTGCCACTTCAGCGGCTGCTCGCGGACTTTGAGGCAAAAGACCTCCGCTGCAGGCATGCCGGGCTTTCCTTGAGCGAATCCGCCCGTCACATAGACCGCATCGTCGGTGGCGATGGCACGCGTGTATTCGCGTCGGGCGGGAAGATCGGGCAACGGCGTCCATTGATCAGTCTGTGGATCGTAAATATGCGCCCAGCGCGAGGTGCGATTGCCCGGCTCGTCCGAGCCATCTCCTGCCGGGATGAATCCGCCGACATAGT
The DNA here is from genome assembly GCF_014879935.1 of Prosthecobacter sp. GTDB lineage: Bacteria > Verrucomicrobiota > Verrucomicrobiia > Verrucomicrobiales > Verrucomicrobiaceae > Prosthecobacter. The sequence goes on from NZ_JACSRD010000097.1 coordinate 21,816, forward strand.
AGATCCGGCCATCCACGACCACCATGCCACCTCCGCTGACACCGCCGTGAGGTCCGGGTGCGATGAACGGCATCGTTTCGACCACCCACTCGATCTCGCCGAAGACGGGCAGTTGTTTCAACTCCTCCGGCATCTCTTTGGACAAAGCCCGCGCCTTTCCCGCCACCTGAACCATCTGCTCGCGCTGAGCCTTGCGCGCGGCGATGCGCGGATCGTCCGCCGCGTCTGCCGCCGAAGCTGACCAGATCAGCCCAAGGATCAGATGCCGCACGAGCTTCATGGCTTCGGCGCTTCCCAGATCGCCACGCCCATGTGGTAGCGCTGGTGGTTCTCGCTGGCCTTGGAATACCAGGCGGTGACGAGTTTGCCATCGGCACGCTGGATGGTGCTGGGGTAGCCGCAGTCGGACTCGAGCGTGTTCGCGATGCGGACGGGCTCGGTCCATGTTTTGCCTTCGTCGGCGGTGATTTTGGCAAGGACACCGGTTTGGCCTTTGATGCGGCTGCCGTAGGCAAGCAGGATTCGTCCATCAGCGAGGCGGATGAGGTGGCCGTTGATCTCGTTTTTAGCAGTGACGCGATTTGGCTCGCCCCAGGTCACGCCATCGTCTTCAGAAATAAAGAGGTCCATGCCGGTCTCACGCGCGGCGGCCATCCAGCGTTTGCCACCGAGGTGGAGGAGAGTGGTCTCGTTGCTCTTCGGGCCGATGGTGCCGGTGCGCTTCCAGGTTTGGCCATCGTCATCGCTGCGGAAGTGCCAGGAGCGGTAACCTTTGGTTTTCGTGCTCTTGCTGGGATCGGTGAACTCGCCGCCGTAGCACGAGACGTGCAACGCGCCGTCGTCGCCTTGTTTGATGTCGCCAAACGGGATATAATGCGTCCATCCAGCATCGGGTGCGGGAAATTCTTTGATCTGCGACCACGTCTTCCCACCATCGCTGCTGCGGCAGACCCAGTTGCTGAGAATGTCATCACGGAAAACGGCCTGTTTCGGCCGCTGCGGCTGCTTCACATCCGTCCAGCCGGAGCAGAGCACGAGAAGGTCGCCGTTCTTCGCAAGTCCTGCAGCCACGTTCATGCGATTCGTGTGCGGCTCATTCGGCGCGGGAATGCCGCGCTTCGTCCAAAACTGCCCGTCGGGGCTGTTCCAGCACTCGGCGGCTCCTTCCATCTGTCCGTGGCTGGGTTTGCCGAAAATGGTCGTGTTGATGCTGCCATCCGGCAGCAGCGTGAGGTTCGGCCACGCGCAGACATTGTCGATGGCGATGAAGCGCTGCATGTCGTCAGCGTAGAGCGAAGAGCAGAGGGCAAAGAGGAGAATGAGGCGTTTCATGATCGAAAGGGTAAGTTGGAGTGTAGGCTTTAGCCGAGATGGGAGCTTTGCGGGTCGCCTGAAGGCTGGACTCCAACCTCACTCAGCGAACCTCCACGCATACAAATCCGCGTCCTTCATCATCACGCGGAGTTGAATGGTCTTTCCGGCGAGCTTCGAAGTATCGAGCACGTTCGCTTCAAACTCATCGCCGTAGATTTCGACCGTCTTCGCGGCCACAGCCCCGCTTTCATCAAGCGCCTCGACCTGCACGCTCCCTGCGGCGGAGGTGGCGTAATTCAAAACAAGCTTCGAGCCGGTGACTTTGATCGGCTTCGTCGTGAAGCTGCCGCCTTTCGCATCGGCGTGCATGGAGGCGAAGCCCTGCTTGCGCACGGTGAGGCGGCGGATGCGATGATCGGGATGGCGGTAGTGCTCGCTGATGTAGAGCGACCATTCCCCTTCCCCGGTCACCACGATTCCATTGGCGGTCATGTTGTTGCGGTCGGTCCAGTTCAGCGGATCAGGCCCCGGGCGCACCCATGCTTCGAGAAACGGCCGGTCCCAGTGCACGCCATCACGGCTGGACATGAAGACGGCATCGCTCACGCCCTTCTCCTTGTGGGTGGTGACCTTGTGGCGGCTCGTCATGAAGCGCTTCGGAAACGAGAGAAACAAATGCGGCGCGGTGGGGCACGGAACCGTGGCGCTGGTGTAGAAGTGTTCCCAGGGCACGCCTTCGGCGTATGCATGCGGCACACCGTCGCTCCAGCCGAGAAAATCGGCCGAGTGATGGCTCTGCACCGCGCGGACCTTGTTCAAAAAGATGCGGCTGAAGCAGGCGTAGCGGCTGCGAGTCGTGTCGAAGAACGCAAGGTTCTGCGAGTCGAACGCGCCTTTCGTGATCACCGGCGTGTCGCGCATCTTCTTCCAATGCACCCCGTCAGCAGAAGCGAAAGCATAAAGCCCCCCCGGCGTCTCGCCTTGATGCCAGTTCTTGCCCGGCTGCTTCACACCGCCGAGTGCTTTGAAGCGCTCCTCAGCCTTCGCTGACGGGTTCGCATCAAGAAAGGGCGAGAAGTTGTGCGATTCGACGCCCCGCCAGATCACGTTGTTGTCCTTCGTGCCTCCGGCCTCGATCAACCCGAGCTTCGGACGAGTGAAATGAATGCCGTCCGTGCTTTCAGCCACACAGGTGACCTGCGCATCGCTGTGATCGCTGCCACCGGATGAACCCCGGTAGTACATGAGCACCTTCTTCCCATCCTGGATGACACTGAAGTAGGCGCAGGTGTGCCCTTCCCAGGGCTTGTCGGTGGTGAGCACAATCTCGCGCTTCACCGGCTCATGCAGCTTCAGGGCCAGGCCCTTCTTCTCCGCGACGAGGTACTCATCGACAAACAGCTCCCAACGGGTGCCAAGATCAAGCGGCTGGGCCACGAGCACGCTGGGGAGGACCATCAAAGAAAACAGAATCGGTTTCATCGCGGGCCAGAACGATGCACTCATGAGGCATGCTTCTGGTTTTCTCAGCAGACCAGCATTCACGCTATTCCAATGCGAGACATTTCCGCACGATCCATCAAGACGGCATTTGATCCTGCGCTAGCATCGGCGCATGTCCGGCTACCTGCGGCAGCTCCAGCGCTCCCTTTCCTTCATCGAGGCACATCTCGGTGAAGAACTACGCATCCAGGCCATCGCACGGCACGCGGGCATGTCGATGTGGCATTTCCAGCGCATCTTCAGCGCGGCGCTCGGCCAGCCGGTGATGGACTATGTGCGAAGGCGGCGGCTTTCACGGTCACTGGAGGTGCTGACGGGCACGAACCAGCCTTTGATCGACATCGCGCTGGATCATGGCTTCGGTTCGCAGGAGGCCTTCACGCGCGCCTTCAAAGACATGTTCGGTGTCACGCCCGGTGCCTGCCGCAAACGCGGCGGCGCAGGACTGATGCCGCAACTCGTTCCCGAGCTCAGCACCGAGCATCTTGATCACCTCCACCACGGCATCACCATGGCACCCCGCATTGAAGACCTGCCTGCACGACTCGTCGTCGGCATCGAACGTCCGTTCATCTCCGCGTTATCGCCGAAGCGAAACAACCACCTCGTCATTCCACGGCTGTGGCAGGATTTCGGGCCGAGAATCGACTCCATCCCGCATCGCGTGGGCGATTTGGTCTTCGGCTGCATCTTCTGCGACGATGGAAACGAAGCCCAATGCCGCTACCTCGCATGTGTGGAGGTTTCTTCCGTTGCCGACGTGCCCAAAGGCATGGTGAGCCGCAAACTGTCGGCTGGAAGGCATGCCGTCTTCACGCATAAAGGCTCCATGAGCCGCATCGACCGCACGCTGGGCTATGTCTATGGCTCCTGGTTGCCACGTTCCGGCGAGCGACTCCGTTCCGCGCCCGAAGTTGAAATTTACGGCGACAAATTCGATCCCGAATCACCCGACTCCGAGATGGAGTTCTGCCTGCCGATCCAATGATCACTCCAGCGGATGAACGGGGCCCAGAATGCGCTCTCGATCCATGCGCAGCTCCACCTCCACTTTGTCGCCTGACGCCTTCGATCCTCGGACCTTCTTCGGCACGGGTAGAAACTGGCTGCCGGACTTCGTGTCGTTCCAAACCGTGGTCTTCCACGTTTTGCCGTCCACGCTCGCGATGACTGGCGTCATGCCCCAGGACCCCGTGACAGGCAGTTGAAGGCTCTTTGGCAGCGGCGCAAAGGTCCAGCCGCCTTTGCCGCCCGTGTGAAAGAGCGTCGCGGTGAAGCAGTGCGTTTGCTCAAAGGGATCGCGCTGTGGTTTCATGCGTGTGGCGTGCCTGCCGTTGATTACCGCGCTTTTCGACCGTTTTGGCCGCCATGTGATGGCCGCGAAGGTTCAGTGCCTCACGACTTGGCGTGCGGTGCCAGTCGGTTTCGAGGGTGGTGGCGACGAGATCGCGATCTAGGGCGGCTTCATTGACCAAAAAGTCGAACAAAGCCTGCGCCGTTACGTGGAGAGCGATTTGATGGGTGCGTCCGAGTTTGGCGTGCAGCCAGTCGCTGAAGCGAAGGAACTCGGCGAAGGGCGACTCTGCGTTTTGCCACATCAGCTTCAGCGTGCCGGTGAAATGGCCGCTGTTGGCGACGATGTCCCAATACCGCGCGAAGCGCCGCATGCGCTGCATTTGCTCAAACGGGATCTCGCGCGTGGAAAGGATCTCGTAGGGCGGATTCGGCGCGTAGATCATGCGATACTCGTCATCGTGCCGGACGATGGGCGTGCCGCGCAGTCGCTTCAGGATGCCGATTTGGATTTCCTGCGGCCCGAGACGCACGAGGCGATCAAAACCACGCCCAAAACTCTCGATGTCCTCGCCCGGCAGACCGACGATGAGATCCGCGTGGATGTGAACGCCGGTTTCCTCGCGCAGGAAGCGGAAGTTGTCCGCGAGGCGGTCGAGATTTTGCCTGCGGCTGATGTTTTTCGACGTGGCATCATCAAAGGTCTGGATACCGACCTCAAACTGCACCGCGCCCGCCGGAAACTGACGAATGAGCCCGCGGAGCTGCTCAGGCAGACGATCCGGCACCATCTCGAAGTGCAGAAAGAGCCCCTCGCGCCAGCGATCGAGGAAGAACTGCAAAATCGCAGTGCTCGTCGGCAGGTGCAGATTGAACGTGCGGTCCACAAACTTGAACTGCGTGGCCCCGCGATCCAACAAACGCTGCATCGAGGACAGAAACGCTTCCGTGGGAAAGGCGCGGACGGGAATGTCGAGCGATGACAGGCAGAACTCGCAGGTGAAGGGACATCCACGCGAGGCCTCGACGTAGATGACGCGATTTTTGAGGTCTTCGTCGGTGTAGAGCTCGTAGGGCGAGGCGAGTTGCGCGAGCGGTGGGAGTTCGGCGGTGATGACCTTCGGTAATGACGAATGAGGAATGGCGAATGACGAATCAATGTCCGAATTGGGGCTTGATTCGTCATTCGTCCTTCTGGTTTCGTCATTCAGCAGCCCACGGCATACTTCCGCGAACTTCACATCCGCTTCCCCTGTGATGACATGATCGGCGAGAGCGACAATGGGCTGGCCTTCCGTTTCATACGAGACCTCCGGGCCGCCAAGAATGACTCTGATATCTGGACGCAGCCTTTTCAGCAAGGCGACGACCTCGGTGGTTTGCTCGACATTCCAAATATAGACGCCAAAGCCAATGATGCGCGGCTGACGGGCCAGCAGGGCCTCGACAATCTCCAGCGGTTGCTGGTTGATGACAAATTCGAGCATGCAGGCGCGGGCACGCAGCTCCCCGAGGTTCGCCATGAGGTAGCGTAGCCCGAAGGAGGCGTGGATGTATTTCGCGTTGAGCGTGGCGAGGACGATGTCCGGCATGCGCGGGCATGCTGGCGCGTTTCCGCACGCGGAGCAAGGATGCGAGAGGACGGAGTCACCGCGTTTTCCGGCTTCCTCAGACCTTGAACTCCGCCCACAGCGGCCGGTGATCGCTCAAATAGTAGCGCACGAAGGACCGGAACTGCGCTTTCGTCTTTTCCTGCCACAGTTTGGCAAAAACGGCGCCGTCAAAGTCGAACACCCCCGCCTTGCCGGTGAAGCGGGTCCCTGCCCCCGCCGGAAAGAAGGCCACCTGGTCGTATTGCTTGTCACCTTCGAGATTGGAGCCGACCTGAGTGGAGTGCTCCGGCAGTGTCAGCCCGGTTTTGGTCAGTGCCTCGAAGATGGGGTCTCCCGGCTGCTTTTTCGGCAGATTGAAGTCGCCCATGGCGGCGATGAAGGGCGTCAGCGCATACTTGCTGGCGGCTTCGCGGGCGCACCAGCGGGCCACGGCGCAGGCCTCCAAGGCACGCCGGTCGAGCGCTGCCTTGGCTGTGTCATCGCCATAGTAGAGATGGGCGTTCACCAGGCAAAAGACCGTGTTCTTCACCTGGAAGGAGCAGATGAAGGGATTGCGATCAAAGCCTTCGAACTTTGCGAGCGTCGCCTCCGGGAGTTTCACGTTCTTCAAGTCGGCAGGCGAAATGGCGATCTCCCCCACCAGTTCACGCGGCCGCACTTTCTTCGAGTCATAGACGAAGGCCATGCGCTCATCATTGCCGGCGGCGTCGGAGTAAATGGCCCGCCAGCCAGCGGGCAGTGCCTCGAGCAGCGCATCAAGGCCGGAACGATCATTCTTCACCTCCTGGAGGGCAACCACATCAAACCACGAGACCACCTCCGCCAGGAGGGCATGATCTCGCGGATTGCGATCCTGGGTGCCGAGGTTGGCAATGTTCCAGGTGCCGATGAGCAGACGATTGGCCACCTTGGCCGGGATCGCACGTCTAGGCTCGGTGTCACGCCACTTGCGGAGAGCGGCGATCTCCGTGTTGACGTTGTAGCTGTAGGTGAAGGAAGGTTTCGGAAATGACGGCATGCGGCTAAAACGGCCGCCGGACGCACTTCACACAAGGCCTCCTGTGGTGGTGACGCCACTGCCTGGATCACTCAGTCATTGATGAAAACCGGTCGTGCCGCTAGGCTGCGGACCAGCCGTCATGCTCCACCGCCTTCTCTTGCTCCTGCTTTCGACCTGGGTGCTTCAAGCCGGAGGTGTCGGGTGGGCGCAGCAAGCACCTGCGGAGACACGCACGCGTTTTGAGATCCACGATGGCGGCCGGAAACGCGGGTTCGAGCTGGCCTTGGACGAAGTGGCGGAGAAGGCGGCTGCCCGGGGTCAGAAAGGGACGAAAACAGCACGCAAGGGAAAGAATCTCGGAGACATGCGCCAACTGGCCCGCGAGACGGAGGCGGCATCCGGCCAAAGAGCTGACATCGTGCTCTATGAGGAGGGAAAGCCGCGTGATGAGTCCTCGCGCCGCATTTTGACACGTCGCGTCTTGTTGAAAGTGGTGAAAGGTTTTGATGAGCAAGCGGCGGCTGCCGCCGTCGGTGCCGTGGCGGTCGAGAAACCCTCCTACGCCCCCGGTCATGTGTTGCTCACCCTGCGTGCTGCGGGCGATTCCCTGACGAAACTGGAGCAATTGAAGTCGCTGCCAGGTGTTTTGAGCGCTGAGCCGCAACTCGCGCGGATTCAAAAGCGGCGGCTCATCCCGAACGATACCTACTTCAGCTACGCCATCGGCAATCCGGGCTATCAGTGGCATCTGCGCAACACCGGCCAGAGTCCAGGTGTGGCGGGCGTGGATGTGAATGTGACCAGCGTGTGGGACAGCTACCTCGGCACGGGCATTCGCATGGGCATCGTGGATGACGGCCTGGAAGTGGCACATCCTGACCTGGCTCCGAATGCGGACACGGTGAATGACCACGATTGGAATGATGCCACACCGGATGATCCCACGGGCAATGCGAGCAGCGACACGCATGGCACCGCCTGCGCTGGCGTGGCCGGGGCGCGTGGAAACAACGGCTCCGGCGTGTCCGGCTCCGCACCGATGGCCACCTTGGTCGGGCTGCGCCTGATCGCCGCGAATGTGAGCGATGCGGACGAAGCGGAGGCACTGACCTGGAAGAACGACGTCATCCATCTCTACAGCAACTCCTGGGGCCCCGCCGATGATGGCGCGGACCTGCGTGATGCCGGCCCGCTGGTCAAAGCCGCGCTGCAGAATGGGGCGACCGTCGGCCGTGGCGGCCTGGGCAGCATCTGGCTGTGGGCGGCGGGCAATGGCGGCAGCGTCGGTGACAACTCGAACTACGACGGCTATGCCAACTCGATCTACACCTTTTCCATCGCCGCGCTGAACGACAGCGGCGCCCGCAGCGCCTACTCCGAGCCCGGTGCCAATGTGCTGGTGTGTTCACCTTCCAATGACACCGCATCCGGCCATCGTGGCATCAGCACCACGACGACGAACAGCGGCTACACCCACAGCTTTGGCGGCACCTCCTCGGCCACGCCCCTGGCTGCCGGAGTGGTGGCGCTGCTGCTGGAAAGCCGTCCGCAACTCGGCTGGCGGGATGTGAAGGAGATCCTCATCCGCAGCGCCCGGAAGATCAGCCCCGCGCACGCGGACTGGGTCACGAACGGCGCTGGTTTTTCCTTTAACCATGAATTCGGCGCCGGGCTGATCAACGCGCAGGCGGCGGTGAACCTGGCCAGCACCTGGACAAACCTCGGTCCGCAGGTGACCCAGCAGCAATCGCAGACCGGTCTCTCCACCGCCATCCCTGATGGCAGCAGTGGCGGCACAAACGTGACCTTCACCATTCCTGCCAGCGTGCTCATGCGAGTGGAGCACGCCACACTGCATGTGACGGCCACTCACGGCCGCCGCGGCGATCTCAACGTGAAGCTCACCTCCCCCGCCGGCACCGTGAGCAAGCTCTTCAACGCGCACTCCAACGACGGCAATCTCGATCTCGACTGGACCTTCTCCAGCGTGCGCCATTGGGGTGAGTCCGCAGCGGGCACCTGGACGGTGAATGTCAGTGACACCGTGGCCGGCTCCGCAGGGACGCTCACGGGCCTCACCTTGACGCTGCATGGCACAAACATCACGCCTCCGACCGCGCCTCCGGCGATCACGAGCGTGTTGACCGCTTCCGGCAATGTCGAATCCGCCTTCTCCTATCAAATCGCAGCCACGGAGAATCCGCAGTCGTTTTCCGCCACGGGACTGCCTCCGGGACTGAACCTCAGCGCCAGCGGCTTGATCAGCGGCACACCGATCCAGCAGGGCAGCTTCAATGTGACCCTCGGTGCCACGAACAGCCTCGGCACAGGCACCGCCACTCTCGCCTTGAACATCGGACCGCGCCTGCCCACGCCACCCGTCATCAACAGCCCGCTGGTCGCACAGGCGGTGCTGAACGTGGTCTTCAACTACCAGATCACCGCCACGAATGCCCCGGGCAGCTTTTCAGCGTCCAACCTGCCCCCAGGCCTCGCCATCAATCCGTCCACCGGAGGCATCAGCGGCACGCCGACCAGCGAAGGCAGCTACAATGCCACCATCTCCGCCACCAATGCCGACGGCAGCGACTCCAAGACGCTGGTGATCAACGTGAGCGAGGTCGCCTCCGGCCTGGCGCAGGCTCTGGATGCTCCGCAGCTCGTCTTCACCACCGGTGGTGATGCCGCGTGGACTTTTCCCGGTTCCTCAAATCATGACGGTGTGGATGCAGCCCAAAGCGGCACCATCACCCACGATCAGCAAAGCTGGCTGGAGACGACGGTGCAGGGACCGGCATTCCTTTCGTTCTGGTTCCAGGTGGACACCGAAGGCGGCTACGACTGGTTCCGCTTCTCCATCGATGGGGAGGAGCTCTGGCAGAGCAGCGGCTACCAGCCGTGGTATGACCGCCATCTGGGCTTTTTTGTGCCCGCCGGCATCCACACCGCACGATGGACCTACACCAAGGACGACAGCTACACGGATGGTGAGGACCGCGTGTGGGTCGATCAGGTCGAGGTGTCTGAAGCGCCCGTCTTTCTCGGCAGTGTGCTGAACAACCCCGACCTCCAGTGGGAAATGCCCGGCCCTGGCAACTGGATCATGCAGAACCGCCGAACCTCCGACGGCGTGAGCGCCCTCATCTCCCCCTTCTTCATCGCCGACAGCCGCAGCAGCAGCATCGAAACCCAGGTGATGGGCCCCGGGACCGTCAGCTTTGCCTGGACAGTGTCGTCCGAAACAAACGCCGACTACTTCCGCTTCGAGATCGACGGCACCGTTATCGACCAGATCAGCGGCAACAGCAGTGGAAACAACATCCCCTGGGCCACGCTCAGTCGCAATGTCCCCGCAGGCCAGCACACGCTGCGGTGGCGCTACATCAAAAACGCCAGCGGAGAGGCCGGCCTCGATGCCTGCTGGCTCGACAACATCCAATACACGCCCACCTTCGCCAGCGGGCCGCCCTACGCGCAGTGGCTGGACAGCCTTTTCCCCGCCAACCAGCTCGGCAACGCCCACCTCACCGGCCCCGATGCCGACGACGACGGTGACGGCCGCAGCAACCTCCACGAATACGTCTTTGGCGGATCCCCCTTGGTCGCTGACTTTGCCAATCCACTGACCAATGAGCCACAAAGCACCGAGATGTGGTTCAACTACTCCATCGAGACCACCAAGACCGATGTGATCCTCACCCCTTCCCTGTCCAACGACCTCGGCGAGTGGACCGACGGCACCGGCGAGTTCGTAGCCCAGTCCGGCGGGCTCAATCACTACCGCGTCCGCGTCCCCTGGACCGAAGGCCGGAAATTCTTCCGTCTCAAAGCGAGCCTCATTCCGTGACATCTCAGCAACCCGTCCGGGCCACTCAGCCCACGCAGCGAAACCACCCGGAACTTGGAATTTGACGCGTCTTTCCTCACGCCGGTGGCGTGGCGGTCGCGGCGGCGGTGTAGGCTTCCTTGAGCTTGGGATCGGTTTTCGTGTGGGAGCCGCGATAAACGAGCAGCAGGCCAAGTCGCGAGTGCTCGGTGGTATTCGGCGCGGAGTGATGGATGGTCTCGCACTGGTGGATGGTGGCATCACCGGGCTCCAACAGTCCGCAAAACTGATCGTTGAGCGGCACGGCGGGTGTTTCGGCGAGGCCGATGCTGTTGCCGCGAACGCCGCTGGGCTTGGTGGGCAGCATGCCGGCCTTGTGGGAGCCTTTGACGAAGAACACGGGGCCGTTCGCCTGGGTGACGGCGTCGATGGCGATCCAGACGGTGAGCATGTCGGGCGGTGTCTGGCAGAAGTAGGCGTTGTCTTGATGATACGGCACGCCGGAGCCGATGCGGGCGGGTTTGTTGAAGGTTTCGACGGCGCACAAAACGGGTTCGCCATGCACCAGCGGTGCGATGAGGGCCTTGATGTCCGCCCGCTCGCCGAGAGCGCGGAAGAAGTCGTTGTGCTCTTCGAGCCGCCAGAGATTGCGGACGGTCTTTTCGTCCTTTTCGAGCGTGCGGGCATTCAGCGGCTTGCTGGCGAGGTCGTCACGGATGTAGCGATCCAGCTCGGCACGCACGGCGGCGACTTCATCGGCGCTGAGGAAGCTGCGATGCAGAATGACGCCATCGCGTTCGTAGTCGGTGAGGTGGTTCATGGTTGGAGGGTGATTTCGGTTTCGACGAGCTTCAAAGGCTTCGCGGCATGCTGGAGCATGATTTGGAGATCGTTCCAGCCGTGCTGGAGATACGTCACAGGCACGGGCCATTGCGCATAGGCTTCGGTGGGAGGACATGAGGCGATGCCGTGACGCTTGCCGGTGGTGACGACGATGTTTTTCGATGCGGAGCCCGCGTGGAGGCTGTGGCCGTTGATTTGGATGGAGAGGGAAACATCGTCGTAGGCTTGATTGGCACCGTGAAGGCCGAGTCGGAGCCACGCGGTGCTTTTCGAGGCGTCTTCGCCGATGAGGAGACGCAGCGAGGAGGGCTCGCCCGTTTTCAGCGAAACGGGGAGCTGTTTGCGATATTCATAAGTGTCGCTGTGATCGTGAAAGTAGGGCTGGGTGACGAGGAAACGCCGCGTGCCCTGCTGCGTGGTGAGTGACTGCACGATCTGTGGCTGCGCGTGGAGGATCAGATTGTAGATCTGGAGGCCGGAGGCGCCGAGATGGCGTTGATTGAGCGCCGCGCCGAGAAATTGCGGCCCGGTGGGCGTGCGGGAAACTTCAGCGGCATACGCGGCGCTGTCGTGTTTGTCGGAAAAGGGCCAGATGTAGCCGGAGCGGCCGTAAAGCGAGCCGATGACCTCGCAGCCCGCCGGTTTGGCGAGGCGCACAAACTCATCGATGGGCATGTCGTGGGCCAAAGTCATGACCTGTGCGGGAATGAGCGCGTCGATGAGGCGCTGCGAGGTCCACGCCTCGATGTCGAGACCGGCCCAGGCGCAGTTCTTCAGCGCGGGAGGCACGCGGACGATGAGTTTGAGATGCTGCTTCCGCTTTTCACCGAGGAGATCGAGATGCTCGCGGATGCGCACGAGTATCGCGGTGATGAGGTGCGCATGTTTGGATGCCTCGCCGGGAGGGAAGAAGATTTGGAAGCGATTGAAGTCGAGTTCGAAGCCATCCATCACATCGGCGTAGCGATCCATGGCCTCGAAAATGATCGCGAGACGGTAAGCGCGGACTTCGTCGCGGGCGTAATTGAGCAGGTGCTTGTAGCCTTCGTATTCCGGCACGGGCGAGGCACCGAGACTGGCGTCTTGATGCTCCATCCAGAAGCGACCGGTGAGCGGGTAATGAAGCGGATCGCTGCAGTAGTGCGCGTCATTCATCCGGTAGGAGGGATAAAAAGCCATGCCGCGCTGCTTGGCGCGATCACCCACGATGCGTGGCGCGTCGAGTCCGGCCTCGGTGGCGATGCGGCAGCGCTCGATGCGCGTTTTCCACTTGGGATCGTCGTTGTATTTCGTCACGCGCCAGCCCCAGGTGCTGGCGACCTTCGTCGGATAATACAGAATGTCTGAACCCGCTCCGATGGACCACATGAGCGACTTTGCGGGGCCGTTCGCGATGTCATCGACGAGCTTTTCGAGCTTCGCTTTCGATTCAGCCGGAGTGTCGCCGGTGAAGGAAAGATCGCCATCGAGGTTCTGCATGAGCCGCAGCGGCTCTGCCGCGTGGAGCAAAGGGAGGAGGACAAAAAGGATGAGCGCTGCCGTTTTCATGCGGTGAGTTCAGTAAAGAGTGCCGCATCATCAAATGCTAGGCAGTGTTTTAAAACCTCTTGAGCGGCTGCATCCAATCGATGACAGCGGCGAAAGCGAGCAGT
>NZ_JACSRD010000236.1 GCF_014879935.1 Prosthecobacter sp.
TTGCCGGTGATGAGGTTGTCGGTGTCGCGGTGGCCGGTGGAGATGCCGACGCGGTTGCCCTCGATGGTGTTTTGCTCGGCGAGGCCGTATTTGACGCCCCAACAGAAGAAGATGCCGATGTCGTTGCCGCGCAGGGTGTTGTTGCGGATGACGGGCCGCTGCGAGCCGCTGCCGGGATGCAGGCCGAGGTTCTTGTTGTTCTCGCTGACGCAGTTCTCGACGATGACATCGTGGCAGATCTGCCAGGAGATGCCGTCGCCGTGGTTGTTGCGGGCGGTGACGCCGCGGATGTGGATGCGGTTGCAGTCCTGGAGGAAGATGCAGCCGGCGTAGTTGCCATCGAGCTCGGCGTTGTGCTCGCGGTTGCCGTCGAGCACGAGGTTTTCGATGCGCAGGTCGTTCACGAACTCGCCGCTGAGCAGCGGGAAGAGCGTGGCGCAGGTGGCATCGTTCATCTGCCAGAGGTTTTCGCGCAGGGGCTTGTCGAGCTTGAAGCGGTTGCCGCTGCGGGCGGTGAGCGTGCGCTTGAGCACGGTCTGGCGGCCGGTTTTGGCGTCCTTCGCCCGCAGGCACACGCCATCGCCCACGCGGAAGCCGGTGGGGTCGTGCAGGGTGATCTCCTGGTCATACCAGTCGCTGTCGAGCTTCAGCGGCATGGTGGTGGAGGGCTCTTTGATGAGCAGCGTCTTGTCGCCCTCGCCGATGAGGTGGACGCCGCTTTGCAGATAGACGGCGTTTCGCAGCCGGTAGGTGCCCGCCTTGATGCGCACTGTGCCGCCGCCCAGCCTCGCCACATGATCCACCGCCGCCTGGATGGCCCGCTGGTCGCTCCCGACGATGTCCGCGTCCTTCGTGCCGACAGTGATGGTCAAAGATTCCTCCCAAGTCGGCTGCACCGCCGTGTCGCCGCTCGTCTGCCGCGGCACCGTGACCTCCGGCCGCTCCGCAGCGAAAAGCGAGGACGTGAGCGCGAGTAGGAGCAGTGCGGGTTTCATGCAGGAGTTACGCTCGGTGGCGGTGGAATCCATCCACACCGCGAGAGATGAAAGAACCGCAGAGAAGGGCAAATTCGGTGTTCTCGAGTGATGTCACTGGTGCCACGAACAGATGTTGTCTTCCCAAGTCTTGGGATCGCGATCTGGACCGGAGGAGTAGATGATGACTTCGGCTGGCAATGTGGGCGGAGGCGGAGTCTGTCTGCATTTCTCCGCATACTTCGGGTTTGACTGGTCGGCTCCGAATTCGGGATTGGTGATCTTCTTGGCTTCATTCGTGTCGAGGATCAGGTAATAGAGCTCGCCCCAGCGGTCACGGAGCGCCCATTCATTGTCATCCTTCCAGAGGCCGAATCTACGGTCACTGTCGAAGGGGCTGTCAAAGAATCTGATGGAGCGGGGATTCAGTTCGCTAGCTTCTTTGCCAAGCAAAGCAGGCAAGATTGGCCCCTGCGTACGGATGGCAATGTCTGTATGATGTGAAGTGGCTCCAAGGATCGGGAGCCGATTGTATTCGATCTCATATGAATGAATCGCGAGACGAAGATCTTTGATGACAGTGTGGACTTGTGTCGGGCGAAGTTTCTTCGCGGCGTGTTCCGGGAAAAAGGTGATTTCAACAACCGCAATTGCCATCGCGGCGACGAACAAGCCGGAGAGAGACGCGACGATAAACACCAACCATCTGAAGACAGACCTTTTCGGCTTTGCCGTCTGAGTTGGGTTGGCACTATGCATGCCAGCGTTTTACCCGACAGAGACATTCTCTGTCGAGTTTCTGATGACTACCGACGACCCGTCAGCGCTCCATCATTGAACCACCAAGCTCGCCGCCGCGACGAGTGTCTCTTCGTTGACGATCTTCCCGGCGAGGTCGGCTTTACAGTCGGCTTTGAGTTCGTCGCGGAATTTGCGGACGAAACTCTGCGTGGGCCAGGCGCTGGCTTCGCCGAAGGCGCAGATGGTGCGGCCGTCGATTTGCACGGCGACTTGCTCCAGCGTGTCCACGTCGTCGGGGCTGGCGTTGCCGGAGACGATGCGGTCGCTGATCTTTTTCATCCACAGGCTGCCTTCGCGGCAGGGGGTGCACTGGCCGCAGCTCTCGTGGGCGTAGAAGTTGTTCAGGTTGTTGATGACCCAGCTCATGCTGCGGCTGTCGTCCATGATGATGACGCCGCCGGAGCCAGCCATGGTGCCGCAGGCGGCCATGGTGTCGAAGTCCATCGGGATGTCCATGATGGTGAGTTCGCGGCCGTCTTTGAGCTTAAACTTCTCGTCGGCACGCAGGACCTTGGCGGAGGAGCCGCCGGGGATGATGGCTTTGAGTTTGCGGCCGGGCTTCAAGCCGCCGCAGAGGTCGTTGATGACCTCGCCCATGGTGAGCTTGCCGACCTGGATTTCGTAATAGCCGGGCTTTTGCACGTCGCCGGACACGCAGAGGATGCGGGTGCCGGTGTTGTTCGGCGTGCCGAGCTTGGCGTATTCCGCGCCGCCCATCTGCAGGATGTGTTTCACATGGCAGAGGGACTCGACGTTGTTCACGATGGTCGGGCTCATGTAGAGTCCGAGTGCCGCGGGGAAATAGGGCGGCTTGATGCGCGGGTAGGGGCGCTTGCCTTCGAGGGACTCGATGAGGCCGGTCTCCTCGCCGCAGATGTAGGCTCCGGCGCCGCGGTGGACGTAGATTTCGCAGTCAAAGCCGCTGCCGAGGATGTTTTTGCCGAGGAAGCCCTTCGCGTGGGCCTCCGCGATGGCTTTTTCGACGATGATCGCGGCCTGGGGGAATTCTTCGCGGATGTAAATGTAGGCCAGCTTGGCCCCCACCGCGTAGCAGGCGATGGTCATGCCCTCGATGAGCTGATGCGGGTCTTGATGCAGGATGTAGCGGTCTTTGAAGGTGCCGGGCTCGGATTCGTCAGCGTTGCAGATGAGATAGACGGGCTTGGTGTTCGTGGGCGGGATGAAGCCCCATTTCATGCCGGTGGGGAAGCCCGCACCGCCACGACCACGCAGACCGCTGGCTTTCACCTCGTTCGTGATGGCGCTGCGCTCCATGCCGAGGGCCTTTTTGAGCATCTCGTAACCGCCGTCGGCGATGGCGCATTCGATGGAGGTGTTCCAGCCGACGCGATCCACGTTTTTGAAGATCAGACGATGTTCGCGGGCGTGAGGTTCTTTGCCGGGGAGATACTGGACGGGGGAGGCCATGGGCGCAGTATTCCAGTGTGAATAAGCGCGGCAACCGGGATTTGTGAAAAAATTCACAAGCTGGATGCGGCCGGTCATGAAAGCATCACGTGGCAGCCGCAGTAAGTGTGGCATGCCCGTCACCAAAATGCTCCCGACTGCGCTGATGCTGCTGGCTTCAGCGGGAATGGTCGTTGCGAAGAAAGACGAAGGCCCGAGGCCTGTGCCGTGGTCCTTTGCACCGCTGAAACGGACGCCTCTTCCCAAGGTGAAGGACACCACTTGGCCGAAAACTCGAATTGACTACTACGTCCTCGCTCAAATGGAGAAAGCGGGCATGAAGCCGGCGCCTAGGGCGGACGAGCGTGTGTTGCAGCGACGACTGTCGTTTGATCTGACCGGCCTGCCACCATCCGACGTGTCGGAAACGTCAAACTGGTCCGACAAAGTGCGCAGCACCCTGGCCAATCCCCACTACGGCGAGCGTTGGGCCCGTCACTGGCTTGATCTGGCGCGTTATGTGGATCAGACGCCGGACTGGCTCGACTCGACCAAGTATTCCTACCTCTACCGCGACTGGGTGGTGCAGGCGTTCAATGAAGACATGCCGTATGACCGCTTCGTGGTCCGGCAGCTTGCGACGGACTTCCTCCCGGAGTGTGGACCGAAGGACCGCGTGGCGCTCGGCTTCATCGGCCTGAGCCCGACTTATTTCAAAGAGCTGCAACTGCCCCCGGAGATCATCAAAACGACCGTCGCCGACGAATGGGAGGAGCATGTGGATGCCATCGGCCGCACGTTCCTGGGGCTGACGCTGGCCTGTGCGCGTTGCCACGATCACAAATCGGACCCAATCACGGCGCAGGACTACTACGCGCTCGCCGGCGTGTTCGCGTCGGTGAAGCTCTCCGAATTGCCGACGATGAGCGATGAGTTCTGGAGACCGGTGGAGAAGGCTCGTGGCGATGTCGCGTCGCTCGAAAAGCAGATCAAGGAGCTGGCGAAGAAGAAGCCGAAGGATCTGAAGGAGCAGACCGCCGCTTTGCAGACGAAGATCGATGCGATCAAAAGCAGCACACCACACTTCAACATGCTGATGGCCAACGCCGTCGAGGAGGCCGCGCTCTTTGTCGTGAACAAGGAGAAGGAGCACGGTACAAAGCTTGACTACAAAATGGGCATGGCCCGCGATCTCGAACTGATGAAGCGCGGCAATCCAAACGACCTCGGCGAGACTGTGCCGCGTCGTTTCCTGTCCGCATTCCCGTCGAAAACCGGCCTGCCGCGCAAATTCTCCACGGGCAGCGGTCGTTTGGAGCTCGCCCAGGCGCTGGTGGAGGATGCGGCGCCTCTCACGGCACGCGTGATCGTCAATCGCGTGTGGAAACATCACTTCGGCCGCGGTTTGGTCGATACCCCGAGCGAGTTCGGCAACCTCGGCGAGCTGCCGACGCATCCCGAGCTGCTCGACGATCTCACCGGCCGCTTCATGGAGCACGGCTGGTCGATCAAGTGGCTGCATCGCGAGATTTTGAACTCGGCGACATGGCAGCAGAGCAGCGTCGTGGCCGCAGAATCGGAGAAGCGTGATCCAGAGAACAAGCTCTACGCCCGCATGCTGCGTCGCCGCCTTGATTGGGAATCGTGGCGCGATGCGATTCTCTCGGCCTCCGGGCAGATCGATCTCAAGATGGGCGGTCCGGCCGCAGCGATCAGCGATATGAAGAACACCCGCCGCTCTCTCTACGGCGCATCCGATCGTCAGGACATGGATCCGATGCTGCGAATCCACGACGTGCCCGATCCCGGAGCGCACAATCCGTGGCGCACGGAGACGATCACTCCGTTGCAGGGGCTGTTTGCACTCAATTCACCCTTCATGCAGCAGCAGGCGGATGCGTTTGGCCGCTGGGCGATGGAGCACGACGTGGATGCGGTTTATGCGCGTCTGTTTGGCCGCAAACCCAGCGCTCATGAGGCAGAAGTCGCCCGCGCCTTCGTCAGCGGTCGGGAAAAGGAGGCCGTCACGTGGTCGCAGTATGCGCAGGCGCTGCTCGCCGGGAACGAGATGCTGTTTGTGGACTGAGCCGTCGCGGCCGTCAGCAAAGCGGGCCACACCGAGGACGGTGCGCACCGCTATTTCGGGGCTGGGACGGCGGAGACGACGACGGAGGTGTCCGGTGCCTTGCCGGAGTAGAACGAGACGTAGTGCTTGCCGCCGATGACCGTGGCGTTCGCGTTGCCGGCATCAAAGGTGACCTTGCTGCCGATGGCGATGGCCTCGGAGCCGGGCCAGCTCAGCGGATGGTCAAACACGAGATCGGGATCGACGACACGACGCCGCAGGATGCCGCGGCCGCGCTCATAGTAGTAGTTGCTCAGCAGCCCCGTTTTGGCGTCGAGGATCAGGCTCGGCGTGGAGGCCGTGACATCGCTGATGTTGGTGCGCGTGCGAGTCCACGTGGCTCCGTGGTCCGTGGAGATGATCTGGAACTGCGCGGGCCCGGTCTCCGTGCGCGCGATGGCGAGGATCCTGCCATCGCCGAGGTAAACGGCGGCGGGTTCGGTCGGCCAGTCGGGTTTCAGCAAACCGGTTTCGACAGGTGTTTGCGTCCACGTCCTGCCATCGTCGCTGCTGGTCATCGTGCCCCAGGATTGCGTGGGCTTGTCGCTGTAATCGCCGCCGAACCACAGCGCCATGAGTCCGACTTTCGGGACGCTGAAGACATCGGTGATCTGCATCGGGCGCACGGCGAGTGTCGGCGTCGCGATGCGCGTGAAGGTGATTCCGTCGGTGCTGCGGTAGAGGTCGTGGTGCCACTCGTTTTTGCCGATGCGGCGCACCCAGAGCAGCATCGCCCCGGTCGCATCCAGCCCTTTCCCGACCGCGACCTCGCCATAGCCGGACGCGTCGGCGACCACGGTCTCCGGCGTCCACGTTGCTCCGCCATCGGTGGAGGTGCGGGCGTAAACGGCGCGATCGTCGCTGGCGATGGAATGCCCTTTGCCGCGGCCATACACACAGACCAGCTTGTCGCCGATCGCGTGGATCATCGGCCACGAATTGTAGCCGCTCACGTCCTGCACCACGTGCGGTTTCGGGAGGGCGTTCAGCGGCGTCACCTTCACGGCGGCCAGCCCCGTGGGCTTGATGAACGTGTCGCCGGGATCACCGGGTTCGCGTTGAATGCGCACGGTGAGCGGCGTGTCGGGCACGACTTCGTAGTAGGACTCCAGCAGGATCGTTCGCGAATGGAAGGCGGCGGCAGACAGCGCGGTGCGCACCGGCTGGCCCAGCGCATAGCGCTCGGTGAACGGCCCGCCCGCGACCATCTGCGACAGGTGGACACGATAGACATCTTGAAACTCGGGGCTCGTCGTCTCGTCCGTCGTGGTCACGACGATCTCGACCTTCACCGCCGCGCACCCTTTGGGGAGGCCGACGACGATGCCGCACACCGACTGCCCCTCCGTGCCGCCCGACAACGACCACACCGGGATGTGCGTGGAGCCTTTTGACATCAGCACCAGCGAAGGCTTGCCCGTCGCGATGGACATCTGGTTCGCGTCCAGACAGACCGGGGGATGCTCCGCCCCTTGGCAGGCGATGGCGAAGGCAAGCAGGGGCAGGATGGGCGGGAGAATGCGCATCCACAGGTGTCGGCAGGAGAGGCCGGGCGGTCAAGCCTCCCCGCCATCCGGACATCTTTCCCCAAGGCCTTCTCTCCTTTACACCTGCCCATCTCTGATCATTCATGCCCGCCCGTTTTCAGACCCCCCACCGCGATGACCAAGCTCGACCCCAAATTTGTCTCCCTTCTCACTGACACCGCCCAGAAACTGCAGGAACTGGAAGTGCAGCCCCGCGTGCTTGACGAATCCGCCCCGGCGCTGGCGGCCACGGCTGCGGAGCTCAGCCAGCAGTTGACCGATTATGCGCTGCAACTCACCGCCGCGCTGGAGGCCAAGGTGGCTACGGACATTGCGGCCCGGGAGGCTGCCAAGGCCCAGGCGCTCGCGGAGAAGGAAGCTGCGCGAATCGCCGCGTTGGAGGCCAAGGAAGCCGCCCGTCTTGAGAAGGAGGCGGCCATCGCCGCCGCCAAGGCACAGGCCCAGCTCGAACTCGAGGCCATGCGTGCCGCCGCTGCTGCCATCAAGGCCAGGGAATTGGCCGAGAAGGAGGAAGCAAAGGCCCGGGCGCTGGCGGAGAAGGAAGCGGCCCGTCTTGCCAAGGAACGTGAGGCTGCCGAGAAGGTCGCCGCGAAGGAACGTGCCATTGCCGAGCGGCTCGCCGCCGTTCTGGCTGCTGCCGAGGCCAAAGCGGCCGCCCTGGCTCAAAAGGAGGCTGAAAAGGCCGCCGCGCAGGCGCAAAAGGAGGCCGAGAAAGCCGCCGCTGAGGCAGCCAAGGAGGCCGCCCGCATCGCCAAGGAGCAGGAAGCCGCCGAAAAAGCGGCTGCCAAGGCCCAGGCGCTCGCAGAAAAGGAAGCCGCGAAGGAAGCCGCCCGTGTGGCGAAGGAGCAGGCCGAGGCTGAAAAGGCCGCCGCGAAGGAGGCCGCACGCCTTGCCAAGGAACAGGAGGCTGCCGAGAAAGCCGCTGAGAAGGAACGTCTCCTGGCCGAGCGCATGGCCGCGATGGCCGCCGCTGCCGAGGCCAAAGCCGCCGCCCAGGCCCAGAAAGACGCTGAAAAGGCCGCCGCTGCCGAAGCCAAGGAGGCCGCCCGCCTCGCCAAGGAACAAGCCGATGCCGAGAAGGCCGCTGCGAAGGAGGCTGCCCGCCTGGCGAAGGAACAGGCCGACGCCGAGAAGGCTGCGGCGAAAGAAGCTGCCCGCATCGCGAAAGAGCAGGCCGATGCGGAAAAGGCTGCCGCCAAGGAGGCCGCGCGTCTTGCCAAAGAGCAGGCCGAGGCCGAGAAAGCCGCTGCCAAGGCCAAGATCCAGGCCGAAAAGGAGGCCGTCCGTCTCGAGCAGGAAAAGCGAGCCGCTGAGGTGGCCGCCACCAAAGCCCAGCAGGACGCCGAGCGTCAAAAAGCCGCCCAGATCGAGGAGGAGGCCAAAGCCCGCCGCGCCGAAGCCCGCGCCAAGACGCTCGCTGAATACGAGGCCAAGCAGAAAGCCCGCCTCGCCGCCGCTGCCGCCCAGCTCGCCGCCGAAAAAGCCGCGCTGGCTGCCGAGAAGAAGGCGAAGGCATCGGCGTGACGTCCCGGTCAGTGGCGGAAGCTCGGATCGAGCTTCCGCAGCCGAGGCTGGAAAGGAGCGCGGGCCTCCGAGCCCGCAGCGCTCGGCAAACCTGTAGCGCGCTCGCTGCATCCAGCCGACCGCAGTCAAACCGTGATCACCGTGCTTGCGGCACGGCGGGTGGCTTGTGCGTTGGTGCTGCGGACGACCCGCTGCGGACTCGGAGGTCCGCGCTCCAGGGTGCGTTGTTGGTGCGTTGTTGGCGGGTGCTCGTGAAGGAGCGCGGGCCTCCGAGCCCGCAGCACTCGGCAGACAGGCAGCGCGCTCGCTTGATCCAGCCGACCGCGGCCAAACCGGTGATCACCGTGCTTGCGGAAAGGCTGGGGGGCTTGAGCGTCGAGTTCGTGGACGACCCGCTGCGGACTCGGAGGTCCGCGCTCCGGGGTGCGTTGTTGGCGCGATGTTGGCGCGTTGTTGATTCGGCGTGAGTTTTTGCTTGCGGCGTCATCGGGGAGTTTATTTCATCGCGGCATGAGCCAGCCGTCGAAACCGCGTCGATCGGGGCTGCCGCATCGTCCTGAGGTGCGGCGGGTGGTCGAGCGGCAGAGGGAGGTGTCGCCCAAG
>NZ_JACSRD010000084.1 GCF_014879935.1 Prosthecobacter sp.
ATCCGTTATCCAACCCGTGAGTACAACTTCTTTCTCTCGCCTTTTGAGGTTTTAAAACACTGCCTAGCCACAGGCTCGTCTCGCGGAGCGAGGCGGCTACTTTGCTTCGCGAAAGCCCAGATCGCTCACCAGCCTCAGGCAATCCGCGACCGGCTTCAGCCCTTGCGACGGCGTGGGATGCGTCAGGCACATCGCGGCGGTGCAGACGGCCAGACGCAGACGTTCGGCCACTGGCCACCCTTCGTGCGTGCCGTGCAGATAACCGGCAGCAAAGGCATCTCCCGCACCTGTGGCTCCAGCGATGAAGCCAGCAGGCAGTTTGAGAGAGGGCTGATGATGCACGGTGCCGTTTTTTTCAGCGACCACGGCTCCGGCCTCGAAATGAATGATGACCTCGCGGCGCACGCCTTGCGCGAGAAGCAGCAGGGCGGCGGTCTTGATCTTTTCGAGATCGGGTGGCGCTGATTTCAGATCAACGCCGGTCGCATGGCCCGCCTCGATCTCATTCACGATCAAATAGTCCGTGAAGGGCAGCGAGGCTTCGGTGACCTGCCGGAACTGTGGGTTCGTGGAGCTTACGAGATCCACGCTCGTCAGCAGACCGGCGGCTTGGGCGGCCTCCAGCACACGGCCGGCCATCGTGCGCCCGTCGGGCGGCAGGCGGTCCATCTCCGTCAGCAGCATCAGATAGCCCAGGTGGAAGATTTTGGCCTGCGTGCGGCAGAAATCGAAGTGCGCCTCTCCCAGGATGGCATTGGCGCCCAGTTGATGAAAAAACGTGCGCCTGCCCGTGCCGCGGACCGTCATCGCATCCGTGTAGCTCGTCGGCGCGGCGTCGGTTTGATGCAGTTGCGTTGTGTCGATGCCTGTGGCGGCGCAGTCGCGCAGAATCCAGTCGCCATTCGCATCCGTGCCAACGAGTCCGGCCGCTTCCAACGGATAGCCAACCTGCATCGCCGCCAGATCTTTGAGCACGTTGTAAGGTCCGCCGCCGTTGGATGATGTCTCGTCGTGAATGAACGCCAGCATGTCCTGCTCCGGCCACGCGTCGATGATCTTGACGTGATCGATGATGAAATTGCCGCCGGCGAGGATTCCTGTGCGAGTCATGGATTTGGTTGAGGGCTTCATACGGTCAAAGTGGCCGCGGAATTCGTCGATCAGTGTTCCATCGGTCTTTTTCGACGGCTCTGCCAATCAATACAATCGGGGAACTCAGGCGACGTGACGCACCGTTGGTGTGCCAGGACTCTGCTACAGCACACGGGTAAGCCGTGTCATCGGAGCACCAGTCCAGTACTACGGAACGTAATGGCCGGGTCTGATCCAGCGACATCAGCGCGCGGAGGAAAACCTCGGCCGAGGCGGAAGGGCAGCCCGCCACACGTTGGTGCGACAGCTGTCGCACGATCTCCGCCGTCGTTTCGTAACGCCACCGGTCGGTAAATGCTACGACCTCGGGAGGAGCCAGCCTACCTCCAGCGGGGCCCCCAAGCTGAGATCTGGCTCTGCCTCTGGGTAACTTTAAGGTGGAGGCCGAGCCGTCATCGCCGTCATCGGACCGCACCTAAAGCCTTGAATCCCTATCCACAGTGTCAGGCTCGTCGCCTTCATGATGCCAGGCGGATGCGCCAGGAGGGCGCTGGTGATCAGGAACCGCACGGCGGAGGGATCGACCCATCCCCCCAGCGAACTGGAACGCAAACTCACCGTCCAGGCTCTTCACGGCAGGGTGGATTCGCCAGATTGGCCAGCGGCTGAGCGATGCGAAACTTCACCGGCGAACTGGTGGAATCGCCACAGCCAACCGCCGATGTCGAGATCAAGCGCCGCTCAACGACCTCAAAGCGGCCTAATGGCTCTGGATCCAGATCGCAGGTCTCTACCTAGCCACAGAAGCCGTGTCCCGATTGATCTTCTGTCCCGATGGATCAACCACGTTCACCGTCACGAAGATCACGACATTTTTGGTCTCGGTCTGCATCACTTCTCCTTTGAAGAACCTCCCGACAAACGGCAGATTCCCGAGCAACGGCACCTGATCATTGACCGCAGTATGCTTTTGGATTTTCACACCGCCAAGAACCACCGTGGCACCATCCCAGATCTTCACAGCCGTCTGCACTTTATGTGTTTTGAAGATTGGCTGGAGGATCAAGTTTGGTGTTATAAGCTGCTCTGACTGGGCAAGCGGCACGTAAACCTGAGTATCTGCACCGTTGTCGTCAGTGGGATCGAGGTTCAAAAGGGCGGTCAAAAAAGACAAACTCGCCGGGGAATTGATTGGAGAACCATAATTGACGAAGCCTTCGAATTCCGTCAGCTCAGGGGTCAAGGTGAGTTCAATCGTTCTGCCATCATCCGAGATGATCGGCTCGACCTCCACGGTCACCCCGGTCTTTCTCATTTCAAACGCCGTTGGAGTCGTGGGAGTGGCGATCATTTGCGATCCTCGGGCACTCCCCTGCGGGAGCTGAGGCGGCTCGAATTCCGTGGGATAAATGAACTCGCGGGTAACTTCCACCTGCGCTTTCAATCCATTCTTTGTCGTCACGCTGGGTGATGCATTCACATCAATCCCTTTTTTCTGCGAGAGCCCTCGCATGACTGACTGAAACTGGGGATCTGAAAACACACCTGCCACGGACAGCACCCCAGGGGCCACTGCTCCACCGCCAGTTGCCGATCCAGTCTGCAGCAAACTGTCAATTGTGTTTTGCTCCACAGCCAAGCTCCCTGACCTGATCCCCGAGGTGATGGGACCACCACCGTAAGGAACAGGCCTCGGCACGCCAGCTGGGATCGGCCCGGCCAGCGCACCGTTGACAGGTATTGCTGGGAAAACATCAAATGCGATCTGAGCCGGGGGAGGCACCGGATTGGGCACCTGTAGTGTCTGTGCAGGAATCGTCAGATTCGTAGTAAACGGAAAGTTCGCGGCATTGAAAGGTGTGCCGCTCCCTGAACTGCCTCCTCCGAGGAAAACGTTGTTTCCATTCATGCCCACAGCGCCCATCAGCCAGTCGAAGCCGAGTTCTTCGACATTTTTCTGGTTCACCTCCAGCATGCGGATCTGGACGACAGCCAGCTTGGGTGCAGACTTGGCCGCCGCTTCGACGAGTGTCTCCACCACCTCCATGTTAGGAACGGAGTTCCGAACCGTCAGCATGCTGGTGGCTGAATTGAAATAGGCGCTGGCTCCTTCGGGAAACGTCACGCCACGCGCCTCCAGGAACTCCTTGGCTCCCATCCTGCGGATCACCAACCCGCCGCCAGCAGGGGCCTGCTGGGCAAAGGGATCGGTGGGCGGAGCCGCCGCATCTCCCGCTGGTGCGCTCTGGATGAAGTCAGGTGGAACCCGGAAGGTGCGGGAGATCAAGGCGCCATTGCGGTCGCTGATGGAAACGAAGGTCACCGCATGGTCATCCACCTTGTAAGTCACGCCGCACATTTCACTCACGTAGCGCAGCACCTCCTCAATGGGCACGCTGGAGAGGTTCAGGCTGATCGGCTTGCCACGGGCATCGTCAGGGACATTCAACACAAAGCTGACGCCCTTCCCTTCCGGGTCGAGATCGCGGCTTCGCACACGGAGCAGTTCCGCCACCTCATCCAGCGTGGCTCCGGCGAAATCCACGGTGGGAAAAATGAGTGTCCGCAGCTTCTGGGTGATGGCTTCACGCCCGCTCCGGCCATAGGCATTGGCCTGCATGCTCGCCCCAAACATCGCGCTCACGTCTTGCACGGTTGGCGGAAGTTGGTCCTCCCACGTCTGATCCACCGCAGACAGCATCTTCGAGCGCTGGTGATCGTAGGCGGCTTTGTAGTAGCGCTGCTTCTGCTGCTCGGCCTTTTCCATGCCGCGCCGTGCAGCGCTGCTGTATGGATCGATGCGAAGCACGTCCTGGTAAGTCGCGATCGCCTTGTCGGGATCCCCGATCTCGATGAACGAATTCGCCTTCAGCAGCAAGGTCTGCACGGCCTCCACGTTCGCGACATGTTTGGCGGTCAGAGCCGGCGGAAACCGGTCTGGTTCGGCCAGCCGCTTCTGAAGCGCCAGCACTCGTGCGTCCTTTGGTGCGACCTCGGGTGAAAGCAGCTTCTCGATGAGCTTGTTCGCTGCGTCCAGATCCCCCTTTGCCGCCAAAGCCTGGGCGTGCAGGCAGCCGGCGACGACATAGCCGTTCCGCGCGGCCATCCGGTGCTCCTGGGCCAGCGGGATGTTCGGGAGCGAATCGTAAGTGGCTGTGAACAGCGTCAAGGCTTCCTCCGCCTTCTTCTCCTCGATCAACTGGTATCCGCGCTCGATTTCCTCCCGCGCGTTGTTCACCTGAATGGCACGACGCCGGGCTTCAGCCTGGGCCATGGCACTCACGGTCTGGGACCACACCGTCGTTCCAGCACCAAATGTCACGACCAGGGAAGCAATCACCCCACGCCCGATCAGGGTCCGCAGGTGCTTGGGTTGGGGGGAGTTCGAAAAAGACTTCGGGAGCATCAAAATTTCGGTAAATCGGGGTTATAACAGGACTCAGCCGCACGCCCAAGCATTTTCTGCCACGAATCTCGCCCCCGCAGTTGCCCAATCGTCGTCCCTTGCTCTCTTGGCCGTTCCTACCACCCCAAGTCATGTCCAAAGCCCCCATCAGAGTCGCAGTCACCGGCGCCGCCGGTCAAATCGGTTACGCCCTCCTTTTCCGCATCGCTTCCGGAGCCATGTTCGGCCCGGATCAGCCCGTGATCCTCCAGCTCATCGAGGCTCCCTTTGAGAAGCCGATGCAGGCCCTCGCCGGTGTCGCGATGGAGCTCGATGACTGCGCTTTCCCGCTGCTCAAAGGCATCGTGCAGACCAGCGATCCCGCCGTGGGCTTCAAAGACGCCAACTGGTGCCTCCTCGTCGGTGCCAAGCCGCGTGGCCCGGGCATGGAGCGTGCTGATTTGCTCAAGGACAACGGCAAAATCTTCATCGGCCAGGGCCAGATCATCGACGCCGTCGCCGCAGATGACGCGCGCGTCGCGGTCGTCGGTAATCCCGCGAACACCAACTGCATGATCGCCGCGTCCCAGGCCAAGCGCCTCACGCCGGACCGTTTCACCGCCATGGTGCGCCTCGATCAAAACCGCGCTCAGACCCAGCTCGCGCAGAAGGCCGGCGTCGATCTGACCGAGGTGAAAGACATCTTCATTTACGGCAACCACAGCCCCACGATGTTCCCGGCCTTTGCGCACGCCACCATCGGCGGCAAACCGGCAGCGGGAGTCATCAACGACAAGGCCTGGCTGGAAGGTCCGTTCTGCGAAACCGTCGGCAAGCGTGGCGCTGCCATCATCGCCGCTCGTGGTGCCTCCTCCGCCGCCTCCGCCGCCAACGCGCTCGTCGATCACGTCCGCTCGCTCGTCACCCCAGGCGCCATCCATTCCGTCGCCGTGAAGAGCAATGGCCTCTACGGCTTCGATCCGGAAGTCTGGGCCGGCATGCCCGTCCGCACGACCACCCCTGGCAGCTACGAAGTCATCACGGGCTATGAGATGGACGACTTCGCCAAGTCGAAGATCGCCGCCACGAACAAGGAACTCGTCGATGAGCGTTCCTTCGTGGCTGAAATGCTGTAATTCGCCTCGTTCGATCTCCGCCCCATGCGCCCTCGTGGCTCATGGGGCTTTTTCTTGGCGAAATCCGTCCGCGCCGCAGCGTTAACGCCCCATGTTCTCCACCCGACGCGACTTCCTTCAGACCACCGGCTGCGGCTTCGGCTACTTGGCGTGGCAGGCCATGGCGCAAAGCCAGGCCGCCCTGGCAGACCCGCTGGCCGTCAAACGAGCGCACCACCAGCCGAAGGCCAAGCGCGTCATTTTCCTCTTCATGCAAGGCGGCGTGAGCCACGTCGATTCCTACGACTACAAGCCGCGTCTGCTCAAAGACGACGGCAAGATCATCGAGGTCGCCGATTCGCGGGCGATCGCGAAGACGGGCAAAGGCGCTCTCCAGCGCGTGATGAAACCGCTATGGGACTTCAAGCAGCATGGCGAAACCGGTCACTGGGGCTCGAATCTCTTTCCGCACATCAATCAGCACATCGACGACCTCTGCTTCCTGCATGGCATGCACACCGAAGGCGTCGCTCATGGTCCTGCCACGCTGTTCCTGCACACCGGCACCACCAGTTTCATCCGGCCCAGCATGGGATCGTGGGTCATGTATGGACTCGGCGCGGAAAATGAGAACCTACCGGGCTTCGTCACCATCAGTCCGTCCCTTGGCAATGGCGGCCCGCGCAACTACGGCAACGCTTTCCTGCCGGCCATTTTCCAAGGCACCCCCGTCGGTCGCAGCGGCCAGCCTGCCAGCGAGGCCTCCATCAAGAACATCACGAACTCCATCTGGACGACCGAGCAGCAGCGCAAACAATTCAGCCTCCTCAGCTCGTTGAATGCCGAGCAGGCCGCCAAGGCGATGCCTGGCGACACTGAGATCGACGCCGTCATCCGCAGCTACGAACTCGCCGCCCGCATGCAGACCAATGCGCCCGGCGTCATGGATCTGAGCGGCGAATCCGAGGCCACGCTGAAGCTCTACGGCATCAATGAGAAGCCGACCGACAACTACGGTCGCCAATGCCTCATGGCCCGTCGTCTTGCTGAACAGGGAGTGCGTTACATCCAGGTCAATTACGGCGACAATTCCAACAACCCCGCCTGGGACCAGCACTCTAATCTGCCCAAGCATGGCGACCACGCTGCCGCAGTTGATAAACCTATCGCAGGCCTGCTCTACGACCTCAAACAACGCGGCCTGCTCGAAGACACCATCGTCTGGTGGGGCGGCGAATTCGGCCGCACGCCTTATGCTGAGAAAAACGGCACCGGCCGCGATCACAACCCGCTCGGTTTCACCGTCTGGATGGCGGGTGGTGGCTTCAAGGCAGGTCTCTCCCATGGCGTCACCGACGACATCGGCCACATGGCCGTCGAGGACAAAGTCCACATGCACGACCTGCATGCCACCATCCTTCACCAACTCGGTCTCGATCACGAAAAACTCACCTTCCGCCATGCTGGCCGCGATTTTCGCCTCACCGACATTCACGGCCACGTCGTGAAGGAAGTGATTTCGTAGGGTGCCAGACCGCCACGCCCGGTGCGGTTGAGGTTCCAAGTTTCATGTTTCAAGATCCTGAAACGTGAAACCTGGAACTTGGAACGATGCCCTCACTTCTTCGCCAGCGCCTCGAGATAGCCCAGCAGACTCGCGAACTCCTTCACCGTGAAGTTCATCATCAGGCCCGGAGGCATCATGCTCATCGGCAGCTTTTGACGCTGCTTGATGTCGGCGGTTCTAAAAATGAACTCCTGGGACGCGATGTTGCGCAGCTTGACCTCATCCGCGCCTTCGAGGGTGATGAAGCCCATCTGCTGCGTCCCGTCTTTGAGCGTGATCATCTCACTCGCGAACCCTTGGGCGATCGTTTTGTTCGGATCGAGGATGTTCTGCGCCAGTTCAGGCCGCTTGTAAGTTTGGGCGATGTTGCCGAGATAGGGCCCTTTCTGTGGTTCGGACTCCTGGGTCGTATGACAGGCGACGCAGGTGGCCCGGGTGAAGACTTGTTCACCCAGCGCCAGATCGCCCGCTTCTTTCAAGACGGCCGCGAGCGCGTCCTCGAGCGTCAGCGTGGCGAGCTTCGGCGTTTTATCCTCGATCTTCTGGATGCGCATAGCCTTCGCGGCGCGTTCGGCGGCACCTTTGACCTCGGCATCGGCATCATCGAGCGAGGCGAGCACCTTGGCGGCGCTGGGCATGTGCTTGGAGGCGCTGATGGCGTCGATGATGAGCTTGCGGTGCTTCGGATCGGCCCAGCCCTTGTCGAGCGCCTTCTGCGTGAGCTGGATGGACTCCGGACTGCCCGTTTTGCGGTTCGCGAGGTTCAGCAACGCGGCATTCGCATACATCGACACCGGCCACTCGCCCTTCTCGGCGATCTGCTCGACGAGCTGATGGTGATTTTCGAGCTTCGGCGCGTTCAAGAAGGCGTTGAAGGCCGCTTCGTAGTCTTTGCCGGAGTCCGGGAGCTTCTTGAGCGGCTCCAGCGCAGCCAAAGTAGCTTGAACGGCTTCAGCGCTGTCTGTTTTTGAGAGCGCGATGATGGCGGTGGAGAGAGTATCGGGGCCATTCTTGGCCCCTGCATCGGAGGGGGCAGGAATGCCCCCATTACGAACCAAACCAACCAGCAGCGGCACCGCCTCCGCCGGAACCTCCTCCGCACCGGCCATCTGCGCCGCCAGCTCCGGCAGCACCTTCGGGTCCTTCTTCGCGAGTTCGAGGATGCGCTGCTGCGCTTCGTTGAACTGGATGCGGTTGCGGTTCAGTTCCTTCACCAGGAAGGCCGCTTCCTCCGGCGTGGCCTTCGCCAGCGCGTCCTTCAGCGCCACGGCGATCTTCGGCGTCTCGCTCCAGGCCTCCGGCTGGTAATACGGCCCTCGCGTGTCCGGCCGCGTGCCCCACGAATCGCCCTTCCACTCGCCTTCCTTGAAATGCAGACGGCACAGCGCCGCGAGGATGCCTTGGCGCAACGCGGGATCGGTGGCCTTGCCGAGACGCTCGATGAGGCCGGTGACGACTTCGGGGGTGTGGATGACTCGGAGGCATCTCAAACTAAGGTCTTGTAGGTATGGATGCTTGGTTTCATCCAGTTTCCTGAACCATTCTATAGCAGCCTCAGCCCCAATCCGCCGAGATGCCTCTACCACGATGGGCCTGAGAACCTCGGACTCATTCATGACATCAGGCGAAGAATAATCGACTATTCTTCGAGCTTTGTTTGTGGCTACAAATTGCTCGATCCAAGCCAGATGCATGATGGAAGAGTCGTCGGGGCTAACTCCGATAAATCTTGGCATGGTGTTGATGTGAAATGGCTTGCTTGGTGAGCCGTTTTTAGGCTTGTCCACTTGAACGTGTCTCATGTGTCGGCTGATGTTCCACTGTAGCTTTTGGCCTTCATAACTGAAGTTTTGCGCAGATTCGAGCACCCCACTTGCTTGAGGGTGATTCACAAAGACGCCCACTGCGGCGACCAGAGTCTCAAGATTCAGATTGTTTTGAGTATCGTTGGTTTCGCTGAGCAAGGCAGCGTGAACATTTCCCCAATTCCGCCTCACCAGCTCCCTTTGCGCCTCCATCCTCCGGCGGTTGCTCGCGGACTCCAGCACCTTCACGAGTTCCTCATCCTTCGCCTTCGCGAAATTCGGCAGCGGCTCCGCTTTGAAGCCCTTCGGCTTCACCTGAACGATGTAACCGACATCCGGTCCGGCCCAATCAAACGTCGCGCCTTTCCAACTGGAGCAATAGACGCGGCTCATGCCATCGACATCGGCGTCGGTGGGGCGGGTCATTTTGATGAAGGGCTCAGGCTTGCGGGTTTCTTCGAAGGTGGCGCCTTTGGGCTTCACCTGATGATGCCAGAGAGCGCCGCTGCCCCAGTCGCAGGTGAAAGGGGCGTTGTTCCAGGTGCCGAAGCCGGGTTCGTCGATGTAAACCGCGCCGCAGCCGCTGCCGCCGCCGTAGTCGGCGAGGGGCTGGATGCACTCCTCGTTGAAGTTTTTGTAGAGACGCGGGTAGCCGTGGTCGTCGAGGCCGGTGAAGTGGTGGAAGCGCACGTTCCAGCCGCCGCCGTCGTTCGTGTTGTCGCGGGCGAAGATGTCCATCAGCGGGCTGATGGCGACTTCGAGGATGTTGCGTGTGCCGGTGGAGTAGATTTCGAGGCCGGTGCCATCTGGACGCACGCGGATGACGCCGCCGCCGCGATGCTGGAGCGTCTTGCCATCGGTGCCGGTGGCCTTCATGAAGCCGAAGTCGCCGCCCGCGATGTAAAGCCAGCCGTCGATGCCGAGGCTGAGGCCGTTCGTGGTGTGATCGGCCGGGCGGTCCTTGTAACCGAAGGCGATGTCCTTCACGAGGATGTTCTGCTTCTCCGCGACGCCATCGTGATCGGCATCAATGAACTCGCTGAGGTGCGGCGGATGCACGAGGTAAAGCCGGTCGTGATCCCACACAAGCCCGCGCGGCGCATCGACCTCGCAAAAGACCTTCGTCTCATCCGCGCGGCCATCGCCATCGAGATCGCGCAGGCGGATGACTCGACCACGCTTCGGATTGCGGCCCAGCGAGCCATTCCCGTCCGAGGAAACGTAAAGCGTGCCATCCGGCTCCGCGGCGACGAAGACGGGGTAGTTCGCCGCAGCGCTGTTCGCGAAAAGGGTGACATCAAAGCCCTCCGCGACCTTCACATCCTTCAAAATGGCCGCTTCTTGCTCGGGAGTGAGTTTGACGATCTTGGGCGGCACGTTTCCGCTATCCTTATAGGTCGAATAGGACTCATGGGGCTTATTCAATGGTGACAATGCTTTGATGCCCGGGCCTTTCAGCCGCACTTCGCGAATGCTGGCCCAGCCGCCGCTCTTATTGCCCAGCGCATGCACCTTCACAAAACGGATGCCGTCGGCCTTGGCGAAGTCATTCGAGTAGGGGGCCTTCTTCTCGTTCGTGCTGCCATCGACGAGTGTGGTCCATGTCTTGCCATCGGCGCTGCCTTCGACTTTGAACTGATACACGCCTTGGTTCTCCCACGAGGTCTCGATGCCCGTCAGCGTCTGCGGCTTCTCCAGCTCAAGCTGCAGCCACTGCGGATAATCCGGGCCGCTGGCGCACCAGCGGGTGCTTTCGTCGTTGTCCACGGCCCGCCAGGCGAAGTTGTTCTTGCCCGTCTCCTCGCTGCTCGCGGTCGCCTTGATACCCGTGGCGTCTTTCGGCGTGGGGGCCGGCTTCGGAGCTTCAGCAGGCTTTGCAGGCACAAAGGTCACTTTGTTCTGCCCTTGGAACGGCGTCAGGTAATCCGGCGTGAGCTTGTCACAGGCCCAGAGCAGGCCGCGCGTGATGAGATCAAGGTAACGCGCATCAGCGACGGTCTCGGTGTTGTGGCCAATAGTCGTGCTGAAGCTGCGGGCACCGTCTTTTTCGTTCGTCCAGGCCACGATGGCATCCACGGCCTTGCCTTTGACCATCTGACGGCCCATCGCGAGCGGATGGGCGTCGAAGAGGTTCACATTGTTATAAAGCTCCTCTTTGATCGTGGTCCAATCCGCCAAGGTATTGGGGACATTCTTGTCCCCTGTCCCAGACGGGGCAGGAATGCCCCGATTACGGCCGGTGACGATCGGATGCTCCTTATCGACAAATGTGATCGCGATAGGCTCCTGCGGGCCGTGGGAGTTCGATTGCAGGCCGAGTCGCTTGAACCAGCGATCCTCGCCCGTGCGGAAGCTGTGCATCGCGCAGTGAAGCTGGATGCTCGGGATCGTCTTGTGAGCGTCGAGGATGCGCGTGAGCGTCTCCTTGTTGTTCATGCTCGCCGCACATTCGTCATGGATGATGATGTCGTAGCCCTTGGCCCAATCCGCCTTGTCATACACCGGCAGCGGCGGGTTCGTGGACTTGTCGTCGGTCCAGATCACATCCACCTGCACATTCGCGCGGCTTTGGATGCCTTTCGCAATGACCTCGTGCTGCTTCGCGTAGTCATGGCAGCAGCCACCGGTGATGAGGAGGGCTTTCAGCGGCTCGGCGGCGACGAGCAGGGAGCAAGGGGCGAGGAGGAGGGCTGTTCGGAGCATGGGAAATCGGGGCGCAGAAACCGCACAAATGGCAAAGTTTCTATCAGAAAAGTATTTGCGGCCAAAAATGGCCCCGAAGCATATCTTCGTTCGCTTTTGGCCGCCAAACTGCCACTCTCGCGCCCTCATGCGCGCAACTGTGAAAGACATCCTGGAAATCGTCGGCGGAAAACTTCTCTCTGGAGATGAATCGACCACGATTGAGGGCTTTGCGAACTTGAAGGAAGCCGTGAAGGGCGATCTGAGCTTCTTCCACGATCCGCGCTACGAGACGCTGCTGGCCACCACCAAAGCCTGCGCGGTGCTGGTGCCGGCCAACTGGATGAAGTTGCCCGAAAACGTGGCCTGCATCGCCGTGGCGGATCCTTCGCGGATGTTTGAGACCATCGTGGAAAAGTTCGGCGTGCAGCCGGAACCCTTCAAACCCGGCATGCACGCCACCGCGGTGATCGGTGAGGGCGTGAAGTTCGAGGTGGCGAAGGTGCGCATCGGCCCGCGGGCGGTGATCGAGGACGGGGTGGAGATCGCAGACGGAGCGGAGATCGGCGCGGGCTGTTTCATCGGCCGGAACGTCCGCATCGGGGCGGACGCGAAGCTGTTTGCCAATGTTACGGTGCACACTGACTGCACCATCGGCAAGCGGGTGATCCTGCATAGCGGCGTGGTGATCGGCGCGGATGGTTTTGGCTACGAGTTCGACAAGGGCCGCCACCGGAAGGTGCGCCAGGCCGGCATCGTGCAGATCGACAATGATGTGGAGATCGGCGCCGGAACGATGGTGGACCGCGCCCGTTTTGGCCGCACCTGGATTGGCGAGGGGACGAAGATCGACAATCTCGTCCAAATCGGCCACAACGTGGTCATTGGAAAGCACTGCATCATCGTCGCCGCCACCGCCATCGCCGGCAGTGCCCAAATCGGCGATTACGTGGTCATCGCCGCGCAATGCGGCATCGCCGGGCATGTCAAAATCGGCTCCCAGGCCACGCTCGCCGCCCGCTGCGGCGTCACGAAGGATCTCCCCGGCGGAGCGACCTACATGGGGTATCCTGCCATTCCTGCGAACGAAGAGAAGCGCCGTCTGGCGGGCATCAACCGTCTCCCCGGTCTCACGAAACGCGTCAAAAAGCTCGAGAAAGCGGCCGGCAGCGATCCAATCGACGAAGACTGAGCCCGCCGCGTGTCATCGGCCAAACCGCGCCTTGATCAGGTGGCTGCCGAGAATCCAGACCTTGTGGATATTGCTCAGGCGGCAGCGCTTCTTGAAGACAGGAAAGCGCTCGCGTTTCAGCTTCTCCAGGATGCGTGAATAAATCGCGCCCATGATCTCGGAAGCGACCATGTTTTTGCGGTCTTCCGGCGGCAGGGCCTTGGCGGCGGCCTGGTAGTAGTCCCGTGCCCGGCGATACTGGAAGTCCATCATTTTAAAGAAGCGCTCGCTGGGCCGGCCGTCGAGAATCTCGCTCTCCAGGACGCCAAACTTCTTCAATTCGCTTTGCGGCAGGTAAATGCGGCCCGTTTCGCGGGCGTCCTGACCGACATCCCGGATGATGTTCGTGAACTGCAGGGCATAGCCGAGATTGATCGCGTAGTCCCGCGTGGCCGGGTTCGTGTGGCCGAAGATCTCGATGCTCACAAGGCCGACGACGCTGGCGACCTTGTAGCAGTAGCCGAGCAACTCCTCGAACGTGGCGTATCGCGTCTTCGTGATGTCGCTGGCGACGCCGTCGATGATCTCGCCGAGCCATGCACGCGGGAAGCCGTATTTTTGCGGCAGCATCAGCACCTCATCGAGCACGGGATGCCCCGGCGGCCGGCCCTCCTCCACGCATCGCTTCCAGTAGTCCAGCTCCTTCTCCTTCTCCTCCTCGCCCACATCCGTCGCATCCGCGATGTCATCGACGACCCGGCAGAAGGCGTAAAAGGTGATCATGTCCCTGCGTCGTTCCTTTGGCAGGCAGGCGAGCGCAAAGGCCAGGTTCGACTTCGCCCGCTTCGTGATTTGTTCAGGAGAAAGCGTGCCGCTGGTCATGCGGTGGGAGAACGTGGGAAGCCGTGGCGAAGCATCAGAAGAAGGGCGGTCAGCAATAGCCAGCAATCCAGCATGGCAAGCGCCAATGCATCCAGCGGCAGCACGATCACACGCCAGAGCGTCGATTCCGCAGCCCATGCATGCCCGAGCGCGGAGGCGTACCTGGCCGGAATCAAAATCGCCATTGCGGTGATGCTCAAAAACAGCAGCGGGAAGGCTGAGCGCAGCAGGATCTGGAGAGCAGCCGCACCTTGCTGCCAGAAGGGGCCTGAAACCACCGCCACAGCCAGCGGCAGCGCTGAAAAGACCAGAAGCAGCTCGATCCACAACCAACTGCCGACGCTCTGAGGCACGCTGAACTGCCACTGACGCCAGCAGAGCCACAAAAGATCGAATGCCGCCAGCAGCGCCGCTCCCTCCCACCGGGCAAAGGTTTCCTCAAGCGCTGCGACGGCATCTTTTTCCGCATTTGTGTCCTGCGGCTTCTCCCACGCGATGACGAAACGCGCCAACCACACCTGCATGCTGGCGCAAGCCAGAGCGGTGAAGATGTACCGGAGTCCCAGCTTCACCGTCTCTGCCCCCTCCGGCAGCATGCGTCTCAGTGTGACGACCTCCAGCGCCAGCCAGGCGAAGCCGGTCACGGTGACCGCCAGCAGCACGATCTTTTGTTCCGGGCCAGGACGTCGTTCCCCATAGCGGTACGGCCAGCGCCAGATGCGAATCGTCAGCATGGCCAGCACCAACGGCACCAGGCATGCCAACGGCGACGGCTGGATCAGCGCATGTGGCAGCAGGGCGAGATGCGCCAGCGCATCGCGTGCCAGCGGCAGGATCAGCTCCCGCCAGTCGTTGAGTTGCACCAGCGAGCAGCCCGGGGGCCTCCCGTCGCCCACCGTGGCCCCCAGCAGGGACGCCCCGGCCACCCAGAGTACCAAGGCTGGCCGCAACCGCACAAAATCCCATGCATCCGACAGATGCTGCCGCAGCGGGTGCCAGCGCAGATGCAGAGCCAGTCCGGCGATGAAACCGGTGAGGGCGAGTGTCGTTGTCTGCCAGTGGGAGAGATTCAAGGAGACGATCAATTCGCGAAAACATCTCGACACGCCAGCCCGTATTCGCTTCTCTCCATCCGCCATGAAACTCACCTCCGCGCTCCTGCTTGCCTCGCTGTCGCTTCAATCCGTCGCTCTCGCCGAAAACTGGCCGAACTGGCGCGGGCCCAACCAGGACGGCTCCAGTAGTGAGACCGGTCTGCCATCCAAGTTCAGCACGACTGACGGCGTGAAATGGGCGGCAGACGTTCCAGGCATCGCCGCATCGGCTCCTGTGATCTGGGGGGACAATGTCTTCCTCACAGCCCCGATCGCCGCCGAGAAAAAGCTCGTCGGCCTGTGCTACGACAAGCAGACCGGAAAAGAGAAGTGGCGCACCACCATTTCCGAAGGCGACGAGGTGCAGTGGGACGACAAGAGCAACCTCGCCAGCCCTTCGGCAGCCACCGATGGCGACCGCGTATATTTCCTCTTCGCCAACGCCATTGCCGCAGCCTGCGATTTCAGCGGCAAAATCGTGTGGAAGCGTGATTTCAAGGAAACACACGGCGCTTTCGCCACGCAGTGGACGTATGGCAGCAGCCCGACCATCGACAGCGGGAAGCTCTACATCCAGGTGCTTCAGCGCAACGAAACCTTCAAGTTCCAGGAGAAGTTCGAGAAAGGCACACCCGGCAAGGACTTGAGCAGCTACATCCTCGCCATTGATCCGGCGAACGGGAAGGACCTCTGGAAGCAGATCCGCCCCAGCACGGCGAAGATCGAGTCCCTGGAAGCCTTCAGCAGCCCGGTGTTCACCACTTACAAGGATCAGCGCCTCATGCTGATCTCCGGCGGTGACACGCTCACCATCCACGATGCCGCCACCGGCAAGGAATTCTCCCGCGTCGCCACCTGGAACCCTCCGGGCGAAGGCTACAACAGCTTCTTCCGCCTCGTCCCCTCCCCTGTCGTGGGCGATGGCATGGCCATTGTCTGCGCACCGAAGAACTCGCCCATCTTTGCCATTCCTCTCGATGCCAAAGGCGAAACCCAGCCTGTCTGGCAGACCGAGCCGAAAGGCGTGACCAGCGACGTGCCCACACCCGCTTTCTACAAAGGCAAATTCTACGTGCTCGACGGCGGCAAGAAGCTGCTGAGCTGCCTGGAACCGAAAACCGGCAAGGTGCTGTGGACGGGCGAGCTCGGCGGCAAGACCAAGTTTGAGAGCAGCCCTACCGTGGCCGACGACAAGGTCTATTGCATCAACTTCTGGGGCGAGGTCTATGTCGCCAAGGCGAACACCGACAAGTTTGAGCTTCTTGGCATGAACGAGATGGGCAACGGCTCCAAACCCAACGGCAACGCCGCCAGCGTCCGCGCCAGCATCTCTGTCAGCGACAGCAGCCTCTTCATCCGCACGCAGGACAAACTGTATCGCGTCGGCAAGTGAGCCGGTGCGTCGGCGGGACCGTTGGTCGGTTGATCAGTGTCCTTCGACGCATGCACTGACCTACCGAACCGCTGATCCACTGCCCAACTCACCGCCATGCTCACCCGCGCCCTCACTCTCCTCGCCGCCACCGCATCTCTCGCCCACGCGGCTCCCGCCGAGCACGTGATCCTCGTCAGCATCGACGGCTGGGCGCATCATTACTTTGATGATCCCAAATGCCACATGCCGGCGGTGAAGGCACTGGCGGCCAACGGTGTGCGGGCGAAGCGGATGGAATGCTCGTTTCCGACCGTGACGTGGACAAACCACACCACGCTCGTCACCGGCGTGCATCCGGGCAAGCATGGTGTGCTGGCGAATGCCTATTTCGACCGTGCGCAGCGGAAGAAGATCCCGCTCATCCCTGATCCGCTCTTCAACAAGGACGAGATCGTCAAAACGCCCACCATTTACGATGCGGCGAAAGCGGCGGGCCTGAAAACGGCCGCGGTGATCTGGCCCGCCTCACGCGGAGCCAAAACGCTCGACTGGACGGTGCCGGATGTGTTTGAGCAGGAGCTGTTTGAGAAATACGGCACGCCTTCGTTGCTGGAGGAAGCCCGTGCGGCCGGCATCCCCATCGAAAAGCAGATGGAGTGGTGCAAGGCAGGCAACGCTGGGAAGGCGCAGCGCGACTACATGTATGCGCAGCTCGCCACGCACATCATCAAGAAGCACAAGCCGAACTTCCTGGCGATCCACCTCGTCAGCCTCGATTCGTTTGAGCATGCGCATGGCCGGCAGGTCGCCGAAGCCTACTGGGCGGCCAATGATTCCGACAATCGCGTGGCAGACTTGATTCGAGCCGCCGAAGAGGCCGGAATTCGCGACAAGACGACCTTTGTCATCACCACCGACCACGGATTTGTGACTTACACGAAGTCGATCAACGCCAACTCGGCGTTGAAGAAAGATGGGTTCGTCAAAACGATGCTCGGCAAGAGCCTGGCTCCCGATTCGCAGGTTTTCGCCATGGCCGAAGGCGGCGCATGCTTCGTCTATGTGCTCGACACGGCGAACCGCGAAAGCATCCTCCAGCAGATCACGCCGAAACTGGCCAGGCTTGAAGGCGTGAGCGGTGTCGTCGAAGCGAAGGACTTCGACAGCAAGCTCCACCACCTCACCGCAGACAAAGATGGCCGCGAACCGGATCTCGTGCTGCTCGCCGGCGACGGCTACACCTTCACCGACTCACTCGCCGACAACGAGGTCATCATCCCCAACGACCCGCCCAAGGGGGCTCACGGTCATTTCCAGCTCGATTCGAACCTCTACGGCAACTGCGTCATCAGTGGCGCAGGCGTGAAACCGGGGGGTGAGATTGACGAGATGAAGAACATCGACGTCACACCGACGATGGCAAAGCTCCTCGGCATCCCCTTCCCCGGTGCCGACGGCCGCGTGCTTGAAGAAGCGCTCAAATAAGACGCGCCGAAAGCATCAAAGCATGCCCGGAGCGTACCGTGGACGCGCTTCCGAGCCTGTGGCGAGGCTTTCGCGCATCTTGGGATCGTCCAGGGCGCGATCCACGGCGTCCTGCAACGCTCGAGAAGTCAATTCACGAAGCACCGGCACGGGAGAGCCGCTTCCTGGCCGGTAAGCGCTGCTCTGGCGCTCGCCATCATACACCTTGGTGAAAACCACCGCCTTCGTCGCCGCGTCCAGCACGTTCACACGGATGCGGGCATAGCCATAGGGGTGCACCAGCAGTTGGGAACGCAGGTCCTGAATGTCCCCCTTGATGATGAATCGCGCGCCCTTGTCTGGAGCCAGCATGCCACGTGCCTCCAGCGCATGAGCGAAGGCGTTTCTCACAATGTCACGAACCGGCAGCCGTGTCTGCACGGTATCGACCGTCGGCCCGACCGGCAGACGCACATGCCCCAGCGTCTGCGCCTGCTGACCACGCTTGTCCTTGAACTCGCCCACCACGAAGTCCGGCGTGCCGCGCACCATCCGCCCCGGCACATAGTCCAGGCTGACAACAGAGGAGTTCGAGCAGGAGGAGAGGCCCAGGATGGCTGTGGCCGCAAAAATAACAGACGTGCACCGGAGGTTCATGGAAGCGCCATTTGTAGTACGCCTTGGCCTCGAATCAACGCGCGAGATTTCACTCCGAACCTCACGGAGACAAAAAAAACAACCCTGCCGGCACTCGGAACTCAGGAAAAAAACCCCCAAAACCTGAATCCAATTAACCCGGCAGGGTTGATTAATTAAATTTATATTCGGAAAGTGGGGGATCATGCAATCCCAAAAAATTTGCCATCAAAAAAAATGCCGCGCAGGCCTGTTTGCCGCAGCGATTTTTGCTCTGTTGCCCGCCACAGCGCTCCACGCACAGATCGGGCGTGGCGTGCGGCAGGTCATCGTCGCCCAAGCAGCGAACTGGAACTCGAACACCGCCACGCTGCAATGCTGGCAGCGTGCCTCCAGCCGCGACGTGTGGCATGCTGTCTTCGAAAAGCCGTTTCCCGTGCTGCTTGGCAAAAAAGGCCTCGCCTGGGGGCGAGGCGTGTTTCCGGTGCCACGCAATGGCATTCCCATGAAGGTGGAGAAAGACTGGAAGGCTCCCGCCGGAGTGTTTCAGCTCGGCAGCTTGTTCGGCTACGCTGCGACAGCGCCGGGCGGAGCCCGGTGGCCTTACATTCAGGTGGGGCCTTGGGACGCTTATGTGGATGACTCAGGCTCTCCCTATTACAACCAGCACGTCCGCATCGATCCGAGGAAAGGTGTTCCACCGTGGTTTGAAAAGCAGCGCATGAGGCTCGGCGATGCCGCCTACAAGTGGATGCTCGAGATCCGGCACAATCAGCAACCGGCCGCGCCAGGCTACGGCAGCGCGATTTTCTTCCACGTGCGCCGGGGACCGGACAAGCCCAGCGCAGGCTGCACCACCATGGCAGAATCCGACCTCGTGCGTCTGCTCCGCTGGGTCGATCCCACCGCCTCACCACACTACGTCCTGCTGCCAAAGGGCGACTACTCCGCTCTTCGGGCCTCCTGGGGCCTGCCGTGAGATGTGTCATGCAGGCGACAAGCCCGCGAGATTGATCTGACCTGGCCGTTGATGTTTCATGCGCCTCGTCCTGCCTGTTGTCCTCGCCCTCACGGCCGCTCTCCATGCCGAACCGCTCAAAGTCGTCCTGGCCGGCGATTCGACGGTCGCCAGCGTCCCAAAGCCACCAGCGGACCGGCCCACACTCGCAGGTTGGGGACAGATGCTGGGCGAGTTCCTGCCGGAGGCCAGGATCATCAATCACGCCCGCTCGGGCGCCAGCACGAAGAGCTTTCGTGATCTTGGACTCTGGGACCGTGTGCTGAAGGAAAAAGCCGGCTGGGT
Organism: Prosthecobacter sp.; assembly: GCF_014879935.1. Taxonomy (GTDB): domain Bacteria; phylum Verrucomicrobiota; class Verrucomicrobiia; order Verrucomicrobiales; family Verrucomicrobiaceae; genus Prosthecobacter. The sequence goes on from NZ_JACSRD010000084.1 coordinate 19,572, forward strand.
GCTGATCCAGTTCGGCCACAACGACGAAAAGCTCAAGGATCCCAAACGCGGCACCGATCCAGCGACGACATGCCGCGAGAATCTGAGAGCCTTCATCCGCGAAGTGCGCGAAAGCGGCGGGAATCCCGTGCTCATCACCTCCGTGGCCCGACGCATCTATGTGGATGGGAGGATGACCACCTCCCTCACTCCCTACGTGGAAGCCATGAAGGCGGTCGGCAGGGAGGCGAATGTTCCCGTGATCGACCTCCATGCGGCCAGTTTCGCGCTGTTTGACCAGTTGGGTGAGAAGTTCTGCCAGCTCTACGGCCCTGCGGAGCAGGACAAATCTCACTTCTCCACCGAAGGCGCACGCATGATGGCGCGGCTCGTGGCCGAGGGACTCATTCGTGAGGTGCCGGAGTTGCGTCCGCGTGTCCAGCTCCTGCCGCGCCTGCCACCCAACGCACCGTTTGATCTGGACCGCCGGATCGTATCCGCAGGCTACGATGGCAGGACCTGCTGGGTGCATCCTCGTGCCGGTGCCATTCCGGGGAAAACGCCCGGTGTGGTCCTGACGATGCAGAAGCTGCTGCTGACGGGTAGCGATGTGTTTTTCGCGCTAAACGACACACGCAGTGATGATCTCGGCCAAAGCTGGAGTCCCATCACCGAACACGCCGAAACGCTCGGACGGCGCAACGAGCCAGAAGGCGTCGTGGTGGCCACCTGCGACTTCACGCCGAAGTGGCATGCCCAGAGCGGCCGGCTGCTGGGAATCGGCCACACCGTGCGCTACAGCGGCGACAAGGTCATCCACGACCGCAAACGCGAGACTTCGTGGGCGGTGTATGACGACAAGACGCGGCAATGGAGTCCCTGGACGCCCCTGGAGATGCCAGATGAGCCGTCATTCCACAGTGCGGGCGCTGGAAGCGTCCAGCGCGTCGATCTGGACAATGGCGACGTCCTGCTGCCCATCTATTTCAAGGGCCAGGCCGACAAGTACTACTCCGTCACCGTCCTGCGCTGCTCGTTTGACGGCACGAAGCTCACGTATCGCAGTCATGGCGACGTGTTGACGCTGGAATCAGGTCGCGGCGTGTATGAGCCCTCCCTCATTCGCTGTGGTGGGCGATTCTACCTCACGCTGCGCAATGACAGTGCTGGTTACGTCTCAGTGAGCGACGATGGCGCTCACTTCAGCCAGCCGGCGAAGTGGTGCTGGGAGGACGGCAGCGACCTGGGCAACTACAACACCCAGCAGCACTGGGTGACTCACGGAGGACGGCTGTGGCTCGTTTACACCCGGAAGGGAGCGCACAACGACCACGTCTTCCGCCACCGCGCCCCGCTGTTCATGGCGGAGGTGAACCAGGACACGCTGCGTGTGAAACGCGACACGGAAGTCGTGCTCGTCCCCGAATCCGGCGCACGCCTGGGGAACTTCGGCGTGTGCGAGGTCAGTGATGACGAGACGTGGGTCACCGTGGCGGAATGGATGCAAACCTGGTCACCCAATGTCGTCATCAGGCCCGGACATCCGCTCGGCGCGAACAACCGCGTGCATGCGGTGCGTATCCTTTGGAAATAGACCCTGCCATGCCTCTGCACCTCACCAGCCGCCGCCACTTCATTTCCCAAATCGGAGCCACAGTCGCCCTGGTCCGCAGCGCGGTCGCTGCCACGGAGGTGGATGACAATCTCATCGCCATCCTGAACGACACACACATCGGCGCCCAGCAGGCCAAGGACGCCGCGATCCCGCTCAACCTCGCCACGACCATCGAATGGCTGCTTGCGCTGCCGAAACGGCCCGCCGCAGTCGTCATCAATGGCGATCTGGCCTTGAAGGACGGCAGGTCCGGCGATTACGAGCGTTTAGCGAAGCTGATCGCTCCTCTGCGCGATGCGGGCCTGCCTCTGCACCTGACGATGGGGAATCACGATGAACGCGGCGTCTTTTACGATGTCCTCAAAAACGAGAAGCCAGACGCCCCAGCGGTCGAATCCAAACATGTGGGAGTGGTGGAACTGCCCGGCGTGAATCTCTTCCTTCTCGACTCACTCAAGCAGACGATGATTGCGCCGGGTGCCCTCGGCGAGATGCAACGCGGATGGCTGGCCAATTCACTCGATGCGCATGCAGACAAGCCAGCACTGGTCTTTGCGCATCACAATCCCCGCCTCGGCGGCGATCCAAAGCACTTCCCTGGCGGCTTGGAGGATTCGGAGGAGCTGTGGAAGCTCCTCGTCGCCCGCAAACACGTCAAAGCCTACATCCACGGCCACATCCATCACCGCGACTTCTTCGAACACGAAGGCATTCACATCCTCAACACGCCCGCCGTCGGCTACGTGGCCAACAAACAGCTCTCCACCACTGGCTGGACCATGCTTCGCCTCATTCCAGGGGGTGCGGGGGTGACCACGCACACGCATCAGGCTGATCACGCATGGAACGGCGTGAAGGTGGACCTGAAGTGGCGGATTTGAGGGCGCCGCAGGTCACGAACGCGCCATGTCGGGCACCTTGCGCCGATCTCCGGGCAGGGCGCTGGGTTGATGATGAACTTGCCCGCGTCGCTTCGTTTGTGTCTCGCTCTTTCCAACCACCATGAGACACCTCCCGCTCCTCTTCACCGCCGTCTTTGCCGCGTTCAGCCATGCGGAGGACATCCGGCATCAGCCGCCGAAGGACCTGAACGGCTATTTCCCTTTCAATCCGCCCTCGTCTTTGAGCGAATGGGACACACGTCGTGAGCAGGTGCGCCGGCAGATCCTCGTGGCGGAAGGTTTGTGGCCGATGCCGGCCAAGACGCCGCTCAACGCGGTGATCCATGGCAAGGTCGAAGGCGATGGCTTCACGGTGGAGCGTGTGTATTTCGAAAGCGCTCCCGGCTTCTACGTCACCGGCAGCCTGTGGAAGCCGAAGACGATCAAGGGCAAGGTTCCCGCCGTGATGTTCGCTCACGGACATTGGAAGGACGCGCGGCTGTCGCTTTCTGAACCGCAGAAAGTGCGTGAGGAGATCGCCATCGGTGCCGAACGCTTCGAAAAAGGCGGCAGCAGCATCTTCCAGTCGCTGTGCGTGCAGCTCGCACGCATGGGCTGCATCGTATGGCAGTGGGACATGCTCAGCGATTCGGACTCGATCCAGTTCTCACGTGAAATCGTGCATACCTTTGCCAAACAGCGCCCTGAAGCGAACCAGACGGAGAACTGGGGCCTCTACAGCCCGCAGGCGGAGGCGCACTTGCAGTCCATCATGGGCCTGCAAACCTGGAACGCCGTGCGCGGGCTCGATTTCCTGCTCTCGCTGCCCGAGGTCGATCCTGAGCGCACCGCCATCACCGGCGCGAGCGGCGGCGGCACGCAGACAATGCTGCTCGCGGCCATCGACGACCGCATCAAGCTCTCCTTCCCTTGCGTGATGGTCAGCACGTCGATGCAGGGTGGCTGCACGTGTGAAAACGCCAGCCTGCTGCGCATCGGCACGGGCAACGTCGAGTTCGCCGGCCTCTTCGCGCCGAAACCGCAGGGCATGAACACGGCGGACGACTGGACGAAAGAGCTCGCCACCAAGGGCTTCCCCGATTTGCAGAAGCTGTATGCGACCCACGGCAAGAAGGACAACGTCTTCCTGCTCCGTGGCGAGCATTTCAAACACAACTACAACGCGGTCACCCGCAGCGCCTTCTACACCTTCGTCAACAAGCACTTCAAACTCGGCTTCCCCTCGCCTGTGATCGAGCAGGACTACGAGCCGCTGACGAAAGAACAGCTCACCGTTTGGGACGAAAAGCATCCCGCACCCAAAGCCGCCGATCCCGAGTTCGAGCGCAAGCTGCTGAAGTACTTCGCCGAAGATGCCGACAAGCAGCTCCAGGCCGCTGATCCCCAAGTTCTCCGCCAGGGCATCGAGTCCATCCTTGGCCGCACCTACGATCAGGCGGGCAAGGTCGAGTGGACGCTGAAGGACAAGCAGGATCGCGGCAATCACCTCGAAATGACCGGCACGCTGACCAACAAGACGCACAGCGAGGAAATGAACGTCACCTGGCTCTATCCGAAGCAGTGGAACAACCGCGTGGTCATCTGGCTCGATGACAAAGGCCGCTCCGGCATCGCGAATGACGACGTGAAACAGCTCGTCGCCGCAGGAAACGCCGTCGTCGGTGTCGATCTGCTCTTCCAAGGTGGCGAACCGGTCAAACAGACGCGTGTCGTCGCCAATCCACGCGAATTCGCCGGCTACACCTTCGGCTACAACCACGCGCTGTTCGCCCAACGCGTTCACGACGTCCTCAGCGTCGTCACCTTCCTGCGCAACACCAAGGTGGGCAGCCATCCGAATCCGAAGACCGTCTGCCTCGCCGCTTTCGGAGCGCAAACCGGCCCCATCGCTGTCGCCTCACTGGCGCTGGCCGGTGAACACGTGGACCGTGCCGCTGTGAGCACGCACGGCTTCCGCTTCGGCAAGGTGCTCGACTACCGTGATCCCATGTTCCTCCCCGGCGGTGCCAAATATCGCGACCTGCCCGGCATGCTCTCGCTTTACGACCCCAATCGACGCTGGGTCGCGGGTGAGAACGAGAACCGCAAGCCAACAGCCAACGACTGGCTGATGCAGTGAGCCCGCGTCACTTCAGAACGAATCGGCGCTTGCAGAAGCAAACGCCATTCGTTCTCACTGCCAGACTCAAACCGCCACGCAGTGCACCTTGCTGATGCCCTGGATTTTCTCCAGTTCAGCGAGGACTTCGGCACCCGGCGTGGAGTCGAGCGTGAGCAGCGTCAGCGCCTTGCCGCCTTCCTTGTCACGGCTGAGCGACATGTCGGCGATGTTGACCTGATTCTTGCCCAGCGTGGCGCTATAGGCGGCGATCATGCCCGGGCGGTCGATGTTCTCAATGAACAGCAGTGTGCCTTCCGGACGGGCCTCGATGCGGCGGCCGTTGACCTTCACGATGCGCGGATCACCGGCGAAGAAGGTGCCGGAGATGCTGGCAGCCTCGCCGCTGTCGTTTTTGGCGACGACTTCGATGAGATCGTTGAACTCGCTCGCGTCGGTGAGACGGCTTTCGGTGAAGCGGATGCCGAGGTTTTCGGCCACGCCGTTGGCGTTGATGTAATTCACCTGCTCGGCACCGACGGGGCGCTCCAGGAAGCCTTTCAGCACCGCACGGGAGATCAAGGTCGTGTCGCCGGTTCCCACTTTGCCGCTGTAATTGATGCGGACGACATTGCTCCGTGCAGGAGCGAGTTGCGAAACGAGGCGGCCGAGAAGCTCGCCGAACTTCAAGAACGGCCCGATCTCGGCGAGCACCTTCGGATCCACGTTCGGCATGTTCACCGCGTTGACGACCGTGCCTTGCAGCAAGTGCGCTTTGATCACTTCGGCGATTTCAATGCCGACGTTTTCCTGCGCTTCTTCCGTCGAGGCGCCAAGGTGAGGCGTGAAGACGGTGTTCGGGGCTTTGAGCAGCGGATAATCGGCGGGGGGCGGCTCGGTCTCGAAGACGTCGAGCGCAGCACCGGCGATGGTGCCAGCGGTGAGGGCTTCGGCGAGCGCGGCGTCGTCGATGAGGCCGCCGCGGGCGCAGTTGATGATGCGGCAGCTCGGCTTCAGCGTGGTGAGACGTTTCGCATTGATCATGTGCTTCGTCTCCGGCGTCAGCGGCATGTGCATCGTGATGTAGTCTGCCTGCACGATGGCGGCATCGAGATCCTCACAAAGGGTCACGCCGAGGCTCTCCGCGCGGTTTTTGCTCAAATACGGGTCATAGGCCACCACGCTCATGCCGAAGGCCTTCGCACGCTTGGCGAACTCGGCACCGATGCGGCCCATGCCGAGCACGACGAGCGTTTTGCCATACACTTCGGTGCCCTGGAAGCTTTTGCGGTCCCATTTGCCATTCACGATGGTGGCGTGCGCCTGCGGCGTTTTGCGGCTGAGGGCCATCATGAGGGTGAAGGCCTGCTCGGCGGTCGAAATCGTGTTGCCACCGGGGGTGTTCATCACCACCACGCCACGCTTGCTGGCCACGGGGATGTCGATGTTGTCCACGCCGACACCGGCGCGGCCCACGACTTTGAGGTTCGGCGCGGCTTCGATGACCTTGGCGGTCACCTTGGCACCGCTGCGCACGATGATGGCGTGGGCGTCACGGGAGGCCTCGATCATCTTGTCCTCGGCCTTCAGGTCCATGTTCACCGTCACATTGAAGGACGGCTCCGCCTTGAGCAGGTCGATGCCCTTGCTCGAAATGGGGTCGTTGTTGCCGGCGATGAGGATGTTGAACTTGGACATGGTGGTTTGGGGAAAAGGGCGCGCAGACTAGCCGCCTTTCCTCAGCGCTCAACTACCAATGCGCACTGGACAGAGCGAGTCGGGCGGGTTGAATAGAGGGCATGATTTTGGCCCAAGTCCCCGGCATCGGCGAACCAGAGCTTTACGCGATTTGCGCAGTCGTGGCGACCGGGCTTCTCAGTTGGATCATTTATGCGGTCAAACTGAAGCGCCACCGCAGGGAAGCAGCCACCGCCCAGGAAAAACTGCGCGCCGAGGCCGCTGCGACGCTGAAGGCAGCCCAGGATCATGCGGCAGCCGATGCCGCCGCGGCACGAACCGCCGCCGGAGCGGCTGCGGCGAAGTTTTCCGAGCTCCAAGAGCAGTTCGGCGACCTGCAGCAGCGTTTCACCACGCATCGTGAGGTGGCCGAACGCCGTGCCAACGACGCCTCCCAGCAAATCACGCGGCTGGAGGGCGAACTGGCCGCCACGCGCGAAGTTGCCGCCCAGCTTGTTCCCACGCAATCCCGCATCAAGGACCTCGAACTGGCGCTTTCCGCCGAACAAGGCCGCGTGAAGGCGCTGGAACAGACCGTCGAGGCCACGAACGCCCGCGCCGCTGATTTCGAGCAGCGGATGATCGCGGCACAGGAACTGGTGCTGAAGCACAAAACTGAGTTCCAGGAACAGGCCGCCGAATTGAAGAAGGTGCGGGACGAACATGCCGCCTACGCCGCTGCTGGTGGAGCCGAGGCCGAGGTGGCGAAAGCCCGCGAAGCCCAGCAGCAGGCCGAGGGCAAGCTCGCCAATCTGCAGCGTGCCCTCAAAGCTGCCGAGGCTCGTGTTGAGATGGTGCAGAAGGAGTTCATGAACGCCGTCGGCGTCCCGTCCGCCCCTCTTTCCAGCAGCGCCGCCGCTCTTTCGGCCGGCAACGAGAAAAAGATCCGCGAACTGGAGGACAAGCTCGCCCAGGTGGAGGCGGAGTCCCGCAAGAAGGCCCGCGAGGACGGCTACAAGATCGCCGAACTCGAATATCGGCTCAGCGAGGCGGTGGACAAGAACCAAACGGCAGTGTCCCAAGGCCGCCCACCGTCACCACCTGAAGAGTCCACCGCTGCCATTCCGACGAGCAAGGCCCCGCAGGCAGGCGAATCCACCGCCTCGGCACCCGATGCGACGCCGATCACCGCGGAAGCACCCTCGACAGGCAGCGACACGTCTGACGTTGCGCCAGCCACCGTCGGAACATCGCCAGCAAGCGAAATGCCCTCGGCCGTAGAGGCTTCTGCCGTGGTCGCTGCTGCAAATGAGCCTCCCGCTTTGCCCGGCCCCATGGTCCAGATGGATCTGCCCCAGCCTGAATCGGCGACCTGACCCCCCACCTCCCGGCCTCCGTCTGTCCGCCATCGTCCGTGGTCAGTCGTGGCAATTTTTCTCCCAACACCCGCGTTCTATCCGCCCGCATGAAACTCAGCCTCGCTCTTGCCGCCCTTTTCGCACTCACCGCCCACGCAGCCACAGACTGGTCCCGCTTTCGCGGGCCGAACGGCAGCGGCGTCGCCGAGACCACCGGTCTGCCCTCGGTGGTCGATGACAGCACCACGCTGTGGAAGGTCGAGTCCGGCCGCGGCTGGTCTTCCCCCATCCTGTGGGGCGACATGGTCGTGATCACCGCGGAAACCGCCGCCAACAAGCGTGCGGTGATCGCGTTTTCATCGGCGAACGGCAAAGAATTGTGGCGCCACGAGGAAGTCTTTGTGCCGCACAATCTGCACAAGACTTACAACACCTTCGCCAGCAGCTCCCCCTTCATCGACGCCCAGCGCATCTACATCAACTGGAGCAGCGGGCCCGACATCCAGGCGCTCGCCCTCGACCACGGCGGCAAGCTCCTCTGGCGCAATGACAAGGTGGCGGGCTACATCCACGAGCACGGCACCGGCGTCTCCGCGTTGGTGGTCGATGGAGTCATGATCCTGCGCAGCGAGTTTGATGTGGAGAAGAACGGCAAGGACCTCACCACCGCACCCGAGCAGCGTGAGTGGAAAAGCTGCATCGTCGGCCTGGACGCAGCCACGGGCAAGCAGGTGTGGAAGCACGAGATGCCCAACTGCCTGAACACCTTCTCCACGCCCGTGGTGCATGAGTTGAAGGGCGGCCAAAAGGAAATCATCTGTGCAAACACCGGCAGCGGCGTCATGGGGCTCGACCTCAAGACCGGCAAGCTCAACTGGCAGCACAATCCGGGCTACAGTCAGCGCTCCCTCGGCTCCGGCGTCCTCAGCGATGACTTCTACTTCTGCACCTTCGGCACGGGCGGTGGCGTGAAGGAGATCGCCGCTCTGGACCTGAAAAGCGGCAAGCCGAAGCCGGTGGAATTCGAAATTCCGAAAGGCCTGCCCTATGTCCCCTCCCCGCTCGTGATCGGCGAGCACATGTATCTCCTGGGTGATGGCGGCATCCTCCGCTGCGTTGAGTTCAAGACCGGCAAGGTTCTTTATGAAGAACGCGTCGAAGGCACCACCGGCAGCGCCAAGTTCTTCAGCAGCCCCGTCGCGGGCGATGGCAAGATCTTCTGTGCCAGCCAGCAAGGCGACCTCATCGTCATCAAGGCCGGTCCGAAGTTCGAAAAACTCGCCGCCAGCAAGCTCGACGGCCCCGTGAACTCCGTCCCCGCGATTGGCGACAAGAAGCTCTTCGTCCGCACCGCCACCTCCCTCTACTGCCTCGGTGCCAAAGGCCAGCCTGTGCCGTGAGGTGTCCGGGCACCCAAGGCACGCCTTCGTGATCACTCGGGAGAGGTCCGGGTCTTTTCAGGCCGGGCTTAGAGAAGACTGACCTGACCCACCTCAGGAAATACCCTCTCCTTGACTCCCATCAAAAGTTGACGGAACGCCTGATCCTGCCTTGGAAGACGAACACGGAAGCATGCTGACGCACTACCAAACTCTCAAAGTGGCTGAAGATGCGCCACCGGAAGTGATCAAAGCCGCCTATCGTGCGCTCAGCCAGCAGCACCATCCGGACAGCAATCAAGAGAGCCAGGAGGAGGCGCTGCGGGCCATGCAGGCCATCAACGAAGCGTATGAGGCGCTCATTGATCCAGAATCGCGAAGCGCCTACGACGAACAGATTCGCAGCATGCGTGTTGCCGCCGCAGGCGGGTCGGAAGCAGCACCGGACCTGGCAGGCGGCACTCTCGTCAAAAGAGGAGGCCCCGACTCTGCGGCAATCGAAGTGCGTCCTCATCGCAGACGCCGATCCCGGTCGTCCCGCCATCATCCGGACCATGCGCTGGTGCCGTCATCTTCCGAAGTTTATTTCCATTCGTCGGGAAGATCTCGCGGCGGCAGCCTCGTTCGCGCCGAATCAAGGCTTGCGCCGATGTTCACGTCGTCTCAATCGACCGCCATCCATGGACGGATGCTTCCACAATCGGCGGATGATCCCCAGACGCCAGCAACCCCGCCGGGACCCGGAAAACGTGGATTCCGCATGATCTCGATCATCATCACCGCGTGCGTGCTTGCCATGCTGCTCCTGGCTGGCCTCGTCGCTTGGCGGCTGGGGTGGGTGAATCGATTCTGGGTGTGGTTTCAACGAGAGCAGGCACTTGAGGCGAGCCGGGGCCTCGTCTTCGGCGGACGCAACGATGTCGTGCCGATGGTGGACCCCAATGAACGTCCCTACGACCGGCCTGCCCTCACCCCGCAAGGCCGTCCCTGGCCTGAGGAAACGGGCTACCTGCCAGGCACTGAACAACGGCACACTCAAGGTCGCTGCGAGGTGGTCGTCGATAACGTGCTGCACGATGCGGACGTGCACGTGAAATTGCTGGCCTTGCCGGCGGATGACGAAGGCGATCCCATCGTCGTGAGGGAGGCCTTCATCGCCACAAGATCACAGATGCGCTTCGAGAACCTTCCCCCAGGAAGATATGAGCTGCGTTACCGGTCGCTCAGCAGCGGACTCATCTTCCGGGCTGCCGCGCTCGAACTGTCGCAGGATGCGGCCAGAAACAGCTCATCCAAGACGGTGTCGCTCTACAAGGTCATACCAGGAAACCTTCAGCGCCCGCTCATCGCCGAGGACGCCTTTTGAAGGCGGCTACCGCGTTGCCCGCTCTTCACGTTCCACCGCCACCACCCCATCATTTCGCGCGACGATGATCTTCTTCTGCCGGTCCGGCTGACGGCTGCGCAGAATCACCACATTCCCAAGGTCGCGATCCGTGTGACCTTCGCCGAGGTATTCCCAGCCCTGCCCTGGCACCTGCATCTGCGCCGGAAACTCGAGCACCCGGCGATCCAGCAGAATCTGTTCATCAAACAGCGTTTCCAGGCTCGCCGGATACTTTCCATCATGATCCGCCGCGTATTGCTTCATGCCGATCACGATCTGACGGGCGTTGTTGATGGCCTTGATTTGATTGCCCTGCGCCTGCACCGCATTGAAGGCCGGCACCGCCAGCGAGGCCAGGATGGCGATCAGCGGGATCGCCGCGATCATCACATAGCCCATCACCAGTCCGGCCACGGCCATGCCACGTCCCTTGAGCGCACCGGCCGATTTTTTGATCGCTGAAAGGCCCAGATGCCCCAGGATCACCGCCGGAATGCAGGGCAGCCACAGCAGCAGACCTAGGATCCCGCAAATCAGGCTTCCAACAGCCATTCCTGATGTCTTTGCGGGTCCCGCAGGAATCGCAGCAGCCTGTGTGACGGGTCCAAACACCGGAACTCCAGACACGGCCGCTCCCGGCGGTGGAATCAGCTTCGAAAGCGGCTCCCATTCCGCCATCCCCTCGCACCAGCCGAGGTCGGTCCCGACGAGTTCACCCGACACAAGGCGTCGATAGACCTCCTCCTTCTCAAAAGGGCCGGACTTCTCCCCATTTTTGGCGACGTGGTAATGCATGGCGTGACAGATGTTGAATGGAACGACGGCAGAATTACCCGATCCGCCCCTCGCGGCACAATCCCAAAAGTTCGTGTGATGCGATCAATCCCGCTCATGCCTAGGGCATACGCATGACATGAGCGACTGAGTATGGCGGTTGAGAGGTGGATGAAACCTTCACCCATCGTCCCATCGCCATCCATCATGCAAGACACAGGGGCCGACTGATGCGCGAAATGTGCACCAAGGTGCTCAAGGCCAGTCCGCTGAAAGGCTCCGTGCGCAGCAAGCGCAACCGTTGCGCCCCTGATCCCACCTTCCGCACCGAAATCACCCGCCCTATTTTCCACGGTTTTGGCGCGTAAGCCCTGCATGAATGCCCTGCTGACGTCATTCGCTCTTGATCCACATTGACTTCGGTCCGGAACCGTCGCCTCCTCATCACCGGGAAGAACCCGGCAGGCGATAGCCATTTCCGGCACCATCAGGCAGGCGGATGCCGGTGCTGCGGCCGCGGGGATAGTGCCGCGCCTGATGCTCGCTGCGGTGGCCCATGGGATCCACGGTTTCCCAGGCGGCGTCAAACTTCGTGGCCATGCTGGTGGTGCAGGAGCCCCCCCAGGAGCACAGGAGGAAAAGAATCGCACGCGGGAGGGAGAAAGTCATGACCAGCCTCAGAAGTAGCCCTTCACCTTCACTTTGCGGCCGAAAATCTTGTCCCCGGCGGCGATGTAGAGAACATCGTGGTCCTTGCCCGCGAACTCGACGCTCACCACCTTTGATTCCGGCGTCGGTTTCGTGATGATTCCGGCCAGACGGCCCGCCGGATCGAAAATCTGCACGCCCAGCTCCGTGGTCACGAAGAAACGGCCGTTCGCCTCCGTCGTCGCACCGTCGCCGGAGGCGGTTTCCTTGCCCACCGGCAGCCACATCGTCATGAAAGGCTCTCCGCCGGTCAAAGTGCCGTCATCTTCAATGCGCCAGGCCCACACATGCTTCCCGCCGTGTTCGGACACCACCAGCGTGCGTTCATCAGGGGAGATCGTGATGCCGTTCGGCTTCTGCACCTTCCCGGCATCAGCCACGACATGCTTCTTGTCCTTCGTGATCAGGTGCACGCTCAACGTCGGCGTCTCGGTGAAGTAAAGATTCCCCGTCTTGCTCACTACCAGGTCATTGCACTTCACCCCGGTCAGCAGCACCTCCACCTCCCCCTTCATCGTGATGGCGATGATGCGCTGCTCTTTGTTGTGGCAGGCGTAAAAGCGGCCGTCAGGACCGATCTGCAGGCCGCTGATGCCCGGGAGGTTGTCGAGAAACAAGTCTGTCTTCCCGGTCGCCACATCCAGCATGTAGATCCCCTTCCCGGCCTTCACATCCGTGAAGAACAGATTGCCTTCCTTGTCACAGCAAAGGCCGTCCGTGAAGGTGAAGCCGCCCGCCGCCTCCTTCCAGGGCTCGCCCTCGACCAGGTAGTCGTGGAGGGAGGTGTCTTGCGCCAGAGAGGTGGAAACGAGGAGGCTGAGAATCAAAAGAGTGTGTTTCATGGGCATCAAAAGTTCACGGTTCACGATTCGCTGTTGGAAGAAACGCGTTCGCGGAGAACTGGGAACAGCGAACCCCGAACAGCGGACGGTTTGTCACTTCTTCCACAGCCAGCGCAGCGTGTCAGGCAGCAAAGCGCCGCCGTGCTTGCCGTTGTGCGTGCCTTCACCGAGCACGAACTGGTAGTCGTAACCTGCAAACTTCAGCGCCGCCGCCATGTCCTGGTTCGCCAGCGGCCAGTTGCCGAACTGGTTGTCCAGATCGTTCTTCCCGTCCTGGAGGAAGACCTTGAGAGGCTTCTTGTCCGTCTTGCGGACCAATGCGGGATACACATGCCCGCCGCGGATGTTCGTGAAGCTGCCGATGTGGCTGATCACCCTGCGGAACGCATCCGGCCGCTCCCACGCCACGGTGAAGGCGCAGATGCCGCCGCTGCTGTTGCCGCAGATGCCACGGCCTTCGGGATCGTCCGTCAGCTTGTGGTTCTTCGCCACTTCCGGCAGGATTTCTTCGATCAGGAAACGCGCATGCAGATCGCCCAGCGAGTCATATTCAAAGCTGCGGTTGCTCCGTGGCTTGTCCTTCGGATTCGAGGTTGGAAACACCCCTGGATTGATGAAGAGGCCGATCGTCACCGGCATCTCGCCCTTCGCGATGAGATTGTCGAACACCACCGGCACGCGGAACTGCCCGTCCGCCTTCACAAAGCCGCCGCCGTCGCAGAACACCATCACGTTCGCCGGTTGTTCGGGCTTGTACTGCGCCGGCACATAGACCCACCAGTCGCGTGTAGTGCCCGGATAGATCTTTGAGTTCGTCCATGCCGGCATCTGCGTCACCTTTCCCTGCGGCACGCCTTTCTGCACCTGCGAGTCCGGCCCAAGAACATACTGGTCATCCTGCGGAGCGGCGAAGGTGACAGGGGCCAGGGCGAGAAACAAAGACAGAGAAACGCGAGCGGGGAACTTCATGAGGCGGAACCGAACGAGGAAGCGAAAGAGCATCTTGCACCAGCGCCTGCGCAATGTCAGTCACGCCCATCTTCTTCCGGAATGACAACCGCTGCGATCTCATCGGCATGCTCCAATCGCCAGCGTTCGAACCCTTCCATCGTCGGATAGTACTGCTGCGAGTGCAGAGCAAGCTGGAAGACCTTGTCAACCCGTTGAAAGTCGAGCGCAGCATCAAGCAGCTTGCCGCCCAGCCTCCCGTCATGCTCGAAGCACAGTTCCAGAAAGCCCCGAATCTCGACTCGCTGCGTGGTGGTAAGAAGGAAAACTCCTGGGCCGCTCGCCATAAATCCGTTTCCGTTCCCGCCGACAAACACCCACGAATGACTCCCCCTCGTTCGTTCTGCCATGCTTCGCTGCAAAGGAACTGAAGTCATTCTCTTTTACCCGGTGCCTTTTGAACACGGTCAGCCGCGTCCCTGGAATCTGCCACTCGAGGGTCTCGCGATAGGCGCCGCAATGTCGGCAAACCGCCATTGATCCAAAAGCACCAAACCACGCCGCCCACAAGCCACCTGCGGCCAGCAGGGCGACAAATGGCATCTTGCCGACGTGCCTCATCATGGGGGTAGTGCCTCTCGGCCGGCGGGATTTTGCCGAGCGGAACGCACATGCAAGCGCACCACGCGGCTGCCCACGCGCGACACCTCATCGGCGATGCGGTCCAGCGGCAGCGGAGGATAGAAGTGCAAGGCCGCAAAAATCGCCAGCAGCCACCCACCGTAGCCCAAGGCCGGATGAAAACATGGCACCGCCGTGTCGAACTCGGGATCGGTCAGCATCACCCGGAAGGACGGCTGCCAGGACAGCACCGAACAGCCGATGGCGATCACGCCCAGCAGCAGCGGAACCCACCAGACCCGCAGCCAGAGCCGGTGCAGCGCCGGGATCAGACGAAGCGGCAGCCCCACCACCAACAGCACCGCCACTGCGGCCGCGCTGAGCACCACGCCCACCACCGGTTGACCGATCAGCGACTCAAACCCCTCATAAACGGCCAGCCCCATCGCCAGCAGGTAATAAACCACCCCCAGCACCCACGCCGACCCGGCTTGAACGGCCAGGCGAATGAAATGGAACGCAGTTCTCATGGCAGAAGAGGTTATACACAGGCGCAAGTCTCCCCGGCAAGCCTTTTGCGCGGCCCGAGATCGGTGCCAACCCTTCCGAACTCCCAATTCGCGAACGCCGCCTCCCGTCTCCGAATCATACGCCAGCGTCCTGGAGTGTGGCGCCCCTCCGCCGCTTTCGAGCGTCCCCAGCCTCCCACCAAAGCTAGCCTGCATTTCTAACGCTCTGGAGCTTGCGCGGCGGCGATGTAGCGCGGAATTCCGATTCCGCGAAGGCCCCGCCTCGGAAT
>NZ_JACSRD010000081.1 GCF_014879935.1 Prosthecobacter sp.
GGCGTCGGCGTGGCGGGGGTGCTTGGGATGCGCACGGATGAAGGCACGGAGGGCGGCTTCCGCGTCGCTTTTGCGCTGCGAGGCGAGGTGGAGGGCTTTTTCCAGCTCCAGCGTGGCTGCGGAGTCCTGCCCGTCCTTGCCGATGGAGGCGGCGTTGGAGACGATCTCGAGCTGGCCGAGCAGGGCTTGATACAAGGTGAAGTCGCTGGCCTGGATGGCGGCGACAGCGGCATTGAACAGGGCACGCCGGCGTTCGGTGAGGGTGGTGGCGACGTTGGCGGCGTTTTGAAACAACTGCAGGGCCTGGAGCGGGTCGCCACGGCGGAAGAGGATGCCGCCTGCGGCGAAATCGACGGCGGAGGTGGCAGTGCCGAATTTTTCATGCCATTCCCGGGCGAGGGAGAGCACGCGTTCATCGCTCTTCTGCCTGCTGTGGATGGTCATGGCCAGGCGCATGGCATCACCGAGGCGGGGATGGCCGGAGTGGAGCTGGAGGAGGGCTTCGAGGAGGCCCACGGCCTCGTCGTCACGGTGTTCATCCGCGAGCCATCTGGCGGTGAGGTAGATGGCGTGGCCGCGGAACTCGGTGGTGGCTTCAGCGACGGTGACGGAGGGCTCGGGCTGCTGCTGGGCGGCATTGCCAGAGGAGATCCAGCGCAGCAGGGCCTCTGGCAGGAGGCGAGGCGGGGCGAGATCCCGGTGCGCGTGGTCGAGAAGGTCGAAGGCCTCGGTCCACAGGCGGCTTTCGGCGGTGGCATCAAGGAACTTGATGAGATCCTCGTGGGCCTGAGCGGCGCCTTCCTGGCGGAGCAAGGCCTCGGCTTGCAACAGAACCGCCGCCTGATGGATGCGCTCACCTCCGCCGGTGGCGGCGAGCACGGCCCGCAGCTCATCCTGGGCACCGGCGATGTTTCCCTTTTTCAGCATGGCACGGGCCTGAAGGTAGTGGCCGCTGGTGCCGCCGGTGGTGGCAGGGGATTGCGCGGGATCCTTGCCTTCATTGATCTCGATCTCCGTCTGGAGCAACTGAGCGTGCCTGCGCAGCGCGGCATCGTCTGAGGCGAGGAGCGGGGCGAGTTCCGTCATTGCACCGGCATTTTCGCCCAGGCTGGCGAGGACCTGCGCGAGCAGAAGCCGGGCGCGTGGCTGGCGGGGAGCGGCGGCCTCGTCGGTGAGAATCTGCCGGGCTGCCTGGAGATCCCCGTTGAGGGCCAGGGCCTGGCCGCGCCAGAAGGATTCATCATCGAGGTCATGCGCATCGGCCACGAGGAGTACGCGTGCGCCTTCCTCCGCACGGGTCCAGGCCTCGGCGGCAAAGGTGGCCAGCTCGCGGGTCTCGACGCGGGTCCAGCCCTTGCGTTTCAGCAGTCGCTCGGCCTTCAGGCCGGCGACACCCGGGAGGCCATCTGCCAGGGCCTGGCGGGCGGAGATGTATTCAGGCGCCTCGGCCAGTCCGGCACCGAGGAGGGCGATGGGAAAGCACAGGGTGGTGGAGATGAGAAGCCGGCGCAGACAGAGCATTCAGCGCGAGTTTATCGCAGCAATCGGCGCACGGCAAAGAAGAATGCCTCCGCGTGTCCCGCTGGCGGCTCAGGCCATCTCCACCACGACGGCGCTGGCATTGTCACGGCCGGATTCGGCCACGGCGTGCTCGATGATCGCCCGCGCGTCACTTTCCACCAGCATGTCCGCCAGCGCGTGATCCCAGATGCCATCGATGACGCCATCCGTGCAGAAGAGGAAGCGGTCTCCAGGCTCGCAGCCGACGGAGCCGGTCTGCGGCTCCATGATCTGCTGTCCGGCGCCGAGCACCTGGTTCAGCATGCTCCTTTTCGGGTGAGTGCGGGCTTCACGTTCGTTGATGCGGCCCTGGCGGCGGAGCCAGCCGACATGGGAGTGATCCTCGGTGAGCTGCTTCATGCGGCCGCCTTTGGGCAGCCAGTAGATGCGGCTGTCGCCCACATGGGCGAAGTGCATCCAGCCCGGGGTGAACCAGCCGAGGCTCAGGGTGGCCCCCATGCCGCGGCATTCATCGTAGCAGCGCCCGAGCTGGAGCAGCTCGGCATGGATGCGGGAGAAAAGCTCCACGAGCACGTCGGAGTGGCCGGCTGTGATCTGCTGCGCGGACTGCTTGAAGCTCTTCGGCAGAAGCTGGGTGATCTTGTTCACGGCGATGCGGCTGGCGAACTCGCCGGACTTCGCCCCGCCCATGCCATCGCTCACGGCGAAGACGAAATCGCCGGCGTCATGGGTGGACTCGCCCACCTTGCCGAGGTAGCGGACCTCCCGGGCGTCGAAATTCAGGGCGAGAAAGGTGTCCTCGTTGTTGGTGCGCACGCGGCCGGGATGGGTCATGCCGGACCAGCGGAGGTGGTTGGGTGGTTGGGGCGGATTGGGATCGGTCATGAAACGGGAGGGCCGGCAGGCGGGTCGAGCACGGTGGCGAATTCGAAATCGATCAGGCAGAAGCGGCCGTCGCTGGCGCGGTAGGTCACATTGCGGTCGAAGGGGTCCTCATGGCGGACGCCGAATTCGCGTTCCAGGTCGGAAAAGAGCTCCTTCACCCGGCTTTCGCTGATGCGCTCCACGCGGGAGCCGCAATTCGTGGTGACGAGGTAGAGCTGGTCCTCGTGCGCCTCGATCACACGGGGGACGTAATCGCAGCCGCGCTCCTCCAGAACGCGCAGCACCTTCACCTCGTTGGCGAAGCGTTCCGCGGCGTTCGGACCGCGGAAATGTTTATGCACCCGCCCGTCGTAGCCGATGCGGACGAGCGCGCGCTGGGTGTTTTTGGCTTCGTGCATGATTTTTTTTTGGGGGGACAGTTCCGGCAGGGGCGGGGAACTCGCAAGCTCGCAAAAATTCGTCTCGCATCTGGCATGGTGCGTGCTCTGATGGCGCGCGCCTGCCCCTGGCACCGCCCTGCGAGGCCGGGAAGGCGAACTCAAGTCACACACATCAACCATGGCCAAATACAAACTCGAATACATCTGGTTGGACGGCTACGAGCCCGTTCGCAACCTTCGCAGCAAGACTCAGCTCAAAGAATTCGCCAGCTTCCCGAAGCTGGAAGAACTGCCGAACTGGGGCTTCGACGGCTCCTCCACGCAGCAGGCCCCCGGCGGCAGCTCCGACTGCGTGCTCAAGCCTGTGGCCGTGTATCCTGATTCCACGCGCAAGAACGGTGTCCTCGTGATGTGCGAAGTCTATAACGCCGACGGCACTCCCCACGCCTCCAACGACCGTGCCACCATCGCCGACGATCCAGACACCTGGTTCGGCTTCGAGCAGGAATACTTCCTTTACCAGGACGGCCGCCCGCTCGGCTTCCCCGAAAACGGCTATCCCGCCCCGCAGGGCCCCTACTACACTGGTGTCGGCTACAAGAACGTCGGCGACATCGCCCGCCAGATCGTCGAGGAGCATCTCGACCTCTGCCTTGACGCCGGCATCAACCACGAAGGCATCAACGCCGAAGTGGCCAAGGGCCAGTGGGAGTTCCAGATCTTCGCCAAAGGCTCCAAGAAGGCCGCTGACGACGTCTGGGTGGCCCGCTACATCCTGATGCGCCTTTGCGAGAAGTACTGCGTGGATGTCGAATGGCACTGCAAACCCCTCGGCGCCACCGACTGGAACGGCTCCGGCATGCACAGCAACTTCTCCACGAAGTTCATGCGTGAAGTCGGCGGTGAGAAGTATTTCCTCGCCCTTATGGCAGCGTTCGACAAGTATCGCGACGAGCACATCGCCGTTTACGGTCCGGACAATCACATGCGCCTCACCGGCCTGCACGAAACCCAGTCCATCGACAAGTTCTCCTGGGGCCTTGCCGACCGCGGTGCCTCCATCCGCGTGCCGCACAGCTTCAAGAACAACGGCTGGAAGGGCTACCTCGAAGACCGTCGTCCGAACAGCCAGGGCAATCCTTACCAGATCGCCAGCCGCATCCTCAAGACGATCGCCACCGTTCCGACGGCCTGATCTGTCTGGCTGACGAGATTCATCTCACCCACGAACGCCGCCTGGAAACAGGCGGCGTTTTTTTTCGCGCCCGTGGACCTGAGCAGGCCTGGCGCGATGACAAGGCAGCGGTCGTTTGCAAAGCTGCATCAGCAGGCTAGGGGAAATCGTATCCCCAACCCCATGCCCACTGAACAAGACATCCGCACCGCCCTCGGCAACGTCCGCTACCCTGGCTTCAGCCGTGACATTCTCTCCTTTGGGCTCGTGAAGGGCATCCAGGTGGCCGGAAACGATGTCGTGGTCGAAATCTCCCTCGCCACACGTGATCCGAACATCCCGCGCCTCATTCATGAGCAGGCGATGGACGTGCTGAAGAAGCTTCCAGGCGTTGGCGATGTGCGATTGAATTTCGACATCAAAGAACCGCCCGGCGCAGGCACCACCGGCAGCGAGAAACTCGGCAAATCGAGCATTCCGGGCGTGAAAAAAGTCATCGCGGTCGCTTCCGGCAAAGGGGGCGTGGGAAAAAGCACCGTCGCATCGAACCTCGCCGTCGCCTTGAGCCAGAGCGGAGCCCGTGTGGGCCTCTGCGACTGCGATTTGTACGGCCCCAGCATCGCGCACATGTTCGGCACCGACGAACGGCCGTATCAGAACGACGAGCAGCAGATCGTGCCCATTGAAAAAAACGGCCTGCAGCTCATGTCGATGGGGTTTCTGCTCGAAGACAGCTCTCCCGTCATCGTGCGTGGTCCCATCGCCACCCGCTACACGCAGCAATTCCTCCGTCAGGTCGCGTGGGACAATCTCGACGTGCTCGTTCTCGATCTGCCGCCGGGAACGGGTGACATCCAGCTCACCATCGTGCAAACCGTCGCGCTTGATGGCGCGGTCATCGTCACCACGCCGCAGGAGATCGCGCTGATCGACGCACGGAAGGCCGTCTCCATGTTCCAGAAGGTGAACGTGCCCATCCTCGGCATCATCGAGAACATGAGCTACTTCCTCTGCCCGAGCGATGGCAAGATGTACCACCTCTTCGGCAAAGGCGGCGGCGAGCACGAAGCCAAACGCCTCGGAGTTCCACTTCTCGGCCAGATCCCCATCACCATGGACGTCCGCGAATGCGGCGACGAAGGCCATCCGGTCGCCCTCGAGGACCCGGCCAAATCCGCCGCCTCCAAAGCCTTTCGCGAGATCGCGGCGAAACTGAAGTAGTTTGGAGTCCCGGCTTCAGCCGGAACAGCTCCGTCGAAGCCAGGGCGTTTTCCAGTTCGTCACGCGTGTCAGCTTGCCACGCCTTGCCGCATGAAGGCGGAACTCCGAGCTCACTTCGCCTCCACCGCAGGCTTCTCTCCGAGTTGCAGCGTCGGCGCTTTGGCGTCGGCGCTCACGTTGAGCGCGAGCCAGTGGCCGTTGATCGCGTGGGCGGGGAAGCCGCAGGCGAGGGCGAATTCGCCGGTCTCATCGGTCACGAAGGAGAATTCGGCCTTGGTCAGCGAAAGACCCACCTCAGGCTTCGGCACGCCGCCGCCGGGAAAGAACGGTTCGCCCATTTGCAGCTTCTTCGTCGTGTCTTTTTCCACCACGATAAGGCTGTGCGGGATGGGGCTGGGGTTGATGAAGGTCACTTCGACGGTCCAGTCCTTAGGAATGGTGAAAACCGCCTTGCCATGGGAGTAGCCATTGAAGTTCATGCCGTAGTTCGCGGCCGAGTAGGTGGCGATGAGCACGAGCTTCACCGTCTTCGGTTTGTCACCCAGTTTCATGAAGTCCGCCTCGGTGATGCCGGCGAAGAGCTCCTTCTTCAGTCCAGGGATCTCCGTTCCGTGTCCCTCGTGGCCCGCAGGCGGCGTCGCCGGCTGCTGGGCAAGTGCGAATGAGGATGCGAGAGAGAGAACGGTGATGAGGCGGCGGAACATGGTTGGCGGATGGAAGCGGGCTGGGCTTTACGTGCAATGGAGGATCAAACTGTCGCGCATGGAGCGATGAATCTCGCCAGCGCTGAAAAAATCCCCCAAGATGCACGCCATGTTCCCGTGATGCGCGGCGAACACGACCTCATGAGCGCCTCGCACGACTTGTTTCTCGAAACCCTGCAACGCTACGAGCGGCCCCTCATCCGCTACGCGCACGGGTTCACGGGCGACCTGGAAGACGCGCGCGACATCGTGCAGGACGTGTTTGTGAAGCTCAGCCAGCACCTTGGAACGCTCGACCATGAGCGCCTGGCCCCCTGGCTCTTCACTGTGTGCCGCAATCGTGCGCTCGACCACCATCGCAAACATCAACGCATCGTCGTCATGGAAACGGAAACCCTCGATCTCGAAGCCGCCGCCGATCCCGCGCCCAATGACGCGATGGAGAAGCGGGAAACCGCCACCGCACTGCGTGAGCTCATTGAAACGCTGCCCACGCGTCAGCGTGAGGCCGTGCGGCTGAAGTTCATCGCCGGCCTCGACTACCAGCAGATCAGCGCGGCGATGAAGACCAGCATCGGCAATGTCGGCTACCTCATTCACCACGGTGTCGCCGCCTTGAAGACGAAATGGCAGGCGCATGAGCAGCCGCAGCCCGTGAAACTGAAGGCCGTGATGGCCTGAAACCCTCAACCTTTTTCTTTTGACCATGAAACCGGAACAAATCACCGCCTGGGCGCTCGATGAAGCCAGCGCTGAAGAACGCGAACGGCTGGAGGCCGAGCTTCGCGACGATCCCAAGGCCAAACAAACCGCCGAGGAGACCAAAGATTTCTGCCACTTCCTCCTCGCTGAACTGCGCGACGACTCGCTCGCGTTCACCGATGAGCAGCGGGAACGATTGAAGGCGCAGCCGATGGCGCAAGCGTCCACCATGTCGCAATCAAGCGTGACGGGAGTTTCTCGTTCCAAATGGCGCACCGGGATTGCCGTCCGGCTGGCGATTGCAGCGTCGTGGGTGGCCATGGGCGGCTTTTGGACATGGTACCTGTCGGACGGGGCGAGCAAGCAACTGCTGGCTATCAACGAACCAAGGTATTCGGTCAGTTATCACGGCGTGGGCTCCTACACCGATCCGAATGCTTTACCAATGACGGGGCTGCCCGGAGGAATTCCAGTTGGCGTCTCAACGCCAGGCAGCCTGCCGGGCTTGCCATCCCTGCCTCCCTGGTATCCGGACAAGCCCAGCTTGCTCACGCGGGACTCGGGCTTGTCCACGATGACAACTGGGGATGTGGCGGAGCTGGGGAAGCTTCAGGATCAGAGGGCCTACCACCTGAGCGTTTCCGGTTCTGGGAAGGCTTCTCCGGCTTCGCAATCGTTGGCCGCCGGACGAGTGATCGCTGGAACTGAGCTGTCTCTCACCAAGGCGAACGGCGATGTCCCTCCGCCAGATCCGCTGCAGGCCCCCACCAGCGCCATGATTTTTTTGGGCAGTGCACCTGCGGCCCCCGCTTCCGCACCGATGGTGCTGAACCCACAGCCTGCGGAACCAGTGGCCAAAGGCTTGATCCTGGCGGGTTCTTCTGCTGAACTCGGCAATTACGACATGGCGATCGGCCAATATCAAGACGTGTTGCGTGCCGATCCTTACAACGCGGCCGCCCGACGGGGCCTGGAAAGCGTCGAGAAGAAGCGCATGGAGTACTTCAAAACTGCCGCTGACAGCAGCCGGTCGAAGATGCTGGCTCAGGTGGATGAAAAGTGGGAAGAAAAGGTGCCAAAGTCGGATGCTTACTACCTGGAGAAGGATCTGGCTGCCAACCGAGAGGGAGGCGTCCGGCTGCAGCTTGAGGCCCGCAGCGATGCCGAATCCTACACGCGCATCCTTGAAAACGAGCTCAAGGACGTGGCTCGGGAACCGCTTTCGACGTTCTCAATCGATGTCGATACGGCTTCGTATGCCAATGTGCGGCGGTTTTTGAACCAGAACACGATTCCCCCTGCCGATGCGGTGCGAATCGAGGAACTGATCAATTATTTCCCCACGGCGGAGGAAGGACCGGCACCGACGGCCAAGGAGCCGTTCGCCGTGCGGGTGGAAATGGCGCCTTGCCCGTGGCAGCCGGCGCATCGGCTGGCGCGCATCGCGATCAAAGGCCGCGAACTCGGCAATGAGCGCCGGAACAGCAATCTGGTGTTCCTGGTCGATGTCTCGGGCTCCATGAACGAGCCGAACAAGCTGCCGCTGGTGCAGCAGTCGCTGCGCATGCTGACGGAACAGCTTGGCGAAGAAGATCGCGTGACGATGGTCGTCTATGCGGGCAGCAGCGGACTCGTTTTGCCTCCGACGAGTGGTGACAAGAAGAGCGAGATCATCGCCGCCATCGACAAACTGCAGGCCGGAGGCAGCACGCATGGCAGCGCGGGCATCCAATTGGCCTACGAGCAGGCGGTGGCCGGCTTCATCAAGGAAGGTGTGAACCGCGTGATCCTGTGCACGGACGGCGATTTCAATGTCGGCGTCAGTTCGCCGGAAGAATTGGAGAAACTCATCACGCGGAAGGCGAAGAGCGGTGTTTTCCTCAGCGTGTTAGGCTTCGGCACCGGCAATCTGAAGGATCGCACCATGGAGACTCTGGCCGACAAAGGAAACGGCAACTACGCCTACATCGACAGCCTCAGCGAGGCCCGCAAGGTGCTGGTGGAGCAGATGAGCGGCACGCTCGTGACCATCGCGAAAGACGTGAAGATCCAGGTCGAGTTCAATCCGGCCGCCGTGCGCAGCTATCGCCTCATTGGCTATGAAAACCGCCTCATGGCGAAGGAAGACTTCAACGACGACACGAAGGACGCGGGCGAGATCGGCGCAGGACACAGCGTCGTGGCGCTATATGAGGTCGTTCCGGCGAATCTGCCTCCTGGAGCCGAACCACGGCCCGCGGTGGACAGTTTGAAGTATCAAACGCCTGCCATCGCGCCGGCACAACTGGCCGAAGCGGCGAAAAACGGCGAGACGATGACCGTGAAGCTGCGCTACAAGGCCCCGGACAGCGATCTGAGCAAACTGATCGAGATGCCGGTGAAGGACGAAGGCAAAACACTCACGGCGAGCAGCGAGGAATACAAATTCAGCGCCGCCGTGGCTGGATTCGGCCTCCTGCTGCGTGATTCAGCCTACAAGGGCAGTTTGGGCTGGGAGACCGTGCGGAGACTCGCTCTCGATGGCAAAGGCGCGGACAAGCTGGGCTACCGCGGCGAGTTTTTGCAGCTCATCGACAAGGCGCGGGGTTTGAAGGAGACGAGGCCGTGAAGGGAATGACGAATGACGAATGACGAATGGAGGGTGTCTGGGATGGGTGATTCGAAACTCGCCAGGACGGTCGCCCTTCGAATGGCGATCAATGGCCGCAGTTTTCGCCTTCGGGATCGGTGTCTTCGATCTTGGCAGCGGCCTTGAGCTCTTCGAGGAAGGTATTGAACTTCTTGTCGCGGTATTCCTCGATGAAGCGCTCTTTGACGGCCTCCCGGACCTCTTCGAAGGGGCGGGCGACGGACGGTTTGCGGCCGGTGACGGTGCAGATGTGGAAACCGAGCTGGGTGGTGAAGACGGGGCTGATTTCGCCCTCGCCCATGGAAAAGGCGATGGTTTCGAACTCTTCCATGAACTCGCCACGCTTGAACCAGCCGAGATCGATCTGCTGCTGCTCGTCGGCGCGGTGTTCCTCGGCCAGTTTGGCGAAGTTGGCACCGGCGAGGAGCTCGGAGCGGAGTTCGCGCATGGTCTGGTAGATTTCCTGGCGGCTTTTGGCGCCCTGAAGGCTTTTGGTGATGTGGGCGGCGTTGATCTCCTCGTCGCTCATGTAGTGTTTGAGATTGGCCTCGTAGCAGGCCTTCAATTCCGCTTCGGTGGGCTCAGGTTCGGGTGCGTAGATGGCCTGCAGCGTCTTGTCGAGGCGTACGCCGCCGGCGACGTTTTCGCGAATGACCGCCTCGTCGCGCGAGGGCATGCCGATGTTCATGTAGAACTGTGTCTCCCCGCCGGCGTCATCGATGAGCTTTTGCAAACGGGTGGTGATCTCCTGCTCGGGGACGGTGGGGAAGCGGCGGCGGCTTTCTTGATTGAGGAGGGCGCGTGAGATGAGGTTGTCCTTGGCCATGCCACGGAACTCGGGATCGCGCTCGCAGCAGGCGACCTGCAGGGTGCGCTCGAAGTGTCCTTTGATGTGGCGGAATTCCGCCTCGATGATTTCGTCGTCGATGTGTTCGCCGTTGATGATGAGAGCCATGGTGGCGGCGATGATGGCGCGATAGGGCAGGGGTGCAAGGTTTGACAACGCGAAGCCGGTGGCCTAGTAGCAACGCACGATTCTCCGCACCCTGAGATCGGCATGAAAACTGCGGGCTGCGGCGTCGTTGCTCCTTTGATGATGAAAACCATCCAGATTTTGATGACCGTCGTGGCCCTGGTGGCGCTGGCAAGCTGTGTGAACCCGCCGGTGACGCGCGCCATCCCGGTGGCGCCGAGTGCCGCGCAGTATCAACTCGCCAGCATGGCGCAGGGAGATGGCGGGCCGCAGATCGTGCCTGCCATGCTGCCGGAGCGGCCGATGCTGGTGGCGACGACCGGCCCCGCCATCCGCGCGGCGTCGTATCTGCTTCTCGATGCACGCACAGGGCAGCATCTGGCGGGGCGCAGTTTTGAGACCGCCCGCGCGGTGGCCAGCACCCAGAAGCTGGTGACGGCCCTGGTGGTGCTGGACGCGGGGAATCTGGACAAGATGGTGCGCGTGCAGGCCTCGGATGTCGCGGTGGAGCCCACGCGGCTCGGTGTGCGGCCGGGCGAGGTGTATTCACGCCGCCAACTGCTCTACGCCTTTCTCGTGAAGAGCTGCAACGACATCGCGAACGTGCTCGCGCGTGACAACGCGGGCAGCATCAGCGCGTTTGCGGCGAAGATGAACGCGAAGGCGCGGTCGCTGGGCTGCACGAACACGAACTTCCGCAATCCGCACGGTCTCACGGTCTCCGGGCAGCACTCCACCGCGCGTGACATGGCCCGTGTGGCGATGGCCGCCTATCGCAACGGAGTCATCCGTGACGCGGTGAAGAGGAAGTATTACACCTTTCATCGTGCCGACGGCCGCAGCGTGACGCTGGAGAACACCAACGAGCTGCTCGGCCGGATGCCGGAGTGCAACGGCATGAAAACCGGCTACACAGTCGCCAGCGGCCGGTGCCTGATCTCCAGCGCGTCAAGCGGGGGGCGCGAGGTGATCCTGGTGCAGCTCGGCACGAAGACGAAATACATCTGGGATGACGCCCGGCTGATGATGAGCTGGGGCCTGGGCAGATTGAAGTCACGTGGCGGTGTCGCGATGGCGTGGCTGGGAAATTGAGCAAGCATCAAGTTGCCACGCTGCTTTCCAAAGGCAGAGTGTTTCCTCTTCCCCTCAACGCCCCCAGCGAAGAATGCCGGTCACCACGCTTGTCTGTCCCCATTGCGAAAAAACTGTCGAAATTCAGGCTTCGTCGGTCACGCGTTCGCGCCCGTGTCCTGAATGCGGGCAGGTGGTGATGCTGCAGATGGCGGAGAAAAGCACGAAGACGAAGCGCCGTGCCCTGCTGATGGGACAAAACGAACCGCCCACTCCGGTCAGCCTGCCGCGGCCGGAGATGACGCCGTCCCACGAGCCCCAGCCGCTGCCGGGGGATGCGTTTGACCGCATGCGGATGGACCCGGAGATCCAGCAGTTCCGCAAACGGCTGCTGATCGGGGCCGGTGTTGTCGGCTTGATCGTGGTGGCGCTCGTCATCCTGAGCATCCTACGCCCGCCCCTGCCTCCCAAACGCTCCGTGGCAGCCGCCACCGTGCCCTCGGGCGAGCAGCCGACGGCGACGTCCACGCCGATGATAGCGCCAGCGGACGTCCTGCCGCCGGTGACGTCGGGGAGTCTGGTGTTCCGCCCTCCAGGCAGCAGTGACCTGAAAACAGCGACCGCTTCGGGTGGGGACGGAGATTCAAACGCCAGCCTCGCCAGGCGGGCCGCCGGTGAGGAAGTGCTGGGCCGGTTTCTGCGGGCCAAGGACTGGCGGGAGCGGGCGCTGCTGGTGCGCGACCGGTTGCGGGTCGCCCCGCTGATGAGCATCTACTATTCGAAGAATGCCGACGGCCCGATGGAGTTCGACTCCCTGGTGGAGGCCGATGAGGCGGGAGCAGGATTCACGGAACACGTGGTGGTTTTTGAAGGTGGCGGCCGTCGTCTGGCCACGGTGGAGCATGGCCCCTCCGGCGCGCTGGTGGACTGGGAGTCCTTTGTCGGCGCGGGAGACATGGCGTGGTCGGATTTCCTTGAGGCGAAAACGGTCGCGCCCACGGTATTTCGCGTCCTGGTGTCTCCGGCGGGGCATTTCGAGAACCAGTTTGGCAATCCTTCCGAACTGCAATGCTACAGCCTCCGTACCATCTCGGAGCCGGGAGCCAAGGTGATCTATGGCTATGCCGACAAACGCAGCCCCCTGGTGAAGGAGCTCGATTTCCTGCTGGAGCAGAGCGGTGATGCCACGGTGCCGGTCATCCTGCGCTTGAAGTTCCCGCCAGACGCGCCCGTGGACTTTCAGGTATGGATCCACCAGGTGGTGCAGAGCGGCTGGGTGGCCAAATAGGGGACCTGGAGCGGTTCTTGCTCAGGATTCGCATCATTTTTCGCAAGATGTGCAAGAAGGCCCGCACCCTCCCGTAATTCCCCACGATTCCAGACACAACACCCCCCTCTTCCCATGAAAATGCACTCTCTCTGCCAGGGTAATCACCTTGATCTCCGTTCCGGTGTCAGCCGTCGCGATTTCCTCTACGTCGGCATGCTTGGCGGACTCGGTCTGACCCTGCCTGAAATGCTCCGTCTCCAGGCCGCTCCCTTGATGCCTGATGTGGAGACCTTCAAACCCATCGCGGACGCCGTCATTCACATCTACCTGCCCGGTGGCATGGCCCAGCATGAGTCGTGGGATCCGAAGCCGTTTGCCTCTCCCGACTACCGTGGCCCGTTCACGCCGATCAAGACCTCCATCCCCGGCGAATACGTGGGCGAGAAGTTCCAGAACATCGCCAAGATCATGAACAAGCTCACGGTCATCCGCTCGATGACCCACGGTGAGGCGGCTCATGAGCGTGGCACGCACAACATGTTCACCGGCTACCGTCCGAGCCCGGCCATCAAGTTCCCCAGCTTCGGCTCCATCATCTCCCACGAGCAGGGCAGCCGTAACAACCTGCCGCCTTACGTGGCCGTGCCGAACGTCTTCGCCCCGGATCAGGGCACGGGTTACATGAGCAGCGCCTTCGGGCCGTTCGCCCTCGGCAGCGATCCTGCGGACAAGGGCTTCAGTGTGCGCGATCTGCTCACGCCGAAGGAAGTCGATGAGAAGCGCTTTGACCGCCGCCGCAATCTTCTTGGCGCTGTGGACGAGCACTTCAAGGCCGTGGAGAAGGCTGACTCGATCAGCGCCATGGACAGCTTCTATCAGGCCGCCTACGGCCTCATCAGCAGCCAGAAGGCCCGTGAGGCCTTCGACATCTCGAAGGAGAGCGACAAGCTGCGTGATCAATACGGCCGCAACACCGCCGGACAGCGCTTCCTGCTGGCCCGCCGCCTTGTCGAGGCCGGTGTGCGCATGGTTTCCGTTAATTACGGCGGCTGGGACCACCACTCCAACATCAAAGGTGCGTTCGAAGGCCAGGCTCCGAACTTCGACCAAGCCTTTGCACGCCTCATCACGGATCTCGAAGAGCGTGGCATGCTCAAGCGCACGCTCGTCATGGTCAGCTCCGAGTTCGGCCGCACGCCGAAGATCAACGGCACCAACGGTCGTGACCACTGGCCGCGCGTGTTCTCCGTGGCCCTTGCCGGCGGTGGTGTGAAGGAAGGCTACATCCACGGTGCCTCCGACGCCCTCGGTGGCGAGCCTGATCGCGACGCGGTCGGTCCGGAGGATCTTGCCAAGACCATGTATCGCCTCCTCGGCATCAATGGCGAGAAGCGTATCGTGGCCGACGGCGTCCGCCCGATCGACATCGTCAATGGTGGCCGTATCCTCTCCGAGGTGCTCGCCTGATCACCCGATTGATCGATTCCATCTCAAAACCCGGGCAGCGATGCCCGGGTTTTTGCGTTCAGAGGCTCAAGTGCCCCAGCGCCAGCAGGCCGTAGTAGGTGTACTCGCAGTCCAGCATGTCGTCGGTCCAGTTGCCATGAAAGCCACCCGTCGCGTCCCAAAGCGAGTCCACAAAATCGAGGCACGGCTCTTTCAGGCGTGAAAAATCCGCCTGCACTGCATCGAGTGCGTGCAGGGCGACCGCTGTGGAGAGCAGGTCAGGCAGTGGCGCGGCGGGGAGGGCCAGAAAGCCGCCTTGTGGCAGACATTGCTTCACCAGCCAATCGACTGCCTCCGGTGGCGGCGGCATTTCGAGATGCCGGTGCAGCGCAACCATCGCCGCCGTGGCCGTGGTGGACCCGACAGGAATGCCCGGTTCGTTGGACCAGGCTCCGTCTTTTGTCCGGAGGCCACCCATGCACTCTGCCAGACGCCACGGCTCAGGCGGCAGCCCGCCGAGGTCCTGATAGGCGCCCCAGGCAAGCAGGCAGCCATAAGCACTGCCCTTGGTGCGCCCTGGGGCCTGATGGTAACCACCATCGGCACATCGAAACGCCTCGATGCGTCCGGCCAAAGACTCGCGTGAGGTGGTGGGGAATCCCTCCAGCCCGGCGTTGGCCCAGCAGCGCGCCAGACAGCACAGGTGCACAAAGTCCAGGCCGTCACCATCGCCAAAACCCGTCAACCACGGCTTCACATCAGGAAGCTTCGCCGCATCCACGGACAGCGCCTGCAGGCCTTCGAGGCCAAACACCGTGTAATACAGGTCCGGCTTGTCATCGCGATCCAGAAATCCGCCTGTGGGAGAAAGCCGTGAACGCAGGAAACCCTCGATCAACCCCGCGGACTCGCCGAGCAATTTCGGGGCAAGGCGGGCCACTTGGAGCATTTCGAGTCGGAAGGACATGGTCAGCGACTAACTTCAACGTCGCCACGCTGCCAGAAGAAACTGATTTTCCCGCTTGAGAATTCCGCGCGTTGGTCAACACTCGCGTCCCGGTCACCCGACCCCCTACGTTGCTCACGTGGCGGAATTGGTAGACGCGCTAGATTCAGGTTCTAGTGAGTAACATCGTGAAGGTTCGAGTCCTTTCGTGAGCACCATCCCCTGGCATTGCCGGGGGACCGGATTCAATCATCATGCAAGACGCAGGATTTGTGAGGCAGGCTTTCGCGGGAATCGCGTCGCGTTACGTGCTGGCCAATCACGTTCTCAGCCTCGGAATCGACTGCCTCTGGCGGCGCACCACGGCAAAACGCATCGCCCGGCTCGCTCCGCAACGCGTTCTCGATCTGGCCACCGGCAGTGGCGACCTTGCGCAGGCCATCCAGCGCGCCTGCCCGCAGGCCAAGGTGCTCGGAGCTGATTTTTCCGTTCCCATGATGCGTCAGGCCCAGGCCCGGCAGTTTCGCCAGCTCATTGCGGCTGACGGTCTGGCTCTTCCGTTTCAAGACGGTGTCTTCGATGTGCTCACGGTCGCTTTCGGTCTGCGCAACATGGCTTCCTGGCCCGCAGCCCTGCAGGAAATGAGCCGCGTCTTGCGTCCCGGAGGCACGCTGTTTGTGCTCGACTTCTCCATCCCGCGTGTGCCTGGCATCCGGCAGGCCTACTTGTTTTATTTGAAGCGCATCATGCCGTGCATCGCCGGCTGGATCACCGGCCAGCGCGAGGCTTATGTCTATTTGTGTGGCTCCATCGAGCGGTTTCCTTCCGGCGAGGACATGGAGGCATTGATTCGCCAGAACGGCTTCGAATCTGCCAAGGGCAGCGGACTCACCTTCGGTATCGCATCGCTTTACGAAGCCAGGAAGGCATCCTGAGAACAAGCTTGCCGCGTTGCCGCAAAACCTGAAGCGCGCAAACCAAAGTCTGAATGAAGGCCGGCCTGTGGAGGCGTTTAATCAGGCCATGAAACGCCGCCAGTTCCTCCAATCGTTGTCCGCCCTCGCCACCACGCCGGTTTTGGCTGCGGAGACGCCGTGGAAGCTGAATTACCTGCTGGCCTCGTCGATGTACGGCAGCCTTCCGCTCGCGGATATCCTGCCGGAGGTCAAAAAAGGCGGCGCGACGGCCATCGAACTCTGGCCGAAGAAGCACGGCACGCAGCGGGAGGAGCTGGATGAGATCGGGCATGACAAATTCGCGGAGATGCTCAAGGAGCACGGCATCGGCTTCGGTGGCACGACGCGCTACGATCTCGGGCCGTTCAAGCTCACGCAGGAGATCGCGGTCGTGAAGAAGCTGGGCGGTTCGTTCATCGTCACTGGTGGCTCCGGCGAGTGGAAAAACATCACGCCGGAACAGCTCAAGGCCAACGTGAAGGACTTTGTCGAAAAGATGAAGCCGCACGCGGCGCTCGCAGCCGAGGCTGGCCTCCAGATCGGCATCGAAAACCACGTCAACAACCTCATCGACACGCCGGACTCGCTGCGCTGGCTCGCGGATGAGATTCGCAGCCTGCCCGGCATCGGCATCGCGCTCGCGCCTTACCATCTGCCGCAGGACACGAAGCTGCTGGCCGGTCTCATCCGTCACATCGATCAGAAGATGACGCTCTTTTATGCCTGGGAACACGGCAAGGGCTGCACCAAGCCGATGCCGAAAGAAGACGAACTCCAGCAGATGCCCGGCCGCGGCCAACTCGACTGGAAACCGCTGCTCCAGGCGCTCAAGGATGTGAATTTCACCGGTCCCACCGAAGTCTTCATGCACCCGACACCGCGCGGCATCCCGATCATGCCCACGCTCGCCGAATCGACCGCTGAAATCGTGCGCGGCAAAAACCACCTCGACGGCATCGTCGCATCCCTTTAACCATCACTTCCATACTCCACCACTCCAACTCCCATGCCTGAAGCCAAAGTCCTCCTCATCGTCGGTGACGCCACCGAGACCGTTGATACGCTCTACCCCTACTACCGCCTGATTGAAGGCGGCTACAAGCCCGTCGTCGCCGCGCCGGAAAAACGGAAATACCAGATGGTGCTGCACGAGATCAAACCCGGCTGGACCATCACGAAGGAGTGGGAAGGCTACAGCATCGACGCCGACATCGCCTTCAAGGACATCAAGCCGGAGGAATACGTCGGCATTTTCTTCAGCGGCGGCCGTGCGCCAGAATACATCCGCGAAGACGCCGACCTGCTGCGAATCACGAAGTGGTTCTGGGAACAGAAGAAGCCCTGCGCCAGCGTCTGCCACGGCGTCGAGATCCCCGCGCGTGCCGACATCGTCAAAGGCCTGCGCATGGCCACCGTCGCGAAGTGCAAATTCGACCTCGAAATCTGCGGCGGCATTTACGTCAACGAACCCTGCGTGATCGACCAGCACATGTATTCCGGACGTACTTATCACGACAGCGGCCATTTCGTCGGCCCTTGGATCAAAGCGTTGGATGAAGAGCGTGCCAAAATGGGGCTCTGAGAATGACGAAAGTCGAATGCAGAATGACGAATGAAGTTTTCGCCGCTCCCATGATTCACGCCCCTGCCGCCATTCGTCATTCGTCATTCGGATTTCGTCATTCCGCGCTGCTGCTGGCCGCCTTCCTCCTCAGCGCCACGCCAGCGCGGCCCCATCCCTTGCAGGCGGAGCCAATCGATCACGCGTTCGTTTACACCTTCGACCAGTTCAACATTCCAGAGGATCCGGATGAGGCGCTGGTGAACGGCGGGCTGCTGCTGCTGGCGGAGTTGAACTGCACGGCCTGCCATGCCGCGCCCGAGTCGTGGCAGGACCGGCTCAAACCGAAGCCGGGGCCGGATCTGAGCGCGGTGGGCTCACGGCTCGATCCAGACACGCTGTGGCTCATGATTCGCAGCCCGCAGACGCGCAAAAAAGGCACGCAGATGCCCGGTTTGTTTGCCGGTGAGGAGGGCGATGACGAAAAAGTCGAAGCGCTGGTGGAATACCTGGGCGCGCTGAAGAAAGAGGCATCGGCGATGCCTGCGGGAGATGCGGAGCGCGGCAAGGACCTTTATCACAAGGTGGGTTGCGTGGCCTGTCACGAGCCAGCCAAAGATGCCAGACCGCCGAAAGTGCCTGCCGAAGCGGAGGTTGAGAAGCCAGGCAACGCATCCGTGCCGATCGCGCTGGCGGATGCGTATGACTTTAACTCGCTGGCTCATTTCTTGAAGAATCCGCTCCACTTTCGTCCTGCCGGCCGCATGCCGGACATGCGCCTCAGTGAGCAGGAGGCGTCGGACATCGCGGCGTATCTGCATGTGGGTCGCGTGGCCGAGAAAGCGACGGCGCGTGCGGCGCTGAAGATTCCGAAGCAGGGTGTCGAGAAGGGCAAAGCGGTCTTTGAGAAGATGAATTGCATCGCGTGCCATCAGACCGGTCAGTCAAGGCCGACTCGTCAGACGGCACTGACGAAACTCGATGCCGCGAAAGGCTGTCTCGCCGAAAAGCAGCCCAGCGGTACACCGCGCTTCGATTTGAATGATCTGGAGAAACGGGCGCTGAAGCTCGCGCTGGCGGAGATTCAGAAGCCTGCACAAAAACTCACCGCGCAGCAGCGGGTGGACTGGCAGATGTCGCGCCTGAACTGCTATGCGTGTCATGATCGCGATGGCAAAGGCGGGCCGGAGGATCCGCGCGCGCAGTATTTCGGCGTGAATGACGCCACAGCCGAATCCATCGGCCAGCTCGGCCATTTGCCGCCAAATCTCGACAAGGTGGGCCGCAAGCTCACGCGCGGCTGGTTTGAAAAGACCCTGTGGGGCGAAGGCGGCAGCGTGCGGCCCTACATGGACACGCGCATGCCGAATTTCGGCCAGGCGCAGACTGAAATGCTCATCAGCGCCTTCAACGAGGCCGACAAACTCGACAAACCAGTGAAGATCGACGTCAGCGGCCTCGAAAAGCATCACCGCGCCGAACTCGGCCGCAAACTGCTCGGTGCGACAGGACTGGCCTGCGTGTCGTGCCACGGCCTCAAAGATCGCAAATCACTCGGCCCGCCCGTGATCCGGCTCACGCACACGGTAGAGCGCTTGCAGCCCGAGTATTTCAAAGAGCTGCTGCTCAATCCTCAGGTCACGCAGCCTGGCACGGTGATGCCGCCGATGTTTGTGGGCCGCAAAACGGCCGACAAAGACATCGAGAGCCTCTGGACGTATCTGCGCGAGGTCGAAGGCCAGCCGTTGCCGGAAGGGCTGATGTCGTCGGAGGATTTCGAACTCAAGCCGGACAAGCGGCCCATCGTCTTCCGCAGTTTCATTGAAGGCGCAGGCTCGCATGCGATCGGCGTCGGCTTCCCTGGTGGCCTGAACGCGGCGTTTGATGGTCAACAAAGCCGCTGGGCGATCATCTGGAAGGGACGCTTCCTCGATGCGATGAGCAACTGGCAGGATCGCGCGATGCCGCCGATCAAACCGCTCGGCACCGACGTTAAGGAACTGCCTGCGGCGACCGGCGAACGCGTGTTCGGCGGCTACAAGCTCGACAAGGATGGCGTGCCGACGTTCTTGTATCGTCAGGATGGCCGGCAGGTCGAAGACACGCTCCGCCCGAAGAAGAATGGATTTGAACGCAGCGTGAAGATCAACGGCAAGGAAACGAAGGAGGCACTCTCATGGTAACGTCAGTTCGTGGTTCTTGGTTCGTGGTTCTGGGTTTGGGACTCTCGGCCCTCTGCTCTCCGCTCTTGGCTCAGCAGCAGTCGGACTACTATCGCCTTGAAACGTATGAACTGCCGAAGGGCGTGAATTTTGAGGCGAGCGGTCTGGCGGTGACCGACAAAGGCCAGCTCGCGGTGGCGTTGCGCAAAGGTGAGGTGTGGATCGAAGGCAAAGATGGCTTCCAGCTCTTCGCGAGCGGTCTGCATGAGATTCTTGGCCTCGCATGGCACGATGGAGCGCTTTACGCGACTCAGCGCGCCGAAGTGACGAAGCTGCGGGACACGGATGGCGATGGCAAAGCCGACGAATACCTCACGGCCTCGACGGGCTGGGGTGTTTCGGGCGCGTATCACGAGTATGCGTATGGCCCGGTGTTTGATGCGGAGGGGAATGCTTACACCTCGCTGAATTGCAGCATGGGCAAGGCCTGGAAAGGCGCGGGCGATGAGGAGAAGCATCCGCTGTGGCGCGGCTGGGTCGTGCGCATGACGCCACAGGGCACGCTGGAGCCTTGGAGCGCCGGATTCCGCAGTCCGTGCGGCATCGGGCAGGACGCGGACGGCGAAATCTTCGTCACCGACCAGCAGGGCAACTGGATGCCGACCACGCCGCTGTTTCACATCCGCAAAGGCGCGTATTTCAGTCATGCTGACTCGATCCCCGATGCCATGCGTCCGGAGTCGCCGGTGAAAATCGCCGCGAAGCAGCCCGACGGCACACTCACGGTCGCCGAGGCGATGAAGACCGTGCAAGGCTACTGTCCGCCCGCGGTTTGGCTGCCGTATGTGAAGATGGGTCAGAGCGGCACCGGCATCACCTGCGACAAAAGCGGCGGCAAGTTCGGCCCGTTCGAGAAACAGCTCTTCCTCGGCGAGTTCGTGCTCAGCGGCGTGAACCGTGTATTCCTCGAAGAAGTCGGCGGAGAGTATCAGGGCGCGTGTTTTCCGTTTGTGGACGGCCTGCAATGCGCGGCGCTGGCTTTGACGATGCTTCCGGATGGATCGCTCGTGGTCGGCGAATCGAACCGCGGCTGGAACAGCAAAGGAAATCGGCCTTTTGGCCTGCAGAAGTATGTCTGGACGAAAAAGACGCCGCTGGACGTGCAGAAGCTCGAACTCACGAAGACCGGCTTCCGTTTCACCTTCACGCTGCCCGTGGACAAGGCCAGCGTGGGCCAGATCAGCGGCCAGAGCTACACCTACCCCTTCCAGAGCAAGTATGGCGGGGAGGAACTCGATGCGAAGCCGCTGCAGATCGGCGATTCAAAACTCTCCGACGACGGACTGATGCTCGAAGTGACCATCACGAACCTGCGTGAAGGCTACGTGCATGAGTTTGAGCTGCCTCAACTCAAAGCGAAAGACGGCACGTCGCTGTGGCACCGCATGGCGTTTTACACGCTGAATCGACTGAGGGAGTAGGTGAGTGGTTGCCGTGCGGATCATCTGCCGAGGGCATGAAATCTATTTGCCGAACGAACGCAGTCGTTTACTATCGCGGCCCTTCGCGATGCCAGCATAGCTCAGCGGTAGAGCAGCGGTTTTGTAAACCGCTGGTCGTCGGTTCGATTCCGACTGCTGGCTCCACCCGCAATCTCCTGTGGGAATCCGCATGCTCAACTCGCGATCTCTAACGGGGTCTTCTGGCTGTGGTAATTGTTATTTTCTTCTTACAATTATTGGAGCGTCGGGCCGGGATTCGCGAATATCGTCGTTGTGATTAAACAACAATCGATGCACCTATGAGCCACGCGCCCCCGACTCCAATGAAGTCTTTCTGCTGCCTCCTGCTAACGCTTGTCCTATGCGGACAAGCCGTGGCTGCTGACAGCGGTGTTGTTTCCATCGCTGTGGGAACGGTGACAATGATTCCGGCTGGTGGTGGTGCTGAAGTGCCGCTGAAGGCCGGTGACGCGGTTCCCGTCGGAGCGACTGTCAAAACGGGTGCTGGTTCCCGGGCCGTGATCAAAACAACGAAACAGTCTGCCGTGCGCATCGCGGAGAATTCACACGCGGTGATGATGGAACTGGTCGATTCGGAAGCGACCCCCAAGGTGCTGATTGACCTCAAGTCCGGCAGCCTTGGTGCGCTGATCCAGCCGCAGGCTCAGGCAGCGATGGACTTCAAGGTGAAGACCCCCACGGGCATCGCCGCTGCACGCGGCACCATGTATGCGGTGGCGGTGGAGGATGGGAAGGGCTTCGTGAAGGTCGAACATGGCAAGGTGGACGTGATTCCCGCCAATGTTGAAAAGAAGGTCCCGCAAACGGGCAAGGTCACCGTCGTGGCAGGCACGGTGAATGAGACGCCGCTCGGCGGTCAGGCCCGCGCTTTGAAGGAAAGTGATGTGGTGACCACCGGCAGCACGATCAAAACGGGACCTGATTCCCGCGCAACGGTGACCATGACGACGACGTCCGCGGTGCAGATCGGTCCGAATTCTGAAGTGGTGGTGAACGAACTGGTCGAATCTGCCGAGAACCCGAAGGTGTTGCTCGATTTGAAGAAAGGCACCATCGGTGCGCTGGTGAATCCGGGCGGCAATGGCAAGATGGACTTCAAAATCAAGACGCCCAGCGGCATCGCAGTCGCGAAAGGTGCGTTTTATTCCGTCGCCGTTGAAAACGGCAAAGGCTACGTGCAGACCAAGGAAGGCGAAGTGGTGGTGACGCCGCTCGAATCTGCGGCTCCTGGCCGGTAAACAGCTCTGACGAACCCGCACATTCATGTCGTCAGGGCATCCATTTTCATGGACGAGTTGCGCATTCCGTTATCAGGAATGCGTCGCGGCGCTGCTGTTTTTTGCGGCTCTGTCATCCTTTGGCAATCCAACCGGTGGTGTGGTGGTCAATGGCGACGCGATCATTCAAAATGCGGTGCCAGGACTTACCACGATCGTCCAAAGCAGTGATCGCGCGGTGATCGACTGGCAGTCGTTTTCGATCAATGCGGGGGAACGCACCAACTTCATCGTTCCAGACGCCACTTCGGCCACGTTGAACCGGGTGCTGGGTTGCGATCCTTCGATCATCAATGGTTCACTGACTTCCAATGGTCATCTGTTCCTCATCAACTCGAATGGCATCGTCTTCGGCCACGGTGCGACCGTGGACGTGGCCGGACTGACGGCCTCCACCTTGAACCTCGACAACTGCGCCTTCATGACCGGGGGCGACCTTGTTTTCAGCGGCTCCTCGCAGGCCCAAGTGAAGAACGAAGGTGTGATCACCGCGTCCAGCGGCGATGTGTTCTTGATCGGATATCAGGTTTCGAATTCCGGCACCGTCCGTGCACCGAATGGCACCGTCGGCCTCGCGGCTGGGTCGGAAGTGCTGATCAAAGCAGTTGGCGATGAACGCGTGGTCGTCCGCACGGCGAGCGGCTTTCGCAAAAAATACGGCATCAGCAACAGTGGGGTTATTGAGGCGAGTGTGGCTGAACTCAAGGCCCATGGCGGCAACGTTTATGCCCTCGCCATTCGCAACACGGGCCGTGTGGCGGCCACCGGCGCGACGGTGCAGGGCGGCCGCATCATGCTGCGGGCGGATGGCGGGAAGATTGAAAACAGCGGCACGCTTGTGGCACGTGGAACGGCTGGCAGAGGTGGACAGATCTCCGTTCAAGCGGGAGCAGGCGGCCAGGTGACCATCAATGGCCGCGTGGATGCTGATGGAACGACGGGTGCAGGCGGGAACGTCGCCATCGCGGGTGAGAAGGTCGAGATTCGTCGGGCCATTGCAGTGACGGCGGACGGCCAGACCGAAGGCGGTCAGATCGACATCGGGGCCAACGAGGCTGGTTCATCCGTCACAACGATCGCGGGCACCGTCAGTGCCAGCAGCAGTGGCGGGAAGGGGGGCGAGATCCGCCTCGGAGGAAGCTCCCTGACAATCCAAAGCGGCGCGGAGATTCGTGCGGATGGCCAAACGGGCGGCGGTCGTGTGTTTGCAGGCGGTGGTTGGGAGTTGGGAGCGACGAGCGTGCTCGATTCGAGCTGCGTGACGGTTGAATGCAGTGCGCTGTTGAGCGCCAACGCGATTGAAAGTGGCGACGGCGGCAAAGTGGTGATCACTTCAGGGAGCCAGCTCCGATTTGACGGCCGTGTGCAGGCCAGAGGCGGCAATACGTCGGGCAATGGCGGCTTTGCGGAGCTTTCCGCCGGTGATTCGGTCACCATCGAGCGCCTGACCGGCCGCGTGGATCTGAGCGCACCGCAGGGAAGCGCTGGCAGGCTGCTGCTGCGTTCCAGCGAATGGGAAATCGCGGATCGTTGTGCCTGGTCGTCGAATGCCAACCGCCTTGATGATGGGGATGTGTCGAGCTTCCTCGATAGCGCCAATCTCGCGATTCAAACGGTTCTCAAGGCGTCCGGTGGCAATGGCAATGTCGTGATCAATGGCCCGATGGCCTGGTCGGCCGCGAACGCGCTCACCATCACCTCCGCTTGTGATTTCATCCTGCTTGCGGGAGGCTCCATCGAGTCCCTGGGAGGTGGCGACGTCACGCTCAGTGCGGCACGTTCCGCGTTGGTCGAGTCTGGAGCCGGCATCAGCACCACCACGGGGAACGTGGTCATTCGTGCCAATCAAAGCACAACGCCTTTGCCGGGTGACTTCAATGGCATCACGATCAACGGCTCCATTTCCACGCAGAGTGGCGGCATCACACTCGCAGGACGTGGCGGATCGACGGGAGCGGCGATCATCCTGGATGATGCGAGTCTGCGCACGCAGGCCGGCGGTGTCATCGCTCTGAAAACCTCAGGAGGCGCCGTCACGGGCAACGGGGCGCTGATCTCCAGCAGCCTGGTGATGGAAGGTGACGGCGATTTCACGCTCAATGGCACCGGCAACCAAATCGGCACGGTGGCGACAGCTGGTGTCGTGCGTTCGGTCACGCTGACGAATTCGACGGCCTTGACGATTGGCGTTGTCGGAACTGCCGAGGGGCTGTCAGCGGTTGGAGACATCCGCGTTGGAACGGCGACGCAGGGCCTGTCGATCCTGCGCAATGTGACGTCGCAGAGCGGTGTGATCGCTTTGAGTGGAGGCATCATCACCGTGAATGGTGCCACGGTGTCCAGCACGGGCAGCGCACCGGTGACGCTCACAGGCAGCCAGTTTGTGCTGAACCAGCAGCCGGTCATCAAAGGCGTGCTGATCGGCAGCGGTGGCAATGCACAGATCACGCTGAATGACAGCAACCTCACGCTGGGTGAGACCTACACTCTCGACGCGGCCCGGATCACCGCAGGAAGCCGGATCTACGACTTCCAAAACGTCTCTGTCATCAATCTCGAACTCGGCGCTGGCGATGACAGCAGCAACACGAACTTCTTCACCTTCACGCAGTTCCTCAACGCTGGCGGCGGCACGAACAAGCTGTTCGTGAATGGCAGCCAGCCCACGACCTCGCCGCTGACGAAGCCCGGATTCGGCACGATCACCTTCACCGGCTTCGCTGCGCCGCCGGTGCAGGCGAGCGTGCGCCCAGACGGCACGCCCTTCGGCTCAATCGTGCTGCAAAATGCCCAGCCGGGCACGCCTGGCGGCAGCTCGGGCACGCAGACAAACAACTTCAACTCCACTTCCATCGCCGGTGCGGCCGGAGTGGGTGGCATCTCGGCAGCCACCGGAGGCCTGCTGGCGAATGTGGCCGGAGCGATGGGTCAGAATCTCGGATTTGCTTCACCCGGCGGCGGCCCACCGCCGAGCCTGAACCTCCAATCGCAGATGAATGCCTCCACGGCGCCTGGAGTGGAAAGTGAATTGAACGCCGCGCTTGGCGGTGATGGCACCATGGGGGTGAGATCGGGCACCGGCCTTGTTTCCGTGAATCCGCAGGGACCGCCGCCGAGCGTGACCACCGTGGCGCAACTCGATGCGGGCATGAGCTTGAATGCCCTCGCGGAGTTGTCGTTCGGTGTGTTCGGCGTCAGCCAGGTGACGGTGAACAGCGCCCTCGGCGCGCAGTCCCTTGATGTTGGCGGAGCCAGTCCATCACTCGCCATGCGAGGCACGCTCGCGCAAACGGCCAGCCCCGAATCCTTCAGCCAGCTTTCCACCGTGCTCGGGGGCGATGGCACGGCCCGTGTGGAGGCGGTGGCCGGCACCATTGGCATCGACTTGAAAGGTCTGCCCGTTCCTTTCGAGACACAGGCCACGCTGATGTCCATCATCTCGGTCGGAGCCGTCGGGGAGCTCTTTCTGGCGCTGGGCGGCACGGGTGAATCCATCGTGAATGACACACACGGCCTCACACGCATGGATGCATCAGGAACGGCGGCCAGCAGCGAGACCGCCGCCGCCGTCCTTGCGCAGCTGGCCGCGCCTCGCATGAGCCAGTTGTCCCTGATCACCGGTGGCGCGGGCGCCGGCTTGATGCAGGCGGCCGATGGGACGCAAAGCACATCCCTCGATGCCCTACTTCCCGGTCCCTTCGTCAAGGCACGTCTCATCGATGCCACCAGCCAGCAAAGCCAGGAGGAACTCGACCGTGCCACCCGCTGATCGCTTTCGTCGTGTCATGAAAAATCCACGTTCCATTCACTTCATCGCGATGTTGCTGCTCATGCAGGGGCTGACCTCATCCGCCATGGCCCAAGCCGCTGCCGCCGGGGCTGGAAACTTGATGGAGAAGGTGCTCCCTCCGGCGCCGAATCAGGCGGCGGCGGCTTCGGCCCAGCCGCAGAGCCAAGCATCCGGCACGAAGCCGGACGAGGGCGATCCGAAACCGCTCGGTGTCGATCTTCACGGGCTGCAACTGGTGCCGAAGAAGATGAAACCCCTGCCGAAAGGCAGGCGCAACGTGCTCGTCGTTGATCCTGCCTTGAGCCTGCCACCAAAACTCGCCGAAAGCCTTCAGAGCGAGTTCCTCGGCCAGCCGGTGAGCATGGCGTTTCTGAACCGGCTGGTGAAACGGATCAACAAGGCCTATCAGGCCACCGATTTCCCGCTCGTGGACGCTTATCTGCCGGAGCAGGACATCTCCAGTGGCAACGTGCAGATCATTGTGCGCGAGGGGCTCATGGGAGAAGTGCGTGTCGAGGGCGCGAAGCGTTCGTCTCCTGATTACATGCGCCGCCAGATCCGCGTGGCACCCGGTTCGCGCATCGACACCTCAGTCATCTCCCGTGACATCGCCTGGCTGAACGAGAATCCGATCCGCAACGTCAACGTCATCTACGAGCGCGGGAAAAAGGAGGGCACCAGCGACATCGTGCTGAAGACGCAGGAGAAGAGGCCCTTCCAGGTCTATTCAGGCTATGCGAACTCCGGACTCTCCGCCACGGGCCTGAATGAAGTGACCGGCGGCTTCAACTGGTATCAGATGCTCGGCACGGAGCAGTCGCTGAGTTATCAATTCTCCGGCAATCAGGAGCTCGACCGGCTGAAAGCGCACGCTGCCGTGTGGAGCATTCCGTTTCCCTGGCGGCACCGGCTGCAACTCATCGGCGTCATCGCGGAGAATGAGATTCAAAGCGGGCAGACGGGCGTTCCGCTCGGCATCAGTGGCAAAAACCGCCAGTTCTCCGCCGCCTACACGGTGCCGCTCGCCAGCGCTTGGAGCAATGTGCGTCACAAGGCCGTCGTTGCCGCCGACTACAAAAGCACGACATCAGACATCCTTTTCGGCGGCCAGTCGCTGGCCACTTCGGATGCCGAGGTGATGCAGTTCCGCCTTGGTTACGATCTCGTGATCAACGATCCGCTCGGCCACACGCGCATCGGCGCTGCCGGCGTTTACAGCCCGGGCAATCTGCTGCGCAGGAACACCTACGAGGCCTTTGACCAGCTCCGTGCGGCATCGCAGGCGGAGTATTGGTATGCGGTGGCGGAACTGGAGCGCCTCCTGCGTCTGCCGAAAGGCTTCTCCCTGGTCATGCATGTGGCCGGCCAGTATTCGAACAACCGCCTCCTGCCCACGGAGCAGATGCTGGCGGGCGGTTATCGCACCGTGCGCGGCTTCCGCGAGAGCATCGCCCGTGGAGACTCCGGTCTGCGTGGCACGGTGGAGCTCAATCTCCCGCCGATGCATGTGTTTGAGGGCGACACGCTGAATCTCTTCGCGTTCTACGACGCTGCCTATCTCACCAGTGTCGGAGACTTCGCCTCCGAGCCGGATCAGAACCTCCACGGTGCCGGTCTCGGCCTGCGCTACAGCCTCGGGGACAATCTGGATCTGCGCCTTGCCTATGGCTGGACCCTGCGTCATTCAGGCGTGTCCAGCATGCCGCCTGGTCGTCTGCACTTTGGCATGAACGTGAAATACTGAAGGCGAATCCTCTCCGACCATCTCCATGCAAAAAAAGAAGCGCGGCAGCCTTGGATTCGTGATCAAACTGCTGCCGGCGGTGCTTCTGCTGGCCCTGGGGCTCGATCACACGCGTCTGGGGCAGGAACTGGAGAACCTCACGCTCGACTGGCGCTTTCAGGTGCGCGCGCGGTTTGACCCGCCCGCGCATGAGAAGGTGCTCATCGTGGCGATCGATGAGGAGGCGCTGGCTGCCTTCGGCCGCTGGCCGTGGACACGGGAGGTGCATGCGCAGCTCATGGCGCTGCTCTCCCAGCGTCCGCCTGCGGCGGCGGCTTTTGACCTCCTATTCACCGAACCCAGCGCGGATCCGGCCATCGATCAGAAGTTTGGTGACGCGCTCGTGCTGCTCAGCTCCTCCATCACAGCCGCCGCGGCGGAGACGCTGGAGCATGCGTCGAAGTTCACCGCCGAATACGCGGGCAATACCAAGGCCATCACCCGCATCGAGGGCGATGTAGGCCGCATCATCGGCAACGACACCGGTTTGATCCCCGTGCCGATCCTCGCGGAGAGTTCGCACACAGGTTTTGTGAATTCACCGCCCGGAACCGACGGCGTGCGTCGTGAGCTGCCCCTGGTGGTGCGCTGTGGCACGCGGGTGTTTCCCAGCCTCGTGCTGCAGGCCTTGTTGCAAAGCGAAGGACTCGACACCG
This sequence comes from Prosthecobacter sp., assembly GCF_014879935.1. Lineage (GTDB taxonomy): Bacteria > Verrucomicrobiota > Verrucomicrobiia > Verrucomicrobiales > Verrucomicrobiaceae > Prosthecobacter. The sequence goes on from NZ_JACSRD010000081.1 coordinate 28,631, forward strand.
ACGCGGTCGAGGTGCTGCTGGGCCGCCACATTCGCGTGAAAGGCACGGACAAGACCTGGGAGATCCCAATCGATGCTGAAGGGCGTCTGACGGTGAACTACCGCCACCCGCACAGCTTCACCGTTTTCCCGTATGCGGGCTTGGTGGCGAAGCTGGCGGAGTTTCAGGGCAAGGAGTGGCCCAAAGAGTTTCCGCCGGTCGCCGGACAGATTCTTTTGATCGGACAGACCGCCACGGGCCTGTCCGACCTCGGGCCGACGCCGCATAGCCCGCAGACGCCGCTGGTGCTCATCCATGCCAATGCGCTGAGCAGCATCTTGAAGGGCGATTTCATCACAAAGCCCGATCCGCTGCTCGTCATCGCGGTGTGGATCGTACTGGCCTTCGTCACGGTGCTGGTGCTTCGCCACGGATCGATCCTGGTGTCGATCCTGGTGCCGGCGCTGATGATTGTGGCCTATGTCGGCGCGGCGTTCTTCTTTTTTCAAAAGGAGAGCCTTCACCTGCCCGTCGCGTGGCCCGTGCTCGGCTTCGTCGCCGTGGAAGGCGGCGCCTTGCTGCGTCGCCTCATGATCGAACTGCGCGCCAAGAGCCGCATCACCGGCATGTTCGGCACTTACGTGGCGCCGGATGTCGTGAAGCAGATGATCTCCTCCGGTGAGGAGCCCAAGCTCGGCGGCCAGCAGTCGGAGATCACCGCCTTCTTCAGCGACATCGCCGGTTTCTCCTCCTTTTCCGAGAAACTGTCCGCCGAGCAGCTCGTGAACCTGATGAACGACTATCTCACCGAGATGACGGACATCCTGCACGACAACGGCGGCACGCTCGACAAGTTCATCGGCGACGCCATCGTCGGCATGTTCGGAGCACCGCTGTATTTCGAAGGACATGCCCACAGCGCCTGCCGCGCGGCCTTGCTGATCCAGAAACGGCAGATCGAACTGCGCGCGAAGTGGCGGCAGGCAGGTGGCTGGCCGGACATCGTGTATGAGATGAAGACCCGCATCGGTCTGAACTCCGGCGAGGCCATCATCGGCAACATGGGCTCACGCCGGCGCTTCAATTACACCATGATGGGAGACACCGTGAACCTGGCCGCCCGCAGCGAGAGCGGCGCGAAGAGCTACGGCGTCTATACCATGATCACGGGAGAGACGAAGACCCTCGCACAGCAGTTCAAGGACGACATCGTCTTCCGTTTCCTCGACCGCATCGTGGTGAAAGGCCGCAGCAAGCCGGTGGAGATGTATGAGCTGGTCGGCTTCGCGAACGAGGTATCCGCGCCCACGCGGGAATGCCTCACGATGTATCAGAACGGCATGAACCTCTACTTCCGGCAGGATTGGGACGGTGCGAAGGCCTGGTTCCTGGAGGCGCTCAGCCGTGAAACCCATCAGGACTCAAATCCGTCCCTCGTCATGCTCGAACGTTGCGACGTCATGAAGAAACATCCGCCGCCAGCGGATTGGGATGGCGTTTATGTCATGAAGACGAAGTGAGGGCGCCTTGTTCGCAGTTCGCAGTTCGCAGTTGTGGTGAAAAAATTTGCGGTGGAGACATCCGCTCCTGGCCGTGGTTGCGATGCAATCAGTGATCACGACCACAACTCAACCGCATGGAAGAGAACAAAGGAAGTGATTGTCAGGCGCGAGACCTTCACCGGTCCCGCGCCTCACTTTTTGGCAGCGTTAGCAGCCATCCATCTCATGCTTCGGTCGCGATTTGAAAGGCATGAGCGCAACACATCATCCATCCTGGCGCAGCAACGCCACAGGTTATCCGCTGCCGCCTTTGGATGAGATCGTCTGGGGCTGGGACGGCGTGACCGTGCGGCGTGAGCCTGAGACGCTCATGACGGAGGTGCGCTGGACGGATCTGGCTGGCGCACCCGTGGCGGAAATCAGCCACTGGCTGCCGCTGGCGGAAAATCCGGATGAACCGCCCCGTCCGCCGAACGTCTGGGCCACGCGGCATGACGGACTGGCCGACCCGCCCTCCGACGCGGGCTTCGTATGGGCCTTTATCGGCGACGAGGCGCCGCAGCGTGCGCAATATCGCGACGACCATTGGTATGACCTCGATGGCGGGCCTCTCGATGCCCGCGGCTTGAAGTGGCTGCGGGACCTGGAATTCACCGATCCCGCGCGTCATGCGTGACGCCACGTGCGATTCAGAGCGAATTCTTATGGTTCCGGGTGAGTTCTGCCGTCAGTCTCGCCGCCAGTTTGAAAGCCTCCTTGATCTTCACAGTCAGCAGCCGACATGGAGGCGTGCGCATTCCGGCGCGTGCGTCTCGCAGACATAACTCCTACCCGAATGTCCGACCCCGAGCCCAATCTGGAAGAAGCAAGCGTGCCTCATGAAGGCAGCACCGGCTCCACATCCCCTGATTTGATCGAGGACGAGTGCGGACACCTGTTTGACGACATCGTGCCTTCACGCGGCTATCACATGGTGCCCATGGTCGGCATCGGTGGCTCGGCAGGCAGCATCGCTCCGCTGCAGGATTTTTTCCGCGCGATGCCGGCGGACAGCGGCATGGTTTTCGTCGTCATCCTGCATCTTTCTCCCGCGCATGAGTCCAGCCTGGCCCAGGTGCTCGCCGGGGCCACTTCCATGCCGGTGTTGCAGGCTGCCGATGGCATGGCGGCCGAGGCCAACCACGTCTATGTCATCCCGCCGGGGAAAAATCTCTCCGCCACGGATGGAAAGCTCCGCCTGAAACCGCTGGAGGTGGAGCGTGGCAGACGCGTGGTGGTGGATCTGTTCTTCCGCTCCCTGGCTGACACGCACGGTCCTCACGCCGCGGCGGTCATCTTGTCCGGCTGCGATGGGGACGGGGCGCTGGGCATCAAGCGCATCAAGGAACGCGGCGGCCTCACCATCGCCCAAGACCCGGAGGAGGCGATGCATACCGGCATGCCGTGCTCCGCGATTGAGACCGGCATGGTGGACTGGGTGCTGAAGGTCGCGCAGATGCCGGAGCGGTTGCTGGCTTACGTCAAAAAGGAGAAGAAGCTGCGACTGCCGCCGGAGGAAGGACCGCAGCCGGCCACGCCCGTGCAGCCCTCCGGCGATCAGGCGGAGGCGGCTTTGCGCGATGTGCTCACCTACCTGCGCACGCGCACCGGCCGTGACTTCTCCTATTACAAGCGGGCCACCATTCTCCGCCGCATCGCCCGGCGCATGCAGGTCAATGGCGTCGAGGACATGCCCGGCTATCTCGCCTTCCTCCGCATGCATCCGGGGGAGTCAGGGGCGCTGCTGCAGGACCTGCTCATCTCCGTGACGAATTTCTTCCGGGATCGCGAGGCCTTCGCGGCGCTGGAGCAGCTCATCCCGCGGCTGTTTGAAGGCAAAACCCAGAGCGACTCCGTGCGCGTGTGGGTGCCCGCCTGCGCCACGGGGGAGGAGGCCTACTCCATCGCCATCCTGCTCCTGGAGCACGCGCGGAAGATGGAGGTGCCGCCCCCTTTGCAGGTCTTCGCCTGCGATCTGGATGACGATGCCATCGCCCAGGCTCGTGGCGGTCATTTTCAGGACGTCATCGAGGCGGACGTCAGCGAGGACCGGCTGCGTCGGTTCTTCGTGAAGGAGCACGGCGGCTATCGCGTGCGGCGTGAGCTGCGTGAGATGGTGCTCTTCGCCGCGCATGATCTGCTGAAGAACGCGCCCTTTTCCCGCATGGACCTCATCTCCTGCCGGAATCTGCTCATCTATCTGAACCGTCCCGCGCAGGACCGTGTCTTCGACACCTTTCACTTCGCCCTGCGGCCCGGCGGCCTGCTTTTCCTGGGCACGTCCGAGTCCGTCGATGACGGCACCACGCTGTTCCGCACCCTCGACAAAAAACACCGCATCTACGAGCACCAGTCGGCACCGCGTTCGGGACTGCCCGTCCCCACCGGCCCCAGCACCCTCCTGCGTGCCATCGAGGCGCAGGAGCGTGCCGACACCGGCCCGGTGGTGCACGGCCGCCGCTTTCTGGCGGAGGCCGCCGCGTCCTTCCCGCCCATGCAGTCCCCGCCGCTGGACCGCTCCACCATGGCGGAGCTTCACTACAAGCTGCTGGAGCGTCTCTCGCCTCCCTCCGTCATCGTCAATGCCGACCATGACATCGTCCATCTCTCTGAAAATGCCGGCCGCTTTTTGAAATTCAGCGGCGGCGAGCCCACCGCCAATCTCCTGCGCCTCGTCGATCCCCTGGTGCGGGTGGAGCTGCGCGGCGCCCTGTTCCGCGCCGCGGAATCCAGCCTGCCCGTCACCGTCGCTGATCTGCCGCTGCAGGTCGAGGGCCAGCCGCGCCTGCTCGACATCCGCGTCACTCCGGCCACCGAGATCGCCTCCGGTTTCCTGCTTGTCGTGTTTGAAACGCGTGATCCCGTCGCCGGCGGCACCCGCCCTGATTCCGGAGAGCCGAGGGTCAGCGATGAACCCGTTGTGCGCCAGCTCGAACGCGAGCTGGAGCAGGTGAAAGGCCACCTGCGCGACACCATCGAGCAATACGAGGCCAGCACGGAGGAGATGAAGGCCAGCAACGAGGAACTGCAGGCCATGAACGAGGAGCTGCGCAGCGCCACCGAGGAGCTGGAGACCTCCCGCGAGGAACTGCAGTCCATCAACGAGGAGCTCACCACCGTGAACTCGGAGATGAAGGTCAAGGTGGACGAACTGGCCAGCACGAACTCCGATCTCTCCAATCTGATGGCCTCCACCGCCATCGCCACCATCTTCCTGGATCGCGAGCTCGCCATCACCCGCTACACCCCCAGCGCGGTGGACCTCTTCCACCTCATCCCGGGGGATGTCGGCCGTCCGCTCGCCCACCTGAAGCACCGGCTCGACTACCCCGCGCTCATCAGCGACGCGGAGCAGGTCCTGCGCACCCTGGTGCCCGTCGAACGCGAGGTGCGGGATGAGGAGCGCTGGTTCCTCGCCCGCCTGCAGCCCTATCGCACCCTGGAGGACCACATCGCCGGCGTCGTGCTCACCTTTGTGGACATCACCGAACGCCGCGAGGCCACGCAGATGCTCGCCTGTGAGCTGGATGCCATGACCCGCCTCTCCCACGTCTCCTCCCAGCTCATCGTGGAAGGCGACGTGCAAATCCTGCTCGACGCCATCCTCGACGCGGCGGTGGCCATCATGCGGGCGGACGCTGGCACCGTGCAGTTGTACGACCAGGAGATGGAGTTGCTGCGGTTAGTGGCGCATCGTGGCGTGCCGCCGCAGGTGGCGGAACATTTCCTGGACGTGGACGCCGGGGCCAGCACCCCTTGCGGACGCGCTCTTCTCTCCGGGCACCGGGTCATCATGGATTTCGACACCGGGGCACCCGACCTCACCGGAAACGACCGCTGGCACCGCGAGGAGGCCGGACTGCTCACCGCGCAATCGACTCCCCTCGTCGCACGCTGCGGCCGCATCCTCGGCATGATCTCCACGCACTGGAAGCGCCACTTCCGCCCCACAGAGCGAGAGCTGCGTTTCTTCGACCTCCTGGCACGGCAGGCCACCGACGCGCTGGAGCGCAAGCAGGCCGACGACCTGTTGCATGCACAGATGGACGAGCTGCAGCGCTTCAACGACGCGGCTGTCGGACGCGAGATCCGCATGATTGAGTTGAAGAAGGAAGTCAATGAGCTGCTCTCCCGACTCGACCTGCCGCCACGCTACCGTGCCGATGACGGCAGCGAAGAAAACGCCCCGGCTGCTGAAGCTTGATCCGGTGTTTCGTTATTACGAAGGTTTCCGCGACGCGCCGGGCATC
>NZ_JACSRD010000073.1 GCF_014879935.1 Prosthecobacter sp.
GATGGCAAGCTCGACTCCTTCTGCCGCTACTACTCCGGCTTTCCCGATGCCCAAGGGGCACGGTGATTCCGCCTCGCTGCCGGGCGGAAGAGAGCCGACAGGGCTCTGACAGGCCTACTTCTTTGAACTGCCGTCGCTGGGTATTGCAGTGGTTTCGGCTGGGCCGGTGGAAGGTGTGTCAGCAGGAGTCCGTGAGGTGCCTGCGGTGGCGGTGGCTGTGGTCGCGGGGGCTGGTGGAGTCGGTGTTCCATTGGCGGCAGGTGTCACCGGAACGGGAGGTTCTGGTTTTTTGAACGGGTCTTCCCAGGTGTGCAGGACGTAGCCGGCACCGATGCCGCCGATGTCGCCGAGGAGTTCGAGGCATTTCTCACGCCATTTCACCAAGTCGGGGGCGCTGCGGGTCTTTTCGGCGGTGCCGGGGAAGACGAGGTAGGTGACTTTGAGGTCGCTTTCGGGGCGGATGTAGGGCGTGGCTTTCGGATTAATGGTCTTGGCCATGAGCAGGGAGGCCTCGCCCATTTTGAAGCTGGGGCCGTAGTCGCCGCAGATGGCGGGGTAGATGCGGCCTTCGTGAATGACGGCGGCGTAGTCGCCGATCTGCGGGGCGAACTTGTTCTGGTCGCCATAGCCTCGGAAGAGCAGGGAGATGACGATGAAGGGGTCTTTTTCGGCGATGAGGCTGCTGCGGCTCTTCAACTCGCCGATCTCGAGTTTGAGCTGGCTGATCATGGCGCTGAGCTCGCGATTGCGTGAGGCTGGAAGGCCTTTGATGGCGAATTCGTCCTGCGCCTTTTTCAAACGCTCCTCCCAGCGGGCGAGCAGGGGATTCGGGGTCTTGGTGGTTTTGGCCCAGGCATAGCTGGTGAAGGGCTGGTAGTAGTCGGAAAGGTAGATGTATTCATCGAGCGTGGGCATGCGGTCGCCGTCGGAACCGTCGGCGACGACATCCATCTCCGACTGAATCAGGAGGGTGCGGCGCTGGGTGGCGGGGTGGGTGAGCTCGAGGATGGTCTCGCAATCGTAGAAGTTGTGGCGGTCGAGGATGCGGTTGAGGCGTGTGAGGTCGTTCTGCACGCGGGTGGTCTTGTTCTCGTAGAGCTTGTGGTAGAAGCCGGAGACCTTCGCGGCAGGCAGCATGGCATCGAGTCCGGGAAGGATGGCGGGCAGGTGCTTGTTGATGCGTGAGAGCTCCACCATCGTCTGGTTGGCCTTCGGGACGCGGATGCTGAGCTGGAACTCGGCCTTGTAAGCTTCGGGATCGAGGCGTTCGAGGCTGGCAAAGCTGCCCTGCTCGGTGAGCAGGTTGGTTTTGACCGTGATGCCGTTGAAGAGTGTGGCGACGTCGATGTCCTTGCGCGGGATATATTTGTCCGGCAGCGGCGGCTGGACCTCGCGGATGACCTCCTTGGTCACTTCTTTGACGACGGGGACTTCTTTGATGACATCGCGCAGAACGTCACGCGTGATGATGCGCTCCTTGCCGGCGAGGACGCTCTCGATCGCCTTTTTGATCCGCCCGGCGAACGGGGTGAAGGGCAGGACCAGGGCGCTGACGAGCACCAGGATGAAGGCCATGCGCATGAAGGAGCTGAAGCAGCCGCGTTTGCGCCTTGGCTGCCATTGCGAGGGCTGCTCTTCGTTCTGCGGATGACTGGCTGGGGGATGAGGGACGGAAGACATGCGCGATTGCGAATCTAACGGTTTTCACCGGGTTGGCGAGCGCATCATCCTTCCTCCAGCCGGCCTTCCTTGAGAATGAGACGGCGGTCGCCTCGCTTCGCGAGCGTCTGGTCGTGGGTGACGACGACGAGGGTCTTTTTCGCCTCATCGACGACCTGCATGAGCATGTCGATGACACCGGATCCGGTGCTGGCGTCGAGATTGCCCGTGGGTTCGTCGGCATAGATGATGCCGGGGTTGTTGATGAGGGCGCGGGCGATGGCGACGCGTTGCTGCTCGCCGCCCGAGAGTTCGGTGGGCAGGTGATGGAGGCGTTCGCTGAGGCCGACCTTGTCCAGCAGCTCGCGGGCGCGTGCCTCGGCTTTCTTTCCGCCGATCATGGCTGGCAGGACGACGTTTTCGAGGGCGGTGAGTTCCGGCAGCAGGAAATAGTGCTGAAAGACGAAGCCCATGACCTGGTTCCGAGTGCGGGCGCGTTCGGCGGCAGCGGCGTTGTAGAGCGAGCGGCCGTGAACGAGGACATCGCCCGAGGTGGGTTGTTCCAGGCCGCCGAGAACATAAAGCAGCGTGGTTTTGCCCGCGCCCGACTGGCCGCAGAGGAAGACTTTTTCACCGGCGGCCACCTGGAGATTCACGCCGCGAAGCACCGGCAGTTCATGCCCGGCGAGGTGGTAGGTGCGGTGCACATCGTGTGCGGCGAGTGGGGCGGCTTCCTGGCTCATGCAAAGGGTGCGCCCATGCTCCGCAGATGCCACGCGGCGTCAAGACGTGATGCCTGCGAGCCGGCGCTGGCGGACGGACTCATACATCACGATTCCTGCCGCCGTGGCGAGATTGAGGCTGCGGGTGCCGTGCATCGGAATGCGCAGGCATCTGGCGGGATCGATGACCGAAGGCGGAATGCTGCGTGTCTCCGGGCCGAACACGAGGCAAACCTCGTCCGCGGCCAGACTGGCGTCCCAGTAATCGGTTTCACCGTGGCATTCGATGAAGTGGCAGTTCGCGGCAGGAATGTGAGCACAGGCTTCCTCCCAGGAATCCCAGACGCGCACATCCACCTCCTGCCAGTAGTCGAGTCCGGCACGTTTGAGATGTTTGTCGTCGAGACTGAAGCCCAGCGGCTTGATCAAATGCAGCCGTGCACCCGTGGCGAGACAGAGGCGTCCGATGGCACCGGTGTTGTGCGGGATCTCTGGCTGGAACAGGACGACATGCAGCATGCGGCCTCAGTTCTTGAAGACGAAAAACTTCCGGCAGATGAAGTTCACCATGACGGAACTCACCTGGTTGAACAACTGCGCCAGCAGGGTGGAGATGCCATACACGTGGATGAGATAGGGCCCGGCCAGCAAGCCGACAAAGAACGAGATGCTGCTGATCGTGGTGAAAAGCAGGAACTCCGCCACCTTTCCGTGCCGTCCCGGGGTGAAGACCCATTTGGAGTTCGTGTAGTAAGCGAAGAGATTGCCAAAGAAGAAGGCGATGGTGTTGTTGTACGCGCTGTGCAGCGCACGCACGTCCTGCGGGATGCTGTTGTCGATGGCCTTCCACACCCAGAGAGAAAGTGCCAGCCAGATGATCTGGCTGAAGAAGAAGGCACCAAATCCGCAGATGACATATTTCATGAACTGGATCAGCGGGTGGGTGTCCCGCCGGTTCATGCGCTCCAGGATGGTGCGCCAGTCGTTTTCTTGGAAGAAGCGTCGAGTCTCGGTCAGGCTGATCATGTGGCAGAAACTAACCCGCAAAACAAAAAGCCTGTCCAACGAAGAGTTCGTTGGACAGGCTCGAAGACGCAAAAAGGCTGCGATCAATTATAGTGGTAGTTGCCGTAGCGGTCGTAGTAGCCCTGTTGCTGCGTCGGGTGCCAGCGGCCGTTGCGGTCGTAGTAACCCTGTTGCTGGCGTGCGTTCTGCTGGTCGCGGGCGTTGCCGATGGCGTTGCCACCGAGGGCACCGAGACCGGCGCCGATGGCGGCACCTTCGAGGCCGCGGCCGCTCTGGTTGCCGATGATGCCACCGACGGCAGCGCCGCCGAGAGCGCCGATGACGGCACCGGTTTGAGCATTAGGTCCTGTGGCGCAGGAAACCAGCGACACGGCAGTGATGAGTGTGAGGACGGTTTGTTTCATGATGAGATGAGGTGAGAGGCTGAAAATACGTGGTCGCGAAACGATCAACGATAGCCCTGGCGACGGTCCTGGGAGTTGCCGATGGCGTTGCCGCCAATGGCACCGAGAGCACCGCCGATGGCGGCGCCTTCGAGACCACGGCCGCTCTGGCTGCCGATGATTCCGCCGACGGCAGCGCCGCCGAGGCCGCCGATGACCGCGCCACGCTGGGCGTTGGGCCCGGTGGCGCATGAGGAGATCGAAACGATCGCGAGGAGGGAGAGGAATGTGTGTTTCATGGGATTCAAAAGCGGTCTGCTTTGTCGCAGATTACGTCCTGTTTGTTCATTAAGGAAAGAAAATTCATGCCCTGTCTCGGGCGGAATCTCTATATCTCAGGGAAAACCGACGTCTGTCTCCGCGTCCCGGCGTCAGTCACGCTGTGCGCAGGGTTTCTTCATTTGACGGGAATTCTGCCTGCGGTTACAGCGCTGTTCCCTCCTTCATCCCCCTATGCAAGTGCGTTCCTTCCTTCGCCTCCTCACCGCCGTCTGCTTCATCGGCTCCGCTGCCGCGCCGGCCCTGGCCGAGCCGCTGCCGCTCGACCATCCCTGCGGCGATCTCGTCAAAAAGTATCTCACTGCCGTGGTGATGCAGGACTGGAAGACCGCCTCGAAGATGCTGGTGGCGAACTCGCTGGAGCGTCGCCAGCGTGAGACGGTGCAGATCATCAAATCCGCCCCCACCATGTCGGATGAGGAGACCATGCTCGCCGGTTACAACGTCAAAGGTGTGGGCGAACTCGAAAAGATGAGCCCGCAGGAGTTCTACCAGGTGGATCGTGAGGCCTGGCACAAGAAGCTGAAGCTTTCCCCCGAGGCGACGAAGCGGAAGCAGGAGACGCTCAAGATCACCGTGCTCGGACTCGTGCAGGAGAAGGACAAGGGCTTCGTGCATGCCACCGTCCGCACCTCGCAGGAGACGCTGACTGACCGGATCGAGGAGCTCTTTCTCATCTCCTTCGTGCCCGATCCCGCTGATCCGAAGAACTACCTCATCTCGCCCGAGATGAAGGACCGGCCGGTCATCACGCCGCTCGACGGTTCCGCTCCGAAGGAGAAGTGACGTCAAAGCTGCCGCCGCAGGCTCTCCAGCAGCACTTTTCCCAGTTCGCTGCGTGGGATGCGGTCCACGTGGCGGATTTCATCGACAGTCTCGAAAGGCCTCAACGTTGCGTTGAGGCCTTTTTGCAGCCGCCCGGCCTCTGCATCGTCCATCGCACTGACCACCAGCACGAGACGGGCTTCTTTGCGGGCGTCCGGCACATCGCAGATCACGGCTTCTCCCGAGGGAAGGTCGAGTTCCAGCCTCAAGGCCTCAAGTCGCTCCTGAATCGGCCCCAAGGACACGAGTTCACCCAGGATCTTGATCGTGTTGGCCTCACGTCCGACAAAACGGAGAAACGGTTGCCCGCCTTCATGCCACACGGAGACACGATCCCGTGTGCGCAGGCCGGTCGCTGGCGGAATGGGTTCCCAGCGCCACGTCTCGCCTTCATGGATGGCGTAGCCTTTTGCCAGGGCCTCTCCACGCACCGTGAGAGTGCCTTCCGCGTCCGTTCGCAGCGTCCAGATGGGAAGCACCTCCAGTTCTCCACGATCTTTTGTCTGCGTCGCCACTTGGGAGGCGGTTTCCGTCATTCCATACGTCCGCCGCACCGGCCAGCCGAGTTGCAACGCAGCCTCCTCCAGTTCTGCACTCATCGCTCCGCCGCCGACAAGGATGACGCGCAGCGTCTGTGGCGCTGCCAGCCGGGCTGAAACGAGATCAAAGACCTGCGTCGGAACCAGCGAGGCCACAGTTGCGCCTGATTCCTCGCAGAGAGTCGCGAATGCGGCAGCGGACCATTTGCCTTCGAGGCGTGTGACTTGGCTGCCGCTCAAATCCGCCCGGGCGAGCACACCAAAACCGCCAACATGGTGTGTGGGCAGCGCCAGCAGCCAGTGATCACGTCCGGTGATGCCAAAGTGTGCGTTCACGGCTCCGGCGGAGACGCGCAGGGCTTCCTTCGTCAGCCCCACCCACTTGCGTTTGCCTTCGGAGCCGCTGGTCTGGAAGAAACAGCAGTCCCTCACGCGCAACTCGTTCCTGGCAAAGTCAGCCAGCGATTGGCCCTCCACGCTGCGTTCCGGCTCGGCGATCCACACGCTGCCGTCGGTCCAGAACTCGTTGGATGGCATCAAAGACGTCGCCATGGCAATGCCTCCAGAACTTCGCCGAATCCGAGGCCTCCACCGCTGCGATCCGCCTCTAGGAATCCGCCAGGGGAGCGCACGCGCTCAAAGAACTCGTCCTTCTCAAACAAATGCTCCGTGCAGAGGCCGCAGAAGTCCACCGGCTGGCCTTCAGCCATGGCGACTGCGGCTTCGTAAGCCGCGAACATCTGCCCCAACGCATGATCCATGGCGGAAGTGAGAACGAGCGGCTGCTGCGGATGCTTCTCCGCCACGATGCGCCAGTCACGTCGGGCTGGCTTCACCACGACGGCATCAAAACCGTGCGTTCCTGACTTCCAGCCCTTGTCGAGCGCCAGTCGCACGCCCCAGCGCTGCCGGATGGCTTCCCAAGCCTCCGCATCGTATGGAAACGGGTCCTCCACGAAGTCGAGGGCGCGATAAACTCGCAGCGGCATGAACTCGATGAACTTCTCAAAGGTCAGGCGGTCGAGCACGCCGTTGAAATCCACGCGCAGACGAACGTTTTGCGCCTCAAAACGCTTTGCGCAGCCTTCCAGGAAGCGGATCGTCTCGCCATGGTTGGCAAAGCCCTTCGCTTTGATCGCGGGCCAGCTTTCCTCCATCACGCGCTGCATCTGTGGCTCCGTGTCCGTGGCGAAACTCCAGGAGTAGTGGCTGCGCGGGATCTCCAGGCCGTCGAACAGGCTCACACCGGCCCGACGTGCGGCACCATCGATCTCCGCGCAGCGCAGGGCCATTTCGGTCACAGGCGTGGTGATGCCTTCCGCCAGCAGCCGAAGCTGTTCCGCCACAGGAGCATCGCCAAACTCCGGCCAGGGATGGATGCAGCCGAAGCCGTCGTTCACACGGATCAAGGCTCCTGCAAAAAATCGCCGCTGCGACACTGCGTTCAGCGCCACGCCGCTGCGCAGCAGGTATTCATAAACGTGGATCGGCGTCGTGATTTCCATGCTCAAGGCATTACGTCCTTCGCTTTGATGATGGCCCAGGACATCAGCGCGGAGAAAGCGATCAATTGCGCTCCGCTCATCGCCAGCAGGCGGTTGTGGCCCCGGCTGGGCGGTTCGGCGATCACACGCCAGGCGACAAACAGTCCGATGGGCAAAGTCGCCAGCGGCAGGGTGAAGGCACGCTCCCAACCTTGCTGAAACCAGTAAAAACCAGCCGCGTGGGCTGCGAGAATGAGCAAAACGATCTCTGCGCGGGCGAAACCGATGCCGAGGCGCACAGCGAGGGTTCGTTTGCCCGTCTGCCGGTCCTCTTCGACGTCACGGAGGTTATTGATGGCGATCAAGACGGTGCTGAGGCAGCCGATTTGAAATCCTGCCACCAGTGCTGCCTCATACCATTCGCCCGTTTGCACGAAGGCCGTGCCTGTCACCGCCACGAAGCCGAAGAACAAGATAACGAACAACTCGCCAAGTCCGCGATAGGCCAGCGGGACCGGCCCGCCGGTGTAGCCAAAGCAAAAGTAGAGCGAGGGAAGGCCGATGAACACGATCGGCAGGCCTCGGGCCTCAAACAGCGGCAGTGCGAGCAAGGTCGCCACGAGCAGCATCAGCCACGCGGCGTTCTTCACCGTGCCTGCAGCAGCCTGACCGGCGGCGGTGATGCGTCGCGGTCCGATCCGTGCGTGCGTGTCGGCTCCTTTGATCGAATCGAGCGCGTCATTGAAGAAGTTCGTCGCGATTTGAAGCGCCACGCAGCTCCCCAGGGTGCAAGCGGCCAGCACGAGATCGAAATGGCCGCAGATCTTCGCCCCCAAGGCACTGCCGACGACGACCGGCGCGATGGCGGCTCCAAGCGTTTTCGGGCGTGCGGCGGCGATCCAGTCGAACAGTGAAGCCATGAGGAGAAATGACGAGGTTGGCGATGCGGTGTCAGATGTTTTCGAACTTCCGCCAGTAAAGCACGGCGATGGGCACCATGGAGAGGCACTCCATGCCGGCTTTCGAGACCCCCTCCATCGATCCGGTGGCCTGGGCGCCGAGAATGAACGAGATGGCGATCAGGATGGCGGATCCGAGGGTGAAAATGGCCCGTGGCGCGACGGTCAGGCGCACGGGACGTGTCTCCGCTGCCAGAAGGTCGATGAAACGTGCCACGGCGAGCACCAGGACGACGATCGAAAGCCAGCCGTTGTCATCGATGGGATTGGTGCCAAGCCAGTCGTAGCCGCCATGAACGGCCACCGCTGCGAGGAATGTGGCAATGAACTCATCGGCCCGCGCAAACCGTGTGCGCAGCATGTTGTAGAGGCTGTGGCCGCAGACGCCGGTCAGCGAGATGTGCAGGAAGTTTGCGGAGAGGAAGCGCGTCCACGCGATGCCACCGCCGTAGTCCTGGTAGTAGCCGATGTTTTCCGCCAGCGAGAAGCCCAGGCCGACAAACGCTCCGGAGAGCAGGGCGAGCCCGGGTTTGCGACGCCAAAGCAGCCAGGGCAGCAGGAAGGCAAACAGGGCCAGCTTGCAGCCCTCTTCCCGCAATCCCACACCGGCCAGATAATAGATGAGGTCATGGGGAAATGGAGCGTCGGCCGTCATGCCTTGAACAAACTCCTGATACGCGAGGACGCTCAGCGTCGGCCAGACGCTGCACACGCCGGCCACGATGGCGGGCATCGGGCGCACCCAGTGCCAGTGTTCGCGGTCGCTGTGCTGCACCAGGATCACATACCACAGGCCGGTCGCGAAAATCGCGAGCACGAGCATGCTGAAAGGCACCTCAGCCAGCCGATGATGAAGCAGGCCGCGCCATTGCATCCAAATGTCACCCAGCAAGGCGCCGGCGTGATGCTGAAGCAGCGGATGACAAGCCTCCACCCAGCCCGGTTGTGCGGCAATGAGGCGCAACTGCTCCAGATCCTTGAGCGTGACCGAGAGCCGCAAGGCCTCCTCGCGCGCGGCCTTCGCATCGGCAAAGTGAAGGCCTTCGGTATAAAACGACTGCATCGCCGCCGCAGTCTCCCCATGGCGCTTCTGCACGCTGCCGAGCAGTTCGTTGGCGAGAAACGCCGGCGGTTTGCCCTGCGCGGCCGCCGCCAACTGACGCATGGCATCAGCATCGGCCGCGAGGGCCGCCGCCAGAAAGGCACGGAAGAGGCCCGCAGGTGCGTCAGTGGTGGCGTGGCGGTCGATCAGCACACGGACGTCGTGACCATCCAGCAATCCTGTGGACTCATATTCCGCGTATTCGTTTCCGACGTCATCGTTCCCAATCAGTGCGAGCGCACGTCGCAACCAGGTGGCGAGTTCCCGTGGCTGGGGCTCGCTGGTGTGCCGGAGGTTTTGATACTCGACGCGGACCTGGTTCCGGGCCGGATTCATGGCGAAGGCCACCGAGTACAGGTTCGGCTGACGCGTGGAGCTGACGATCGCGCTCGCGATGATCATGCCCAGTGCGATGATGCCAAGGGCCGTGCGCAGCAGGAAGCGCCGGTCGCGCGTCAGGTAGTGCGTGCGGGCACGCCAGCCGTGGAAAAGGGAACGTCCGTCACTCATGCGGCGGGTCAGTCCTCCGTGCGTTTCCACCAGTCGGTGGATTTTTCCCAGGGTGCGCGGGATTCCGGCTCCTCGGAGGCCGTGGCGGCATGTTTTTCGCGTTCCTTCTCATCTTCCAGTTCCATCAGCAGCCGCACGTGCGGCTCCGGCTTCGTGCTGCGCCGCCAGATGACCCACGCCCAGGTCACAAAGGCCCCCAGCAGGAAGAACAGCGTGGCCATGGTGAAGATGACGAACCAGTCGGAGGCTTCGGCCCACTCACGCGGCACTTTGGCCGTGCCGCCCTCGGGCCTGGGGAAAAAGGCAAGAAGCGCGTTCATGGCGGGGCAGGGGATCAATCTCCGTCAAAGACAAGGCGCATGGGGATCATCTTGGAGAACTGGAAGCCGTGCTTCTGGAAGAACGACTGTGATTCGGCGCTGATGCGGTCCGTCAGCAGCGTGATGCGGCGGAAACGCTTCTCACGGGCGAACTCGATGGCGTGTTCGAGCAGACGGCCGCCGTAGCCCAGTCTCCGGTGCTGCGGATGCACGATGACATCCTCCATGAGCACCACGAGACCGCCTTCCGCGGTGCTGATGGTGAACAGCAGATTGATCATGCCAATGACCTTGTGATCCGTGCGCAGCACGAAGATGCGGCCGCGGTTCGGCTGCTCCAGGATGAGGCGCAGGCCGTGTTCCTGCTTCGTCTTGTCGGGCCGGAAGTCCTCCTCCTCGCTGAACAGGGCGACGAGCAGCTCCACGAGCTGCGGGAGGTCTTCGATGGTGGCCGGCTCGATGCGCGGTTCGTTGTCGGTGGCGGACATGCGGGCGCAGGATAACGGGCGCACGGGCAAAGGCAATGCATTCGAGCAGGAGCCCGGATTCGCATTCGAACAAAGCCTCGGACGATGTTTTTTCCTGCGCAGGGCGTTCAACCGCGTCTCGCGGGTTGTGTTTGTGCAATCGACCTCCATAATCGTGCCCGAACCGCCGCATGAGCCTGCTGAACAAGCCCGCCAAATTCTTTGCCAAAAAGCAGTCGTCCGCCGGCGGCGGGCATGAAACGGCGCAACAGCCCTGGTGGTCGCCGGAGCGCTGGGCGCAATGGCTCAACGGCGAGCCGGCCATGTCCGCCGCCGCAGCGGCCACGGCGAACACGATGCTGCCGGTGTTGATCGAGGTCTTCGCCGCGTTCAGCAAGCTGGACGGGAACATCGAGGAGGAGGAAGTCGAATCCAGCCTGGGCTATCTGCGCTACGACTATCCCGAGGCGATTTATGCCGACATGCGCCGGCTTTACTTCGAGGCGCTCCAGCAGCCGCAGGATCTGTCGCAACGCGCGAAGGAACTCGGCCAGAAACTCACCCAGGAGCAGAAGGTGCTGCTCGGCGTGCAGCTTTACCTGCTCATCTCCCGCGCCCAGCAGAATCAGCGGCAGATGGTGGAGTTCTACCTCTTCATGACGAATCTGGGCATCGCCGCCCAGGCCATCGACATCGTCTATCAGCTCAACGCGGGCGACAAACCGCCGGAGGAAGGGTTTTCGACCAAGGGCGGCCAGCCGCTCGAAACGCTGCGCATCGGCTCCTCCAAGAATTGCGATGTGCTGCTGCGTTCGCTGTCGGGCGATTGCTCGGTCGTCGCCTTCCGCTTTGAGAACCTGGTGCTGCTCAAGAACACCGGCAGCATTTCGATTCTCGTGCGCAGCCGCCGTCAGCCGCCCGGGGAATTCTCCCGGCTGTATCCGGGGGAGCGTGTGGTGTTGGAGGATGTCACGCTCGACTACAACGACCTGCTTTCCTACTTCAACGCCAAGAAGACGCTCTCCGGCACGCAGATTTATCTCACTCTGACGGAGAACGGCAGTGCGGAGATCGCTCCGCAGCGCACACGGGGCACGAATCTGCGGCTCAGCTTTGGCCTTGGCGTCACCGTGGAGGCGCTGCGCACCACGCAGGCCACGCTGAACGGCGTCTTGCTCAGCAGCGGCACGATTGTCGAGGCCAGCATCGAGGATAGCATCATCGCCCATGGTGAAGTGGAGATCGCCTTGCGTGATCTGCGTGTCCGTGCGCAGGAGTTCGGCGGCCAGTTCCGTCTGGAAGGCAGCCGGAACACCTACCTCGTCTCCAACAAGCCGGAATTGCTCGAAGAAGGGGACATCCTGCTCTCCGAGGAGACGGATGGTGAGATCCTGCTGCGCATCGAGTGCAACTACGCGCAGAAAACCGGCGTGCTGGAGGTGCTGCGCTCTTCGCGACCACTTTACATCGGTGTCATTCCGGTGCGTGACCGCATCTCCCTGAACGACGGGGACACGATCACGCTCGGAGAAGGGCAGTATCTGCGCTGCCACTTTGCCGACCGCATCATCGAGGAGGAGCGCAACACCATCCGCCAGATCGAGGTGCGTGAGCTGAGCCATCGATTCGACGGTCGCGACACCGCGCAGGACGGCGTGAGCTTCATCGCCCGCCGTGGTGAGATGATCTGCGTCATGGGACCCAGCGGCTGCGGCAAAAGCACGTTGCTGCGCATTCTCGGCGGCCAGTTGAAGCCACGCGGCGGGGAGATGCTGATGAACGGCCTCGCGCTGTATGAGAACCTGCACAACCTCACGCCCTACATCGCCTACATCCCGCAGGAGGATGCCTTTGATCCGCTCCTGAAGGTGCAGGAGAACCTGGATTTCTCCGTGGCGGTGCGTTGTCCGCATCTGAAGACCGAGGACCGCCGTAAGCGGGTGGATGCAAAGCTCGCCGAACTCGGCCTGGCCGACCTGCGCAACCGTCTGGCGGGCACGCCTCAGCAGAAATTCCTCAGCGGTGGCGAACGCAAGCGTCTGAACGCCGGACTCGACATGATCGGCATCTCCGATGTGTATCTGTTCGACGAGCCGACCTCCGGACTGTCATCCAAGGACAGCGAGCATGTGCTGGAGATCATCCGCAGCCTGGCGCGCAACAAGATCGTCATCACCTCGATCCACCAGCCGAGTTCGAAGCTGCTGCAGATGTTCGACAAGGCCCTGCTGCTCGACAAAGGCGGCAAGATGGCCTACTTCGGCACGCCGCAGGGCATGATCGAGTACTTCTGGCAGGTGTACAACACCGAGACCGGCCACGCGGGTGATGCGAACGCCAAGCCGCCGGAAAACCTGACGCCAGACTTTGTTTTCGACGTGCTGGAGACGCCGCTGCGCGACATCAGCGGTGACATCATCCAGGAGCGCAGTGCTGACGGCCATCTGGTGGCCGCGCGGCGTTTCCCGCCGAATTTCTGGCGGGACTCCTACCAGCGGCATCTCATCATGGAGAGCATGGCGAAGCAGAAGCTCGCTCCTGGAAGCACCAGCCTCATCGCCAAACCCAAGGCGGACGGCAGCCAGAGCGCCAGCCGAATGCGCAACACGCCGAAGCCGCCGAAGCACACGTTTCGCGAGGAGAGCATCCTGTTCGCCACCTTGTTGAAACGGGCCTTCCTCAGCAAGCTGCGCAATCGCACCAACCTGCTCACGACGCTGCTTGAGGCGCCGTTGCTGGCCTGGCTGATCTCCAGCGTGCTGAAGTACTCCGAGGAGTCTCACTACACCTTCGCCACGGCCTTCCACATCCCGACATATCTCTTCATGAGTCTCGTTGTGGCCATGTTCCTGGGGCTGACGAACAGCGCGGACGAGATCATTCGTGACCGGCACACGCTGAGCCGGGAGCGCAATCACAACCTGCGCACGTTCTATTACCTGAGCGGGAAGATCATCTCCCTCTCCACCTTCGCTCTTGTGCAGTGCGTGATCTACCTCATGATCGGGAACTGGATCCTGGAGATCCGGGACATGTTCATGATCCATCTCTGGTGGATGTTCCTGACCTCGCTCACCGGCGTCTGCCTGGGGCTGTTCATCTCCAGCATCGTCAGCGACAACCGCACCGCGGTGAATGCCATTCCGCTCATCCTGATTCCGCAGATCATCCTGGGCGGGGCCTTGATCAAATACGAGGAGATGAACAAGAACCTCGACCTGGTCTATTCCGTCGGCCGCTGGCTGAAAAAAGCCGGGAGCGACGAGGAGACCGCCAGCAAGCTCAAGGTGCCCTTCATCTGCCAGTTCATGCCCCTGCGCTGGTCGTATGAGGGCGTCATCATCGCCCAGTCAAAGCTCAATCCGCTCACACGGAACCAGGATTTCCTCGACGAACGCATCCAGTCGCTGCTCCCGCCTTCGGGCAGCGAGATGACTGATCAGCAACGGCATGAGCTGGAGCTGACGAAGCAGTCCCTGGCGGTCGTTTCCGGCCTCTACGCCGAGAATCCGCGGGAAGTGTCGAAACGCCTCGGTTCCATCCGCGATGCGGTGCTCAGCGGCCAGATGGAGTCTCCCATGCTCGACCGCCTGCTGCAGGAGAATGACGGCGTGAGCGCCGAGGAGGTCTATGTGAACCGCAAGGTGCTGGATCTCGTGACCAAGGCGGAGATGGAGCGTGAGGACTACCGCCGCAAGGCCAGCCCGAATGTGTTTTTCGGCACCCGGAAGACTTACCTGGGGACCAAGTACAACACGCTCTGGATCAACAGCATCGTCATCCTGTTCACCATCGGCCTGCTCATCACCGCGCTGGAGATCAGCCTGCGCCGGCAGCTCACGAAGGTGTGAGGACGGGTGCCGCTCTCACTGGCCGATCTTGTTCAGCGCCTCGGCGACGTTGTCCACCGTGAGGATTTCCGGCAGCACGTGCGGCTTCTCTCCGGGGATGTACAGCACGTTCACGGGCACCGCACCGCGTCCGAGTGCCGTGAAGGCCTTCTTGATCGCCTCGTCCTCATTGGTGTAGTCGGCTTTCACAGTGACCACGCCGTGCTTTTTGAAGAGTTCTTGAAGCTTGGCATCGGGATAGACGCGCTTGTTCACCTGGCAGGTCCAGCACCACTTCGCCGTGAAGTCGATGTACACGGGCTTTCCGGCGGCGATGAGTTCCGCGACTTTCGCCTCAGACCAGGGCTCCCACAGCAGGCCGTTTTCAAACTTGGCTCCGTGAGCCGAGGATGACGTCTGCTTGTCCACGTGCGGCCAGCCGAGATACAAGCCGCTGACGATCGCTATCAGGGCCAGGATCACCGAGATCGTGCGAGTCCGGGCGGGTTTGTGCGGCAGCGACCAGCGGCCGTAGATCCAGCAGCCCAGCGCCACGAGAACGAGGCCGAGCATCAGAATCAGCAGCGGCAGGCCTTCGATCATGCCGGTGAGCACCCACAGCATGAACGCCACCGTGCCGAACAGCAGGAAGGACATGCCCTGCTTGAAACTTTCCATCCACGCTCCAGGGCGGGGCAGCACGGAAACGAGCTTCGGAAAGGCCGACAGCAGCAGGAACGGGCTGGCGAGTCCGAGGCCGATCAGCGTGAACAGCAGCATGGCCTGCGGAGCCGGCAGTTTCACCGCAAAACCCAGCGCCGTGCCAAGAAACGGCGCCGAACAAGGCGTGGAGACGAGTGTGGCCAGCAAACCGGAGAAGAAAGACCCGCTGAAGCCGTGTTTGGCCTGAAGGTCCTGCCCGACGCCGACCGCTGATGCGCCGATCTCGAACACGCCCGCCATGTTCAGTCCGAAGATGAGGAAGAACGCGGCAAGGCCGAAATTGAAGCCGGCGGATTGCAATTGGAAGCCCCAGCCTTTGCCCAAGGCAACGACAAGGCCGCCAAGGGCCCAGAACGAGAGCAAAATGCCGAGGGTGTAGATCAAACCATGCATCACGACCTGCTTCCGATCCTCGCCAGCTTGCTTCACGATGCTGACGACCTTGATGCCGAGCACCGGAAACACGCAGGGCATGACATTCAGGATCAAACCGCCGATGAAGGCGGAGAACATGATGAAGAGGAAGGTCGGTGGCGCCTCGACGCTTACGGGCGTGGTGGTGTCGGTGGCGTTGGCCTTCGGCAGGGACGGCAGGGTGGCGAACACCGGGCTTAGTTCAGCGTCGATCACCGGCTGGGTCGCGATGTTGAGGGTGACCGCAGCCTCTTGCTTGAACGGCATGCAGCTTTTGTCATCGCAAACAAGTCCGTCGATCTTCGCCTTCACCTCTGCTTTCGCCCCGGCGGTGGCAGTGGCGGGCGGCGTGATCTGGGCCGGGATGTAAACCGTGCCCTCGTAGCCTTCGCTTGGCGTGCCATCCAGGGATTTGAACGGATGAACCGCCGGCCACGGTAACTCCTGGCTCGTCCAGCCGTCCGGCAGTTCCCAGGTCACCTTGGTCGGCTTGCCGATGATTTCAGGTGGCAGCACGTTGCCATAAGTATGAGCCCCGGGAACGTGCACCAGCTTCACTGCGGCACGAAACGGCGTGCCGGGAGCGGCTGCCGAGACTTCCGCGACGAGACTGGCGGTGACGTTTTGCTTCGGCTTGTCATCCAGTCCCGGCAGGTCGATGGACTGGCCTTGAGCGAAGGTGACGAGTAGGGCAAGCGTGGCGAGGAGGCGACGGGCGATCATGCAAAAGAGGTGAGTGGCGGGTATGAGAACGCGCCGTGCGGGTTATTCCCATCACGACGCGTTCGGGCAAAATTGAGTTTAACCTGCCGGCAGATCAAAGCGCCTTGTGGGAGCCATCGCAGAAGGGCGGGTTCTTCGTGTGCTTGCAGTTGCACAGCCAGACCTTCTTCGCCTCGGGCAGCGTGAACTTCTTCGGGCCAAGGCCGGTGCCTTTGTGGCTGCCGTCGCAGTTGGGCTGATGACCGCTCAGTCCGCAGGCGCACCACCAGTGGTCTCCAGCAGGCAGTTCGACGGCGACGGGTTGTTTTTCGTGAATTTTCGGGAGGGTTTCCATGATGTGGGTGAGTCCGCCAAGCTAACGACTCCCATGATGGCAAGGCAACGCTATTTTTGCGCCGTGTCGTGAAGCCCAGCTTTGACCATGGTCCGAACAGGCCGGGGCTGAGCGTTGCCAGGGCGGCCCGAATCACAAGTCCTCATGTTTTCGCCCTGTTCAAACCACAAGCCATGGCTATTCTCCGCGCCCCTATCCTTATGGACCCACTCATCGAACTCCTCCACAACAACTCCCGGCGCTCGCCTGCGGAGCTGGCTCGTCTCCTCGGCATCACAGAATCCGAAGTCGCCGCCCGCATCGCCGCCGCTGAGGCGGATGGGACGATTCTGGGCTACTCGGCGGTCGTGGACCGTCTGAAGGCGGGGCATCGTGGCGTCACGGCGCTGATCGAGGTGCGCATCACGCCGGAGCGCGATGGCGGCTTTGACCGACTCGCGAAACGCATCGCGAAGTTCGATCAGGTGCGTGAGTGCTTCCTGATGAGCGGCGGCTACGACCTCGCGGTGATCGTCGAGGGCAAGGATCTGCTCGATGTGGCGAATTTTGTCGCCGAAAAGCTCTCGACGCTCGGCGGTGTGCTCAGCACGGCCACGCGTTTCCAGCTCAAGGCCTATAAAGAAGGCGGTTTCCTGGTGAATCCGGGGGATGACGAGGAGCGCCTCCCCGTTGCTGCGTAATTTTTCGCGAGGACCAACCATCCCATGGATTACGACAGCAAACTCTGCACGCAGATCCGCGATCTGCCGCGCTCCGGCATTCGCGATTTCTTTGAACTCGTCATCGGCCGCACCGATGTCATCTCCCTCGGCGTCGGCGAGCCCGACAAACCGACCCCGTGGCCGATCCGCGAGGCGGTCATCCGCTCGCTCGAAAAAGGCCAGACGAGTTACACCTCGAATCTCGGCCTCGAAGCCCTGCGCGTCGCCATCAGCGATTACGTCACGAAGCAATTCCGCGTCACCTACGATCCGAAGACGGAGATCCTCGTCACCGTCGGCGTGTCCGAGGCGCTCGACATCGCCTTCCGCGCTGTTTTGAACCCCGGAGACGAAGTCATCTATCATGAGCCCTGCTACGTCAGCTACTCGCCGAGCATCAAAATGGCCTATGGCGTGCCCGTAGTCGTGCAGACGCGTGAAGAGAACGAATTCGCGCTCATGGCCGCCGATGTCGAAAAGGCCATCACGCCGAAGACGAAGGTCATCGCGATGAATTTCCCCACGAATCCGACCGGCGGCATCATGCCGCACGAGGAGCTGGAAAAGATCGCCGCGCTCGCCGTGAAGCACGACCTGCTCGTCTTCACCGACGAGATCTACAGCGAGCTGCTTTACGACGGCCGCACGCACAAGAGCATCGTCGAGTATCCCGGCATGCGTGAGCGCACCGTGCTGTTGCACGGCTTCAGCAAGGCCTTCGCCATGACTGGCTGGCGTCTCGGCTATGCCTGCGCCCCCGCGCCGCTTCGCGAGGCGATGATGAAGATCCATCAATACTGCATGCTCTGCGCCCCGATCATGAGCCAGATGGCCGGCATCGAGGCGCTCAAGATGGGTGCGTCCGCGTATGAGGACATGCGTCAAAGCTACGAGCAGCGCCGCAATCTCATCGTCAGCCGACTCAACGGCATGGGCCTGCATTGCTTCAACCCCGGCGGAGCCTTCTACGTCTTCCCGGACATCCGCAGCACCGGCCTCACGAGCAAAGAGTTCGCCATCCAGCTCCTGCAAAAGAAGAGCGTCGCCGTCGTCCCCGGCAGCGCCTTTAGCAGCGCCGGTGAAGGCTTCGTCCGCTGCTGCTACGCCACCGCCCCCGAGCTCATCGCCAAGGCGATGGACCTCATGGAGGAGTTTGTGAACGAGGTGCGGAAGTGAACTTTTAACCCAGATTGTCAAAACGGCTCTAGAGGCCAGCCTTCTTTAGCTCATTGTGGTCTGGAACATGAGTTTTAGGCTCAAATTTCTCAATTCGAAGTTCCGCCCCAGCTTTCTGTGGCGGCGTCAAGCTGAGTGCTAGCGATGCTATGTTTCTTCGAAGCTCTGCCTTCGACTTTCGGTGGATCCGATTGGTATCACAGGCCACGGAGTTGCTTCGGACAGAACATACCATTTATAGGCTTCCACGGCATCTTTGGAGACTCCTTTGCCTGCAGCGTAGCATTCGCCGACTTCAAGTTGTGCCATAGGGTCTCCCTGCTGCGCGGCCATGTAATACCAGCGGAATGACTCAGTTGCATCGGGGGGTGTCTTTCGACCAGTTGAGTAATACTCGCCAAGAGCTGTTTGGGAGGCAGGATCTCCGAGAAGAGCCGCTTTGTAGTGCCAGGGAAACGATCCGGACGAACCACGAGTCACACCTCGTCCTTTATCCAGGTGATGTGCAATGTAAAAATGTGCCTGTGCATGACCAAGAGCCGCCGCTTTTCGATACCAAAGGTTGGCTTCTTTGGGGCTGCCTCCGTTGATATCATGGAGGCGCCCAAGATTGAACATCGCATACACATGACCTCGTTCCGCAGCCTTGCGGTACCAATACTCTGCGAGAGAGGAATCCTTCTTGGGACTTTGCTCTGACTCATACAGCCTGCCCATCATGTATTGTGCGGTGAGGTGGTTCTGAGCAGCCGCCATTTGATACCACTTCCAAGCCTCATCGACATCCTGGGACCGGCCGAGACTGTGCCAAAAGACATGCCCGAGATTTGCCTGTGCCTAAGCATGGCCCTTTTCGGCCGCTTTACGCCACCAAGCCAGCGCTTGCGTACTGGCCTCCGCAGGGAGTTCCGCGAAACCTTGAAAAAAGCCTTTTTGGTAGTCATAGACCTGTCCGAGTTCGCCTTGGATGACCGCTCGTTGCCGGGCGACGTCCACCGGTAACGCGGCCCATTTGACTCCAAGCGGGATCGATGGCTGGACCCGCATGCTATCGTCACGCCTGATGGCTGGCTTTGACGCAGGGTCGGGCACCAACCTCCGCGCGTGCATGAGACCGACATTAAACTGTGCTTGAGTGTGGCCCTGTTCCGCGGCTTTGCTCCACCATTGGAAAGCCAGGGTGAGATTTTTTGTTGTTCCCTGTCCTGTGGCATAGAGGGATCCTGCTCTGAACTGCGCGTCAATGTTTCCAACCTCTGCGGCCGACAGAATTTTCTCCAAGAATGTTTTGTCTTGTGCAACAGCCTGTGGGCACACGGCCCAGAGCAGTGCAAGCATTCGGATGCCGTGGATGGTTCTCATGCGTGATGATTCATACGTTTAGGGCCTTGGCTTCAAGGAAGATGTTGTCGCAGAGTTCACCCGGTGAACGCCAAGGACATGCTCACGCCAGCCGGAACAGCTTCCTTGCGGTCTCGAGTTAGATTTTGCGCTCGACGGCCTTGCTTGGGGCGAGTTGGAGGATGCGGCGACGGTGGCGGCAAGCAGCAGCCAGAAGATCGTCGCTGCGGTGCGCTCGCCAGTGAAGCCTGGGTCGCCGTCAAGGGATCTCGGACCGTTAGAAACGCAGGCCTCACCCGTTTGGCGGAATGCGGCGGCTGCATTTGGCATGGCGGCGCTGGAACGGCGGAATGCGGCGGCTGCATTTGGCATGGCGGCGCTGGAGTGGCAGAATGCGGCGGCTGCATTTGGCATGGCGGCACTGGAACGGCGGAATGCGGCGGCTGCATTTGGCATGGCGGCGCTGGAATGGCGGAATGCAGCGGCTGCATTTGGCTTGGCGGCGCTGGATTGGCAGAATGTGGCGGCTGCATTCGGCATGGCGGCGCTGGAATGGCGGAATGCGGCGGCTGCATTTGGCATGGCGGCACTGGAACGGCGGAATGCGGCGGCTGCATTTGGCTTGGCGGGGCTGGAGTGGCACAATGCGGCGACTGCATTTGACATGGAGGCACTGGAAAGGCGGAATGCAGCGGCTGCATTTGGCACGGCGGCGCTGGATTGGCAGAATGTGGCGGCTGCATTCGGCATGGCGACGCTGGAAGGGCGGAATGCGACGACACCGCCGTTCTCGAACTTATGGATGCCTGGAAATCACCACGGTGGCAACGTGGCCCGGGCACCTCCGGAGCCAACACTTCATCGTTTTCTCAGGTCGCTTCCCAACTGCCAAACGGTTCATCAGGGGCTGTGCAGGCCTCACGCCAGCCGGAACAGCTTCTTCGAGTTCTCGAAGAGGATTTTGCGCTCGACGGCCTTGCTGGGGGCGAGTTTGCGGATGGCGGCGATGGTGGCGGCCCCCTGGCAGCCGGGGCCGCGGCCGAGGTGGTCGGCGCAGTCGCTGCCGTAGAGGATCTTGTCCTGGTGGCGCTGGAAGAAGGCGGTGGTGTGCTCCTCGTCGCGAGTGAGCGCCAGGAGGCCGCTGCCGGCGGACATGTCGGCAAACATGTTGGGGTAATCGGCGAGGTAGCGGTCGGTGAGGCCGCCGGGCGTCACTTTGCCCTTGGGGTAGTTGACCTTCTGGTCGTGATTCTTGTCGATGTTGCCCCAGAACGCCTGCGCGTGGCCGATGAAGTGGGTCTTCGGGAACTTCTCCAGCATGGTGTGCAGGCGGTCGTAGCCGAGGTTGTAAGTCTGGTGTTGGAAGTGCAGGAGAATCGGCACGTTGTAAGCCGCCGCGAGTTCATAGAGCTTCTGGCTGTGCGGGGAATCGCATTCCACCATGAACTTCTGCTCGCCAATCATGCAGGCACCTTGCTTGAGCCATTTTTCGAGCTCGGCGGGGGCGCTGTCGAGGTCGGTGACTTCGTTGCAAGCCCACAGGTAGGCGCCCGGCCGTGCCTGGGCGAAGTCGCGCGCCCAGGCGGTGCCGAGGCATTTGGCGGCGAGGCCATTGGAGCGGCCTTCGTGGGTGGAGGGCCGCTGCACCATCGTGCCTCCGGGCAGGATGATGGTGGTGGTGATGCCCATCGCCTTTTGATGCAGCAGGAGATGATCATCCTGACGCAGGTGGTAGTTCATGTGCTGGTGGATGTCGATGACCGGCTCGACAGCCTCCGTTTGCGCAAAACCACGAGAAGCGATGGCACCCAGTCCGGTGGCCAGAAAGTGACGGCGTGAAGTCATCCACGAATTACGCGGACACTGGGGGGATATTACGACGCTGTGGCCGGCTTAGCGGACGAGGCCGCGTGTGTCCGCGAACTTGGCGCCGTCGGACTTCATGCCGGATTGGGCAGCCCCGGTCAGATTGGCGGCGATGAGATCGGCATCGGTGAAGTCGGCGTTGGTCAGGTCCGCGCCTTCCAGGTTGGCGCCGGAAAGGTCCGCGCCACGGATGTTGGCGTGGCTGAGGTTGGCGTGACGCATGGACACGCCTCCGAGATCGGCTCCGCTCAGGTCTGCCCCGCTCAGATTCGCGCCATCGAGATTGGCTCCGCTGAAGTCCGCGCCGGACAAATTCGTGCCTGCGAGGTTCGCCTTGGTGAGCGTGGTGCCCACGAGCTGCGCCTTGGCGAGATTGAGGTCGTTGAGCATGGCTCCGGCCAGGTTCATTCCGGTTTCATCGATCTTGCGACCGCTTTTGCCGCCGCTTTCGAGCCATTGGGTGTGGGCGAGGAGTTCCTCGGTGGTGATGCTTGCCATGCGGGAAACAAAAACCCGGTTTACGAGGTCGTAAACCGGGTTTTCGAGATGTTTCAGCCGGCGGGCAGATTTGAAGCGTGTCAGATCAGGCCTTCACGGCGGCGACGATCTTCTGCGCGGCGTCGGTCAGATCGCTGGCGCTGGTGATCGCCAGTCCGCTGGCGGCGAGGGTGGCCTTGCCGGCCTCGACGTTGTTGCCTTCGAGTCGGACGACGAGGGGGATGTTCAGCGAGACTTCCTGCGCGGCGGCGATGATGCCGGTGGCGATGATGTTGCAATCCATGATGCCGCCGAAGATGTTCACCAGGATGCCTTTCACATTGGGGTCGCCCAGGATGATCTTGAAGGCCGCGGTGACCTGATCCTTCGTGGCACCGCCGCCGACATCGAGGAAGTTCGCCGGTTCGCCGCCGTGGAACTTGATGATGTCCATGGTGGACATGGCGAGGCCGGCACCGTTCACGAGGCAGGCGATGTTGCCGTCGAGGCCGATGTAGTTGAGGCCGAACTCGCTGGCGGCGACTTCACGCGGATCTTCCTCGGTCTTGTCACGCATCTCGGTCACTTCCTTCTGACGATAAAGGGCGTTGTCATCGAAATTGAACTTCGCATCGAGCGCCACGACCTGGTTGTCGGTGGTGATGGCCAGCGGGTTGATCTCGACGAGCGAGCAGTCGCTCTTGAGGTAGAGATTCCACAGGGCGGTGAAGAGCTTCACGGCCTGGTTCATGAGAGCGCCACGCAAACCGAGGGAGGCGGCGACCTTCCGGCACTGCCAGCCTTGCAGGCCGATGGTGGGGTGAATGAACTCCTTCGTGATCTTCTCAGGCGTCTTCTCGGCCACTTCCTCGATGTTCATGCCGCCTTCGGTGGAGGCGATGATGGCGTGTCCGCTGCTGCCACGGTCAAACAGGATGGCGAAGTAGTATTCCTTCGCGATGTCCACGGACTTCGCGATCAGCACCTTGCTCACGAGTTTGCCGTCCGGACCGGTCTGATGCGTGACGAGCGTCTGGCCGAGCATCTTTGCAGCGATGTCCTGGGCCTGCTCCGGGGTGTCCACGACGTGAACGCCGCCTTTGAAGCCGTTTTTGAAGGTGCCTTTGCCACGACCACCGGCATGAATCTGGGCTTTCACCACGAGGCCCGGGCCGCCGATGTCACGCGCTGCCTTGCCCGCTTCCTCCGCGGTGCTGGCGACGATGCCCTTGGGGCTGGCGACACCGAATTTTTCAAACAACTGCTTGGCCTGATACTCGTGGATGTTCATGGGGGGGAAGTGGGGAGCGCGATAGTAGAAGCGAGGCACGAAGCGTCAAGGCGCATTCCCCCAAGAATGCGGCGCTTGCCGTGCTGGATAGCCTGCGGCATAACGCGGGCATGCGAATCGATGTCGTCACGCTGTTTCCCGAACTGGTCTCGGTGCCCATGGGCCTGAGCATGATGGGACGTGCGCAGGACAAGGGCATCCTCGACCTGCGGGTGCATGATTTGCGCGAGCAGGGGCTGGGAAAGCACCGCCACGTGGACGACACGCCGTATGGAGGCGGGCAGGGGATGGTGATCCGCCCGGAGCCGGTGTTTGAGACGCTGGACCGCCTCGACACGCCCGAGGCGCGCATCATTTACCTGTCACCAGCGGGAAAACGGTTCGATCAGGCCATGGCGCACCGTCTGGCGGCGGAACCGCATCTGATCTTCCTCTCCGGCCATTACGAAGGCGTCGATCACCGCATCATCGAGCACTGGGTGGATGAGGAGGTCAGCCTGGGTGATTATGTGCTGACAAACGGCGCCATCGCCGCCGTGGTGATGATGGATGCGATCGTGCGCCTGCTGCCAGGTGTGCTGGGCGATGAGATGAGCGCGGTGGAGGAAAGCTTTGGCCCCAGCGGCCTGCTGGAGGCCCCGCAGTACACGAAACCGGCCGAGTATCGCGGCCTGAAGGTGCCTGAAGTGCTGTTGAACGGCAATCACGCCAAGATCGCCGAATGGCGTGCGCAACAGGCGCTGGAGCGGACGCGTTTGAACCGGCCCGACCTGCTGCGGGAATGAGATGCGGGTGGAGATGACATTTCGTTTGACGATGTCCCGCGCTTCACGCTAAATAGCGACCGCAACGCCCCCTGGGCGGACTGCATTTGGTGAGGTGGCTGAGTGGTCGAAAGCACATCTTTGCTAAAGATGCGTAGCCTTATCCGCTACCGAGGGTTCGAATCCCTCCCTCACCGCCAGTTTCTCTCGCCCCGACCGGGCTCACTGGCACGGTCTCAGCCACGAGCCCTTTGTGGTGACTGCTCACGATCCATGCGGCTGGAAGCGCCCGCGCAAAGAGTGCCTCAGGATCGTCTCGTGGCGTTTCGTCAGCTCGCTGGCCAGGGGACTATGCAGGCTCCGTCACTTCGTCGGCTTTGCTTTGAAGACGCTGTCGCCAACGACTTGAAGCAGTGCGACGCGGGTCATGTAGAAGACATCAGGATCGCCTTTGATCTGGCCGTAATAGAAGGCGGTCTCCGCGTTGGGCTGGGTCGGAGCGAACAGGATCTCGACCTCGCGGACGGGGCCGTCGGTGCGTCCGGCTTCGCCGAGGACGATCTGGATGGTGAGGAACGGGGTCTTCAATGCCTGGAGGGCATCGGTGCGGTCGGCCGCCCAGTCCTGCACGGTGAAACGGGCGAGGTTGCTGGCGAGTTGGTCGGCTTTCACACGGTCGATCTCCTCCGTCACATCACGGCCACCACGCTGGGCTTTCCATTGGGCGGTGACGGGATTGTAGTCGAGGACGACGGGCGAATTGGCACCGAAGGCGATGCTGATACGGCGGAGGGCAAAGGTGGTGAAGCGGAGAGCGCCGAGGCCCTTCCATTTGATGCCATCGGTCGGGATGGAGGGCAGCAGGGAGGCATCAATGCGGTAGATGAACGGCTCATTCTCGTATTTGGCGAAGAACTGCGTGCTTTCCGCATTGTGGCCAAACATCAGCTTCACCGGCTTTTCGCGCGCTGGCGTCCAGGTGACGGTCTGGAAGGGATCATCAAGGCCGAAAGGCGTGAGGTCCGCGGCGGTGTCGGCGGTGAACTGCAGGATCTCATGGGTGTTGAGGGCGTTGAGGCAGCGGGAGATGCGGTCGCCGTTGGCGGGATCCCATTTGCCGTGGCGGAGGAGATACCAGGAACCGCCTTGGTTGCGCAAATTGATCTCCGGATGGGTTTTGCTGGTGATGGTGATGAACTGGAGTCTCTCCCCATCGATTTGAGCCAGCAGGTGGTCGCGCAACGCGTTCGGGGTGACCCACAGACTGGACAAATTCTTGGCGGCAACGGTGAAGGCGGGCTTGCGATACGCGGCGGTGGCGGCAGTGACAGCTTGCTTGTCGTCAGCCGGCTTCTTCAGCGTGAACTCATAGGACTTGCCGCGAGTCTTGGATTCGATGGTCACCTTGAGTTCGTCCACGGCCACGGCAGGTGCCAGGGCCTCTTTGGATGTGCCGCCGTTCGCGCTCGCCGCAGGGTCTCGTGCCTCGGCGATTTCGATGTTCAGCAGTGTGGAGAGCAGTTCGGTGATGCGTTCCTTGCTGCCGCGTGTCTTCAGTGGTTTCTCCAGCATCCAGGGTGCGTGCTCGTTCTCGCGGGTGATGACGATCTGGCCTGAGGCCTGGGTCAAGGTGATGCCGGTGATGACTTCGGCGGGAAGGCGCAGCAGCTTGGGATCACGCCAGGAGGCGGCCGGGATCTGGAGGATGACCGGGGCGCTGCTCTTCGCCAGATACCAGGCGGTGCCGCCTTCCTTCGAGTTTGGAATGCCGATGTAAACGCTGTTTTCAATGACGGCGGGGGCGCCGAACCAGCACTCATAAAGCAATTCGTCGCCTGCGGACAGGCGCACTTTGTGACTCGGCCGGTCCAGGCCGGTTTTCTGCCACTCGCTGTCGTCAAACTCGTCGCGATGGATGCGTTCGATCCATTCGACATTGCCCATGGCGAGGATGAGCGCCGCGACTTTCTGGGGATCGGCCTGATCGCTCAGAGGCGACTCGATCTGCCACGCGTTGCCGTCGCGAACGAGGGTGAGCGGCGTGTTGTCCCCGCTGGCCACTTCGATGCGGGTGACCCGCTCCTTGGCGAAGTCATCCGGGCCACGTTTGATTTCCCGCAGCTCCTTGGCCGAAGGAAAATAACGTTCGATGCCGAGAATCATGGCACCCAGCGCGGCGACCAGCAGGAACAGAAAAAGGGTGGTGCGGATGTTCATGCGAAGATCAATTTCAGGCAGCCCGTCGGCTGGCCCAGACCATGAAACCGAGGGCCAGCACGATGCCTGGGAGTGTGACTGAGGTGACCCAGAAGATGAGCTCATGCTGCCGTTTGGTGAGCTGGATGCGATAGGAGCGCTTTGGCTTTGAGGTGATGCCGATGAGGCGTTCACGGTTCAGCAGCCAGTTCAAGCCGGCGGAGACGAAATCACGATTCACGGCCAGCATGGTCTGCTTGTCGAGCAGGGTGGCATTCGAGACGACCACCATGCGGGAACTGTCGGCCCGCTGACTTTCATCCGTCACGGCACCGCGTTCAATGCTGGCGGCCAGGTAAATCGGCGGGAGCGTGTCCTCTTCATCCACGACCGGCAGTTCTTCGAGGTACTGGCGTTCACCCCAGTAGCGGGGCGAGGCGCGGATGAGCGGCATCACCTTGATGGCCTGCTCTTTGAGGGCCGTGTCCTGGTCCCGCAGTTCCAGGGACTCCGACTGCCCGGCCAGTGTGATCGCAGACGATGCCAGGTGGCGCAGATAGGGCACATCCTTCAGGAACTCGGCGATGACGGAGAACTCTTTCCGCGCGCCCGTGCTGGAGCTTTCCGCCACCAGGACCCGGTCGCCGCGCGGACGCACGCCATTCATGGTCAGAAAGGCATCCAGCCGGCCGGTTTCGCCGCCGGGGTCCAGCATGACGAAAATGCCGGCGCGTTTGGTCTTCCAGTAGTCGTCGAGCATCGCGATCTCGCGTTCGGAGAAGTCGTAGCGCGGTCCCAGGATGAGCAGACCGTCAGCATCCGGCGGCACGCGGGTGACTTCGGACAGGTTCACCTGGATGGCTTCGAAGTTCTGCTGCTTGCCGAGATCGACAGCGGCGCTGTAGGCATCGCTCAACGCCGCATCTGAACGGCTGCCCTTGCCGACCACGTAGTAGAAGCGGCGGATGCGGCCCTCCACGACGGAGACGAGGGCGGAGGTGATGGCGTCCTCGCCGCGGAACTCGATGATCCGCCGGTTCGTGCTGGTGCCAGACTCGCGCACGACGAGTTCCTCCTCGGTGATGAAGCGTTTGTTCGACCCGCAGCGGATGAGGACGCCGTTTTGTGCGAGCGACAAGCCGGTATCAGCTTTGAGTTGCTCCGCGCGTTCGATGTCACGCACCGGATCGATGGATTTCACCTTGATGCGCTGGCGGCCGTGGATGCGGTACTCCTCGCTCAGCGACTGCACCTCCCCGTAAACCTTGGAATCACGTCCGAAGACGATGAAGATCTGCACGTCGCGGGAGAGACCATTGAGGTAGTTCAAAGACGCCTCGCTCAGTGTGTAGTCCTGGCTCGGGCTGAGGTCCCAGCGCGCGTAGTAGCGCCAGCTCAGGCGGTTCACCCCGGCGAAGAGGGCCAGCGCCAGGATGACCTGGATGGCGACGTTGAGGCCGATGCCGGAGCGCTTGGGCATCGGGCGCTTTTCGCTTGGGGAGGGGGTCTGTTCTGAGTCCGGCATGATGTGTCGGGCAAAATGACGGTCACGGCCGCCAGCGGCGGAACTCGACGACGTGATGAGTGAAGGTGAGGAACAGCAGCGACATGGTGACGTAGTAAACCAGTGGCCGGCTGTCGATGAGGCCGGCGGTGAAGATGCGGATGTGCTCCGTGGCCGCGAAGTAGTTCACGATGTCCACGATCGTGTCGGAGATCTTCCGGCCGACGACCATGACAAAGATGCCCATGAGGAAGTGCAGCAGGCTCAGCGTGAAGGAAAGGATGGCGGCCACGATCTGGTTCGCGGTCAAAGAAGACGCGAAACAGCCGACGGCGAGATTGAACATGCCCATGACCACCAGGATGAGGTAGGCGCCCTGCATCGCACCATCGGGCACCTCCACCTGTCCGGCGCTGATCCAGGAGGCGAACTTGAAATTGAACAGGCTCGGCAGCCACAGGAGGCAGTAAACGATGAGGGACGCCATGTACTTTGCCCCGACGACCTGCCAGGCACGCACGGGCGCGGTGAAGAGCGTCTCCAGCGTGCCCATTTTCTTTTCCTCGGCGAAGAGACGCATGGTCAGCAGCGGAAAGATGAAGAAGTAGGACAGCCAGAACCACATCGCGTGAAAGGTCCAGCTCACGATGGACCCTTCACTTGGGGCACTTTCCAGCACGGAAAGCGCCGCGCGAAAGGCGAAGCCGTTCAGGATCATCACCAGCGCCAGCACCACGTAGGCAACCGGGGAGACAAAGAAGGCATGCAGCTCCTTTTTGAGCAGAATCCAGAAAATCCTCATAGAACGTGCGTGGGAATGTCGCCTGGAGTGCCGGCGTTCATGGAGAGCTCGACAAACACATCCTCCAGTGTCGGGAGCTGGCGGTGCATCTCGCGGATGCGCCAGTTTTTCTTCGTCGCGAGGTCCATCACGGCGTCGCGGACATCGTGCTCCGGCTCCACGCGCAGTGTGAACCGGCGCCAGGGGGTGGAATCGCCGGCATCCTCGTTCGCTTTGCGCACACCGGGGATGGCGGCGAGCTCGGCGGCCAGGTTTCCACTGCCGCTGAGCTCAAGATGCAGGAGCGTCGTGGAGCGGAGCTGGCGGGCGAGGTTTTGCGGTGTGTCGTTCGCGCGGATGCGCCCCTGGTGGATCATCACCACACGGTCACAGCTTTGCTCGACCTCCTGCAGGATGTGCGTGGAGAGCAGCACGGTGTGTTTCGACTTCAAACTGCGCAGCAGATCACGCACATGGCGGATCTGCACCGGATCGAGGCCGTTGGTCGGCTCGTCGAGGATGAGCAGCTTCGGCTTGTGAACGAGCGCATCAGCCAGGGCGACACGCTGGCGGTAGCCTTTGGACAGATTGCCAATCAAACGGCGGCGCATGTCAGTGACACCGGTCAGATCCATCACCTCCCCGATGCGGCGGCGCATGGACGCGCCTGAAAGCCCCTTCAACTGGGCCCGGAACGCGAGGTACTCCTTCACCTTCATGTCGGTGTAAAGCGGTGCCATTTCAGGCATGTAGCCGACTGACTGGCGCACCTGGATCGACTGATGGAAGACGTCAAAACCCGCCACTGTGGCGTGGCCGGAGGTCGCGGGCATGTAGCCGCTGAGAATCCGCATCGTGGTCGATTTTCCGGCGCCATTCGGACCCAGAAAGCCGACGACTTCCCCGGGCTCGACATGGAAGGAGATGTGGTTCACCGCAGTGCGCCCGGCGTACTGTTTGGTGAGGTCCTGGACATCGATCATGACGGGAAAAGAAGAGGGGAAGGGGAAATCGGAAATTAAACCTTATGGCGGCCCGAAAGACAATTCGCAAACGGGCTTTCGCAAAAATGATGCCCTGTCCCACGTGGCGACGGCGACCCCGTCAGTCCTCCTCATTCCGCGTCATTTTCCGGCTTCCCGTGTGCCGGTGCCTTTGGGCATCTTCATCAACGAGTCGCCCAGCTCGGATCGCATGGCTTCCGCGTGCATTTCCAGCTTGGCGACCACGTCCGGGTGCTGGGCCGCGACGTTTTTCGATTCGCTGATGTCCGCGTAGATGTCGTAGAGCTCGGGCTGCTCGATTTTGACCTGCTTGTAGAGCACCGGCTTGCCGCCCGTGGCCTTGGGGCCGTCGGCAGGGAGGCTGCGGTAGGAGTGCGGCAGATGCAGCTTCCAGCGTCCATCCCCGCTGCTGAGCGCCTGGAGCTGGTTGTTCTCGTAGTAGAAGGCGTAGAAGTCGTGCGGATTCTTCGCGTCCGGGCCGCCGCTGACGACCGGCCAGCAGTTCAGGCCGTCGATCTTGTGATCCGGCAGTTTCGCGTCGATGACGTGTGCGATGGTCGGCAGGAGGTCGATCGTCATCATCATGGTGTCTGTCGTGGACCCTGCCGGAATCTTGCCCGGCCACTTCATGATGCCGGTGACACGGGTGCCGCCTTCCCAGCAGGTGCCTTTGCCCTCGCGTAGCGGTCCTGCGCTGCCCGCGTGGTCGCCGTAGCTGAGCCAGGGGCCGTTGTCGCTGGTGAAAATGACCCACGTGTTGTCTTCGAGGCCGTTTTTCTTCAGCGTGTCCATGATCTGGCCCACGGACCAGTCCACCTCCATCATCACATCGCCAAACAGGCCCTTGCCCGACTTGCCTTTGAACTTGTCGCTCACGAACAGCGGCACATGGACCATGCTGTGGGCCAGGTAGAGGAAAAAGGGCTTGTCCTTGTTCTTCTCGATGAATTTCACGCCGCGCGTCGTGTAATCAGTCGTCAGGCGGGTTTGATCCTCCGGGGTGATCTCCTCATCGGCCACGTGGTCATTTTCGACCATGGGCAGCTTCGGATAGGCTCCGGGTTTCGCCTGTGGGTGGTAAGGCCACATGTCGTTCGAGTAAGGGATGCCGTAGTATTCGTCGAAGCCGTGCTTCACCGGCAGAAACTGGGGCAGGGAACCCAGGTGCCATTTTCCGACCGCCGCCGTGGCGTAACCTTTTTGTTTCACCAGTTCGGCGAGGGTCATTTCGTCGGCATTGATCCCGTGTTTCGCCGATGGTCCGAGCGCCCCGTGAATACCGACGCGATTCGGATAGCAGCCTGTCAGCAAGGCACAACGCGACGCGCTGCAAACCGGCTGCGCGACGTGGAAATTCGTGAACTTCCGCCCCTCCGCGGCCAGGCGGTCGATGTTCGGCGTCTGATAGCCCTGCGCGCCAAAACAGCCGACATCCGCATAACCCATGTCATCCATGAAGATGATCACGATGTTCGGATCACGCTTCTCAGCGGCGAAGGACGAGGTGAGGGCGAGCAATGACGACAGCAGAGGAAGGAGGCGGCGCATGGTCTTGATTCAACGTCGTCGAGGCAGCCATCCTTCCGCTGCAAAATGGCGGTGAACCGGGCGGTCATGCGCCCGGCATCGCCAGTTCGAAATCGAACGTGCGGTCGGGCATGGTGCAGCGCTGGTCGATGAGCGGGGAGTAGTCCTGGCAGCGCACGGTTTTGCCATCAGGAAGGATCTGCAGGAGCCGCAGCCAGCCATTGCCGCCGTTCACGTCCTTCTGGTAATCAACGACCATCTCCTGCACGAGCTGTCCCCCCTGCGCCTTGCTGGTGCGGTGGTTGGTGTAGCAGGCGTGGCCGCTCAGGATCATGGCGACGTTCGGATGCTTCGAGGCCATCTGCCAGAGGTCCTCGGGCTGGGTCAGATCGGGCTTCTCAGTGGGTGCGGGAGCTGGTGATTGGCCTTTCCCGAGGCTGGCCGAAAGCTTGAGTCGCTGGTTCGTCTTCGGATCAAGGTAGGCGTGGGTGAAAAGGATCACGCTGTGCTGCGGATGGGAGGCGATCACCTCGTTCGTCCAGCGCAGGACATCGGCACGCGGGGCGAATTCCAGGCCGATGACGAGCCACTTGCGGCCTCCGGCCTCGAATTGATGCCAATGGTTGTCCACTTTGCCGTTTTGCTGCTCATAAGAGCCTCCGAAGGTCGGCATGGCCTGGAACATCGGCAGCGGCAGCCAGACGCTGAAGGGGGTGCGGTGGGTGTTCACCTGCAATTTGCCACCGTAGTCGTGGTTTCCGGGTGCGCTGGCCCACGGGACCTTGCCTTCGAGTCGCTTGAAGGCATCCCGGGCCACGATCCATTCCGCATCAGCGGAGGTTTCCGTGACGTCGCCGACCTGGATCATGAAGCGGATCGAGTATCTGGCGGCATTGTCCGCGATCCACTGGGTCTGCTTGTGAAAAATCTCCGGATGCAACTGCGCGTAGAACTGCGTGTCCGGCATGATCGCGATGGTGAAGCCACCCGGCACCGCCTCGGGCGCCCCGGCAGTCATCCGCACCGACGCCGGCTGCAAAGCGGGCAGAGTGGGGACCTTCGCTGCCGGAGCTTTCTCCTCGGCAGAAACCAGTGATGGCAAGAGCAGCAGCGAAAGGAGAATGCGGAACCTCATGGCAAGTCCGAACGGCGGCCAGCGGCCTGGTTTGCAAAGGTTTTGAAACGCATCGGAACAGAGGCTGCCACTGCGGGAAATCACGGGCTTTTTCTGCTTGCTGAATTCTGGCATGCCCGTATGATCTGCGTCCTTCCCGGACAGAATTAGCGTTTTACGGCGAGAGTGGGGTCTTTCCCCGCTCTTTTTTGTCTGGTGGCATCACGAATTTTTATGATCAGCGAACTTAAAGCCCTTTTCGACTACTACGAGAAAGAGAAAGGAATCGACCGTGGCAAAATGGTCGAGGCCCTCTCACAGGCATTGCTCGCCGCCTCCAAGAAAAGCATCGGTCCGGCGCGTGAGCTGCGCATCGACATCGATCCCGACAAGGGCACCATCAAGGCCTTCGCCAAGCTGCTGGCGGTTGAGACTGTGAGCAATCCCTGGGAAGAGCTCCCGCTGGCCAAGGCGCGGAAGTTCAAGAAGGACGCCATCGTGGGTGACGAGATCGAGCTGGAAGTCACGCCGAACAACATGGGCCGCATCGCCGCCCAGACCGCGAAGCAGACGATGCTCCAGCGCCTGCGCATGGCCGAGAAGGAAAATCTCTATGACGAGTTCAAGGATCGCACCGGCGATGTCGTCAGCGGTGTGGTGCGTCGCTTTGAGAAGTCCGACGTCGTCATCGACCTCGGCAAGTTTGAAGGCGTCATGACCTCCAAGGAACGCGTCGCCACGGAAGATTACACTCCAGGGGATCGCATGCGCTTCTACGTGAAGGCAGTGGAGAAGGACACCGGCCGCGGACCTGAGATCATCCTTTCCCGTGCCCACCCGAACTTCGTCCGTCGTTTGTTCGAGTTCGAGGTCAGCGAGATCGGCGACCGCACGGTCGAAATCGCCAGCATCGCCCGTGAGGCCGGCTACCGCACGAAGGTGGCCGTCCACAGTGCTGATGAGAAAGTCGATCCCGTGGGCGCCTGCGTGGGCCTGCGCGGTGCGCGCGTGAAGAACATCGTCCGTGAGCTGAACAATGAGAAGGTGGACATCATCCGCTGGAAGGCCGACCCCGCCGAGTTCATCCGCGAGGCCCTGAAGCCGATCAAGGTGATCACCATCCAGGTGAACGCCGACAAGAAGGAGGCCCGCCTCACCGTCAGCGAGGAAGATCTCTCGAAGGCAATCGGCCGCCGCGGCCAGAACGCCCGCCTGACCTCGCGTCTGGTCGGCATGGATCTCATCATCGAGAAGGATCAGCACGCCGCCGAGGTCTTTGAAGGCCAGATGGGCAGCGCGGTGCATCACCTAGTGGACGCCCTCGGCATCACCGAGGAGACCGCACGCCAGCTCACGGAAGGCGGCATGGGCGATCTCGCCACGCTTGCCTCCGGTGTCGATGTGGACGACATCACCGAGGTTCTCGGTGGTGATCACGACCTTGCGGTCCGGATCTATGAAAAGGCGACAGCAAACGCAGCTCCTGCAGAGGAGTAGTTTTTGTGCCGCCATGAAAGCTTTCCCCAACAACTTCGATCCTCATTTACAGCCAGCCAGCCGCTCCGCTCGTCCGATTCAATCCTCTCATGCCCAGCAAGTCCTCATCCTCCAAATCGCCCAAGCCTTCAGACGAAGCAACGCCTGAAGCAGAAGCGAACATCGACAGCGCCAAGCCCAAAAAAGCCACCAAAGGCAAGGTGCTTTCGCTGATCGAGGAGGAAAAGCCCAAGACACGCGTCAGAAGCAAGGAAAGCACGGTTCTGCCGCCGCTGGGTGCCACGAAAAAGCCGGCCGTCGAGGAGCCGAAGAAGGAGGAGCCGGCGGCACCCGCCAAGCCGACGCTCGATGAGCAGAAAGCCGCCGCGCTGAACCTTTTCGAGGACGACGAGAAGCCGAAGAAGCGGGTCCGTCCGGCGGATGCCGTCCAGCAGACCGCGCTGCCGCCGATTTCCCTGCTGAAGGAGGACACCACACCGAAGCCGATCATTCCAATCGTCCATGCGCCGCCTGCGGACGTGCCGAAGCCCGAGTTCGAGGTCAACGAGAGCGGGGAGAAGATCATCCACCTCAAGCCGCCGATCGTCGTCAAAGACCTGGCGGACAAGATGGGCCTGAAGCCCTTCAAGGTCATCTCCGACCTCATCGCCTTCAAGGTGTTCGCCAGCGCCGACAAGGCCATCGACATCGAAATCGCCGAGAAGATCTGTGAGAAGCATGGCTTCAAGC
>NZ_JACSRD010000044.1 GCF_014879935.1 Prosthecobacter sp.
GGTGTTGGTTTTGGGGCACCAGGAGCCGTCGGTGACCCAGGATTCGGTGGGGCTGACGTTGCAGATGCCGAAGTTGCCGTTGAAGGCGACGAGGTCGGCGGCGTTGACGCCATCGCCGATGAGCGGGAGCACGACGCGCTCGGTGGCGCGGATGAGGCGGAGCGTTTTCGGATCGACCTGCGCGACCCAAAGCGGTGCACGCCAGCGGATGACTTTTTCGTTGGTGGGATCGCGTCGCGTATAGACGAGGAAGAGGCCGTCGGAATGCGTAAGCCAGTGCTGCTGCGTGCTGTTCGTCATGAGCGGCGTGCCGTCGTCCCAGGTCCAGGGCTGCTGCGGTTCGTAGTTCAGGCCGTCATCGCTGACGGCGACGTAGCCCTTGCGATCCTCGGCGCGGATGGTGAGGTAGTAGCGTCCGCCGAACTGCGTGAGCGAGGGCTCCAGCAGGCCGCGGCCGACGGTGTGGGTGAGCGCGTTGCCGGTTTGCTTGATGCGCAGTTCGTCGCCATCAAAGGAGCAGCGCACGCCGCAGACGGAGCGCGTCTGGCCTTTGACGCCGAAGGTGAAGCTCATGAGCACATCGCCATTCGGCAGGTTGATGCGCTGGCCGCAGTTGTTGGAGTAGATCTCGCTGCCGCGTGGGTCATCCCAAACGAGTTTGCGTCGCGGACCCCACGCGCCGTCCTTCCACACGGCGTAGATGGGCCAGCGAGAGGGCTGATCGCGGTAGAAGCCTTTGTTTTTGTAAAACACGTTGTGCCCGAGCGCGAGCACGCTGCCGGTTTTCGCGTGAAACTCGGGCGTGACATCGCACACGGCCTCGTTGTTGCCATCGGCCATCGGCACCCAGCCGAGCGGCGGCACAGGCGTGAAGTCGCTCCATGTTTGGCCGAGGTCATCGGACGTGGCCCAGTGCACGTGCCCGAAGTGATCGGAGCCCATGATGGGCTGCGTGGTCATGAAGGCGCGTTTGCCGATCATGCAGGCCCGCGGATGAAACCACGTGCCCTTCGGCAGCGCGGGCGTCTTCACCACGACCTTCTCGATGGACTCGATGAGCGACTCCTGCGTCTCGGCGGCAGGCGAAACGGCGGGCAGCAGGGCCAAACTGGATGTTTGGAGAAATTGGCGGCGGGTGAGGTTCATGGCTGAGTAAGACGGAATGGCCGACGATGGCTTATCCAAGGTCAATGCGGTTCCCCAACGGCATTTCGTTGCCTTTACACAATCCCGACAAATCTCCCGACATTCGCTGAAGCCGTTTTGACGGGCCGGGAGTTAGTAGCGGGTGTTATGAAAACGCTCCCTGTCCTCCTGCTGTTCGCGACGAGCCTCGCCGCGCATGATTTGGCGACCACTGATCGGGAGGTGCTGCGGGCGCACATTCTCGAAGAGTGGAAACGTGAGCGCGGCATGACCGAAGTGGCCTCCACGGCCTCGGTCGTCCAACTTGCAGCCGCGGCGGCTGCGAATGCCGCGAACGCGCCGCAGACGGCGAAGGCCTTCTTGCCCTTCACGAAGCTGGATCTGCGTGCGGATGGCGAGTTTCTCTATGTGGGATCGAACGGTCTGCCGGATCACAACATGATGGTGGGCATCACCGCATGGCAGCAGCAGGTGCCGCTGCCGCAGCCGTATTTCGATGACAACGCGTGGCGCATCCCGCTGAAGCCGGTCGTGGCGAAGGAACCGGCGATGATCAAAGGCCGCTTCTTGCGCGGCGCGATCGCTTTGGCCGTGAATGGCATCCCAATCTTCAATCCGCAGAACAATCGCGGCGAGATCAGCTATGAAATCGGCGAGCTGGACGAGTGGGGCGGCCATTGCGGACGCGCGGATGATTATCACTACCACATCGCGCCGTTGCATCTGCAGGCGCAGGTCGGCAAAGGCATGCCGGTGGCGTATGCGCTCGATGGGTATCCCGTTTACGGCCTCACGGAGCCGGATGGCTCGCCGGTGGCGAATCTTGATGTGTGCCATGGCCACGACGACGCGAAGATCGGCTACCATTATCATGCGTCGAACCAGTATCCGTATGTCTTCGGCGGCTTCCACGGTGAGGTCGTCGAAGCGGGTGAGCAGGTCGATCCGCAACCGCGTGCTCAAGGCGTGCGTGAGGCCTTGACCGCGTTGCGTGGTGCGAAGATCACCGCTTTCGAAAGCACCGGCAAGGACAGCTACAAACTCAGCTACGAGGTGAATGGCGACAAGCGCAGCGTCAGCTACTCGATCAAGGCCGATGGCACCTATCCCTTCCACTTTGACAATGGTCGCGATGGCACGGCCGATGAAGTTTACACCGCACGTCGTCAAGGTGGCGGCGGTGGTGGTGATCGCCCGCCCGGCGGTGGCCCCGAAGGCATGAAGGGCAAAGGAAAAGGCAAAGGCCATGGCAAAGGTGGTCGCGAGGGCGAAATGCGCCGCGATGATCCGCCTCCACCGCGCCCCGGTGAGGAAGGTGGACGTCCTCCGCGACCGCAGGCCGCCATCGAAGGCATCCTCGATGTGAATGGCGACGGCGTCGTCACCGCGCAGGAGTTTGCCGACAACGCGAAGTCGAATGCCGCGAAGAAAGGCATCGCGATCACCGACGCATTGGCGAAGGCGAAAGAGCAGTTCACCGCGCTCGATCACAATCGCGATGGCAAGCTCGACACGCCGGAGCTTGATGAACTCGCTGGCAATGCACCTGCCCCAGACGCTCCGCAGCCGCGTGGTGAGGAGCCTCCCGCACGCGAAGAGATGAAGAAAGGTGGCGGCGGTGAACGCGGGGGCAAAGGGCAATCCTTTGTCGCCCTTCCCGATCAACCGCGTAGCAGCGACGGCAAATTCATGCTCAACAGCCCCGTGGTCGAAGATCTACAAGCCCTGCCCACCGAGTTCACCGGAGATGGCGACGGCATAAGCCCGCCGCTCGCTTGGTCTGGTGCTCCCGCAGGCACGAAAGGCTACGCTTTGATCATGGATCACGTCACTCCTGATGGAGATCGGAAGTGGTATTGGACCGTTTACGACATCCCGGGCAGCGCATCGAGCCTGCCGAAAAACGTCACCGACATCGGCAAGCTCGGCACCGGCTTCAAAGGCGAGATCGGCTACGAGCCGCCGCACTCCAAAGGC
Organism: Prosthecobacter sp.; assembly: GCF_014879935.1. GTDB lineage: Bacteria > Verrucomicrobiota > Verrucomicrobiia > Verrucomicrobiales > Verrucomicrobiaceae > Prosthecobacter. Next base: position 3,124 of record NZ_JACSRD010000044.1, read on the forward strand.
CCCGGCGCGAAGACCTATGTCATCACGCTTTATGCCTTGTCCGAGCCGTTGAAAGTCGCTGGAAAGCCCGGCCGCGAAGAACTCATCACCGCGATGAAGGGCAAAGTGCTGGCGAACTCCTCGCTGCGTGTCGTTCACTCCAGCGGTGGTGCTGCCAAGAGTGATGCGGGCTTTAGCCTGCAAGAACGTTCCCAGACTCAGCCACGTCAGGAGGCCTCCGGGCAGGCTAAAGCACTGCCTCACTCTGAAATGGCCCAAAACACCGTGCGTCCGCCCGAGCCTCCTCCGCAAGGTCCTGCTGGTGATCGCCCAAAAGGCCCCGGCGGCGGTGGTGAACCCAAAAAAGGCGGCGGCAAAGGAAAAGGCAAAGAAGGCCCTCCCGGCCTCGTGAAGCCAAGCATCGCCGACACGATCAAACTCAACGTCTATGCCGACAACTGGTTCATGCTCTACGTCAACGGCCGTCTCGTCGCCGTGGACAGCATCCAGTTCACGCCTCACAACGTCGTCAGCGTCGATTTCCTCCCCGAGTATCCGATGACCATCGCCGTGCTCGCCAAAGACAACGCCGACCCGAAAACCGGCATGGAATACGGCACCAGCATCGGCGACGCCGGCCTGTGCATCAAATTCGCCGACGGCACCGTCACCAACGCGAGCTGGAAGGCCAAGAACTTCTTCCACGGCCCCGTGAACAGCGACACCGCCAATCCCAAAGTCATCCAGGAGCCACTTCCCGCCAACTGGTGGGCCATCGACTTCGACGACAGCACCTGGAAGAACGCCAAAGAATACACCGTCGAAGAAGTCGATCCCAAACAGCCCTACTTCGACAACGACTTCGAAGGCGCCAAGTTCATCTGGACCGACGACATCGCCCTCGACAACACCGTCATCTTCCGCACCAAAGTCGAAAAAACCGGCTGGACGCCAAGGTGGAACACGAAGCCGGATCTGGATGTGACGGGTGCTCCCCTCAAATGACGCCCCGTGGTTGCGTGGCGCAGTCTTGACTCAATTCCGACAAATTTTCCGTCAGGCCAACAACAAGTCCTGACACCTGCCTTCCAACCTTGGCACAACCATGAAACGCTTTCTTGCCCTCGCCTGCCTCCTGCCGCCCGCTTTGCATGCGCATACTTTGCCCTCCGGGGACAAGGAGGCGCTGCGGGCGCATATTTTGGAGGAGTTCATGCAGAAGTCGGCTCCAAATAAGGTGAAGCCAATTGAGGCTCCGGTGCCGAAGTCGCTCAAAAAGCCTCTGCAGGTGGCTTCGTTTTCGGTGTTCGATATTTCATCGTTCATGACGAGCGGGTCGGCGCTGCCGCCGGCGGGGAACGGGCTGCTGATGGCGGCTTCGTTTGCGCCGTTCAAGCCAAAGGTGCGCTACAACTGGGACGGGACGACCTTCTTCCTCGAATCGGACAACACACCGGAAGGGATGCCGAACAAGATGTTCGGGATCACGACGTGGCAGCAGCAGGTGCCGATCCCGGCGGCTTACTTTGCGCATTCGACGAGCAATGAGAACAACGCGGGCTCGCTCGGCTACCAGCAGCCGAATGTGTGGCGCATCCCGCTGGTGCCAGTGCCGTCGGCGTCGCCGATCGTGATCTACAATCCACCGGCTCCGCCGACGAACTTCCTGCGCGGCGCGGTGGCGCTGGCATCGAACGGCATCGCGATCTTCAACCCGTCGAACAACGGCGGGAATGTGTCGTATGAGATCGGCGAGCTGGACTACTACGGCGGTCACTGCGGTCTGGCGGATGATTACCATTACCACATCGCACCCACGCACTTGAACACGCGTTTCGGCGGGCCGTTGGGCGATGACAAGCCCATCGCCTGGGCGCTGGATGGCTATCCGATGTATGGCTTTGTGGAGCCGGATGGCTCGCCGAGGCAGGCGCTGGATGCGGAAGGTGGTCACGATCACGGCGGCGGCTGGGGTTATCACTACCACGCGATGGGCACGACGGCGGTGGACGCGACGCATCCGTATGGCACGCCGCAGTCGCCTTACCTGATGAAGGCCTTCCACGGCACGGTGGTGAATTTTGGCAACCAGGTCGATGGTCAGCCGGCGGTGGGAAATCTGCGTGCGGATGGCACTGGCGGCTACAATGCGAAAGCGGTCGCCGGTGCCTACATCGTGGCGCAGATGAATCCCGCGCCGCTGGTCACGGATGGCAGCGGTCATCTCAATCTCGTCGCGGGCGTGAATCTGACGAACTGCGCGACGACCTACGGCAGCACGACAGTGACGTGTGCGAGCACCACGGGGCTGACGACGGGGCTGGCAGTGGTCGGTTATGGCGTGAGCAATGGTGCACGCGTGACCTCGGTGACGAATGCCACGCAGTTCGTGATCAGCATCGCGGCGATCGCGACGACGACGGGCCGGAACTTTACCGCGGTGTCGATGGCCACGGCCTCGCCGGATGCGCATCTCATGCGCGTGAACATGGGCGGCGTGGACTATGACGAGTGCTGGACGATCAATCGCAAAGTGAATCCGCGCTCGCTCACGATGACGTGGCGTGCGCAGGCGCTTGTCGGCGGAGTGCTCAGTGGTCCGGTTTTGACGACGACGCAGACTTACACGCCCACGGCGGGCACGGCACCGGCGAATCGCCTCACGGCGTATCCGATGGGCGCGTGGTCGGAGGTGAAGCTGCCGGACACGAGCCAGGCGATCAGCACGACGACAACGTTTGGAGAGGACAGCGACTACACAACGGCTCCAGCGGCGAATCCGCAGTCCTTCACCGACAATGGCGACGGCACGATCACGGACAATGTGACCGGTTTGATGTGGCAGAAGGCCGACGCGGGCGAGATGACTTGGGAAAACGCGGTGAACAATGCCGCGTCGCAATCCACCGGCGGTTACAGCGACTGGCGACTGCCGAATCCGCATGAGTTGATGAGCCTGTTTAACTACGAGACGGGCAATCCGGCGATGAACGCCACCTACTTCCCGCCTGCCTCGCCCTCGGCGGAGTATTGGTGGTCACGCGATGTGTTTGGCAGCAGCACGACGAATGTGTGGTGCGTGAACTCCGGCGGCGGCGTGGGTCCGAAGCCGAAGGCGGAGACGGTGAGCGCGGGCGGCACGCTGCGCTATCTGCGTTATGCTTGAATGATTCTGGCCCTTCCAAGACCCGCCGCCAGTTCATCCAGCATCTCGGATGGTTTCGGAGCCACACCTTCGCGAAGTGCAGCCATGACCTCATCCCAATGAGTGAACACAACGCGTTTGAGCTTCATGGGGTAGGTGGTGCCTTCTTTGTCGAACGAATAGACCAGCCAGGTCACCTCCGAGTTCTCTACTCCATCGACTTCCCTCATCGTCGGCATCTCGTCGAAAAAGGTTTCGTCCACCGCCACGAAAAACTTCTTTCCCCAACGACGGAAAATGGGCACTTTTAAGCTCAGTTGCGGCATGAGCCGCTTTTGAGCGGAGGATCGAAAATCGGGACGGCGTGAAGCATCGGCAGGAAGTTTCTTGTGCTTCAAAAAATGGTCAAAAGCCGGTTTGATGGACTTTCCAGAGATGTAAACCGCCTGAATCTCCAAAGCCGCGAAATCGACTGGCTTACCATCAGGCCCCAAAGCCGTGAGCATGAAGTCGATTTTGCCGATCTTTTTCGGACGCGGACCTGGAACAGTTAGGACTCGAACCTCGGGCACAGCCGCAGCTTTGACGCCTTTGCCGAACGCCAGTTTCGCAGCATCAAGAAACACTTGGTTCTGCTCTAAAAATCGGCTTGGGCAGACGACAGTGGCCCGTTTGCTATCTGCGAACGAGCATATCCCAAGCGGATCGTCATTATTACCCTTGTTGCACGGTGCGTCGCGAAAACGGCATCGTTTACAGTCGCGGTCCTGCCACGCTTGTTTGCTATGGTTATCTACGGAGTGTCCGAATGTTTCGCCGATCTGTAAAAGCATCGACACGATCTTGGGCGGCATCGCCCGGCGTGCCAAGTCAATTTCATGGCCCGCTTACCCATGAAAGGTCACGCCCGATCAGCAACTCCTGCATTTTGGCGTGGTGGGTGTTCTTCATCGAAATACCCCGCGTTTCGAAACCATGACGCTTCGCTAGCTCCAGGACTTCCGACGTGTGGTCATAGCTCATCAGAAAGTCACCTTTCACCCGCGCCATTGCCGCAAATAGGCGTTCGTGGTCGATTTGCCATTCCGAGTAGAGCCGCCGAGCCGCAATCGTGTAGGGCGGGTCAACGTAGAAAACCGCAGATTTGTCCTGGCTGTGCTCTTCGATCAGCTTGAATGCGTCACCATGAACAAACGTGAAGCGGTCTTTGATGGCATTGATGTCACGGATGCGCCGAGCCAACGTCTCAGGATACCAGCGTGACCTGAGTCCTCGGCCATTCTCACCTGTCTTAACCAGCCCTGCTCCTGTCGCAAGAATGCCGCCCCTTTGGACGCGGTTCCTGAGAATGGTTTGGAATGCTTTTTCGCGTATTGTTTTCGCGGGCTTCTCAAGAGCTGGTTTCACATTTTCGAGAGTCACATCGAAATCCATGATCTGCTTGGCCAGCCATTCGGCCTGACCGTTGAGCACAACCTGCCAAACAGCGGCGACACGTTCATCAAGCTCCGCAAAAACGATGTGCCGCGCCAGCCGCTCGAAGCCTGCTGTGAGACTTACAATCCCCCCACCTGCGAAGGGTTCGATGAGCCTCGATGGAGTCTTACTCTGGTGGTTTAGCCAGTCGCGCAGGTAGGGAACAAGCCACGTTTTGCCTCCTGGGTAGCGGAAGGGACTGCGCTGCGGCACGGATGCGACGTTGATCGGACGGGCGGCCTTGTATGTCACGTTCACTCTCGGAAGGGTGTTCTCCAGATCGGGAAACAGCGACGCAAAAGGCTCTTCCCTCAATACGCATCCGTCTGTTTCATCAATCCGCTTTGCGATCTCCAACACCGTTTCTGCGAGCGTCACCGGAACGCGGATCACTGTGGTTTTTCCTGCCTTCCATTTCTTGGGGTAACTGGTGGATGATAATGCCATTCATCCTTTCTAGCCGTATCACGCCATGCACGTCAAGCCCTGTAACAGGGAAAAGGTCCCTGTTACATCATTTTTCGCCCATTCGGGATCGCTATCGATCAAAATCCTCTGCCAAAAGCCCTCCGTTCCACCCCAATCTCGTCCCGTGCCTATGCATCTTCCATTCTTGGGGCAAAACATCAAAACCCGCCCAAGGCAGCGCCAAACGCCTACCGTTTGGTCCTGCCGCAGTGTCGGCGGGGCTAAACGGCTCTCATCTGGGAGAGCCGGAGCGTCGGCAGGGCTGGACGGCTCCCGTTTGGGGCAGCCGAGGCGTCGGCGGGTCTGGACGGCTCCCGTTTGGAGCTGCCGAGGTTCCGGCAGGGCCAAACGCGTCCCGTTTGGGGCAGCCGAGGCTCCGGCAGGGCTAAACGGCTCTCATCGGTGATAGCCGAGGCGTCGGCAGGGGTAAACGCGTCCCGTTTGACGCTGCCTTTTCGGCTTTTTGACTGCGCGAGGATTCCGCCAAGCCCGCAGTGGCATGGCAGGGCCAGGCGGGGGTTGACGGCTGAAACACGAGGCATACTTTTCGGGCCAGTTCGTCCTTTATCACATCGG
>NZ_JACSRD010000151.1 GCF_014879935.1 Prosthecobacter sp.
TGAGCTCAATCACACCCCTCTTTGCCATCAAAGACACCACCCTTTGAGCTCAATCACACCCTTCTTTGCGATCAAAGACACCACCCTTTGAGCTCAAAGCCCCCTTTCCAGCCCCCCTCAAGCCCCGTCCCAGGTTCCCAAGACCGCCCTTTCAGGCCTGCAGGGCCTCAAATTCAAGGCGCTGTCACAAAGCAACCGAACTCCTTCAAAATGGGGCGCTTGCGTGCCCTCCTCTGGGTTGAAACGACCCGAGCAGTCGTGACACCGAAGCAGAACATCGGGATCAAGTTCGGCTGCACCTTTCCCTCAACCGCCAGGAGGCACCGTGCCTCGCCCCGGTTTGCCGATTGCGCGGACACACCTCCCTTGTAATTTCCATAATTAACTCTTCCTCCGTTCGTCCCATGAAGCTCATCGCTCCCGATCCTGAAATGCGTGTGGCCATGCCTTATGACTATGCCGCCAAGCCCCTGCTGACGCCGACCGAGGCCCGTTTTCACGCCTGCCTGCTCCAGATCACCCAGGACCGCTGCCGCATCCAGATCAAGCCGCGCCTGGCCGATGTCTTCGCCTATGACGAGGAGGATGGGATCGGCGCCCTCAGCATGATCAGCCAGCGCCATGTGGACTTCCTCATCTGCCGGAATGATGACTGGATGCCCATGCTCGGCATCGAGCTGGACGACGCCAGCCACAACACGCCCAAGGTGAAGAAGCGTGACATCTTTGTGAACCAGCTCTTCGCCTCCACCGGCGTCCCCCTTCTCCGCCTGCCCGTCCAGGAACTCGACGACCTCGAAAAACTCGTCTCCGAACTCACCAAAGCCTGGCACCGCCGCTGGAAGACGTTGGAGATGGAGTCCGGGCTGGCCCAGGCGGCGTGAGTCTGGCTGACGCTTCCTACGAGCCACCGGGTCATAGACTCCAGAGGACCTTGTCTCGCGGAAAATCAGGATCGTCCGACTTCCACTGGATGCGGTAACGGTAGATTTGCTCACGTTCCACCTGGTGGTGCGTTGGCGTCTGGCGGACGAGTTCGTGCAACCATGTCAGTGGTATGGGGTCATCCTCCCGTGCCAGAATGGCCTTCACCACCTCACGCAAGCGGGGCCCGGAATGCACCACACGACCGGTTGCGTGGTCCAGTCTGATCCTCCCGCGTCCATCCAGGGAAAGACAAAACTCTTCCCGATATTCAGGCGGCACTTCCCTGCTCATGAACTCTTCAAGATCGACTCCTTCCACCAGCAAATCAGCGTGCTGCTTGAGCTTCTCACGCCAGCCCTCCATACGGACTTCCAGCTCCAGCTCACGGGCAGCGCCTTCGGGGCGCTCCTTGAACAGACGGCGGATGGTTGCTTCGATCAACACAAGATCAGGCTCCTGCAGCTCATCACCCAGAAGCTCAGCACACGGCTCCCCCCTCAGCCACATGCTCATCATCGCATCTTGAACGCCGGGAAACCAATCCAGGAGTTGGGCGACTTTTTCCAGCAACACAGCCTCCACCTGCCGGGTTCTCTCTCGCGTGACCCCAAGGTCAGCGGCGGCCTCTTCCAAGGTTTGCTCATGCACCAGCCGGTTCTCCAGAAGGGCGCGGTGATGTTCTGGAAGGTCGCTCACCGCGTCACGCAATCCTGCGGATAGGCTCAGCCCCTTGCCATTCGGATTCATGGGCAGCCATGCTGCCAGCGCTTTGCCATCCCCTTCACAAACAGCCGTCCAAAGTGCCCGGACGTCCCCCACGGACTTCCTCCCCAGATTGGGAAGTTGGAAAAAGTAGCCCTCTCCCAGGCTTTCCCAGGCCTCCAGAAACTCTCCCAGACTGTGCAGATGATGCTCTTCGCAATAATGCTGGATGCGCACGGGGAGCCGCACCAGTCCCAGTGGCAGGGCGGCAGGTATTTCCAGCTTAGTCAGGCCGTCATGGGCTGTGCGGGTGATGTCTGCCGCCTCCGTGGATGCCAGTGGCGCATCGCACGCTTCTTCCAGCAGATGATCTGTCTCACCTTGGGCGTGGAGGGCACTGTTCACGATCTCGATCAAACGCCTGATTTTCGTGCGCCCGAACGTGGGATAGCGAATCAGGGCGATCCCATCCAGTGCCAGGAATTCTGCCACAGTATCCGCTGTCCGGGTCGCATACCATTCCATGCCGACGCTTTCGGCACATGCCCCCACGGTCAGTCCGGGGAGTCTGGGCCAGTTTCGTCCCTGGGCAAGCGCCCGCAGTTCGTTCCACCGCCGTGCTTCACGATGCATCCAGTGATTCATGGTGGCAGATCACTGCTCAAATCCGTGTGCCCTGGCGGCTTCGAGCATCTCCAGAGCGGCCTTGCATTCAGGATAGGTCGGCTTTTTGCCACGCTCCAGCTTGCGATGAAAGTTTCCGCAGAGCGTAGCCTGCCAAGGTTTGAGCTTACCAGTTTCTGTTCCCCACCTGGCAAGATCATCCCAGAGGCTCAGCTTGTGCCGTTGGATGACCTCCTGAATCTCGGAAAGAGTCTTCGCGGCGGTTGTTTGCTGCGCATTCACAGCCTCCATGTTTTGTGTCTTCTGCTCCTTCTTGGTGAGGGCTGCCGACAGATCAGGAATCTGGATGGCTGTGGTTTTGAAGCCTTCCCAGCACTCCGGCTTCTTCGCCCACTCGGTGACATTGCGGGAGCCCGCCGTCTCTGTGAGGTAGTCAAAAGCCTCGCGTGCGATCTCGGACAGCGCATCGGTCACGCATCCGTCCAGACCCTGCTTGCGCCAGATGGCATCCAAATCAAGCCTGCCAGAAGTTTCGCGGGAAAGCCATGCCAGTGCATACGTCACGACGTTCGCCCGATAGCCACCGAGCTGTAGGCGCGAGACGATCTTCTCGGTAGCCCGGAAGAGGATGGCCTTAGCCACCAGCCGCTCAAAATCTTGCGACTCAGGCAGAGCCGAGCGGGAACGGCTCATCGTCCAATCAATAAAGTTCTTCTCCGCACCTTTGCTCACCAGATGCGGAAGCTGGTTCCAAGTGTGGTCATACTTCGCCACATCGGTCTTGGTGAACTTTTGTGCGACAGGGTTCTGCGCCTCCCATTCCTTCTGCTTGGCAGGCGTTCCTGCACGCATCTTGTCGTCGAGATGGGAACCGCGGGCACGCTCGTAATACCACCGTGTCGGCTTGCTGGTGCCGGACGCTGCGGGTGCCCAGATAGTGCGTGAGAGACTTTCCAGCTTTTGATGCCATTCGTCGTTGGCACTGAAGTCTGCCGTGTTCACCTTGTTCTGGCTGTTGGCGTAGAGAGAGATTTTGGGCACAAACTCCGCCACCTTGGCGGCCTCATTCACCACGGTCAGTTTCACCTGCACGGTGACGTGGGAGACATCCGCCTTCTCCTTTTTGACGGCGTGGTAAATGCTCGCCGTGGTCTGCCCACCATTCACAATCTGGAAATCCCGCAGCCTCTCCAGCTTGCATAGGCCGTCATGGGTGCGCGAGACACTCACCGCTTCCGCAGTTCCGGAGATGCCGTTGTTGTAGGCGAGGAAACGGTGAGGCGCGTCGCGGATCGTCCCTTGAATGCCTTTGTTTACCTTGCCCTTGGCTTGCAGGTAGGAGCGCACATTCTTTTCCAGCAGTCGCGGCCCGTAGTCGCCGTAGATTTTCGCCAGCAGTGTGGCTGGGAAGAAGGCAAGGTAGGCAGTGTATTCGCCGGTGCCATCCTCCTGCGCCAGACACGGCACCGCGCCGCCATAATCATCGACGAGGTTGATCTGGATCGTCTCCCGCTCCTGCCCGCTGCTGCGCAGTCGGCGGAGCTTCTCCAAGTCCCAGAGATAGTGCTTCACGTCCACTCCGGTGATCTCCGTGTCCTGCTCGTCGGCCTGCTTCACCACACCGTTCGTCAGGAGAAAAATCCGGGCTGTGTCCAGATCATCGCGGTGCTGGTGAATCTTCATCGCCGCCTCGTAGGGCGGAGCGCTCTCCTCCATCTGCGCCATCCACTTGCTGCTCGCAGTCAAGGCTTGGGAAAGAAAGTTCCGCGCCAGCTCAAAGTGGTGCGCCACCTCGCTCTTCGGCACGGGCTGGCCGGTGGCCCCCGGTTTGTAGAGGCTGACAAACAAATCCACCAACGGAGCACTGCCTTCCTGGTCGCCCGTCTGCTCGTGCAGGTTCCAGGCGTTGAACTTGTAGGCCGGGGCGTTCTTTCGTCCGCTGCGCTGCGCAAAGTCGAGTTCGTAGCCGTCCACCTCATTGCTTTCGGCAAGGTAGGTGAGCATCACCTCGGTGAATGCTTGCTCGTTGCCATCCGCATGCTCTTTCGCACTTACTTCACCATCCAGGTAGTTTGCCAATTCGGTCAGGTCCATGTTCGTAGGGTCTTGGGATCAGGTTTCAGGGCTCAGGGCGGCTCGCAAGTCTTCCAGCGTGCAGGCAAATGGGCGGGCTGCATCCAAGCTGAGGTCATAGGCCACGCCGCCGATTCCAGCTGGTAGCCCGGTGGGAGTCAGTCGCGGAAAAGCATCCGCCACGCGGAAGACATCCAGTTCCCGCTGCACAAAACCGCGCACTTGATGCTTTTCCACCTCGGCGTCCAGCCATCCCGCGTCTGCCAAGGCATCCTCCAGCAGTTCTGCTGCCGCCGTGGCGGCAGCCAGCGCCCTCACACGGGCGATTCTCTCGGGCAGCGTCTCGCCTGCTCCATCCTGCTCGTCCACGGCGACGTGAGTCAGCAGCAAGTGCCGCCACGGGGCTTCATGAAGCTGCTGTTCTCCCGAAATGCGCACGATGGAAGGCGAGCGTGCCGCCCGTGTCTTCACTTCGATGGCCGTGCCTTGATGTTGAAAGTCCTGCGGTGCACCCGCAGGGCCGCGCCAAGCTCCCACCGCTGCTTCGATACCCACGGTGGGCATGATGAGATACTCCAGCGCGTAAAGCTCACCCCAGAGGCCTCTCCTTGCTTCGTCTGAGAGCGACCGGCCCGCTGCTGCTAGAAACTTCTGCCACCGTCCCAAAGCTGCAAGCACACGGCGGGCAGCCTCTGATTCAGAACCGCCGACCGCACGCCTCGCCAAGTCCTCCGCCAGCACGGTGAAAACATCCTGACCGCGCAGATCACGCAGCCTCACGATGAAAGTTGTCTCATTCGGCTTTGCATCCAGAAGCAGCTCCAAGCCTTTGCATTCAGGCCATGAGGCTTTCGGAGGCAAAGTGCCCGCTGGAACCGAAAATAACAGCAAGCGTGCTTTCGACGGCCACTCGACTCCAACCCGCAAACGCTGACCGATCTCTGATGTCGCGAGGCGAGTCATCAAGGCGGGGGCTTGTGTCGTCCCCCGTTGATTTTGTAGATCAGCCTCAATCTCTTTCCAAAGGTCACCAATCGGCTTCATCCGCTGTGTCCTCCAAGTTGAATTGTGTCAGATGCTTCCGAATCCACACGGGGTTCACTTTGTAAAGCACTCGTCGTGCTTTGTGGGTAGCCGGGAAGCTCAAGGCAAAGGCTGGCACATAGGACACATCTTCCAAGCCCGTGACGTTTGAAGTATCCAGCGGGTAAATGATGAGAAGCCCTTTTGCGGCCGGGCGAAGCTGACGCATCTCATCACGCATGGATCCTATCGTCTGCTTGTTTCGAACTGCGGCTAAAGCGTGAACTGCCTTCGAGAGCTTTTGACCTATACATCCCCGGACAGCATCTGCCTCTCCTCCAGGTTTAATTAACGGCATCGCCCCAGCTCCGGCGTCGCGCACCTCTAGTTTCGCCAGGATCTCTACCGCCAGTTCCTCGGTGAGCTCAATTTCGTCAAGATCGAGCATCTCATGTTTGGGCTCCTGCACGTTGGCCTTGCTCAGACTGTAGTAGCCATGGCCTTCTGTTACGTCAGAGCGCCTAGTCAGGTTGATTTTGTGGCCGGCGATCTCTTTCTCATGGCCGCCGCCCTTTGGCAGAATCACCGTCCACTCCTGGAGCCCGCCATTCTCTTCCTGTTCTTGGACGAAACTCTGCAGTTCAGGACCGAAACGACTGCACTTGGGATGGATGAACCCGGGAGCGAGAATTTTATCCAAGAAGTCTGCCACCTGAGCTCTGTTTGCCGTCCTACGGTGATGACCGTCTTCCAGAACTCGAAAGGCCGGAAGGGTGCACAACCAATCCTCCACAGCCTTCACATTCTTCCGCTGGCGTGCGGAGTTGCGCTCAAAGAATGCAGTCTGCACCAACTGCCCCGCAAAAGTGACTTCCCGGCTCTGACCATGCGCCATTTTGTTCAGGGCAGTGATCATCATGCCATCGGGGTGCTGACGCACCCGCAAGCCGTAATCTGAAGGGGTCAGACGAGCATCGACCATATGATCAAACTCACGTTTCAACTCCTCCTCTGCCAAAGCCACATGACTAAACCAATCGCGCAGCTCATCCGTCGTGTAGAGTCGGCACAGGTCCAGATAACCGTCTCTGTAGCCGAACCAGCGCCCCATCTGCATGAGTGTGTCATACATTTTGGTTGAGCGTAGAAAGTAACTCACGCTCAAGCCCTCCAAAGTGAGACCACGAGACAGCTTATTACCGCCAACAGCGATCACGGACACGCCATCTTTTTGCCTACTGTAGTCCAGTGCTTCACGACTTTGCCCATGAATCTCTTTCACGACAATCTTTCCAACAGCAACGGGTAGCTCAGCCTTCACTTCCTCCCAGCCGAGTTCTGTGAGTCTCTTGTCACTCTCAACGGCTCGGATGGACTGCGAAGTCGGCACGAAATCAGTGTGCCAAAGCTCATGGAGCGCGGCCCAAACAGGATGATCTGCCTTGTCGTAGGTGATAGCACGTTTTACCCGACCAAATTCGTCCTCGACGAGTTCTTTGACATGCTTCTGCACGGATATGAACCGCGTGACGTGGATCAGCATCGAGTTATGAACCGCGCGCTGCCCTCTAGCCCGCCTCGCCGCGCAACTCAGCACAAAACAGAGAATCGCCCGATTGAGTGAGCCGGGCAGAGAATCGGGCCGATGCTCCTGCTTGTGCTTGGGCGGGAAATAAAGCTCGTGATCTTCCACCTCGCGGAAGACGGGCAGTGGGTGCACCTCATCAATGCCAGCTTCCAAATCCCGCGAGTAGCCAAACACCTTTGAGGGGCCGACATAACGGCTGCTTGGCCTCACATTGACGATGAAGTCTCTCGGAAAAAGGTCTTTGCCCTCCTCGTCACGCTCCGCCTCCGGGTTGATGAAGATGTTGGCAAATGGGGTTGCAGTGTAGCCGACATAGCTGCTTTGCTCGAAGCGATTGAGGATGAGGCGGATCAGCCTGTTGATCTTGGTGATGTTCGTCTCTTCATCCGGCACACCGGGCCGGTCTTTGGTGTTGATGGAAGCGTTGTCCGCCTCGTCATCGATCATCAGCAGCGGAATGGCGGAAATTCGTTCATCGGCATTTTGGTGCCCGAGCTGGCCGCCAGCAACTTCGAGCCAGCTAAGAATGTGCTTCAATGGGGTGACATTTTTCTTCACCACCATGATTACAGGTCCGCCAGCCAAACTGACATTGACCCTTTGGGCACCCGTCGTGAAGTCTCCGTTGTCCGCGCTGTTGGTCAGCGGAGTAATTGAAGTTGGCGGCCCCAAATCGGAGGTGTTGAGCAGTTTCCCGACGCCTAGCTTGTAGTCCACACGATCAGGGTCGAGTCGGCGCTGACTGTCAAAGCCAAGAATCCCTTCATCCACACGCTCCTGGGTCTGGGCACGCAGGTTGTTGTGAATACCCGCGAGGATAATGATGACCTTATAACCCGCATCGAGAGCCTTCGTTGTCACACCAACATAGTTCGCCGTCTTGCCAGACTGAACGCTGCCAACGACCATGCCGCGCACGTCCCAAGCTCCTGAGATCGCGGGATTCTGAATGCGGTCGAGAATCGCGTCAGTCTGCTCATCCACCGAATCGAGGTCTTTATCCCTCATGTTCTTCTCCTGCTCCAGATAGCGACGGTATCGCCGCCAGAAGCGCATGGGCTCGATCTGCCCCTTGCGTTCAATCCACCAAGGCTGCACGCGGCCATCGGTTAGGACGGCTGGTCGTTCCGTGAGCACCGAGGTGGCATGTTCCAATTCGGCTATCAAAGCCTCAGCATTCACCGAGAAGCCCGGTTTGGTCATGCCTGCCATGGTCACTGCCGCATCGACGAACTGCCGAATCTTGGCTGAGGTGCGTGCGGAGGGCAGCTCCCCCTGGAGAGCACGGCTGGCGAAATCGAGCGCCTGCTTTTCAGCTTCATTGAGGTCGATCATGGGAGTGCGGGCGGGTTTTCCCGGAGTGCTTGGAGCAGTTCCGGGCAGTCGTGGAAGGGAGGCCAGAGGGCGAGGCAGTGGAGAGCGTGCTCAGCGGTGTTTCCCTGGGCACGGAGCAGGAGCCAAGTCTGGTGCAGTTGGGCACGCACACTCTCAGTGGCGGTTTCAGAAGCCGAAGCTGGCGGTGTCTCCACCTCCTCCCGGCTTTGAAACGCGATGAGCGCGGTGGGGATGCTCTGCTCGATCACTTGCAGCGTGCTCTCGACGGCTTTGCCAACGGCAGCATTTGCCAGCAGGGCGGCGATGGCAGGATGCTGGCGGTTGATCAGGTAGGAGGCGCGGCCATGGCGGATGACCTGATCCCAGACATGGCGGGCGGACTGCCCGCCTGCGCCAGGGATGCGCTCGCCGCGAAAGCTGTAAACCCTCCGCGCCTTCTCACGAGTGTTCTTGCCAATACGCCTGAGCTCCTCCCGCAGGGCGAGGGGC
>NZ_JACSRD010000194.1 GCF_014879935.1 Prosthecobacter sp.
TACACTCTCTCCGTCGTCGGCAGCGTCAGATGTGTATAAGAGACAGATTTTACATTTCCATAATTTCAACGCTTCACGGCCTTTTGGTGAAGGCTGCAGCCTTGGAAAATCAAGGGCTGCGGCCTTTTTGGCCGAGCGCATGCCAAAAGCCTTAGAAAAAGCGGTGAAAAGGCTGGGGCGGGCTGTGGGAGGGCCGAAATTTTGTCATTTTGCCGTGGTTTGCGGCCTTTCTGAAATTCATCCGCGTCCAACGCTGGCCTTGCACAGTGCGAAGGAGGTTCTACTATCCGCCCCTCACCGACTACCCCGTGGTGTAATGGTAACACAGGAGATTTTGATTCTCTCGTTCAAGGTTCGAGTCCTTGCGGGGTAGCCACTCGGTCCCGAAGCCGCCAGGCGTTGAGCGCATCCGGCTCATGGCGCTGGAATCTGCCACATGCTGGAAGTGGCCCCACGGCGGACGAGAAACGCGCTGCGGCCCGCCTTGAAGAGGACGTCCTGATTCTTCGAAACCAAGGTCGCATCCCCCGAGGAAACCCAGATCGCGGCGCGATTCGCACGTCCGAAGAACCAATAGCCGTTGTAACCGCCAGCCCCGGCTTGGGAATCGCCCTTCCAAAGCTGGAAGGTGTCCGCCGTGGCAGGGTTGGTGGTGGCCGCGAAAACGGAGGCGGTCATGTTCAGGGCCGCTGGCGAGGTGTCCATGGGCCACGGATTCGCGAAAAGGCTGTAACCCGGTGTCGCGAGGGTGGTGAATGGCGTTGTGCGCACCTGTCCGGTGATCAAAAGGCTTTTCTGAGCACCGTTGTTGGACTTCAGCATGACTCCTGTGCCTGGCGGGATCACCACCCTGCCAGCGTCAGCCAGCGTGGCATCGCCTGCGGCAAGCCATTGCATCCGTGAACCGGATTTCAGCAGCCAGAAGGTGCGGAAGCCCGTGGCTTCGAGGAAAAGCACCTGATCCGCCTGGGCCGCGCTGTTGCTGCCAGTGAGCACTCTCTTGTCGAACACCTGCCCGAGCGTGATGTGCCGGTGGATGGCGATGCTGGCGCCTGCGATGTCCGCCGGGACTTCCGGCAAAGTGTTGTTCGCCGATTCGGTGTCGATGACCAAGGCACGATCACCGATGTGAGCGAGGTCAAAATGATGTCCGGCATGGGCACCGCCACGGATTTCCAAGTAGTAACGGGCATCAGGATCGGCCACACCGGGCAGATAGCAGGCGTCCGTCAGGTAAACCGAGCTGCCAGCCGATGAATGCGCCCTGCCGGCGAACACCGGGGGATTCACGACATTGATGCCGACGGTTTGCGTGCCGCTTTGCGTGACGATGCGCTGCCACGCGAACGGTGCTGACGCAGCGACCTCGCCTGCGGGGAGCAACTGTACCGTCAATCGCACCATGCCTCCCGCGAGGTTCTGTCCCGGCAGCGTGTCCAGATTGCTCCAGCGCAGGGGCTGCGTGTCGCCGCCGTTGTCGATCACTACAGGTGCGATGATCAGCGGCGTCCACGTGCGGAGGTCGGTGCTGCTCTCCAGCGTCCAGCGCAAGTCGCTGATGCTTCGCGGGCGCACGATGCTGGCGCTGATGTGGCCATCCTGCGTGTCGAAATGCATCCATTCGCCCGTGCTGATGCCGCTGCCGGCGCTGCCGCCGAGCGCATACTCCAGCAGATCGGGCAGATCATCGCCATCGGCGTTCGTGGTGGCGGTCGAAATGCCGTCAGCACCGTTGCTGCGGCTGCTTTGCAGCCATTCGGTGAAGGTGGCTGGATAAACAGGCGCTGGCAGGCCGCTGTCGTTGATGCGCAGGCATTCTGAAGGCACCACCTCCAGCGGCTGGTTGTCGCTGCTCCACAGCAATCGCGCCGTGGCGTCACCAGCGCTGTGGAAGAATTCCATCCGCAGCCGTGTGGCCGTGCCTGCGTGGAGGTCGATCTCCACGCTGTGGCTTTGTTCGCCATGATCGGCCCACTGGTTGATGATAAGCCTGTCATCCAGCCAGAGACGCACGCCACCAGAGTTGATGATGCTCAGCGTGTGACGCTCGCTGAAGCGGGGAATGAGGCAGCCCTGCCAGCGCACGCTGAAATCGTCAGACGGAACACGCGCATCCGGCGCGGCGGCATTCCATGCGAAATCAATGCAGCGGTCGATGCGACTGACGCGAAGCTGCTCAAAATTTCGACCGGCGAAATAATCGGCGGTCAGGCCGTCGCGGCCAACAGACGGACTCGCGTTGGCTTTCGTGATCTCGATGAAGTTCAAAGCCGTCGCGCCATCCGCCGCTCCGGTGTGATCGAGCGTGAGCCGGTCGTCCATCACCGTGACGCGCAGCGTTTTCACGTCGAATCGGCCAGCGGCGAGCGTGAAGGCGCTCCACGCCGTCGTGTCTTCGACCCGGAGCGAGTTCGTGCTCGCCATCGCCGCGTCGCCGATGCCGACCACGACATCGTATTCACCATTCGGGACGGCGATCTCCCATCGCGCGGCAGCGCTCAGGCGGATGAGCGTGTCCTGGCGTTGGTCGCTGATCAGGCTGCGATCACGAGCGGTTGCTGATTGAGACACGTTCCACCCGTATTCGAGGCCGTTTTGCGGCCCCAGCAGCGCTCCGGTGTCCGTGATGAAGCCCGCAGGCAGCGGCGCTCCCACGTTTTGGAAATTGATCTTCGCTGCAAAGTTCGCGGCAGTGACATTCGCGAGTTTCAGCACGTTCGAGACGCGGTTTCCCTGCGTTGCGCTGTCCTGCGCGGCATCTGCTGGCAAATGCACGACCAAATCACCCGTGCCTGCGGTTTGAATCGTCGCCAGCCAGAGCGATCCGCTGCCGCTTAGGCCGATGACGGTGCCGTTGGTGATGTTGAAGTCGTCCTCGCTGAGTCCGCTGACCTCTTCAGTGAATTGGGCGTTCAAGACGACCGTTCCGTTGTTGATGCCGGAGGCGAAGGTGAGCGTCACCGTCGGAGGGGGATCAGCGATGGCCGCAAAGTTCACGCGCAGCACGTTGGAAGCGGTGTTGGGATTGCCTGCGGCATCGGAAACGGCCCCCGCTGGCAGTGAAACGGTCACTTCTCCATCCGTATCGGGCGTGATCGTGAGGGTGTGGACCGATCCATCGCCATTGAGGTTCGAGACGATGCCGTTGCTGACGATGATGTCGTCAGACTCGAGCCCGGTGACGTCCTCACTTGCTCGCAAGGTCACTTCAAACGCCCCGCTCACCGGATCGCTCGTGGTTTCGAGCTGGATCGATGGCGGCGTGGTGTCGCCCGTGTTCGTGAGGTGCAGCACATTCGAGGCGAGGTTGCCCAATCCTGTGCTGTCGATCATCGCATTCGCCGGAATATCCAGACGAAGACTGGCCGCCTGCGGTGTGACGGTGAAGCTGAACGTAGTGCCGGAGAGGCTGAAACCGCTGACGCTGCCGCCAGTGATGCGGATGTCGGAGGCGGTGAAGCCATTGGCCCGTTCGCTCAAAACACCGGTCACCGGGAAGGGGGCGTTCACCGTGTCACCGATGGTGGCGATGATCACATTCAAAGGTGAGGGTGCCGTCAGGATTGCGTCGTCAATTTGCGACAAAAAAGCCACGACTTTGACGATCTGGTCGTCTGTCATGGACATTCCCTGGTGGGCGCGAACCGCATCCGCGAGAGTCGCCGCCGAGCCATCATGCAAATACGGCGCGGTGCTCCACAGTCCGCGCAAAGTCGGCACGTCGAGTCCGGTGATGGGGCCGTTCAAGCGCCTGCCGGTGGCTGGTTTGATCGTGCCGATGTCGCGGAACACGTTCAACGCGCTGTTGGTGAAACGTGAGCCGCCATGGCAGGCGGCGCAGTTCTTCTCGCGGAAGATCTGCTGTCCGGCGACGGCATCGGCGGTCAAAGATCCGTTGCTGTTGCGATGCGGACTGCCTCCAACGGTCCTCAATGAGCCCACATAGGCCGCCAGCGCGTCCAGATCGGCGCTTATGCCAGCTTTGAGATCGCCAAGAGGTTGATCGCGTGTGCCAGCATGAAAGTCCGTGTCGCTCATCAAGCCCAGTCCGCCTGCAAAGCCGCGGATCTGGCCCTCGAAGTCCTGAATTTCGTCGAAGTTGCCGGTCCAGTGGGCAGGACCGTGCGTGGCATGGCCTTTGAGGGAGATGTTGTTGCGCAGGCCCTCGCCAAAGCCGGTGAAATCCCACACGCGGCCGTCCTGGTCACCGTCATTGTGGCAGGAGGCGCAACTGATGTACTGCTGAAGCGCCAGTCGTTGGTCGCGGGCGTCGTGAAACAACTGCTTGCCCTTCAAAACCGTGGCCGGCAGTTTCTCACGCACGAGGCAGTTCAGCGTGGCGATCAGCCGGGGAGCCCGCTCAGCGCCATCCATGATCGCACCGACATCATGCACGGTGACGTTGCGATCCATGAAGTTCTGCACGTAGAGCGTGCGGCCGTCCGGTGAGGTCACGACGCCCTGCGGCGCACGTCCGGTGGTGAAGCGCAGCAGCTGACGCTTTCCCCAGGCATCCACCACGGCGATCTCACGGCTGCCTTCGAGCGCGGTGAAGAGGTACATGCCAGTGGGATCGTAGGCGGCGGTGCTGGCGATGCCTGCGTCGTTGAAGTCGATGCGTGCGGCGTGATCTTCCGCCTGCACGTTCAAATCGATGCGTGAAACGATGCTGCGCACCGCGCTGTCGTGCATCAGGGGCCTTCCGTCGCGCAGCAGGCCGCGCTGGAGGTTGTCCTGCTTCGAAGGAATCCATGCGTTGCCGCCGTCCGGGCTGATCACGGCCGGACCGAGGTAGTTCGGAATGCCACGACTGGTGATGGAGCTGTCCTCGTCGTTGTTGTGCCCCAGGATGATCGTTTTGAAGACGCTCATGTCCGCCGTGTTGATCGCCAGCACTTCGCCGCCGAACTTCTCGCCGTTTTGTTCAGTGATGACATGCGCGGTGCTTTCACCAGGGAGCGGCGGAGTGATGAACCGTGTCGCAAACAGCCGCGTTCCGTCCGCAGTGAGGGACAAATGACGTACATCGCGGCCGACGGTGGCTGTCGCGACGATTTGGGTGGGCGCCGCCGGGTTGATCTTCAGCACCATGCCACTGTCCTGCAGCGAGACATAGGCGTGCTGGCCGGCAGGATCGAAAACGACCGCGAAAGGCCGCGATCCTCGTGGCAGGGGAATCGTCCGGGCGACGGCGAGGTTCGTGCCGATGATGGAAAAGTTGTTGCCTTCGCTGTTGGCGATCCAGGCCTGGCCGTCGGGCGCGATGGCGACGCTGCGTGGACCCCGCCCGGTGGCGATCACTGTCACACGCCCACGCGTGACCGCATCGAAGACCGCCACGCTGTCCTGATCCGGATTCACCACCCAGAGCCGCGGGTTGCCGGTGCCGCGTGTTTGATAAGCGATGCTGCTGGAAACGGCCGGTGGTTTCGGTGTGAGCGGCGCATGCACGGCCTGACGGTAGCTGGTGACGACTCGCGAGCCCGTGTCATCGCGAACGGTCAGCGTGACGATGTGGCGGCCGGGCGTGACGTAAGTCTTGGTGATTGTCGCATTGCTGCTGAAGCCAGTGGCCGGGCTGCCATCACCAAAGTCCCACTGAAACTCGGGATTTGCGCTGCCCGTGGTCGTCGCACTGAGCTCGAATGCGGTGCCGGACGGCACGGGCGGGTGAGACAACGCGGCCACTTTGAGATCCGAGTGGACGTTCCATCGAAACGAGGCCGACGCCGGCGCAATCACGCCGTCATCGACAGTGACCGTGACGTCGTGGAACCCGGTGGCGCTGGCTGTGCCGGTAATGAGGCCGCTGTGCGGATCGATGGCGAGGCCTGCGGGCAGTCCTGTGGCGCTGAAGACGCGTGAGGTTGGGCTGTGGCCCTCGGCGTGGATGGCCAGCGAGACCGTGTCGCCGATGGTGGTGACCTGATCGGGCGGATGGCTGATGGAATGCGTGAGCGACGCGTCCACGCGGATTGTTTTGGAGACGGAATACGGCCCGTTGGCGGCGATGGCGAAGAGCATCCAGTAGCCGGGCGTCATCACGTTCAGATTGGCGCGTGACTGCACCGCGTAGGCACCGGGCGCGTGCTCGGTGAAGGGAAGCTCAAGGAAACGCAGATCGCTGCCCACGCTGTGGGTGAGGGAGGCCAGTTTGATGAAGGTGAAGCGCCGGACGCCCGCCGTGGCCCGCACGGCGAAGGTCATCGCCGGCCCGATGGCGGCAGGTGCCTCGGTGATCTCCGGTCGCGTGGCCAGGGTGCCGTCAGATTTATACAGTGCGGCCGGCGTGTGGATCTGCGCGTCCTGATGATCGGTGATGGTGCCGCTCAAACCGCCGCCGCCGGACCAGACACGGCCGTCAGGCAGCAGCACGGCGAGCGAGTGATAATTGCGCGGCACCTGCATGCCGGCAGCCTTGCGCCACATGCCCGTGGTGGGATTCCAGATCTCCGGTGTGAGGACGCTGCCCGTATCGACAAACTTCTCCTGCGAGGTGTTGCCGCCGACCGCCATCACCTCGCCATTGGGAAGGATGACGCCGTTGGCAAAGGTGCGCGCAAACTCCAGGCTGCCGGTTTGCGTGGCGACAGGTGTGCTGCCATTCACATCGATCACGTAGGCCAGTCGCGAGGCGCCGCCATTGTGCGTGCGGCCTGCGGCGTGGAGGATCTTCCCTTCATTGAACATTACCACGGCGCCGTCTTTGGGGTAGTAAGAGCCGGCCACACTGGCGCTGGTGCTGATGAACTCGCCTTCTCCAGCAGGATTCACCCAGTGCATGGTGCGTGTGGGGCCCGTGTGGGCGATCCGGCCGTCCGGGGCCACGTGCAGCAGCGGATGCCAGATCGATTCAAAGTTCGCTTCGTTGTGCGCCAGGGCCCAGTTGATGTCCGGGTAGCGCGTCCAGCCGTAGCCCTCTCGCCAATGCTCCGCTGTATCGCTGCCGCCGGAGCCTGAGGCGGTGAAGACGGTGCCATCCGGCAGGGCCACGCTGGTGTTGTACCATCGGGCATCATTCATGTCAGGCGCTGAGGCCCATTGATTGGTGCGCCAGTCAAACACGCTGCAATCGCGGATGGTGTTGTTGCCGCCATTGACAAGCAGACGGCCGTCCGGCAGCAGCGAAACACCGCCGCAGAACATGTCATGCCGCGGGTTGTTGATCTCCACGAACTCGCCGGTGCGGTAGTCCCACGTGGCTGCGTAGGTGAAGGTGCCCACGGGGAAGGTGGTCCGCTCGCTGGAGGCAAAGGTCAGCAGGCGTCCATCGGGAAGCTGGGCACAGGTGACCGGGATGTGCGGCGTCCATGCGATGAGCTCGCTCCATGAACCCAGCACCGACCGCAGCGAAGGCGGCACGGGTGGCAGCGGCTGCACCACCGTGGTGGAGGCCGGGGCCAGGCGTGCGGCCTCGGCGGCCAGGGCATCGCTTTGCTCGTGCGTCATCGGGCTGTCCGCACGCGCGGCGGTGCCGATGAGCAGGGTGAGAATCAACCAGCGCTTCATCTTGCGGGGCTCGCGGAATCAGCGCCGGTGAAGGTTTCATCGGTCAGCGTTTTCAGGAAGGCGACCAGGTCGGTCTTTTCCTGCGCGTTGAGCTGAATGCCGGTTTCAGGATGCTTGGCGAGATTCGGATCGAGCGTGGGCGAGCGACGAACGCCGTTGCTGTAGTGCTCCACGACTTGCTCCAGCGTGGCGAAGCGGCCGTCGTGCATGTAGGGCGCGGTGCGGGCGATGTTGCGCAGGCTCGGCGTCTTGAATTTGCCACGATCCGCCTCGTTCTGCGTCACCGCCATGCGGCCGAGGTCGTCGTCGGCCAGATCCAGGCCATTGTTGGCGAAAGGCTGGCTGGTGAACAGCGTGCCGCCATGGCAGTGAAAGCAGTCCGCGCCACGCAGGCCGCGTTGCGGGTCAAATTCGGTCACAAAGAGCTGCAGGCCGCGTTTTTCGCTCTCCGTCAGCTCGGCCGCCTTCCGCGCTGCCTGGTCAAAACGTGACTCCTGGGAGATGAAGGTCAGCAGGAATTGCTCCAGCGCCTTCGCGAGGCGGTCCGTCGTGATCCCGGGCGTGCCGAAGGCTCTGGCGAAGGCCGTCTCGTACTCCGGTGCGGCGTTGAGCTTCGCGATGACGTTCGGCAGCGTCTCGTTCATCTCGTTCTTGTCCTGGATCGGCATCAGCACCTGCTCACGCAGCGTCGCCGCCCGTCCGTCCCAGAAGAAGCCGGGATGCCAGGCCAGGTTGAACAGCGGCATCGCGTTGCGCCTGCCGACTTGCTGCTGCGCGCCGAGGCTGAAACGGCGTTCATCGGCAAAGGCGTGACCCTGCGCGTGGCAGGAGGCGCAGGACTGCGTGCCGTTCACCGAGAGCCGTGTGTCTTGAAAAAGCTGCCGTCCCAGCGCCACGCCTTCCTCCGTCAGCGGATTGTCCGCCGGCAGCTTCACCTGCGGGAAGCGCTGCGTGATCGCCGGCGTCAGCGGATGCGTGCCTGCGGGCAGCGCCGCTGGTTTCTCAGCAAACTCGGGCGTCTGATACACATCGTAGGCCACGCTGCCCACGCGGAACGAGCGCTCGATGTTCGTCTTGAGCTTCGCCGCCAGCGGATCGCCCTCGCGGGAGTGCGTGGAGGTGCCGTCCTTCGCGAAATCGACGCCCGCCAGCACGCGCGACAGATCCAGGTCCAGCGAGATCGTCAGCGGCCGCCCGCCCTGAAACTCGACCGGCAGCTCAACTGTCATCAACTGCGGCGGATTCGCCACGTGGTAGGAGAAGCCATCGTCCCCGCCCGTCGCCCTCGGGAAGCGGCCCTCCAGCGCCAGAAAGATGTAGCCGCCCATCCATCCCCAGTGCAGCCCGTTCACCTGCGGATTCAGGGCGTGATCCGGCGCGTGGCGATGCGGGTCCGATTTGTTCGTCACCTCATCCACGCCGATGCGGAAGCGCAGGCCGGTGTACTCACCTGTGGGCGTTCCGGTGCCTTTGGCGATCATCGACCCGGCCCCAGCGCTCACGTAAGCAAACCAGTCCCGCGACTCCACCCACGTGCCGTCCTTCTTCTTCAAAGCCAGGCCGGAGAGCAGGAAATCCAGCCGAGTCACCCGCATCGCACGGGCTTGCTCGAGCTTTTCGTTCAACCTCAGCCCCTCGTCCTGAAACGTTGGGCGAATGTCCAGCCGCAGTTCCTGCGCCCTAGCCAAGGAGGCCACCCAGCAGCCAATCGCGACCAGCCACAGGCCCCAACCTGGGCGCGGCAGACGTTGTTTCGCGAAAATGAGGCTCATAACGGCTTGTTTTCTTGTCCCTGATAGGATGTTCTATAACTTTCATAGCGTCACAAGTCAGGTGATTGTAAATCCAAGCTGTCTGAGGACTCGGTGCGGTCGCATGCGTGTGGTAAATGACCAGTTCCAGAGTTCCGCCGCCAAACTCGGCAAGGAACTGCGTCAGCAAGCTCCTCATGGTCTCGCAGGGAGGCCTTGACACGCCGGAGGGCCCTGTCTTCACAGGCACCTTTCATGGCTGGCCCGGATGTGGCCTCAGTATGAGAATGCAGGGCGAAGAATGGAGCGCCTGTCTAGCGCTTCACACTTCGCCCATGGTCTCAACGCGGACGAGGTCCTGGCTTTGTTCAGTCCAGGACCTCAAAGGGTGACGTTGTCCGCTTTCGGCTTTCCCCCGCCCGTTTTACGGGATGTTGCCGGGTGTTGAAGCAGCTTCCTCGAGCTTCAGAGCCCACTTGATGCCGGCGAGAATCATTTCCTGGTAGGTGTGGGCGATTTCGGGGCTGTTTTTGCGGTCTTTGGTGCCTTCCTTCCAGGTGGGGTCCCACACATCTTCGCGATGGCCAAGCGAGTTGTAGTACACCCGGCCCGCACCGAATTCTTTGCACCAGGAAACGGGGTAGTAGCTGCGGCCGGTGGCGGCTTCCTTCTTTTTGTCGTCGTCGGACAACTGCGCGAGGTTTGGATGGGCGTTCAGGCCGAGGAGGCCGTGGACCTTGGTCTTGTCGAAGCTTTTGATGATGTAGATCTCGTCGAACACTTTCCAGCCCTGCGGGACGGCCTTGGTGATGACGTGGGCGGGGTTGTGAACGACGGGCTGGATCTCGACCTGTGACTTGTGGGTCTCAAATTCGCCGCCGAGCATGTCAATGTAGCCACGGAAGGGGTGGTAAGTGTCGGACCCGGAGTGCATGGCGATGAAGGCCTTGCCATTTTCAATGAGCTTGATGAAACCGTCGCGGTCCGGGAACTGGAGGTCGCCAGTGGTGTTGGCGAAGACGAAGCCGTCGTAGTGCTTGATCTTGTCGATGGCCATCTTGTCGGCCATGTAGGCCTTGATTTTGTCGCCCCAGACCTTGTTTTCCTCGTTGAACCTGGCGTTGGCGATGCTGTAGGCCTCGGTCTTGGCCTTGAAGGTTTCATCGGTGTCCTTGTCGGTGCGGACGGGTGGCTTCCCAGGATTCTTGGGCTGGCCTTCGGGGTGGTGGACGAAATCGACAGTGAAGGCACCGGACTTCTCCCCGAGTTCGGCGAGGACTTTCTCCGCCGTTTCGATCGAGGAGTGGCGGAAGCCGGTGGTGACGGTGACGACAAGGAGCTTTTTGGGTTCCGCACTGGCTGTCGCGAGGGCGAGGAGGGAGGAGAACAGGAGCGTGAGACGTTGGATCATGGCGGGAGGGCAACGTGGGAAGGCCGGGCACTTTTGCAGGCGGAATGTTCGCCAAAATGGCGCGAATGGGCGATGCGAGGCGTTGTTCGCGGTCATTTGTGAACGTTGGGCATGGCCTTGACGCTGCGTGGCGCTCTTCATGAGCGGGCTGGGTCAGGCGTGTGCTTTTCCACCTGAAGGCAGGATTCTGAATGGCACTCCGTGCGGGGCAGGAATGCTCCGATGACGAGATTCAGAAGAAGATGGTGAGCGTGATGGAGCCGAAGATCTGCTCGTTGGACTGGCCGTCGTATTCGAGGGTGCGATAGACGTAGGCGTAGCTGAGCTTGGAGTTGCGCCAATTGATGGCGAAACCGGCGGAGAGGTCTGCGACGAAGGGTCTTTTATCCACGGAATGGCTCTCACGGAAAGTGTTGCCGTCGAGGAAGATATTGCGAAGGACAGCACGGCCTTCGGCGCGGAGGAACAGATGACAGCCGAAGCGGTTCGCCCAGGGCTGCGCGGCGACACCTTCGAGGGGCGTGGGTGTGTTGGCGGAGTCGCTGATGGCGCCAGTGCCGAAGTCGTCGGGCAGATTCCAGCCGAGGCGGAATTCGCCGCCGAGATTGGCATGGGTGTAAACATTCCCGAGGGAGGCACCGATGTAGGGGAGGAAGTCCCAGTTCACACCGTTGCGGTCGTAGCGGTCACGCAGACGCCATTTGCGCTCATAGGCGATGTTGATGCCGACTTCGTTGCGCAATTGATGATTCCAGCCTTCCGGGGAGCGCTGGCCGAGGGCCTCATGCACGGCGTGTTGAGCCTGTTCGCCGAGAGCCCATGGCCCAACGACGCCGAGGTTGAACAGGAGAGTGTTTTTAACGTGGGGCTTCTTCCAAACGAGGCCGAGACCGGCGTAGAGCCAGGCGGCATAGGGGCGCTCGCTGACGACGAGGTTGGGATTGCGCACATCGACGGGGGTGAAGATGCTCTGGCCGATGGAGATGGCGACATTGCGGTCGTAGCTGGAATCACCCATCAGCGGTGCGTCATCGAAGAAACTGGCGATGCCGCCGGCGCTGGAATCATCGGCAAAGTGGCGGAGGCTGGGCGAGGTCCAACTCACGCGGACGCCGCTGGTGTAGTCCTGATCGGTGTTGCTGAAGGTGTCGTTTTCAACGTAGATCGTCAGGGCGCCGAAGTAGGTGGGATGGACGTCCGGAGCGATCTGCGCTAGCGTCAAACCCGGAAGTGCCAGGGAGGTGAGGAGAGTGATGAGTGATTTCATGCGGGAGCGGGTGTCAGGTGGTCATCGGATGGGTGGTCCGACCGGGGCTGCGTGGGTTTGCTCCCCAAATCGGTTCTGGCCGGGCAGCTGCGTGCATGGAAATTGCGAGGAAATGGCAAAAGACGGCACGTTTGTTCAGCCGATGAAAATCCAACTGTTCCTTCTGTGCCTTGCTGTTTCTCTTCATGCCCAGAGTCCCGTGCCCGTCTCCATCGATGCTGGGAAATACCCGGATCTGCAGGCGGCGCTGGATGCCGTGCCCGAGAGCGGCGGTGTGGTGACGATACCACCGGGGAATTATGAGATCACCGGGCCGCTGAGGGTGAAGACAGCCGAGACACGCATCGTGGGCAGCGGTGCGGCGACGCACATCATCAACAAGAACGAAGCGGGAGAGCCTGCCGTGACCCTGCGGCCTGCCAACCTCGACCAGGACGCAAAAGCGCGCCTGTGGCGGGTCCAGATGGCAGATCTCCGCATCAGCGGGAGCGAAAACAGCGGCGACGGCATTTTCGCCGAAGGCATCCAGGAGATTTACTTCGAAGGCGTGTCGATCGACCACAACGGCGGCCACGGCATCCACATGAAGGACTGCTTTGAAGACCCGCGCATCGCCGACTGCATCCTGACCTACAACAAAAAGCGCGGCATCGAGATCATCAACTGTCACGACATCGTGGTGAACGCGAACCACTTTGAAGAGAACCAGGACGCGCTGTTCTGCGGGGACTCCTTCAACCTGTGCATGAACGGGAACAACATCGACGATCACCTGGGCAACGGCGTGATCATCGAGAACACCTACGGGTCGGTGCTCAGCGGCAACATGATCGAGGAGTGCAACGGAACGGCGGTCATCCTCGATCGTGACTGCTACGGCATCACGCTGAGCGCGAACGTGATTGCCCATCATCTGGAGGGCGGGATCGACCTGCGCGACGCCTGCGGTTGCACGCTGAGCGCGAATACTTTCACCATCGCGCACAAGTTTTCGGTGCGGGTGGGCAAGGATTCCGAGCGCAACACCATCAGCGCGAACAACTTCTGCAACACCTACATTGGTGCGGGCCAGGACAAGCGGCCGAAGGAGGCGAAAACGCCGATGGGTATCGATGAAGGCACGGGTGTGCTGGTGGAGGAGGGTGCCAACGGTGTGGTCATCAGTGGCAACAGTTTTGGAGGATTGTCCTCGGCCGCCGTTTGGAGCGGCGGGGCGGTGAAGAACGTGCTTATTTCCGGTAACATTTGCCTGGATTGTGGTCGCAAACTTGCTAAAGGGGCTAGGTGTTTCGCCTTTCCCGTCGCGGCCGGGGTTCTCATCAAGGACAACCTGGATGAGGCTTCCGCCGCAGCTCCTTGATCCACAACATGTTAGATGTTCAACGCTACCGCGGTGCTGTTTACCGCGACGAAGTCAACTTCGCCCGAAAAGTCATGTGGGGTCACATGATCCTCGGGGCCGTGGTCATCACGCTGTTCCTGTTTCATGAGGTTTTCACGTGGTTTGCGGGCGCGATGGGGTGGTATGCGCTGAGCCTCGTGGCGATGTATGGCTTCATGAGCGAAAAACCGGTCTGCCGGATGCTGCTGGCCGTGGTGTTCCTCGGCGGTTCGATGGCGGGCCTCTATTTCATCAACCGGGTGTTTCC
This sequence comes from Prosthecobacter sp., assembly GCF_014879935.1. Lineage (GTDB taxonomy): Bacteria > Verrucomicrobiota > Verrucomicrobiia > Verrucomicrobiales > Verrucomicrobiaceae > Prosthecobacter. The sequence continues at coordinate 13,588 of NZ_JACSRD010000194.1, forward strand.
CGGCCTGCAGCCGCTCCGCGGGCCGCTGATCCCGCTGTCGTTCATTCCGATCTGGGTGGGGGCGGCGAACCTGTGCTACGGCGCGGGCACCTTGCTGCTGCTGTTCAGCGGCAAGATCCGACGCGCCGGCTCCGTGGGCTTCACACTGTGGTGAAAAAAGGCCGGAGGCGTGCAGCGCTCCGGCCTTTGTGAGAGGAATGGTGGACGCCGTGGCGGGTCACTTCTTCTTGTCGCGAATGGCTCCGGTGCGCAGGCGCAGGCCGTTGAGGCGGATGAAGCCGGTGGCGTCGTCCTGGTTGTAGGCCTTCGTGGGGTCGGCCTCCATCGTCGCGATCTGTGGGTTGTAGAGGCTGTAGGGGCTCTTGCGGCCGGCGGCGATGATGTTGCCCTTGTAGAGCTTCACGCGGACGGTGCCGCTGACCTTCTTCTGGCTCTCGGAGACGAGGGCCTGGAGGGCGAGACGCTCCGGCGCATACCAGAAGCCGTTGTACACGAGCTGCGCATACTTCGGGATGAGGCTGTCACGCAGGTGCATGACTTCGCGGTCCATGGTGATGGACTCGATCTGGCGGTGGGCGAAGTGCAGGATGCTGCCGCCGGGGGTTTCATAGACGCCGCGGCTCTTCATGCCGACGAAGCGGTTCTCCACCATGTCCACGCGGCCGACGCCGTGCTTGCCGCCGAGCTTGTTGAGGAGCTTCATGACGCCGAGCGGGCTGAGCACCTTGCCGTTCACGGCGATGCAGTTGCCCTTGTCGAACTCGAGGATGACGGTCTCCGCTTTGTCAGGTGCGGCTTCGGGGAAGACGGAGAGGACGTTGAAATAGTCTTTATACTTGGGATCACTGGCGTCGAACCACGGGTCTTCGAGGATGCCGGCCTCGTAGCTGATGTGCAGGAGGTTGCGGTCCATGGAGAAGGGCTTCTTCGCGCTGGCCTGGACGGGGATCTTCTTTTCCTCGCAGTAGGCGATCATCTCGGCGCGGCCGGGGAAGTCGTTGCGGAAGCGCTCGTCACGCCAGGGGGCGATGATTTCGATGTCCGGGGCCAAAGCGGCGGCGGTGAGCTCGAAGCGGACCTGGTCATTGCCCTTGCCGGTGGCACCGTGGGCGATGGCGGTGGCGCCTTCGGCCTTGGCGATCTCCACCATGCGCTTGGCGATGAGCGGACGGGCAATGGAGGTGCCGAGGAAATATTGGCCTTCATAGATGGCTCCGGCCTGGATCATCGGGAAGATGAAATCACGGGCGAATTCCTCCTGGAGGTCATCGATGTAGATTTTCGACGCGCCGGTCTTTTTGGCCTTGGCATTGAGGCCTTTCAGTTCGTCGTCCTGACCCACGTTGGCGCAGAAGGCGATGACTTCAGCCTGATAGGTGTCTTTGATCCAGGAAAGGAGGACGGAGGTGTCGAGACCACCGGAGTAGGCGAGGACGATTTTTTTGCTCATGAGGGCTTTGGGAAGGAAGGGCCGTGATGATAGGGCCTAAAACGGGGGTGTCGAGGCCAGTGAGGCGAATTTCACACAGAGCCGGGGCAGGGCAGAGGAGGTTTGTAAGGAAAGGTTCAGAAAAGTAAAACAATCCGCTTGTTGTTATTGAAATTATGATAGATGTGGTTAAGATCGATAAATCTGCTCCGAATAAATGGAACTTGAACCGGGAAACAGCAGCACTCACTCCTCGCCTCATGCAGGAAAACGGGCTGCCATCGCATCCTGCGCTTCCGCGTGGGTGGGGAAGGATGCGTCCCGAACCGGCAGCCGGTCAGGGCGGATTTCGCTGCGCTGGCTGGGTGTGGCGGCGGCTCTTTTCCTGCTTCTCCCGGGCTTTGCGGCGGCCCAGACATCGGATTTCGGCGACTACAGTGCCTTCGGCGGGGCCTCCAGCACCGCCAACACAAAATTGCGGCTGGGGGCCTCGGTGGACGCGGAATCGGCTGCCACCACCAACACCTCCGCCACCGGTGACGACACCACGGGCAGTGACGACGAGGACGGTGTGACCGTGCCTGCCTACCTGGTGCAGGGGACGACCGCTTCCCTCGTCGTCAATGTCACCAACACCTTTGGCTCATCCGGCTATCTCAACGCCTGGATCGACTACAACAAAAACGGCGTTCTCACCGACAGCGGCGAGCAAATCGCCGCGAACACGGTGATCGCGACGGGAACATCGAACTCCAACCGCACGCTGACCTTCACGGTACCCGCCGGGGCGACGATAGGAACCACCGCGCTCCGGGTGCGGCTGACCTCGACGAGCAGCGCCACATCGACCGGTGCCAGTGGCAGTGGTGAGGTGGAGGATCATCTCGTCACCGTCCTGGCTCCGACGGATTTCGGCGACGATTCGGCCTTCGGTCTGGCAGGGAGCACGACCTCCACCGCGATCCGCATGGGTGCTGCCGTGGACAGCGAGGCTCCCACCCTGGCGAATGCCGCGTCCACGGGCGATGACAGTTCAGGCACGGATGACGAGGACGGCGTGACGCTCCCGACCACGGTCATTCAAGGCCAGTCCGGCGTCAGCGTGACGGTGAATCTCACCAACACCAGCGGGGCGGATGCCTTCCTCAACGGCTGGATCGATTTCAACAACAACGGCTCCCTGGCCGACGCGGGGGAGCAGATCGTCACCAATGACGTGGTGACGACCGGAACCAACGGCGGCAACCGCAGCTTCACCTTCACCGTGCCCACCACGGCGGCCCTGGGTGCCGTCGGCGTGCGTTTCAGACTCAGCTCCGTGGCCAATCCCGGCTCCACCGGCCTCTCCGGCACAGGTGAGGTGGAAGATTATGCGATCACGATTCAGGCACCGTCAGATCGCGGTGATTTTTCTTCCTTCGGCGACGCCAGCAGCTTTGTCTCGACCTCGCTCGAGATGGGGGACCTGGTGGATGCGGAACTCACGGCCGTCTCCAACCTCGCTGCAACTGGCGACGACATCACCAACGTGAACGACGAGGACGGTGTCACGCTGCAGGCCATTCTCGTGCAAGGCCAGGCGGGCGTTGCCGTCACGGTCAAGCTCACCAACACGACCGGAGCCGCCGCCTACATGAACGGCTGGGTGGATTTCAACAACAACGGGGTCCTGACCGACGCCGGGGAGCAGGTGATCGCCAATGCGGTGGTCGATAATGGACTTTCCGGTGACTATCAGACCTTTTACTTCGACGTGCCGAGCACGGCACCTCTCGGCACCGTCGGCGCACGTTTCCGTCTGACTTCCACGGCATCTCCAGGCGCCACCGGTGCCAGTGGAACGGGTGAGGTGGAGGACTACACAACGACCATCGTGGCACCGTCGTCCAACTTCCGGGACTACTTCTACACCATCCGCGGCGTGGGCACCCAATACTACCTGGATGAGATCTCCGTTTACAATCCGAACTCGTCATCCCCCACCGTCTCGGTGACTCCAGGCATCTTGAACCTGAACACCGCCTCCCCTGGGTTCAGCACCAGCGCCACGGACGCGGTGATGAACGGTCTGGCCCTCGACTGGCTGAACCGGCGGTTCTACTGGGCCGCCACATCGACGGGATCCAGCGGATACAACCTCAAGATCTTCACGGCCAACTACGACAACGTGACGAAGACCTGGAACTACCAGCAGGTCACCGGCTCCACGCTGTCAAACATCCCCTTCAACTCCGGATCACCCGTATCCGCGTCCGCCGGTGCCGGCGCCTTTCCCCGTGCCGCGTTTTATTCGGGCAAATACTACGCCGGCGGACAGCTCAGCAAGAACGTCGCGGTGTGGAACCTGGATCCGACCGGTGTCGCCCTGGGATCGCCCGCCATCACGGATTACACGAACTTTTTCCACCTGAGCCAGACCTTCAACGGCGGTGACTTCGTGATCCGTCCTCAAGACGGCCTGCTGGTGACCTCCACGGTGATCAACAGCGCCAACACGCTGTTCAACCAGTTCATCGACGACGGTATCGACTCCGCGGGTCCCGCCGCATCGACGGTGAACATCGATTCGAAGATCCCCTACAGCAGCAACAGCTCCGTGCAGATCGCTGGTGTGGGTGGCGTGACACGCCTGTATGCGCTCGGTTCGGCTGGGACAAAGATCTTCCGCATCGATGGTTATGACACCTCTTCTCCGACGGCAGTGACAGTGGGACCGCTGCCCACGGCGTCCTACACAGACTTGTCCGAAGGCATTTCCACCTCCGTGACATCGCTCGGCGTCAAAGGGATCGTGTACAGCGACTTGAACGGTCTCAGCGATGGCATCGTCAATGGCACGGGCACCAACGCGGGCGGGGCGCTGTATGCCATGCTGGTCGATGGCTCAGGCAATCTGGTCGATTCCTTCCCGGTGAAGAGCGATGGCACGTTCATCCTCGGTGGAGCTTCTGCGAACACGACTTACAGGGTGGTTTTGAGCACCTCCTACGGCAGTCTGGGGGCGACAGCACCAGCGGCCGCCTTGCCGAACGGCTGGGTCAATGCTGGCGAGTTTCTCGGCTCGGGAGCAGGGAACGATGGCACCGTCGATGGCCGCCTGTCCGTGACCGTCGGCTCCATCGGCATTGTGAATGCCACTTTCGGCATCACGCCGACGCTCGGCATGGGGAATCTCGTCTGGAATGACATCAACAACAACGGAACGAGGGATGCGGGTGAAAGCGGTCTCGGCGGCATCACGGTGCAACTGTGGTCCCCTGGCAGCAACAACGCCATCGGCGGCACCGGCACGGCGGCGGACACCCTGATCGCCACCACCACGACGGACGGCACGGGCGCCTACACCTTCGCCGGCCTCGGGTCTGGGAAGTATTTCGTCACTGTGGCGCCACCGGCGCAGTATTCCGTCCCCAGTTCGACTGCTGCGGGTGACAACGGCGTCGATAATGACAACAACGGATCGCAGCCTGGAGGCCGTGGAACGACGGTTTACAGCCCCATCGTGACGCTCGCCCAAGGTGCGGAGCCAGGAAATATCGCGGGCGGCGGCAACATTGATGACACCATCGACTTCGGATTGCTGACCGCCGTGGACTATGGCGACTATGCGTCGTTCGGCGCGGCCGGGGGCGCTGTCGTGACCAATCTTTTCATCGGTTCCCAGGTGGACTCCGAGTACGCCGCCGCCACCAACAGCACAGCCACGGCGGATGACACGGCCGGTGTCGATGACGAAGACGGCGTGGTGGTGCCTGCCTCGATCGTTGCCGGGACTTCGGCGACGCTGGCAGTCACGGTGACCAACACCTCGGGCGCCACGGCGTTTCTGCATGCGTGGGTGGACTTCAATCGCAACGGCGTTCTCACCGATGCCGGCGAGCAGGTCGCGAGCAATGTGGTGATCGCCAACGGGACTTCCGGGAGCAACCGCAACATCACCTTCAACGTTCCCGCCACCGTCGTCGTGGGAACGGCGGGTGTCCGCGTGCGCCTGACCTCGGTCAGCACGCCCGGCTCCACCGGCGTCGTGGGCAACGGGGAGGTTGAGGACTACACCGTGGCGATCAATCCCGCGCCCACCACCGACTACGGCGACTACTCGGCGTTCGCGAGCGCTGTCAGCACGGTGAACTCCAATCTGCGCATCGGCGCCACCGTGGATGCGGAATCGGCGGCGACTTTGAACGCCTCCGCCACGGGTGATGACATCACTGGCAGTGATGACGAGGACGGTGTGACACTGCCAGCCAGCCTGATCAGCGGCACGGCTGGCAGCATGACCGTGAATGTCTCCAATGCCACCGGAGCGGCGGCGTATCTCAATGTCTGGATCGACTTCAACCGCAACGGGGTGCTCACGGACGCCGGAGAACAGGTGGCCCTGAACACAGCGGTGGCCACCGGCACGTCAAATTCGAACCGGGTCGTCAGTTTCACAGTGCCTGCGGGAGCTTCCCTCGGCACGGCCGGTGTCCGCGTGCGTCTGACCTCCACCAGCACGCCCGGCTCCACTGGTGCCAGTGGCAATGGCGAGGTGGAGGACCATGTCGTCACCATCGCATGTCCGGTCGTGAGCATCACCAACACCAGCCTGCCCGGCGGTGCGGTTTCCAGCGCCTATTCGCAGTTGCTCTCCGCCAGCGGCGGCAGTTCGCCCTACACCTGGGCGGTGGCTTCAGGCACCTTGCCTGCCGGTTTGACGCTCAATGCCGCCACCGGTGTGATTTCGGGAACACCCACGGCAGGAAACGGCGCGGGTGCCAGCCTGACCTTCGTCGCGACGGATTCGAACAACTGCCAGGGCGGTGCCACGCTCTCGCTTCAGGTGTGTCCGTTGCTGTCCATCGCTCCGACGACGCCCGCCGTGCCGACCCTGGGCACGGCCTACTCGCAGACGCTGACGGCCACAGGCGGCACCGCGCCCTACTCGTACGCGGTGTCGGGTGGAACACTGCCGACATGGGCCACGCTGAGTGCCGCCGGGGTTTTGAGCGGCACACCGGACGTTCCCACGGCTTTCACCTTCACGGTGCTCGCCACGGATGCCAACGGCTGCTCCAAAACGCAGTCCTACGCACTCACTCCAGCCTGTCCGACGATCTCCATCACTCCTGCCACGCTGACCGCCGCGGTCGCCGGCACGGCTTACTCGCAGACGCTCACCGCCAGCGGCGGAAAACCGGCCTACACCTGGGCTTTGACCTCCGGCACGCTGCCAGCGGGGCTCACGCTCAACACCAGCACGGGCGTGATCTCCGGAACGCCCGCCACCGCCAATGGCACAGGCACCAGCCTCACTTTCCGCGTCACGGATGCCAACAACTGCACGGCCACCTCCACGCTGAGCCTGCGGGTGTGCCCGGTCATCAGCCTCACGCCGTCCACCCTGCCCGTGGGAGTTGCGGGAACGGCCTACTCGCAGGCATTCTCCGCGACGGGCGGCTCCGGAACCTACACCTACTCGGTGACAAACGGCACGCTGCCCACCGGGCTCGTCTTGAGCACCGCAGGCGTCCTCAGCGGCACTCCCTCCGCCTCCAACGGCTCGGGCGTCAGCATCACCGTGCGTGCGGTGGACGCGAACGGCTGCACGAAGAGCCAGGCGGTGAATCTCAAGATCTGCCCGTTGATCAGCCTGAGCGGCATCTCCAGCTCCATCTCGGTGGGCACGGCCTATTCGCAGTCCGTCAGCGCATCCGGCGGCACCGCCACCTACACCTACGCGGTCACCAGCGGCACCCTGCCGGCCGGGTTGAGCCTGAATGCGAGCAACGGCTTGATCAGCGGCACACCGACCTCGTCCACACCGCGCACGTTCACCATCACCGCCACCGATGCGTCCACCTGCGCCGGTTCACGCAGCTACACTCTCGAACCGCTGTGCCCCACGGTCAGTGTCTCGCCGGGTGTGCTGGCGATTGGAACGGTGGGCACTCCGTATGTGCAAAGCCTCGCCGCGGCGGGTGGCAAGGCACCTTACACCTTCGCTGTCGCCAGCGGCACGCTTCCTTCCGGACTGACGCTCAATGCCAGCACTGGCGTCATCAGCGGCACGCCCGCTGCGGCTGGCAGTGCAGCGCTTTCATTCACCGTGACCGATGGGAACGCCTGCACGACCTCGTTCGCTCGCACCCTCATCGTCTCCAATCCCGCGCCGGAATGCCCGACGCCGCTCGACCAGACCAGCGGCGCGGCTTATCTCGTGACCCGTCTCGGCCGTGATGTCTTCGGTGGAGAGACGGCTGGCGAGGGGAATTGCGTCTTCAACATGTCGCCGGACGGCCGCTGGATCACCGGCATCCGTTTCAGCCTGCTCACGCGTGCGTTCGTGATGAACACCAGCACGTTTGCCAACACGGACATCCAGGTGCTCGATCTCACCCACCCCTACGCCATGGGCAGTGATGTGAACGACAACGGCGACGTCGTCGGCTACGAGAAGTGGACCAGCAGCGGGAAGTCGAACATCCTCGCCTTCCTTTACCGCCAGTCGTCAGGCAGCATTGTGAAACTGCTCACGCCGTACGATTCCAACCCGAGCGTGCATGCCGTTCCGCGCGCGATCACTGCCAATGGTGACTACGCCTTCGGCACCGTCGATCAGGACGGCCCCGGCGGCCCCGTCATGTCGGTCGGCGGCTGGTGGAATCTGAACACCCGGGCCTGGACGGCGATCTCCGGCATCCGCGAGGTGCTGGATGCCTCCGCCGACGGCACCAAGCTGCTGGTCATCGACAGCAGTGGTGTTGGCAAGGTGATCAGCGGCCATCCGCTGACCGGGTGGAGCACCACCGTGGTGACTTTTGGCGGCGGATCGCTGCGTGGCGGCCGCATCAGCCCGAATGGCCGCTACGTCGGTTCCAGCCAGCGCATCTCCGGCGTGCCGGTGCCGTTTGTCTATGACACGCAGGCCGGAACGCGCACCAATCTGCCGCGCAACGCCACTGACACGCTCGGCGGCATCGTCGGTGCGATCAGCGACACCGGCCGCACGCTGGGCTCGATCTACAGCAGCGGCACGAGCGGCAGTTTTGCCGTGGTGTGGGAGACACCGGCGGATCTTTACACGCGCATCTCCGACGTGCTCGAGTCCGACGGCCATGTGGCGGCGGACAACGCCTACGCCTTCTGGAACATCTACAACGGCGGTGATGGCATCTCCGCAGACGGCAACGTGATGGGCGTTTACGGCAACAACCCCACCGGCATCGAGGACTCGATCATCTTCAAACGCAGCCCGCAGCCGGACGCGCGCCTCTGCCTCGGCAACTCCGTGTGGCAGGACACCGACCGCGACGGCATCAAGGACGTGGGCGAACCCGGCGTGGCGGGCGTGGTCGTGCGTTTGTTCCATCCCGGAGCTGATGGCGCGATCGGTGGCAGTGGTGTGAATGCGGACTACGAAGTGGCCCCGCCGGTCACCACGGGCGTCAGCGGCAGCTACGTGTTCAGCGGCATCGCGGCAGGCACGTATTACGTGATGGTCACGCCCACGACCATCTTGAACGCAACCTCCGGCGCGGTGGTGCCCTACGACAACGGAACTGACAACGACAACAACGGTCTGCAGCCCGGCGGGCCCGGAACACCGATCTACAGCCCGCTGATCGCTCTCGCGGCTGGAACGGAGCCGGTGAATGACGGCGATACCAATTCAAACACCGATTTCACCCTCGACTTCGGCCTCAGCAGCGGCGTGAACGTCGGCGACCTCGTGTTTGCTGACAAAAACCGCAACGGCGTCTTCGATTCAGGGGATTCCGGCCTCGCCAATGTCGGCGTGCAGTTGCTCAACAGCGGCGGCACCGTGCTGGCCAGCACCGTGACCGGAGCGGACGGGCGGTACCTGTTTGGTGGTGTGGCTCCAGGCACCTATCGCGTGCGTGTGCCGGTGCCGCCTGCCTCCTACACGCTGGCCTCCACGGCGGTGAACGCGGACAACGGTGTGGACAACGACAGCAACGGGGTGCAGCCCGCCGGCACGGGTGGCAGCGCCACCAGCCCGCTCATCACACTGGCAGTGGGCACCGAGCCCGGCTCCACCGGCACGACGAGCTTTGAAAACACCATCGACTTCGGCTTCCGCGCCTGCAGCACCATTTCGATCGCGCAGACCAGCCTTGCGGCTGGTGCCGTTGGCACGGCGTATTCGCAGACACTCACCGCCAGCGGCAGCACGGCCACGCCTTACACCTGGAGCGTCGCCTCAGGCACGCTGCCCGCAGGTTTGACCCTGAGCAGCGGCGGCGTCCTTTCCGGAACGCCAACCGCGGCGACGACCGGCGTCAGTGGCACCAGCGTGACCTTGCGCGCGATGGACTCTGACGGCTGCTACCGGGATCAGGCCTTCAATCTGCGCATCTGCCCGGTGCTCGTCATCAGCCCGACCACGCTGACGGTGCCGCTGATCGGTGTTCCTTACTCACAAACCCTCACGGTCAGCGGTTCCACGGCCGCGCCGGTCATTTTCAGCGCCACGGGGCTGCCGTCCTGGCTGACGCTGAACACGAGCACCGGGGTGCTTTCCGGCATGCCGTCGAATGCCACATCGGTGACCTTCACGATCACCGCCACGGACGCGAATCTCTGCACCGGATCCCGCCAGTTCACGCTGCCGCCCGTCTGTCCGACGGTCACCATCGCGCCCGCAACGCCAGCAGCAGGGAAAGTCGGGGAGGCGTACTCGCAGACGCTCACCGCATCACCGGTTTCCGGCTTGATCGGCCAGTATTACTCGGACAAGACCTTCGGCACGCTGGCGCTGACACGTCAGGACAGCTCCATCGATTTCAACTGGGGCGGCGGCTCGCCACATGCGTCGGTGCCGGCTGATGGTTTCTCCGTGCGCTGGACTGGATTCATCCGCGCGACGGCCACCGGCACGCACACCTTCGAAACGACCTCGGATGACGGCATCCGCCTGTGGGTGGACAACACCTTGATCATCGACCAGTGGAATGATCACGCCTCCACCACCCACTCGGGCACGATTTCTCTCACGGCGGGCACGGTGGTGCCGGTGCGTGTCGAGTTTTATGAGAACGGCGGCTCGGCAGTGGCGCGTCTTCAGTGGTCCGGGCCCACGCACACGCTTCAAACCGTCACCGGCTGGCTGTCGCATTCGTGGAGCATCGCCAGCGGCACGCTGCCGATTGGTCTTTCCCTCAATGCCGCCACCGGCGTGATCAGCGGCACGCCTTCCATCGGCAACGGTGCCGGCGTCAATGTGACGGTGCGTGCCACAGATCCGAATGGATGCTCCGGCACGGCGATCCTGCCATTCAAGATCTGCCCGGTCATCACGCTGAGCCCCGCCGCCCTGCCACCCGGCACCGTGGGGCTGCAATACCAGCAGACGGTGAGCGCGTCCGGCGGTGTCGCTCCCTACAGCTACGCGGTGACGGCAGGCTCGCTGCCGGGCTGGTGTTCTCTGAATGCCGGCACGGGTGTGCTGCTGGGCACTCCCACCAGCACCACGCCCGCCACCTTCACCGTGCGTGCCACGGATGCGAACGGATGCACCGCGACCAAGGAATACACGATCGATCCGAGCTGCCCGGTGCTGAGTGCGACACCGGCCACACTGCCAAAAGCAACGGTCGGCACGGCTTACTCGCAAACGCTCACGGTCACGCCGGGCACGGCGCCTTACACCTTCTCATTGAGCAGCGGCACGCTGCCTGCGGGCCTCACGCTTTCCACGGGGGGTGTCATTTCCGGCACCCCCACGACGGCGAACGGCACTGGAAGCAGCGTGACCATCCGCGTGGCGGATGCCCAGGGCTGTCTGGCCTTCGTCACGCGCAATCTGCAGGTCTGCCCGGTGGTGACGGTGAATCCGACGACACTCACGGCTCCCGTGATCGGCGTGGCATATTCACAGACGCTCACCGCCAGCGGTTCCAGCGCCACTCCCTACACCTGGACGGCCTCCTCGCTTCCATCCTGGCTCACGCTCAGCAGCGGCGGCGTCCTCAGCGGCATGCCCACGTCCACCACGTCCTCCAGTTTCACCGTGACGGCCACGGATGCGAATGGTTGCGCCGGCTCGCGCAGTTACACCGTCACTCCCACCTGCGCGGCGGTGATTCTGGGCGGAACGACTCCGGACAATGTCTATCTGGGCACCAGCTACACGCACAACTTCACCGCCAGCGGCGGCACCGCGCCTTACACCTTCACGCTGATCAGCGGTTCGTTGCCACCGGGCCTCTCTCTCGCCTCCAACGGCACCGTGAGCGGTTCTCCGACCACTTTGGGCAGCTACACCGTCACGATTCGCGCCAGCGACCAGTACAACTGCCTCAGCTCCACCAGTTCCGTGACCTTCCTGGTCAAAGGCATGGCGCTCGGCAACCAGGTCTGGGTGGACATGAACGATGACGGCCTGCGCGGCTCGATGGAAAGCGGCGTGCCGAACCTGCGCATGGAATTGTGGTCGCCCGGCCTCAATGGCGTCGCGAACAACGGCGGTGGCGATGACGTCATGATCGGTTCCGCCGTGTACACCGACGCGAACGGCCTGTATCTCTTCAGAGACCTCTCCCCCGGCATTTACTATGTGCGCATCCCGACACCGCCGGTGTACTTCCCGAAGGTCAGCACCAGCCAGGTGGCGCTCGACAACCGGGTGAACAACGATAACAACGGCCTGCAAGGCGCCTCCGGCGATCCTGTCGTCACGGCGCTGATCACGCTCTCTCCCGGCACCGAGCCCGGCAGCGGCACCGATGGTGACGACACCGACTCCGACAGCACGATCGACATTGGTTTCGCCAATTCGAATCCGTGCTTGGTCACCAATCTCATCGACAACCCCAGCTTTGAATTCCAAGGCCTGCCGAACACGACGGGGACGACCACGACCGTGCTCGGTTTCGACGGCACAGGCACGTCGTTCGGGACGAATATCAACGCCTTCCAATGGGTGGGCGGCACGAATGGCACCAGCGGGGTCGGGGAGCCGTTGCAGCGCGTGCAGGTGCTCGCCGGAAACAACGGCTCCCGTGTTTCCTGGGTTGAAAGCATGAAGAGCCGCCACGGGAAACGCATGCTGCTCATGCAGGGCACCAACTCCTGCGTCAGCCTGCTTCCGGCCGGCGGCGGGGCCTGGAGCACGGTGCTGCGGGCGGGCAAGGAATACGAATTGAGCGTGTGGGCCTCCAGTGCCTCGACCGGCGCGGCCTCGATCCTGTGGGACCTCGGCGCGAACGCGCAGATCTTCCAGATCATCACCGGTGTCACGCCGGGCATTTATCAATACTACACCGTGCCGCAGGGCGAGATGAGCGCCACGGCCCCGGGAGTGAGCCAGTGCTGCGGTTACACCGGCGGTACCGTGTCGTACCCGGCGTTTGGAGCCAGCGACTACAATGGCTGGACCGAAGGCACGGCGAACGCGTTGCAGCCAGTGTGGCGCCAGTTCACCTATCGCTTCCGCGTCGCGAACGCGGCCACGCAGTCGCAGATCGACACCGCCACGATCATCCTTTCCGGCGGCAGCAGCACCAATCCCGTGGCGGCTGACCTCGTCTCCCTCTGCGAAGTGAGCACCTCCGCCACGCTGACCATCGGCAACCTCGTCTGGAATGATGCCAACAAGAACGGCGTGCGTGACACCGGCGCTTTCAGCGAGATCGGCGTCGGTGGCGTCTCGGTGGACCTCTTCCGCAGCACCAATGACACGGCGGGGGACGCAGACGACCTCCTGGTGGCCTCCACGACCACGAGCCCGGCTGGCGCTTACAACTTCACCGGCCTGGCTGATGGCAAATACGTCGTGCGAGTCACGCCGCCGACGAGCATTCCCGCCACCGGCGGCAATGTCGTCATCAGCGACAACGGCATCAACAACGACAACAACGGTTCGCAGCCCGGCGGCCCTGGAACCTTCATCTACAGCCCCGTCATCACCCTCGGCGTGGGTTCGGAGCCGACGAATGACGGCGACACCAATCCCGACACCGAGCTCAGCGTGGACTTCGGCCTCTTCTCCGGAATCCTGCTGGGCAACCAGCTCTTCATCGACGCCAACAATGACGGTGCCTTCAGCAACGGCACCGAGACCGGCATCGGTTCGGGTGTCACGGTGGAATTGCTCGATGGATCGGTGAACACCGTGATCGCCAGCACCACGACCAACAGCTCCGGCGTCTATGGCTTCACCGTTTACCAGCCGGGTGCGTATCGTGTGCGCATTCCCACGCCGCCGGTCGCTTATCCGCTGGCCTCCGGCGTCGCCGATGGTTCCGACAATGGCGAGGACAATGACAGCAACGGCCTGCAGTCCGGCGGCATCAACACCGCCATCATCAGTCCAGTCATCACCCTCACCGCTGGTGGCGAACCCGGCAGCAGCGGCATCACGAATGTCGAGAACACCATCGACTTCGGCTTCCGTGCCTGCCCCGTCATCACCATCAGCCCCGGCACTGTGGCCGTCGCCACGCAATACGCGGCCTACAATCCGCTTTCGCTTACCTCCAGCGGCGGATCGGGCGGTTACTCCTATGCCATCAGCACCGGCAGCCTGCCCAGCGGCATGAGCATGAGCTCCGCCGGCGTGATCAGCGGCACTCCCGGCGCGGCGGCTGCTCCAGGCGCGTATGCGTTCACCGTCCGCAGCACGGACAGCCAGGGCTGCTCCGGCACGCAGAGCTACACCCTCACGCTCATGAATGCGCAGGTGACGGTGAGTCCCGCCACCTTGCCCGGAGCCACCCAGTATGCGGCCTACACGCAGAATCTGACTGCCGCTGGCGGCACCGCGCCCTACACCTGGAGCGTGAGCCCGTCCGCATTGAGCGGTTCGGTCGCATGGTGGCCGGGTGAAGGCGGCGCTGCGGAGGTGCTGAACGGCAACACCGGCGCTCTGCTCAATGGAACGGCCTTCACGACCGGTTTGGTCGGCCGCGCCTTCAGTTTCGATGGCACCAACGACTACATGCAGGTGGCGGACCAGTCGGTGCTGCGTCCCACCCAGATCACTCTGGAAGCCTGGGTGCGTCCATCGGCCTCCGCACCGTCTGGTGACCGCATCATCATCGCCAAGACTGACAATCCAGCCTCTCCGACGAATGGTTACGGCCTGTTGCAGCGCAGCGGCGGCACCACGGTGCGTTTCTGGATCAACCGCACCAGCACGGTGGCCTCCACGTCCGATGTGGTCGATGCGGCGCTCACGGTGAACGCCTGGAATCACGTGGTAGCCACCTACGACGGCACGACACTGCGCCTTTACGTCAATGGAGTGCAGCAGGCGTCCAAAGCGTTCACCACACCGATTTCTCAATCCAGCCAGCCTCTCGTGATGGGTGGCAGTGCCACGACGGCCACAAGCTGGAGCGGATTGCTCGACGAACCGGTCATTTACAACCGCGCCATCACCGTGGCTGAGGCTCTCGCACGCTACAATCTCACCAACAGCGGCAACAACGGCCTGCCCGCCGGCCTCGCTCTGAGCACCTCGACCGGAGCGATCTCCGGCACGCCCACCGCCGTGCCTGCCAGCTATCCGTTCACCGTCCGCGCCAGCGACTCCTACAGCGGTGTCGGTCTGCGCGCCTACACGCTGGGCGTCGCCTGCCCGGTGATCAACATCACGCCGAAGACACTGTCCGATGGCACGCAATACGCGGCCTACAGCAGCGTCACGCTCAACGCGTCCGGCGGCACCGGTCCGTATCAATGGGACATCACCACCGGCGCATTGCCCACGGGCATGAGCCTCAGCAGCACGGGCGTGATCAGCGGCACGCCGGGCTCGGCTCCTGCCACGTATTCGTTCACCGCTCGTGCGCGTGACGTGAACAACTGCGTGAGCACCCAGGCGCTCAGCCTGCGCGTGGTCTGCCCGGTGGTCACGCTGACTCCGGCGACGCTCGCAGACGCGCAGCAGTTTGCCGCCTATCCGTCCGTGCAGCTCGATGGCGTCGGCGGCAGCTCGCCCTACACCTTCAGCATTACCGCCGGCGCTTTGCCTTCCGGCATGAGCCTGTCGAACGCCGGTCTGCTCAGCGGCACACCGACCGCGGTCCCGGGGGATTACGCATTCACCGTCCGCACCGCGGACAGCCTGGCCTGCACGGGCACGAAGAGCTACACCCTGCGCGTGACCTGCCCGGTCATCACCGTCACACCTGCCACCCTCACCGCCGGGCGCCAATACCAGGCCTACACGCAGACGATGACCGCCAGCGGTGGCAATCCGGCCTACACCTGGACGCTGGAAAGCGGCAGCCTGCCTGCCGGTCTCACGTTGAGCAGTGGCGGGGTCATCAGCGGCACGCCCACGGTGGCTCCAGGCACTTACACCTTCCGCGTCAAAGCCACGGACACCCAGGGCTGCTCCGGCTCGCGGGATTGCTCGATCCTTTTCGACTGCCCGCTGATCTCCATCACGCCGACGACCCTGCCCCAGGCCACCACCACCGTGGCCTACTCGCAGCAGCTCACTGCCAGCGGCGGCAGCGCCCCTTACACCTGGTCCCTTGAGGCCGGCAGCCTGCCTTCCGGCATCACATTGTCGTCGGCGGGTCTCATCAGCGGCACGACCACGGCGGTGGGTTCGTTCAACTTCACCGCGCAAGTTCGGGATCTGAACGGCTGCCTCAAGCAGCAGCCGCTTTCTCTGGGCGTGAACTGCGCCGCGATCACCATCACCCCGGCTTCGCTGCCCACCGCGACCGTCGGCACCGCCTATTCGCAGCAGCTCACCGCCACGGGTGGCGTCGGCACGAAGACGTGGTCGCTCAAATCGGGTGCCTTCCCCACGGGAATGAGCATTTCGCCTTCCGGTCTGATCAGCGGCACACCGACCAGCGCCGCGAACAACTACAGCGTGACGATCGAGGCCATGGACCAGAACAACTGCCCTGGCACCATCACCTACGTGCTGACGCTGCAATGCCCCACGATCACCCTTTCCCCCACCACGGTGCCGGGGGGCACCGTTGGGGCGGCTTACAGCACCACGCTGACCGCCAGCGGTGGCAATGCACCTTACACCTGGACGATTCCGACCGGTTCTGCTCCCTCGGGTCTGTCCTTGAGCTCGGCAGGCGTCCTCAGCGGCACCCCGACAGTCTCCGGCTCCTCCTCATTCAGCGTGCAGGCCCGTGATGTGTATGGCTGTCTCTCCACTGCCTCCATCAGCATCACGGTGACCTGTCCGACACTGTCTTTGAGCCCGTCCAGCCTGCCTTCCGGCTACCGTGGTGTCGCCTACAGCCAGACGATCAGCAGCAGCGCCGGTGTCGGCCCGTATTCATATTCGCTGCTGACTGGAAGCCTGCCTCCAGGCGTCACTTTGAGCACCAGCGGCGTCATCAGCGGCACGCCGACGGCCACCGGCAGTTACAGCTTCACGGTTCGCAGCGTGGATTCCGCCACCTGCTCCGGCACACGCGATTACGTCATCGTGATCAACGGTCTCGGCATCGGCAGCCTCGTGTGGGATGACTTGAATCAAAACGGCGTGCGAGATGTGGGCGAACCGGGCCTCGGCGGGGTTTCGCTGCAGTTGTTCTCGTCCTCCGACACCGTGATCGGCAACGCCAACGACGTTTCGGCCGGCACGACGACCTCCGACGGCACCGGCGCCTATGCCTTCACGGGCCTGGCTCCCGGCTACTACTTTGTTCGCGTCACCACGCCGCTCACCACGCATCCGCTGTCCTCCGGGGCACAGGTGAATGCCGACAACGGTGTGGATGACGACAACAACGGCATCCAGGCCGGTGGCAAAGGCACCACGGTCACCAGTCCGATGATCACGCTGGCTGTCGGTCGCGAGCCCGGGGATGTCGTGGGCGGAGCGGACTCGGACAACACCATCGACTTTGCCTTCCGCGCTGTTCCGGCCTCCCTCGCGAACCTGCTCGAATACGACCTGAACAGCGCCAGCGGCGGTCTGCCGGCCCCGCCGAGCTACAAGAACACCTGCGTCGTCAACGCGGCCAAAATCCAGATCGAGGACGACATGAACGGCCTCACCGACATCAGCGAGCCGTCCAACAACGGCCCGATCCGCGGCGGTTCGCGCTCCCGCCGCATGCGTGACTGGGATGCCGCCTATGACACCGGTTACAACGGCGCCCGCACCAGCCTCACCCAGCGTCCGGACAGCCTGTGGATTCGTTTTGACCTCGATCCGACCACGACCGGCAACATCGGCAACATTCTCTTCGACGTTTATCGCGTCGGCTCCACCGCGCCGGTGCAGGGGAAGGTGATGCTGACCTGGCAGGATGGGGGCAGCTATCACACCGCCACCACGGACACCTTCTCGCTCACTTCCACCGGCTCGTGGTACTCGCTGAACCTGCCATGGACCAGCTTCATCGGCGGCGCGTCGGCCGTGCCCACCGGTTCGCAGCTCGCAGGCAAGTCCTTCCTCATGGAAATCTATCTCTGGGGCGGAGATGGAGCCGGTTACGTCGATATCGACAACATTCTGCTCCAGGGCAGCGCCACCTGCGATCCGCCGACGCTTTCCATCGGTGACTTCGTCTGGGCGGACACCAACGGCAACGGCATCAAGAATCCGCGCGAGCCCGGCCTGCCGAACCTGACCGTCGAATTGCTGCGTCCTGGTGCCGACAACCTGACGAACACGATCGATGACCAGCCTGTCGCCACCACACTGACCGACGCGAACGGCTACTACCTCTTCAGCGGCCTGCCTGCGGGCAAATACTTCGTGCGTCTACCCACGCCGGACACGCTCTGGCCGCTCGCCTCTCCCGGCATCAATGCTGACAACGGCGTGGACAATGACAGCAACGGTCTGCAGCCCGGCGGCAGTGGAACGGCTGTCAGCAGCCCGGTGATCGACCTCGCGCTCAATGTTGAGCCTGGCAGCATGACCACCGGCGGCGGCAATCAGGAGATGACGGTCGATTTTGGCTTCAGCGCCGCTCTCACGCTCGGAAACTTCGTCTTCTCCGACACGAACAACAACGGCCTCGTCGATTCCGGCGAAACGGGCGTGGCCGGCGCCCAGATGGAGCTTTATTCGTCCACCGACACGACCGTGAACAACGGGGACGACGTGAAAGTCGGCAGCACCTTCACGACTGGAACGGACGGCCTCTACAGCTTCACCGGACTCAGCGCCGGCCGCTACTACGTGAAGCTCACGCCGCCGATCACGCACCCGCGCCGCAGCACGACGAGCAGCAACGCGGACAACGGCATCGACAATGACAACAACGGCGTCTCGCAGTCGGCCACGGGAGCGCCGATCTATTCGCCGATGATCACGCTGTCGGCGCTGACGGAGCCCGGCGCGTTGCTGGCACCTTTCGGCACGAACATCGACAACACGCTCGACTTCGGCCTGCGTCCGACCTTCTGCAGCATCGGCAACCTGGTTTACAAGGATGCCAACAACAACGGCGTCTATGATTCTGGCGAAGGCGTGGGCGGTGTGCGTGTGGAGCTCCTCAACAGCGCCGGTTCCTTCGTCACCAGCACCACGACGAGCTCGGCGGGCAGCACCCGCGGCCGTTACCAGTTCACCAGCGTGGTGCCAGGCTCCTATTACGTGCGCATTCCTGCCTCCGAGTTCGCCATCGGCAAGCCGCTGGTGAACACGATCTCGATCTTCCCGGCCAGTTCCTCGGACAACGACATCGACGACAACATCGTCGGCAACGACGACGGCATCGACAACGCGCAGCCGGCCACCAACGGCATCAGCAGCGCGTTGATCAGCCTGTCCGACAGCGGCGAGCCGACCAACAGCACGGGTGAGAGCGGCGTTTTCAACACGCTGGATGACGCCGATGACAACAACGGCAACATGACGATCGATTTCGGCTTCAAGTCGAGCGGACCGACCGCCAGCGGTTGCTATCACTTCCTCGTCACCGACGCGAATCACGACGGCATCTTCAGCCAGTCCACCGACTGGACGCCTTCGCAGGCTTATGACTTCAACTACACGCCGGGCATCGCCCACATCGACAGCGCTGACGTCGTCTATGATGCGTCGCTCAGCCGTGTCTCGCTGGATGTCACCTTGAATCAAATCGGCGCGGCGAAGGTGGACGCCGTGTGGTTCCTGCTCAGCACCGGCTCCAATCCGGCCACGGCGGACCACGCCATCGTGTACATCGACGGCATGACCCGCTCCAGTCCGAAGGTGAGCATCTATCGTTACGACGCGGCGCTCGGACAGGCGAGCTGGCAGACGGCGGCGAACCTGATGGTCTCCACCGCCACCGGCAGCACCACGGCGACGGATGTGCTGCTGCAAAAGGTGACCGAGACCGGTGCCAGCGTGCGCTTCCAGACCGTGATCGACGTGAGCCGGGTGAACAACGCCTCGAACTGGACTTCGATGGGCATCGACGCCGGCACATGGGAAGGCATCCAGACGGGCGGCAGCACGGGCATCGTGCTGCATGCGGTGGATCTGGACAGCGCACCGGCGTATGACGGCAGCGGCGGCCTGACTGCCTTCAGCTACACGCCTGGCAGCGGCACCGAGGGATCGTTCGAGACCGATCCTTCCGGCGTGTTCACCATCGCGACCGAGCCGTGCTCCATCTCCCCGTGGGTGAGCGTCGGCAACCTGGTCTGGAACGACGTGAACAATAACGGCCTCAAGGACAGCGGCGAACTCGGCCTCAGCGGCGCCACCGTGCAGTTGTTCAGCCCCGGTGCGGACAATCTCATCGGTGGATCGGGTGCAAACGCGGACACGCAGGTCGGCAGCAGCGTCCTGACCTCCAGCACCGGTGCCTACGCCTTCGCGAACCTGGTTCCAGGCCAGTATTACGTGCGTGTGACGCCGACCGTCAGCGTGCCGGCCGCCAGCGCGGTGGTGGTGTCTTCGGACAATGACATCGACAACGACAACAACGGCAGCCAGCCTGGCGGCCCGGGCACCTTCATCTACAGTCCGGTCGTCACACTGGCCGTGGGAGCGGAACCGGCCACCGGCGTCGATGGCGACGGCACGAACAGCAACAACACCGGAAACAGCGCCGTGGCCG
>NZ_JACSRD010000072.1 GCF_014879935.1 Prosthecobacter sp.
CACTGCTCGCTTTCGCCGCTGTCATCGATTGGATGCAGCCGCTCAAGAGGTTTTAAAACACTGCCTAGGTGATGTGTTTTCATGGTCTTGAGTGAGAGAGAGGCTTCATCTTCCGGTTTGGATCGCATGAGCGAGGCCCTGGAGCCTTTTCATCTCAGCTTGGCATTGCCTGATCTGGCCTGCACATTCCCGAATGGCGGCCTGGGCCTCCATGACCATCACGGGCTGCTGGACCTGCTTGGAGAACACCAACTGCCCCTGCCAAAACTGCTGGAGCTGGTTCAAGGTGGCGATGATGCCCTGCCCACGTTGCATCTCCATCTGAATCGCCATCAGACGCTCCTGCGGTGTAGGTGGGCGTGACTGAGCTGATTGGGCAGCCAGGAGATCCTGGATTGATAAAGCGGGCTCAGGACGGAACGGACGTCCCTCACGGAAAGCGGCCGCTGCCATGCGCGCCGATTCGATGCCCATGCCTGCAATCACCGTGCCTCCACCTTGCCCGGTGAGTCCCCGTTGGAAGGTTTCTTCTCGAGTGGCTGCGCTTCTCTCCAAAGTGTCAGCGATGCTGTTGTAGTTCACGGACTGAGCCGAAGCCCATGCCTTGAATGAGAATATGATGATGGTGATAAGGTGGTGTGTTTTCATGGGTGAAGGAGTTCGCGTTACCAGTGTTTGAAGATGCTATGCCCGCAGTTGTGACAGGGATCACCGATCTGCCCGTGGTAGTTTTTGCATTTGCAGAAGACTGAACCCGTACATCCATTCCAGCGGCAGGGTTCAGGCAGACGAGGTCCGGCATAAACGAGTGTGCCGCCGACGATTAAGCCCGCTAGCAGAAGCGCGGCGAGAAGGGTCGATGGAGTAAGTCTGAGTTTCATCGTAAATCCGAGTGTGTGCTTTTTGAATGCTGTTGGGTTAGGTCGTGGGCTTGGGTCAGTTTCCATGACTTCCGAAGCCGTGGCCGCAGTAGCAGGTCCAGTTGGTATTCGGGACAAAGCGGTAGGTGCTGCAACTGCATGAGCTGCACTTGCGGTAACCCTTGCAAGGCTCTGGCAGTTTGGTCTGTGAGTAGGCGACGCTTCCCAAGGTAACGCCGAGCAGGGTAAGCACGACGAGCAGGGCTGCGGGAGTGGAGTTGGGCTTCGTTGTTTTCATAGGGTGGTTCGTATGGAGAGTTTGATTGAGGATGGCTGTTTGAGTGACGGTGTCTTCGGCTTGGTCGTCTGGTGACAGGGAGTCTTGGCGCTTCGGTGTGGGTTCTTATGCAAAGGCAGAAATTTTTTCGGAAAAGCACGCCTGCATCTGCTGGCTGCCGCGATCTCGCGGGGCAGAATTGGGGCTTCGTGCAGGTGGGGCCACGGCGGGCTTTTTCTTTGGAGGCTCTGTGGATGCTGGGGAGTCTGTTTCCGCCGCGCTCTTCCTCACGGCTTTGCGACGCTGAATGGCTTGTTCCACTTCCTTGGTGGCCGACTGCAGCAGAATGGAGGCGGCTTTCACGTTTTCATGCTCCCCCTTCAAAGTCTGCAAATGCTGGCGAGACTTTGCCAAGTCGGCTTCATCACCATCCTTTTCTGCTGCTTTGATCCGCATTTGCGTGAACTGTAGAGCCATCTCCAGCTCTGCCAGGTAGCTGCAGGATTGTTTGGCGAGCGCTAAGAAAGCTGCGTGCTGACTCGTAAGCTGCGGGGGAACATAAGAACCACTCTCGTTGGCATTCTTTGGTGGTGCCTTTGAGCCATCCACCAGCGCGAAGAGAAGGTGAATACCTTCATTTTCCGCCACCTGTAAGTGAAAGTGACCGACGCCCTCTGGATCGCCTTCAGCGACCACCCACACGCTCATGATGACACCCTCTTCATCAGGCTCAGCCATGAAGCGACGCACGCAGCTCTTGCCATCCTCAGAGATGGTAATGTCCTGTTCTTGTGGGTCCGGCCACTCATTCGGAGCTTCCGGCAAGACCTGCTTTTCAATGACAGGGAAGGTCTCAATGTCTGTCTCGGTCTCGACCTTCATTACCCAACCAAACAATTGCCCGGGAATGAGTGGGACCTCCGTGGCCGGAGTGAAGTTGATGCCGTCCTTTTCCTCAGTGAAGAGGCCGAAGACGCAGTTGAGAACTTTCGGTGGTGTTTTGGCTTGGGTGCCAGGTGTGGCTGCCAACAGCAATGCGGTGAGCAGGATAAACGAGCGCAGGTATGTTGATTTCATGAGTGTGTGATGAGTATGTTCCTGCAAAGGCGGATGCTTCGCAGTTCGCCTTTATTGGCCCATGCCCCCTTGTTCTTATGCGACGGCCTAAAAATCAGATGCGCCAAGCTCCCATGCCTGCCAATACTTCGATCTACCTGCTCACCCATGTCACAAACAACACGTCTCAGCCTGGTCGAGGGCCTCAAACTAACCGGCAACGAAGCCGCATGGGATCGGTTTTACCGAGTTTACGGCGGGGTGCTGTTGGGGTTTGCGCGACGCCAGGGATGTGATGAACACGCTTGCATGGATGTTCTGCAGGAGTCTGTCATGGTCATCATGCGAAAGCTCACCTCTTTCGATTACCATGCAGAGCGGGGACGCTTTCGGAATTGGTTGATGACGATTGTGGCCTACAAGGTGAAAGAGGCACGTCGGCGTTGCCTTCAAGAGAGAATGGTCTCCCTGGATGATCCAGCAGGAGAAGAATCGGCAAAGCTAAGCATGGCTGCATTCAATCACTCTGCTGTTGATGAAAACGTCGAACGGGACTGGCGGCAGAGTCTGTTGGAAGAGGCGTTACGGCAAGTGTTGGCTGATCGAAGGACTAATGCCGAGTCCGTTGCTGTTTTTCGTGCTGTAGCATTGGAGGGAGTGCCGATTGCCGAGGTTGCCAAGAAATTCGGCCTCAAGGAAAATGCCATCTATCAGATTAAACACCGGATCATGACACGATTGCAGGGGCTTATCGTCCGACTCGAAAATGGTGATGATGATTTCGATTCATAAAACAAAAGGAATACCCCCATGAATCTAATTTCCAATACCGACTCACTGCCAGATGACAAGGATGTGGCTGCGGTAGCCTCCACAGTGTTTCAACCCTCGCCAGACCTGAGCCGGTTGCGTGCCCGGATGGCTGTTGCCGCGTCCATGCTCCGGCGCTTGCCTGTTACACCACATGAGCCCGCTCTGCTGTTTGCCATGGGAGAATCCGAACCATTGTATTCAGTTTCACTAGAAGAGGCGATCACTGTGGGACGTGGCGAAGATTGTCAGGTGGTCATTTCGTCGGGCAGCTCTCTGAGCCGCCGGCATTTCAGAATCGACAAAGTGAACGATGATTTTGAGCTTACGGACTTAGGATCAACAAATGGCACGAGAGTGAACGAAGATGAATCTCTGATTGATAGCCATCTGCTTCGTGATGGTGACTTGATCCACGCTGGAGACATCACATTTCTTTTTTTCAAGGGTGGTGAGTGATTGATCGAGTGGCAAGTGTCTATCACCTCTTCAATCTTAATGAATACAGGGTGTTTCCGCGTGACGAACTCTCGTCTCACTTCCCCTTCTCCAGCCGCTTTCTCCATCGCGGGAGCTCCTTGCCGAGGAGTTCGGCGGGGCTGGTGCTGAAGAAGTCGTAGGCGACTTTGTTTTTGGCGGCCATTTCTTGGAAGGTGTGATACACGATGCCGTCGTCGGCACCGGCGAAGATGGGTTTGGCTGTTTGGAGGTCGTAGAAGCGGGCCCAGAGCACGTCGGTGGAGGCGGGGTCGGCGATGTAGTCGGTCTTGCCCTTGTCGTTCTTCGTTTTGCGCAGGCCGGTGAGGCGGTGGGCATCGAACCACTTCAGCGCGGACTCGATCATGGCGACGACCTCGGGCGTGAGGGGGCCGCTGCGCATGAGGAACTTCACGAGGTTCGCGGATTCGCCGCCGCTGAGGGACGGCGGCTCTTTGGCGCGGGCTTTGACGGGCTCGAGCGTGAGCGGATGATGCTGCGCACACCAGACGGTGGGCTGGCCGTCGATGCGGACCTGCATGGCGGCGAAGTTGGCGATGCCTTTGTCGAAGGCTGCACGCGCACGCTGCTCCAGTGCGTCATCAGCGAAGGCGAAGTGGTTGTCGCCCTCGGCGAGGTCGTGCAGCACCTCGAGGATGTGCACCATGGCGTCGTCATTGAGCGTGATGGCCTCGTGGTAGCCGCGCTCGACGGGGTAGTTTTGCGGCCAGCCGCCATTTGGATACTGCGCGGCGAAAACGTAGTCGAGGCCCTTCATCAGCGCGGCCTTCACATCGTCGCGCTTCGTGGCGGTGAAGACACCGGCGAGGAATTTGATCTGCTCGGTCGTGGTGCGGTTGTCAAAGGTGCCGCAGTAGTGCCAGGCGTCGCCTGTTTGTGCGGTCCAGTGTGTGCCGGGCTGGCGCGGGCCTTTCGTGTAATCGACCGCCTTTGACCATCCACCGGTGGGTGTCTGGTAGCTGATGACGATCTCGGCGAGCTTCTGATTCTCCGCGCTGGCGAACCACTCGGCAGGCGTGTCGCTAGCGTGCTCAAACTCGGCGCGATTGTGCGGCGCGGGCTTCGCCTCGGCCTTGGTGCGTTCTTCATCGAGGATGCGGTGCTCGGTTTCGGCAAAGGCACGCGATTTGGCGATGTAGGCGGTCCATTCAGCTCGCTGGGCTTCGGGGAGCTTCGCGAGGAGCTCGTCGGTGAGCATCGTGAAGGGCTTTTCGGCGGCCTGAGCGAAGAGCAGAGGGCAAAGGGAGAAGAGGAGGAGTCGCATGGTGGGCAATAGGCGGATTGAACTGCCTGAGGCTTCCAAACACAAGCCGGTTGCCACAGAGGATTAACGGGTGGAAGCCGAGGAGGGGCCCGAGAACAGTTCGCTTTTATCGAAGTGAGCCTTTGAAAGAGCGGAATCGTCAAACCGGTGGGCCGGCACGAGGCTTTAGTTATGAGCAATAACCAGCAGACCCTTTCAGTCACCTTGCCAAAGGACATCACCGCCAGCATCGCGGTGTTCCTGGTGGCGTTACCGCTGTGCCTCGGAATCGCGCTGGCATCGAATGCGCCACTGTTCTCTGGACTGATCTCTGGGATCGTTGGTGGGATTGTGGTGGGCATCCTGAGCGGCTCGCACAAAAGCGTGAGCGGCCCTGCAGCCGGTCTCACGGCGATCGTGGCGGCGCAAATCGCCGTGCTGGGCAGCTTCGAGGCATTTCTGGCGGCGGTGGTGATGGCAGGTGTGATTCAAATCCTGATGGGCACTTTCAGGCTGGGATTCATCGCCGCATTCTTTCCGATGAGTGTCATCAAGGGGCTGCTGGCAGCGATCGGGCTCATTTTGATCCTGAAGCAGATTCCGCATGTGTTCGGCCATGACGCGGACGCCGAAGGCGAGATGAGCTTTGAGCAGCCGGACCATGAAAACACCTTCACCGAACTGCTGGCGACGCTTTCGGATGTGCTGCCTGGCGCGGCGTTGATCGGGATCGCCTCAGTCCTGCTGCTGCTGGTTTGGGACAAGATGAAGGTTCTGAAAAAGCTGCCCGTGCCATCCGCTCTGGTCGTGGTGCTGTTCGGCGTGGCCATCAATCTGTTGCTGCGAAAGATGGGGCATGCCTGGGAGGTGAAGGCATCGCACCTCGTGCAGGTGCCGGTGGCGGGTGACTTCAAGGCATTCCTGGGCTTTTTGCAGTTCCCGGGGGTGGAGCACTTCGGCAATCCGCTCGTCTTCAAAGCCGCGATCACGGTGGCACTCGTGGCCACGCTGGAGACGCTGCTCAATCTCGAGGCTGTGGACAAGATCGATCCCGATCAGCGCCAGTCACCACCGAACCGTGAACTGGTGGCGCAAGGCACGGGCAACCTGATCGCGGGCCTGATCGGCGGCCTGCCGATGACGAGCGTCATCATTCGCTCGTCTGTGAACATCAACGCGGGCGGCAAATCGAAGCTCAGCGCCATCCTGCACGGCGTCCTGCTCATCGTGTGCGTCATGACGGTGCCACACTGGCTGAATGAGATTCCGCTCTCCGCCCTGGCAGCCATTTTGATCGTCACCGGCTTCAAGCTGGCCAGCCCGAAACTCTTCAAGGAGATGTGGAGCGAGGGCAGGCACCAGTTCCTGCCGTTTGTCATCACCATCGCGGCGATCGTGCTGACCGATCTGCTCACGGGTGTGCTCATCGGCCTGGGGATGAGCATCCTGTTCATTCTGCACAGCAATCTGCGCCGACCGCTGCGTCGCGTGATGGAAAAGCACACCTCCGGTGACGTGCTGCGAATCGAGCTGGCGAACCAGGTGAGCTTCCTGAACCGTGCGGTGCTCGAAAAGACGCTCTATGACGTGCCTCGGGGCGGCCGGGTGATCATCGACGCGCGCAACACGGACTACATCGATCCTGACATCCGTGATTTGCTCTCGGATTTCCGGGACACCACGGCAGCGGCCCGTGGCGTGGAACTTGGATTCCTGGGGCTGAAGGATCACAACATCAGCGAGGATCACGTGCAGTTCGTCGATTACACGAGCCGCGAGGTACAGAGCGGGCTCAGCCCCCAGGGCGTGCTCGAAATCCTCCAGGCGGGCAATCAGCGCTTCCTCGCCGGCGAGCGCATCCAGCGCGACTTCAGCCGCCAGATCAGCGCCACATGCAACGGACAGTTCCCCATGGCGGCTGTGCTCGGCTGCATCGACTCACGCGCACCCGCGGAAGTGGTCTTTGACCTTGGCCTCGGCGACATTTTCAGCGCCCGTGTGGCCGGGAACATCGCCACCACGGAGCTTCTGGGCAGTTTGGAATACGCCTGCGCCGTGGTGGGCGCGAAGCTCGTCGTCGTGCTCGGCCACACGAGCTGCGGTGCCGTGAATGCGGCTGTAGATTTGCTCGCCGCGGCGAAGAAGGCCAGCGAAGCGACGCCTTGTGGCAATCTCGATGGTTTGGTCACAGAAATCCAGCAGGCCATCAATCCCGCCACGCTGAAAAAAACCGAAGCGTGGGCTCCTGGCGAAAAAGACGCCTACACCAACGAAATCTCCCGCCTCAATGTCATCCGCACGATCAAGACCATCCGCCAGCGCAGCGCAGCGCTGAACAAGCTGGCCGAGGAAGGCAAGATCGCCATCGTCGGCGCTCTCTACGATGTCACCAGCGGCGCTGTAAGCTTCTTCCAGACGGCGGAGTCCAGTGTGGACAAGCTGGGTGTGCCGATGGTGGCCGTGGCGTGAGGCAGCTCACTTGTTCTCATCCCACCAGGCCATCAGCATCTGTCTGGCGCGATAAACGCGGCCTTCAACGCCGCGAACTGAACAGTTCAGCACCAGCGCGCATTCCTCCTGGCTCAGACCTTCCATGGTGGTGAGGATCAAGGCGGCGCGCAGCTTCTCCGGCAGAAGTGAGAGGCCGAGCTCCAGCTTCTTCAACTCGCTCTGCAGTTCGGCATTTTCCACCGGTGTGTTCTGCGGGCAAAGCGGCGTCTTTTCGATTTCTTCCAAGGCGATGGTGTGTTCCTGCTGGCGTGAGGAGCGGGTTTTGGCGCGGTCACGACAGAGGTTGAGGGCGATCTGGTAGAGCCACGTCGAAAATTTGGCGCGGTTTTCAAACTCTGGCAGCGCCTGCCACGCGCGGACAAAGGCATCCTGACAGACTTCCCGTGCGTCTTCGACGCAGCGCAGCCATCGGCAGCAGAAGCCGAACAAACGCTCCTCATGCTGGCGCACCAGCCATTCAAAGGCGGCCATGTCGCCGCCCTGGGCGGCACGGATCTTCTGCCGTTCCGCGTTATCGTGCGGCACGGTCTCGGTGTCCGTCAGCGGCAGGTCAAGGTTCGCGGGCAATGCTGTCATGGGTCCATTCCACCAGTTTGCTGGCCTGCGCGGGACGCAGGTAGCGTTTCATGGCAAAGAAGTGATCCAGCGTCAGGCGTTGAAGTTCACCCTGGGCCTTGTTGAGTCGCTCCAGGGCAGACTTCAGGCGGGCGTCGTCCACCTGGTCCTCGCTGATGGTGGCGGCCACTTCGAGGCCTGCGTCGCGGATCGTGGTCTTCAAACGGACACGTTGCGCCTCAAACTCCGCCTCGATCGGCTCCAGCTTCTCATGCTGCTCCGGGGTGATGTCGAGGTGCTCGTGCATCCAGCCGTGAAAATCCGCGTCGCCGTGCTCATGCGCATGGCCCTCACCATGGCGATGCAGCGTCCAGTCCGTCACCAGCCAGGCCGTCGTGCCCGCCAGCAGCACGGAAAACACCATCGCCGTCACCAGCAGCCTGCCGCGCAGAGTCATCGTGCCTCCCCCTCGCGGAAAAGGTTCATCGCGGGTGGTGTGGTGTGGGTCGTGTCCTGTCTCGCCAATGACCAGCCGACCGCGCTGGCGGTGAGCACCGCGGAAATGGCCGCGGTGACAAGCAGCCAGCGCAACAACCAGCGCCAGCGCCGGGCGCGGCCATCATCCACGCGCACCCGCGCCATCACTTCGCTCTCGAAGGATGGCGGACACGCGAAGGCGTCCGCACCAGGGATACGCTTGAGCATGCGATCGAGATCAGTGTCATTCATCGGTCAGATTGTAAGCACATTCTGACACCTTTTTTGAAACTATTTTTGTCTCACAGGTCTATATCATTGCAGAACCCACACGGCCATGAACGCCAGCCTCCATCCACCCAGTCAGGGATGGAACCGCGCCGAGGAAAGCGCCCGGCACGGCTCAGGGGGAGGACGTGTCCCGCGCATCGGCTTGGTGCTTTCCAGCGGTGGCGCGCGTGGCCTGGCGCATGCCGGTGTGATTCAAGTGCTGGAGGAGGAGGGCATCCCGATCACCGCCATCGCCGGCTGCAGCATGGGCGCCTACGTCGGCGCCTTGTGGGCCGCCGGATTGAGTGCCTCCGCTTTGGAGGAACGTGCGCGTGAGATCAAGGACCGCGCCACCTTGAAAGCGCTGCTCGACTTCAACATCCCGCCCTCCGCAGGCCTCATCCGTGGCGACAGGCTGCGCCAGCACCTCGAACGCGATGTCGGCGGCAAGACCTTTGCTGATCTCGACAAGACGCTCATCATCATCGCCACCGATCTCGATAATCTTCTGCCGCACGTCTTTGATTCCGGGCCCGTATCGCATGCGGTGCATGCCAGCTCGGCGATTCCGGCCATCTGCGCCCCGGTTCATCTCAATGGCAGGCGCTACACCGATGGTGGTGCCTCGGAGCCGCTGCCGGTCACGCTGCTGAAGAAGCGCCTGCATCTGGACGCCATCATCGCGGTCAATGTCATGCCGGCCTCGGAGGATTTTGAAGCCAACCACGACAGCACCTTCGACACCGGAGACCAGGACACACGGAATGCGCTGGCACGATTGTTCCGCTCATTCTGGCGGAAAGTGAACCTCCTGGCTCGTGGCAATGTGCTGGACACCTTCCGCCGTGCCTTGATGGCCGCGCAGCTCCGCCTCATCAACAAGGAGGAAGCTGTGGCAGATGTCGTGATCCACCCGCGCTTTGCGCGCTCGACGTGGCACGACTACGAGAATTTCGAGCAGTATCTGCAGGCGGGCCGTGATGCCGCGCGTGCGGCCCTTCCGGCCATTCGAGAACTGCTGCATCCCCAACCACCCATGAAGGAGTCAATCAGCCATGAAATTGCTCCATCCCACTCCGAACTGGAACTCCGCGCCGCATGAGACCTGGCGGCGCTGGCAGGCCGCGCGCCTGCGCGACTACCTGAGTTCACGCGTGCTGCCCTTCAGCGCGCATTACCGCCGCGTGTTCGCCGAACACGACATCGAACCGGGCGACATCCGGACCCTGGATGACTGGAGCCGCGTTCCGTTCACCTCGAAAAGCGATCTCGCCGTTCCTCGTGAACAGCAGCGCGAGTTTGTGCTCATTCCCGATGAAGCGGCCCTGCGGCGTGATCCTGGAATGATCTTCACCGCACTGCTTCACGGGCGATCTGCCGCCAAAGCGGCTGCCGAGGCGGAGTTTCGTCCCGTTCTGCTCACCAGCACCACCGGACGCAGTGCAGAGCCGGTGCCGTTCCTCTACACGAAGCATGATCTGAAGAATCTGGATCTTACCGGCGAGCGCATCATGCTTGGCGGGCGGTCGCAGCATGATTTCCGTCATGTGAACCTCTTCCCGTATGCTCCACATCTGGCCTTCTGGCAGACGCATCATGCGGGACTCGGCTTCGGCACCTTCATGGTCAGCAGCGGCGGTGGGAAGACGATGGGAACCGAGGGAAACATCAAGCTGATCGACAAGATCCAGCCCGACATCATCATCGGCATGCCCACGTTCATGTACCACCTCATGCTGGAGGCGGTGGAGCAGAAGAAATGCTGGCCGAACCTGAAACGCATCGTCATCGGTGGTGAAAAAGCCGCGGAAGGCCTGCGCGCAAGGCTGCGTGACCTTGCGGCTCAACTTGGCAGCCCTGGCGTCCATGTGATGGCCGTTTATGGCTTCACCGAAGCGAAGATGGCGTTTCCAGAATGCGTCGGTGATTCATCGGAGGCTGCGAGCACTGGTTATCACCTCAGTCCGGACCTCGGCATCGTCGAACTCATCGATCCGAAGACCGGAAAGGTGGTGCCCGATGGCGAACCGGGTGAAGTCGTCTTCACCCCACTTGATTCGCGCGGCACCGTGGTCATGCGCTATCGCACCGGCGACATCGCGGAAGGCGGACTCAGTTGGGAGAAATGCCCGAACTGCGGCCGCACATGCCAGCGTCTGCTCGGACCGATCTCACGGGTCAGTGAGGTGCGCGAGCTGTACATGGACAAGCTCAAGGGCACGCTGGTTAACTTCAATCTCCTCGAACACCTGCTGGATGACCAGAAAGGCATCGTCGCCTGGCAGATCGAGCTGCGGAAGCGCCATGACGATCCGCTGGACACGGACGAAGTGCATCTTCATCTGACCGCTGAGCCAGGCGTGCGTGAGAGCGACCTGAAACTCGCTGTCACTCGTCGCTTCCATGAAGCTACTGAGATCACGCCGAACGCGCTCCACTTCCACCCGCTGGCCGAGATGCGTGAGCAGCTCGGCGTCGGCCTCCTGCTGAAGGAGGAAAAACTCGTCGATCATCGTCCGAAAACCGCCGCCGCATCGTCTGTGGCGCTCAGCTCCTGAACTGCCATGAAAACGCCCTCGCTTGTCATTGTTTCCGCTGTGCGCACTCCATTTGCGCGCGCCGGCAGCGACCTCGCTCATCTCGACGCGGTCGATCTCGGCCGCCATGCCGTGTCTTCGCTGCTCACACGCACGGGAATCGATCCCATGTTGGTGGATGAGACGATCTTTGGCTGTGTCGGCCAGCCGCCGGAGGCGATGAACATCACCCGTGTCATCGCGTTGCGTGCTGGGCTGCCGGAATCGAAACCCGCGATGACCGTTCATCGGAATTGCGCCTCCGGGCTGGAGGCGATCACGCTCGCACATGCCAAGATGTGCGCGGGGCAGGGGGAGGTATTCATCGTGGGTGGCACGGAAAGCATGAGCAACATGCCGCTCTACTTCTCCAAGCCTGCGGTGGAAAAATTCACCGCGATGAGCCGCGCACGCGACATCAAAGGCCGTGCGATGGCCGCGTTGCACTTCCGGCCGGCTGATTTCGCGCCTGTCATCGGCTTGAAGCTGGGGCTGACCGATCCGGTTTCGAGTCTGAACATGGGCCAGACGGCGGAACTGCTCGCACGCGAGTTCGGCATCAGCCGCGAGGCTCAGGACGCCTTTGCCATGCGTTCGCATCTTCGTGCCACGCAGTCGAACCACCTCCTGGGTCAGGAAATCGCGCCCGTGCTCGGGAAAAAGGTCGTTTCCAGCGACAACGGCATCCGTCCTGACTCCAGCCTGGAAAAGCTGGCGAAACTGAAGCCCATCTTCGATCCACTCACGGGCAGTGTGACAGCGGGCAATTCCTCCCAGATCACCGATGGTGCGGTCGCGCTGCTGGTGGCGACGGAAGAGGCGGCCGCGGCGCACAACTGGAAGCCGCTCGGTCGCCTCGTCAGCTATGCGGCCACCGGCTGTGATCCGATGCGCATGGGCCTGGGCCCGGTGCGGGCGATGGATGCAGCGTTGCATCGCGGCGGATGGAAGCTGGAAGACGCCGACGTGGTCGAGATCAACGAAGCCTTCGCCGCCCAGGTGCTCGCCGTGATGAAATGTGTCAGCGACGCGGCCTGTGCCCGCCGTTCGGGGCTGGAAGCGCCGCTGGGCGAGCTCGATCCTGCCAAAGTGAACGTTTGCGGCGGTGCCATCGCCCTGGGCCACCCGGTCGGTGCGAGTGGTGCCCGTCTCGTGCAGACCGCGCTCAACCAGCTTCACGCCACAGATGCAAGACGTGCCGTGGTCAGCCTCTGCGTCGGCGGCGGCCAGGGAATGGCCGCCTGCATCGAAGCGCTCTGATTTAGAACCCCCAACCATCCAACGCCATGAAAACGCTGCTCACCCACCGGCCCTCGGTCATCCACGACCCGCCCCACATTCTTGAATCGATTGTTCACGGCCACCCATTGCCGGCAAAACACTTCAGGCTTGAAGTGGACCATGATGGCATCGCGTGGCTCACGTTTGATTCGCCGAAGGCCTCCGCCAACGTCTGGAACGAGGAGACGTTGCGCGAGTTCAATCACAACCTCGAATCGCTCGAACACGACACGCGCGTGAAGGCGCTGGTGATTCGCAGTGCGAAGGATCGCATCTTTGTCGCTGGCGCCGATCTCAAAGGCATTCGCAGCATGCCGCCTGGGCGAGTGAATGATCTCATCTGGCTCGGGCAGGCAGTTTTCGATCGTTTGTCGCGGCTTCACGTCTTGAAGATCGCCGCCATTCACGGCGCTTGCATGGGTGGCGGCTTCGAGGTGGCGCTCGCTTGTGACTGGCGCATCGCCAGCGACCACGAATCGACCAAGATCGGCCTGCCGGAGACGCAGCTCGGCATTCTGCCAGCGTGGGGCGGCTCGACACGTCTGCCGCGATTGATTGGAGTGCGAAAGGCGCTCGAACTCATCACCAGCGGCAAGCTTTTGAATGCAATCGCGGCGAAGAAGGCGGGACTCGTTCATCACGTCGTGCCCAAGGAGCATCTCGAAACACTCGCACGTCGCCTGGCTCGCGGAAAACGGCCGAAAGCTCGTTTCATGCCCGAAAACCTGTTTGGTTTACCGTTGCTGATCGACCGCATGGCGAAACGCAAGGTTCAGGCGCGGACGCGTGGGCTTTATCCATCCATCACGAAGGCGGTGGATGTCGTCACCCATGCCGTGAGGGGTGAAATCGAGGACGGATTGCGACTTGAACGCGAAGCCGTCGCCGAACTCATCAAGGGAGCCGAGTCTCCCCGGCTCATCGATCTTTTCTTCAAGCGCGAAGAAGCCAGCAAACGCCCGGCGGCCGCGGGAACGGCCATTCCGATCCACGATGCGGTGGTGGTCGGCGCGGGCGTGATGGGATCTGGCATCGCGCACACACTCGCTTCGCGTGGCGTCCGTGTCTTGATGACCGACGTCACCAACGACAGCCTCGCGCGTGGACTGGAACGTGTTCATGGCCTCGTTTCAGAAGCCACGCGCCGCAGGCTGGTGTCCAGGGTGCAGGGCAGGGACACGCTGGACCGCATCAGCACCACGCACACGCCGGTGCCACTCACCCGCCATCATCTCGTGATCGAGGCTGCCATGGAAAGCATGGATCTGAAGAAGAAGATCTTCGCGGATCTGGCCTCACGCGTGGCGGATGACACGATTCTCGCCACGAACACGAGCGCGCTTTCCGTCGCCGAACTGGCGCGGACCGTGCCGCATCCGGAGCGCGTGATCGGGCTGCACTTTTTCAATCCGGTGCATCGCATGCCGCTGGTGGAGATCATCGTGCTGCCGGAGACGGCGCCTGACGTGCTCGCCACGGCGGTGAGCTTTGTGCAGAAGATCGGGAAGACGCCGGTCGTCGTCAAAGACAGCCCTGGCTTCCTGGTGAACCGCATCCTGGTGCCGTATCTCATGGAGGCCGTGAGGCTGCATGAAAAGGGCATCCCGGTGAAGGACATCGACGAGGCGATGCTCGAGTTCGGCATGCCGATGGGACCGATGCGGCTGCTGGATGAGATCGGACTCGATGTGGCCGTGCATGTGGCTGACACGCTCGCCACGGCCTTCCCTGATCGTTTTCCGAGGTCCAACGCGCTCGACAAACTCGTGCAGGCGGGACATCTCGGCAAAAAGACCGGCCAGGGCTTCTATCGCTACAAAGACGGCAAGGAAGTGCTGGAGGATGGCCACTTTGACCTGCCGAATCATGAGAGCATCCGCACGAATCTGGCCCTGCTGCTGAGCCAGGAGGCGATGCGTTGCCTCAAAGAGGGCATCGTCCGCAGCGCCGACGACATCGACCTCGCGATGGTACTCGGCACCGGTTACCCGCCTTTTCGTGGCGGCCCGGTCACTTTCGCCCGGGACACGGGCATCATTGATTACTGAACCATCGAATGGAGGACCCAAGCCATGAACCCAACACTCGAAGAAACCAAGACACTGATCGACACGTCCCGCATGAACGCGGGGCAACGCGCCGCCCTGGAGATGGCGGAAGCCGCTCGTGATGAGCGACGCAACACGGGCCTGGCCGCAGGCATTTTTTTCGGCGAGCCGGACTTTGGCACGCTGCTGCCGTTCACCAAGCAAAGCGTCGAGGATCGGGATCAGGGAGACGCCTTTCTGCATCGTCTCGAAGACGTGCTCGACAAGCATGCCGATCCTGATGAGATCGACGCCTCAGGCGAGGTTCCGGACGTGCTGCTTGAGGAACTGGCGAAGATCGGTGCTTTCGGCATCAAGATCCCGGTGAAGTATGGCGGACTCGGGCTGTCGCAGACGAATTACTCACGTGCGGCGATGCTGTTGGGCAGCCGCTGCGGCAATCTGGCCGCGTTGTTGTCCGCGCATCAATCCATCGGGGCTCCGCAGCCGCTGATTCTGTTCGGCACAGAGGAGCAGAAGGCGAAATACCTGCCGCGTTGCGCCAAAGGCGAGATCAGCGCCTTCGCTTTGACTGAAACCGATGTCGGTTCCGATCCGGCGCGGATGAAAACCGAAGCAAAGCTCGAAGCCGATGGCGAGCACTTCATCCTGAACGGTGATAAGCTCTGGTGCACGAACGGCACGAAGGCCGGTCTGATCGTGGTGATGGCGAAAACGCCCACGCCTGAGAAGCCGCATGCCACGACCGCCTTCATCGTCGAAACGAACTGGCCGGGCGTCGAGATCATGCACCGCTGCCGCTTCATGGGGCTGAAGGCACTCTATAACGGCGTCATTCGTTTCGAAAATGTGCGTGTGCCGGTGGCAAACGTGATCGGCGGTGTCGGACGCGGGCTCAAAGTGGCCCTGACCACGCTCAACACCGGTCGCATCACGCTTCCAGCCGCCTGCACCGGTTTGTCGAAGCGCTGCCTCGACATCAGCACGCGCTGGGCGCGTTCACGTGAGCAATGGGGCCAGCCGATCGGCCGTCACGCGGCGGTCGCGGACAAACTGAGCCGCATGGCCGCCGACACCTTCGCGATGGAGAGCGTGGTGCGTTATGTGTCGGCGCTGGTGGACAAGGACAAGCATGCGGATGTGCGGCTTGAAGCGGCGATCGGCAAGCTTTGGGGCAGCGAGAAGTCCTGGCGGATCATGGATGACACGATGCAGATGCGTGGAGGCCGCGGTTTTGAGACCGTGCAGTCGCTGAAAGCTCGTGGTGAGACCCCGGAGCCTGTGGAGCGTCTGTTCCGCGACTCGCGCATCAACACGATCTTCGAAGGCAGCAGCGAGATCATGCGGCTGTTCATAGCCCGGGAGGCGCTGGAGCCGCATTTGAAGCTGGGCGCCGAGGCAGTGAACACGACGCTGTCGTGGAAGGTGCGTGCGAGGGCCGCGATGCGTTCGGCACGGTTCTACGCGCTCTGGTATCCGAAAAAGTGGCTGCCGACCGGAGCCGGTCATGCCAAGAACTCACTGCATCCCGAATTGCAGGGCGATCTGGACGCTGTGGCGCGGCTCAGCCGCAAACTGGCGCGGGATTTGTTTCTCGCGATGGCGCTGAATGGTCCGAAATTGGAGAAGCGGCAGGTGTTGCTTGGCCATTTCGTGGACGTGGGCGCGGAGCTGTTTGTGTGGAGCTGTGCCCTGGCGCACGCGCAGAGCCGGATCGCTGACTTGACGATATCTGACGCGGAAATCGCGAAGCTCGTGCGTCTGGTGCGGTTCTTCGGCAAAGTGACGCGCGAGCGTGTCGCGTCGAGCTTTGCCCGGCTGCGTGAGGGGCTGGACGTGGAGAGCTGGAAAGTGGCGCAGGAAGTTTGAACTGGCGCGGAAGGTGCTGGCTGTTGTAAATGAGGGACCGGCTGAGAATGCCGGTCCCTCATTCCTAAACGATCCTTCCCTGTCATGACCAAAGCCATCGCCATGCTCAACGAGTTCAAGCAGTTCATCCTCAAGGGCAACGTCATCGAGTTGTCCACCGGTGTCATCATCGGTGCCGCCTTCACCGGGATCGTGACCGCATTCACCAAAGGCATCGTGGAGCCGCTGCTGGCGCTGATTGGCAGTGGTCCGAATCCAAAGCTGGGCATCCCTCTGCGTGAGACGGCGGTGCAGGTGGCAAAACTGGGTGCGGATGGCAAACCGGTGATGGAAAACGGCCAGCCGGTGATGGAAACGGTGAAGAAGGTGATCGAACTTGATCTTGGTGGCATCATTGGCGCGGTGATCAGCTTTTTGATCACCGCTGCGGTCGTGTTCTTTGTGATCATCAAGCCGATGAACAAGCTGATGTCGATGATGAAGAAGCAGGAGGCTGCGGCTCCGCCGCCTCCTCCGCCTGCGGATGTGGTTCTGCTGACGGAGATCCGCGATCTGCTCAAAAAACAGGGCTGATCACGGCGACTCGGCCTCCTCGGCGCGTTCGACGAAACGCATGGCGTGGTCGATGAAGCGCAACGGCACGTCGTCGGTGGGGCCGTTGCGGTTCTTCGCCAGGATGAGCAGCGCCTCGCCGCGTTTCTTCTCTTCGGCTTCCTCGTCCTCGACTTCCATCTTCGCTCCAGCGTAGTCGGCGCGGGTGAGGAGGCCGACCATGTCGGCGTCCTGCTCGATGGAGCCGGATTCACGCAGGTCGGAGAGCACCGGACGCTGGCCTTTGCGGGATTCGACCGCACGATTGAGCTGGGCGAGCACGATCACGGGCACGTTCAGTTCTTTGGCGATGCCTTTGATGCCGGCGGAGATTTCAGCGATCTCGATCTGGCGGTTGTCCTTCGCACGACGGCTGCCGCTGGTGACGAGCTGCAGGTAGTCGATCATGATCATCTGGATGTTGTGCTGTTTTTTCAGCCGTCGGGACTTGGCGCGCATCTCCATGATGTCGAGGCCGGGCGTCTCATCGATGAAGATCTGCGCCTTCTGAAGATCACGGGTGGCTTTGGCCAGCGCGTCCTGCTGCGCCCGTGAGAGCAGGCCGCGTGACAGATCCTGCATGCTGAGCCGGGCACGTGAGACGAGAAGACGACGGACGAGCATCGTGGCGCTCATTTCGAGGGAGAACACAACGCAGGGTGAATTGCAGTCCACGGCGATGTGTTCGACGATGTTCATCGCGAGCGAGGTCTTTCCCATCGAAGGACGGGCGGCGATGACGAACATTTCGCCGCCCTGCAGGCCGGAACTCATGCTGTCGAGCTTTGAGTAGCCGGTGGACAAACCACGAAGCTGTCCGGGATGCTCCAGCATGTATTGGATGCTGTCGATCGCATCCATGACGTGCGTGGAGAGCGACTTGATGCCTTCCTTCGCACCCGACGACTCGCGCACGGCGAGGATGCGCTGCTCCGCGTGGTCGATGAGTGTGTCGAGGTTCTCATCCATCTGCTCCTTCCCATGCTCATAGGCATGATGGATGTTGAGCGAGCTGGCGTGGATGAGCTCGCGCAGGATGTGCTTGTCGAGAACGATCTTCTTATAGAACGGAAAATGCGCCGTGATGGGAACGAAGGCGAACAACTCGGAGATCGCCGCCGCGCCGCCCACTTTGTCGAGCAGGTTCTGGTCACGCAGCGCATGGGTGAGCGTGACTGGATCGACAGGAAGGTTCTTGTCGTAACACTCCAGCAGCTTCTCGTAGATGGTGCGGTTCGCCTCATGGTAAAAGGCGAGCGCCGGGAGGTTCACGCGGCATTCGCTCAGACGCTCGACGGGGTCCTGGAGCAGGCAGGACAGCACGCCTTTCTCAGCCTCGTCACTGAAGGGCAGGGCGCGGTTGAAGGAGGCGAGCAGTTCCTCGGCGCTGGGGATCTCGTTGCGCTTTTTGAAATTTTCCCGGGCTTTCGCAGGCGCGGCAGCACCTTCCGGAGGGGCGGCGGCTGCGGCGCTGGGAGATGTGATTTCTGCCATAAAAGGGCGGCCAGAATGGCAGCCTGAAGGAATCGCGTCAACGGCGCAGCCTGGGGAGTTTGTGTGCGAGACTTCGGAGGCGTTAACAAAAAACTTTTCACCAAAAGCTTGATTTCCATGGGCTTTCTTCTGAAAAATGAACGCTCCCCGCATCGCCGGGTCCAAAACGCCCCTCGCCCCAATCAACCACTATGCTACTCACAGCCATCAAACTGAAACTCGCGGCTCTCGTCGCGGTCGCCGGCATCGACACTGCCGAAATGCCCGGAGCATCGAAAGAATTTGTCGATATCCTCACGACGCTTGAAACCGAACAGAAGAAGGTTCAGGCAAGCCCCGGTGCCAACAACGCGGACATCAACAAGGCATTCAATGACGCGGTCGCGAAGGTTCGTGAACTCGCCCAGAAGAAGGACAAGGACGCGCTTTACGCGCTCGCTCACTGGGGAGTGCTGAGCGGAGCCAACATCAATGAGGTGGCTGCTCTTTACCGCGAAGCCGCCAATGCGGGCCAGACTCTTGCCAAATCGGAACTCGCTCAGGTGCTGATGCAGGCTGGCGCGCAGAATCCTGCGGCGGTCAAGGAAGCGATCGGTCTGATCAAGGAAGCCGAAGCGGCTGACAACAAGGTGGCCCGCCGCATGCTGGCCCAACTGCACCTCCAGGGCGTCACAGAAGGCGAAAAAGGCACGGTGATCGTGGAGAAGAGCGTTGAGAAGGCGAAGGCGCTGCTCGAACAGGGCAACAAGGCGGGTGACGGCGAGGCGACCCTCGGCCTGGCCCAGCTTTACTCCGCTGGAGTGGAAGGCGTCCCGCAGGATCACCAGAAGGCGCTCGATTACCTCATCGAAGCTGGCAAGCAGGGCAACGCGGTCGCTCTCAGCACCTATGGCGCCCGCTTGCTTAATGGCGATCCTGACACCAAGGACAGCCCGAAGCTGGTCAAGAAGGACGTGGCCGCCGCGCTGAAGATGTTCGACGACGCTGCTGCCAAGGGGCTTGCCGCCGCCAACCGCATTCTCGGCCAGATTTATGAAAACGGTGTCGGCGCGAACGGTGCCGATGTGAAGCAGGACGTGACGAAGGCCTTCGAATACTACACCAAGGCCGCCAACGGCAGCGATCCGCAGGCTCTCTTCCGCCTCGGCAATGCGTTCGAAACCGGCATCATCAAGGACCCGAAGGGCAAGCGTGACGACAAGGACAACATCCTCATTCAGCCCAATCCGAAGAGCGCCCTCGATCTCTACCGTCTCGCTGCCCAGAACAATCTGGCCGAGGCCTTCTACAACGTCGGTGTCTATTATGAAACCGGCACTGTGGTGGACAAAGACCCTCAAAAGGCCTTCGCCTTCCACATGAAGGCCGCCACCGCTGGCATCGCCCAGGCCATGAACCGCCTCGCCGGTCTTTACGCAAATGGCACCGGCACCACGCAGGACCTTGTCGCTGCCGCCGGCTGGTATCAGCGTGCCGCTGACATGGGCTTCGCCCCTGCGCAGATCGCCCTCGGCATCCTGTATGAGCAGGGCGCAGGTGTCCGCCAGAGCCGCACGGTGGCCGCCGGTCACTACTCCGACGCCGCCCAGCAGGGCAATGCGCTCGCGATGCTCCGTCTGGCGAATCTGTATGCCGTGGGTGTTGTTCCAGGCACGCCGGAACTCGCTCGTGCGTGGGCCTATGCCAAGCAGGCTGACGAACTCGCTGAAAAAGGCGGCAGCCAGGCTGACAAGGACGTGACCGCGAATGTGATCAAGCAGCTCGAAGGCAAAATGAAGCCTGAGGAAGTCACGGAAGCCAAGAAGATCTTCGACAAGCTGCCGAAGCCCCAGGGTGGCGCAGCCGCTCCTGCACCGGCTCCGGCCGCGGCACCTGCCGCCGCTCCGAAAGGTGATGCGAAGAAGAGCAAATAACTGCTTGTCAAAACAGACCTCTTTGCTAGTCTCCGGCTCCCCAAAACCAGGGGAGCCGGTTTTTTATTCCGGGGCATTAGCTCAGTTGGTAGAGCGCCTGCATGGCATGCAGGAGGTCAGCGGTTCGAACCCGCTATGCTCCACCAAACCCGTGTGCAGGATCGAAGCCGATGAAGCCTTTGCGGATCCTTGTCCTGACGAGCATCGTCTTGCTGCCGTGTGGATCCTCCAGCCGTGAAGTTCAGAGTCACGGACTGCAATTTGAGCGATGGCTGCGGGAGACATTCTTTGGCGGATACGTTCCAGCCAGCCAGACGCAGAAATGGGACATACCGGCGTCAGCGAATCCCGATCACGGCGGAATTCCCGTGAATCCGAAGGCCGCCAAGCATGGAACGCCCGTCGGGCTCGGCGATGCCTTGCGGCAGTTCGACATCGATGAACCCTTCATGCTGATCGTCGGCTTCTGGGATCAGGTGTCGCCGGAGGAGAAGCGCTGGACGAATGTGCAGGCGGTGAAGGTGAGGCCCCTGGTGTGGCAGCGTCTCTGGGCACCCGTCACGCGTGAAGACCTCGAAAAGCTGGACGCTGTGATCAAGGACAAGACGCTCAGCCTGGAGGAGAGCCGCCAGCGGGCACAGGCGATCAAAACAAAGCCGCCCTTCACCGAGGCCGTGATTCAGGTGAACCCGAAGATCGATGGCAGCCAGCGGCGGCTGCAGTGCAGCCTGCGTTTCGACGACTTTTTCAAGCACCTGGCGGTCGAGGCGTCGCCGGAGCGGACGACCCGGCCACGCATTTTTGGAGTGGCGGTGCCTGTGGTGTTTGAATCCGTTCCTCGCAGGCTGGACCCGCCCTGAGGACGAAGGAATCCACATTGCAGTTAGACACCTGGATTTTTCTCCTCAATATCCTTGCCGTTTACTCGGGGTTTGTTAACAAATCGCCCCAAAGCAGGCATTTTTATGAAGTTCACCATCAGCAAGGAATCCTTCCTGGGCGCCATCAACCAAGTCCAGCATGTGGTCAGTTCGCGCACCACTCTAGCCATCCTTTCCAACGTCCTGCTCAAGGCCAGGGATGGTGTGCTCGAACTCACCACCACGGATCTCGACGTCGGTGTGACTTGTTCCGTGCCTGCGGAGGTCGATGAACCGGGGGCGACGACGCTTCCCGCCCGCCGTCTGGCCACGATCGTCCGCGAGCTGCCCGCCGAGGAGATCGAGGTCAAGGTGGATGAGAAAAATGTCGCCTCGATCCGCAGCGGCCCCAGCTTTTTCAAGGTCCTGGGCCTCACCAGCGAGGAATTTCCCGCGCTGCCGCGCTTTGATGACGCCCGGGAATTCAAGATCGAGCAGCAGATGCTGCGCGACTGCCTGCGCAAGACCAGCTACGCCATCTCCACCGACGAGACACGCTACGTGCTCAACGGCATCCTGTTTTCCTTCAAGGAAAACGCCCTCACGATGGTGGCCACGGACGGCCGCCGTCTGGCGATGGTGGAGCAGGAGCTCGAATTCCCGCAGAGCCAGGAGATCGACATCATCGTGCCGACCAAGGCGGTGAACGAGCTTTCCCGCCTGCTGGGTGACTCCGGGGAGGTCTCCATCCGAGTCACCGGTTCGCAGGTGGGATTTGACCTCGGCGACAGCTTCCTTGTCAGCAAACTGATCGACGGCAACTACCCCAACTACCGTCAGGTCATCCCTGGAGAGTCGAAGGAGCGCATCCCGCTGGATCGTGAAGGCTTCCTCCGCGCGATCTCCCGCGTCTCGCTGCTCACGACCGACAAGTCGAACTCCATCAAGTTCATCTTCACGCCGGGCAGTGTCGAGATCGTCGCCTCCTCGCCAGACGTGGGCGAGGCGCGTGAAACGCTCGCGATCAACTACAAGGGCGTGCCGATCACCATCGCCTTCAATCCCGAGTTCGCCATGGCACCGCTGCGCAATTTGAGCGCGGACGAGGTGCATCTGCATCTGATCGATGAAATCAGCCCCGGTGTGCTGCGCAGCGGCACGAACTTCCTCTACGTGCTCATGCCGATGCGCGTGAACGCCTGATCCACCGGCCCCTCTCATTCGAAACTGCCATGAAAAGCCGCCTTCCCGCCGCCGCCTTGCTCATTCTGACCGCCGCCAGTCTGCCGGCTTGCTACGGGCCGGCTTATCCGCCGCCTCCGGGGCGTGGACGCGGCCGCTCGCTCGATGTGCCGCCACGTTATGGAGTGCCGCCGGAGCAGAGCCAGTATTTCGAAGGCGTGGACATGACAGATCCGAATGCCTCCGCAGTGCAACCGCCTGACCCGAATGCGCCGCTGAATCCCGGTGATGCGGTCACGCCGCCCCCCGCGCCCGGCAGCAACACTGCAGTCCCTCCGCCGGTGACGGTCACGCCTCCCGGAACCACGCCTGCACCGGCTCCCACGCCGCCGCCTGCACCCACAGAGATCCCGTATGCGACTCGCATCACCGGGAAGCCCGGCTTCGTGAAGAGTCCCTTCGATCCGAACGGCCAGGCCATCGACGTGCGCGATTTCCAGTCCGGCCAGAAGGCCCGCTGCCCCTACACGGGCAAGATCTTCCGTGTTCCGTGACGGGTCCGGGCCCCGCATTGATCCGGCTGCCCGGCATCCCGACGATGACGGCCATTTGTGATGATTGCCTCGCGTGATGCCCGCACTGGGGCTGACTTTCTCTGATTGTGTCCGTCGAACGTTCCATCGCCATCTTCAGCCCAGGCCTGCTGGGCGGTTCCCTGATCAAAACGATCCTTCAAAGGCTGCCGGGGGTCGAGATTCGCGTCTGGGCACGTCGCGAGGAGGCCGCCGAGGAGGTGAGGCGGGAGATGCCGGCGGTGTTTGCGTCAACCAGCGTGCCTGAGGTGGTCCGTGGCACCTCCCTGGCCATCCTGTGCATGCCCATCCAGCACATGCCGGACATCGCACGCCAGATGGCGGCCGCGGAAATGGCGGATGACCTGCTGGTGACGGATGTCGGCAGTGTGAAAGGCAGTGTGGTGGCTGATTTGGAGCCGATTTTTGCCCCGACGAAGGCCGTCTTCATCGGCAGCCATCCGATGGCCGGCTCACAACGCACCGGACTGGCAAATGCCACGGGAGACTTGTTTCATCACGCGGCCTGTCTGCTCACCCCGACTGGCGGCAGCCGTCGCGAGGATGTGGACCGCCTGCGTGCCTTCTGGGTGAAACTGGGCTGCCGTGTGCGGGAGATGACCCCCCAGCAGCATGACCGCTGCGTGGCGCGGATCTCCCATCTGCCGCATGCCATGGCTGTGCTCACCACGCTGGCCGCCCTGCACGATGACACCAGCGTGCTGGACAGCGCCGCAGGTGGATTTCGCGACACGACCCGTGTCGCAGGCGGCGATCCGGCCATGTGGGCGGGAATTTTCCTCAACAACCGCTCGGAGGTCATGTCCGCGCTCGAAGATGCCTCCGGTGTGCTGAGAGACCTTCTTGAAATGCTCAAAACCATGGACGAAGAAGCGCTCCGCCAGTTCCTCGTCCGGGCCAAGTCCCTGCGCGATCTCCTTCCGGCGGGTTGACGAATCATGGCCAGCCTCAAGTCGAAGAAACTCAAAAGCATCCCCGCCGAGATCACCGTTCCGGGTGACAAAAGCATCTCCCACCGCTCCGCGATGTTCGCCGGCCTCGCCAAAGGCACGACCGTGATCGATGGCTTCCTGCCCAGCGAGGACTGCCTGTGCACCGTGCATGCGATGGAGGCCTTGGGCGCCACTGTGGAGCCGCTCGAGACGGTCGAAGGTGTCGGCCTGGTCAAACTCGCCATCACCGGCAACGGCATGAAATTGAAAGCACCGGCCAAACCGGTCGATTGCGGCAATTCCGGCACCACCATCCGCCTGCTTTCGGGCATTCTTGCCGGCCAGGAGTTCAAAACCGAGCTCTTTGGTGACGCATCGCTCTCCCGCCGTCCGATGAAGCGCGTCGCTGATCCGCTGGGTCAGATGGGCGCGAAGATCACCGGCCAGGGCGAGAAAATCTGCGCGCCGTTGACCATCGAAGGCGGCGGATTGAAGCCCATCTACTACAAGCTGCCCGTCGCCAGCGCCCAGGTGAAAAGCGCCGTGCTGCTCGCCGGTTTGTTCGCGCAGGGGAAGACGAC
Organism: Prosthecobacter sp.; assembly: GCF_014879935.1. GTDB lineage: Bacteria > Verrucomicrobiota > Verrucomicrobiia > Verrucomicrobiales > Verrucomicrobiaceae > Prosthecobacter. The sequence goes on from NZ_JACSRD010000072.1 coordinate 24,478, forward strand.
CGTCGTCGAGCCGGTGCCCACCCGTAATCACACCGAGCGCCTGTTCACCCACTTTGGCATCAAATGGCTGCGTGAGGACGACTGCGTCAGCGTCTATGGCGGCCAGGAGCCGCGGGCGACGGACATCGTGGTGCCTGGGGACATCTCCAGCGCCGCGTTCTGGATGGTCGCGGCCGCTGCGACGCCCGGATCGCAGATCACGCTGAAAAATGTCGGCCTCAATCCCACGCGCACCGGCGTCATTAATGTCCTCCTGCGCATGGGGGCGCTCGTGACTCATTCCGAGACGCATGACGACGGCGAACCGCGTGGCAACATCATCGTCCGTGGCGGTGATCTGAACGCCACGGTCATCGGCGGGGCTGAAATCCCGAATGTCATCGACGAGCTGCCGATCCTGGCCGTCGCGGGTGCTCTCGCCCGTGGCAAGACGCTCATTCGCGACGCCGCAGAGCTTCGTGTGAAGGAAACCGACCGCATTGCCGCCGTGGCGCAGAATCTCCGCGCGATGGGCGTCACCGTCACCGAGCATCCGGACGGCATGGAGATCGAAGGCGGGGCGAAGTTGCAGGGAGCGACGCTGCCATGCTGGCACGACCACCGCATCGCCATGGCCTTCCTGGTGGCCGGCATGTTTGCCGAAGGAACGACCACGGTCGAAGGCACCGAGTGCATCTCCACGTCCTATCCTGGCTTCGAGAAGCACCTCGATTTTTTTTTGAGCGGTGATGGTGGTGCGCGGCCGATCCCCGTCATGTCCACCGTGCCGCAGCCGCTGGTGGAAAAAATGAACCGTGCCAAGGCATGAGCACGTCCCATCCTGTCATCACCATCGACGGTCCTGCCGCCTCCGGGAAAAGCAGCATCGCACGCATCGTCGCCCGGCGTCTCGGCTTCACCTATGTGAACACGGGGAACATGTATCGCGCCATGACCTGGGCAGTGCTCCAGGCCGGAGTCGATCCGCAGGATGCGGATGCTGTGCGCACTGCCGCTGCGGGCATTGTGATCGATTCACCTGTTGTGGAGGGAAAAACGCAGGTTTGCGTCGTGGGACACACGCTCAGCGATGGCGAATTGAACAGTGATCCGGTCAATCGTGCCGTTTCCTTCATCGCCCGGGTGCCGGAGGTGCGTGAGCGCCTCGTCGCCGACCAGCGTGCGTTGATCGCGATCGGGCCGCTGGTGATGGAAGGCCGTGACATCGGTTCTGTCGTGTTTCCCGACAGTCCGCACAAGATTTACGTGGATGCCAGCGAGGAGGTCCGCGCCAGCCGCCGCAGCGCCCAGGGGCATGCCGACCAGGTGGCCGAGCGTGACCGCCTCGACAAGCAGCGCAAGGCCAGCCCGCTGGTCGTTCCGGATGGTGCCATCGTGATCGACAACTCGCACATCACGCTGGAACAAGCTGTCGAGCAGGTGCTGGCGGCGTTAAAGCTCTCCTGAGCGCGAACCAGGAACCGCGACCTCACGATGCACTTCACCTACTGGCTCGGACATCGCTTCTTCCGCGAACTGGCCCGCGGATTGTTCGACTTCCAGGTCATTGGTGCTGAAAAGCTGCAATTTCCCGGCGCGGCCCTCATCGCCTGCAATCACGTCAGCTTTCTCGATCCTCCGTTCGTCGGCCAGGCGCTGGATGGGCCGATCCATTACTTCGCACGCAAGACACTGTTCGATCATCCGGTGCTCGGATGGCTGCTGCGCGAATGGCAGACCGTTCCCATCGACCGTGACAAGCCTGACGCGACCTCGCTGAAGACGACGATCCGTTTCCTGCGGCAGGGCGAGAAGGTTTTGATCTTCCCCGAGGGCACGCGCAGTCCTGATGGCAGTTTGCAGCCTGCGGAGGCCGGCGTGGGGCTCTTCATCGCGAAAACGAAGGCACCGGTGCTTCCAGTGCGCATTTTCGGCAGCTACGAGGCCTATCCACGAGGTGCCAAGACCTTGCGTCCTGCACGGATCAAGCTGGTGGTGGGGGATCTCTGGCTGCCTGACCTCGGGAGCTATCACCTGGAGGGCAAGGAGCTTTACCAGGCACTTGCGAACGATGTCATGGCCCGCATTGGCGACCTTGTGTCGTGATTGTCGCCACAATGCAAAAACTGCGCTGACCTCACGACGCAACACGGTTTCAGGTTGGCTTGTCAGAGGCGGGACGTATTTTTCACGCCCCCAAAACCCATGATGCACCAACCCTTCGCGGCCAGCGCCGTGCTGCGGCGCGTTTTGTCGTCCACCCGGACCTGCCGCCGCTTTTTCTGCCTGCTTTTGCTCGTTTGCACCTTGGCGAGCTCCCTCAGTCACGCTGCGGTGCAGACCTGGCTGGACGCGAATGCCAGCAACGACTGGAGCCTCACCGCGCCGAATTGGAACGGCAACGTCCCCTGGACCGATGGCAACGATGCGGTCTTTGGCGGAACCGGGGAAACGGTGGAGATCGCCAGCGACGTGGTGGCGATGCACCTCACCTTCAACAGCAACGGCTACATCATCGCCGATGCGAACAACGACAGCCTGTTCTCGCTCTCGACGGGCAGCATCATCACCGTGACCTCGGCGGCGCATGTCGCCACGATCAGCGAGGCCATCGCGAATGGAGACCTGGCGAAGGCTGGTGCGGGGACGTTGATCCTCTCCGGCACAAACACCTTCAATGGCAGCGTGAGTGTGACGGCAGGCACGTTGAGCCTCGCCAATGACAGCGCCCTGGGCGGAGCCTCCACGGGCACAAGCGTGACCTCCAGTGGTGTGATTGAGTTGCAAAATGGCGTCAGCATCGCTGGAGAAAGCCTGAATCTCGGGTCTGCAGGCGGCGATTTCTTCGGTGGCCTGCGAGCGGCGGCCAATGCATCCGCCACTTGGGCCGGAGCGGTCATTCTGGACTCTGGCGGGCGGGTTGGCGCCCTTTCCGGCGGTCTTCTGGAACTCAGTGGTGTCATACAGAACGGCACCACGGGCAGTCTCCTCATTTCCGCGCCCGGCAGTGGCGCGAGCCTTGGCACCGTGCGCATTTCTGGCACCGCCAACACCTACACCGGCACGACTGGTGTGATTCGCGGCCGTTTGCAGCTTGGTGCCTCGAATGCCTTGCCCACAGGCACTGTTCTCGACCTCGACACCACCTCCGCCAGTGAGGATTCGATCTTCGACCTCAATGGATTCAGCCAAACGCTTGGCGGCCTGCAACGCAGCGGCGGCGGCAACGGTGCCGGTGGCAGCTTCGTCACCAACAATGGTGCCACAGCCGGCACGCTCACGCTCAATCAAACCACGAGCACGACCTACAGCGGCATCATCCAGGACGGGGCCGGCGTCGTGAACCTCGTCAAGAGCGGCACAGGCACGCTCACCCTGTCCGGAGACAACACCTACGGCGGCGCCACCTCGGTGACGGGCGGCATTCTCGTCATGAGCGGAAACAACACGCTCAGCGGCAACATCACCGTCGGCGCGGGCCTCACCCTCACGGGAGCCAACACCCTGGCGGACACCCTTGCCTTCCAGGTGAACAGCGGCGGTTTCGTGACCGTGGGCAACGATGCAGCCGTCGGCAGCAGTGGCGGCCTGACCGTGAGTTCCGGCGGCCGGGTGGTGCTGCAAAGCGGCATCCAGGTCGCTGGCAAGACCCTCACGCTTTCCGGCACTGGTGGAAACAACAGCGGCGCTTTGCAGACCGCGTCCAGCGCCACTGCCACTTGGTCCGGAAACATCGTCACAGCCGCCGGGGACACCCGCATTGGAGGCGGTGAAGGCGGCACGCTGATCGTCAATGGCGTGATCAGCGGCACCGGCGGCATGCTCTACAGCCGCGCGAACAACGCCACCACCATCCTCAACGCCGTCAGCACCTACACGGGCGACACACAGCTCTTCGCCAACGGCGGCTCCGGCGGCAGGCTGGTCATCGGCGTGGACAACGCGCTCAGCGGCACAAGCAAGCTGTCGGTGTTCCTGGCCGTCACGGCGACCGTGGCCATCACCGTGGACCTCAACGGCCACACCAGCGCCTTCACCGGCCTCGACACCGCCAACAACCACGCCACCGGCCTGGTGCTGTCCGTGCTGAACAATGGCAGCGCGGCGTCCACTCTCACGCTCTCCGGCACCAGCCTCGGCAGCAACGAGCTCGTTTTTAACGGCAGGTTGAACGATGGCACCAGCAGCATGGCCCTGGTGAAAAACGGCTCCTTCACCCAGACCTTCGTCGCTGCGAACGGCTACACCGGCGACACGATTCTGAACGCCGGGACGATCCAGATCGGCAAGACTTCCGTCACCGGCTTCACGGGCTCGAATGGATCGCTCGCCAGCGGCAATCTTCTCCTGAACGGCGGCACGCTGGCGCTCGACAATCTCGGCACCGGCAACAACGGCTCCAATCGTCTCGCCGACTCGGCTTCTGTTTCCTTCCGTGGCGGCAGCATGATCTATCGCGGATCCGATCTCGCCAGTTCATCGGAGACCATCGGCTCCATCATCGCTCATTCGAAGCGTTCCACCCTCACACTGACCTATGGCGGCACAAACGCCGCCACGCTCACGGCGGGCAGCTTTTCGCGCGTCGCCAGCGGCGGCCTGCTGTTTGTGAACGGCGTGAACCTGGGCCTGGACAGCACCAGCACGGCCAGTCTCTCGCGCCTTGTCTTCACCAGCGCACCGGACCTGGCCGGCACCACGCCTGCGGCGGCCACGGGGCTGGGAACGGTGAAGAATCTGCAAATCGTCCCCGGCATGTATGGCGAGGCAGGAGCCAGCAGCGGCGGCGTCGGCACCGCGACCGGCACGGCGAACACTTTTCTCACCTACCATGCCGCGACCGGCCTGCGGCCGCTTAACCCGGTCGATGAATTCACGCAAAACAGCTTCGCCAGCGGCGACAACGTGCGGATCACCAGTGCCACGACGCTGTCGGCCTCCACGAGTGTCAATTCGCTCATCTTTGCCGGTGCCGGCGGCACCATCGGGTCGGGCAAGACACTGACGGTGGCCAGCGGCATGATCCTCTTCGCCTCGGGAAACAGTCTGACCTTCGGCGGCGGTGGCACGCTCGCCTTCGGCAACCGGGAGGGTGTCATCATCATCAATTCGGGTGCGAACACCACGTTCTCCTCGGTCATGACCGGGACCGCCGGGGTCAGCTACTACGGCACGGGCACGATGGTGACGAACCAGCAGCACCTGTACTCAGGGCCGACCGGGTTGTTCCTCGGTTCGTCGATCGTGCAGGTGAGTTCCATTGGCACGCCGGGTGCCGTCGTCAGCGGGCCTTATGGCACCGGCACTCTGATTCTCGGCGGTGCCTCCACCCGGGCCTCCACGGCCGGTCATATCACGCTGCACAACAATGTCGAGTTTCGGGCGGACACGACCATCACCTCTGGCAGCGTGGACAAAACACTCACCTTCGCCGGAGCGGTGGATCTCAGCAGCGGCAGCCGCACGCTGACAAACAGCTCCACGGCGAACACGTATTTCACCGGCGTGATCAGCGAGACCGCCGTCGGTTCGGGCATCACGATCGCGGGCTCAGGAGCCTCCGCCGTGGTTTTCAGCGGAAACAACACTTACACCGGTGCCACGGTGCTCAGTGGCTCCACCACGCTGCTGATCAACGGCGATCAAAGCGCCGCCACCGGTGCCGTCACCGTCAGTTCCGGCACGCTGGGCGGTACGGGCACTCTTGGCGGTGCCACCACCATTCAAACAGGCGGTACCCTCAGCCCGGGTGATCCAGCGGTCGCCGCTGGCCTCGGCACGCTCACCTTTGGCAGCGGGCTTGTGTTGAAGAGCGGCTCAGGCGCCACGCTTCAGATCACCGGGGCCACGTTCACGAGCAGCGACGGCTTTGGTGGCCAGTTTCCCGGCACGCCCGGCTACGAGGCCTACGTGATCGCCAATGGAGGCGGCTCAGGAGGCACGCTGCATGACCAGTTGAGCATCACCGGGGCCTTCACCCAGGAAACGGGGGCCAAGATTACGGTGCAGCCCGTGTCGTTCACACCTGTCGCAGGCCAGATCTTCAATCTGCTGGACTGGACGGAGGTCGTCGGCGGCACCTTCTCTTCGAATCTCGGCCCCACTTTGCGGGATGGATCGTCTGACTCCACCTTCGATCTCGATCTGCCTGACATCCTCGCGAGCGGCTACGCCTGGGACATCAGCCTCTTTGCCAGCCATGGCATCATCGTGGTCGTTCCTGAGCCAACGAGATGCCTGCTGCTGCTGCTTGGTTTTGGCGGCCTGATTTTTCGCCGTCGCCGCTGATGTTGCAGGCGGGCAGGGAGCGTCTGATGGCCGTGCAGGTCACGTCGATGCGGACGGAGTGCGAATTGGCCGCATGAGTTGGAATTTCAAGAGCGCGGTGACACAAAGCAGACAACTAATTTGTGCGGTTTTGCTTCATTCTTGATTAGGTTTACATCAAAATTGCTGTACGCCTAAGCCCGTCTCATGCCCGCTCAAGATGCCTTTAAACGCTCCCTGAAGACCGAAGGCCTCCCTGTCTCCAAGGGAGGCACGAACGGGGCTGCGAGGCCGGCGGGGGACGTGCAGATGCTCTGCCAGGATGACGGCCCGTGGTTCGTGAAGCAGTCCTTCTCTCGTGCCGAGTCGCTGTGGCTGTGCCCCCTGCTGGGCACGTATTTTCCCTCGCTGCCGCGGGTGCTGGACCTCTCGAACGAAGGCACGCAGATCCATGTGATGATGGGCACCGCCCCCGGTGAGAGCGTGAAGGCCTACTGCCACCGCCTCGGAGCGCTGCCGGTGGGCATCGCCTGCGTGCTCGTCTGGCGCTTGGCGGCGGAACTGGAGGCGCTGGAGTCGTTTCTCCCGGAGGCGGCCTCGTTTGTCGATCCACTGGCCAGCCGGGTGGGGCTGTGGCAGCGGGAGTTCCTTCAACTGTTCGTGGATCGTTTTGAAACGCGGCCGCTCCGCCGCGCAGACACGGCGGCGAACCTTCTGCGGCTCTGCCTGATGCTGATCAACGGGCATTCATCGGCCGCCATCTCTGACATCGCCGCGGCACGCATTCCATCCTCGCTCCTGGCCCACCTGCGGGAGGTCACGGAGACGGGAACCACGCGGCTGAGCGTCGTCGAAATCAAAAACGTCATGCTCATGGCCACGGCGGCGGTCACGCGCGGCCTGCGTGGCTCGAACATGATGTCCCAGCTCATGGTGAACGAGCGCTGGCACCCCGAGCTGCCGCCGCCGAAAGGGAATGGCCGCGTGTATGGCCGTACGGAAGAAAGCCGCCTGCCAGCCACCTCCGTCCGGCTTTCACGGCTCCTCGCACACCGGAACCGCCTCACGACGATCGAGATCACCATGCTCCAGTCCCGCCTGCGCGAGCAGGCCTCCGCCGTCCCGGTGCTGGGACTCGTGATGGACCCGGAGCGCATCCTGCTCCGCCTCCCCGGCATTCGTGAAAACGCCACCGACACCAAGATGCTCGACATCCGACTCGACTGCATTCCGGAGTTTTCCGTGGCCCTGGAGTCTGCCAGCGGCTGTCGTGCGCTCGCCCGTTCTCCCATCGCCATCCGGGAGGCTGTGGCGCCCGGCAGGCCCTTCGCCGACCTGCGTGGTGACTTTGACGAGCAGTTCAACCGCCTCTGGCAGACCCTGCACGACGGCACCTACAGCCTCTCCGGCTACAACATCCAGTCCTCTGACCGTCAGGATCTGCCCGGCATGTTCCATTGCTCGCTGGCCTCCCCGTTTTCAGGCTCGACGAGAACAAAATCGGAGAAGCCCCCGACTAAGGCACCTGCCCGCATGCCTCCGCCCGCCCCTGCTGCGGTCATGCCGGTCCCTGCAGCGCCGCCTGTGCCGGAGTCCGCTCCGCCTCCGGTCGAAATCGTGCCGCAATCCGGCACCGTTTTTCCTTTCAACCATCGTCTCGATGAGCTACCGCAACGTCCCATGAAAATGATCCTCATCACCGCAGGCAGCGGTGGCACCGGCAAGAGCACCATCGCACGCCTCCTGTATGAGCTGGCGGGTTTTGAATCGCGTGACGACGTCGCCATGTTTGACTGTGATGCCCTGGGAAACCGCGACTTCCAGAAGATCGCCCCGGAAAAGATCGAATCCATGCCCATCGACAACGTGGACTCCATGCGCCGCATGGTCGAGACCGCCATGGAGGGCAAACTAGTGCTCGCCGACTTGCCCGCAAGCTGCCAGGACATCCTCGCCCGCGACCTGAATCCAGAGATCATCCAGAGCCTGCGTGAGGACGACGGCCTCCACTGGCTGCCCATCCATCCCGTCACCGCCAAGGCCGCCACCCTTCCCGCCATCAAACAGTGGCGCACCTCCGTTTTCGGCGACGCGCCCGCCATCATCGTCGTCAGCCTCAAGGACGGCCCCGTTCCCACCGATGTGCTCGACGAGATCGTTCGCCCTCAAGACATGGTGCTGCGCATTCCCGTCCTCGATCAGAGCCTCGCCTCCGCGCTGGACGCCTCCAACGCCACCTGGCAGGCCATCCTCGACGGCAAGGCACCCGACAGTCACCGCATGTTCGGCAATCCGCTCGTCAAACGCCAGCTCCGCTTCAAGCGCAAGGAATGCGAGGACGCCCTCTTCCCGCTCCTCCGCCGCATCGTGAAGGACGCGGCCACCGCAGGCTGATCACGGGAGCCTTCCGTGAGACACGGCCGCAGGTTCATTCTTCGCGGCACTGCACATCGCGCAATTGCAGATCCAGCGCCGTCCCGGACATCTGGATCTCCACCAACGACAGCGTCAGCGAGCCCAGCATCAGGACCAGGCTCAGGCCGAACGTGATCTGGCCGCCCGTCTGGCGGTCAAAAAAGATCAGCGTCATGCTCACCACGCAAAACATCAGGCTCAGCACGCCCAGCGTCTGCATGTGCTTGATGATCTGGATGCGCTTCCGCAGGTTTTGAATCTGCTTCACAAGCATCGGCTCCTGCGAGCTCTTCCAGTTCGCATGCAGCCCCCGCACCACCGCCGCCAGCCCCAGAAACCGGTTCGTGTAGGCCAGCATCAGCAGCGAGATCGCCGGAAACAGCAGGGAAGGCGTGGAAAGCGGGAGTTCGGGCAGGAGCATGACGATTCAGTCGTTCCAACAACCTGATCCGGCAAGCGGGCAGCATGGTCCCAATCGTCTTGATGTGGGGAATAGAAGCGCACCGTCTCGCGTGTCCGGTTCGGCGTCTCACCAGGATAGCGCCAGGGGGCTGAAATCCGCGGCGCGGCCTTCAGCAGCGCGTGTGCGGTCTCTTGCACGAGGATGCAAAGCGTCGCATCGGCGCAGAACGACCGGTGTCACTTCATCTCGTCGATTCCCGGGCAACAGGGGAAGCCTTGCCGACCACTGACTTTGATTTCGTCATCGACGCCGAGGAGCCGCTGCCCGGAAAGGTCATCAACCCGCTCCGCGAGGCGCTGGAGCTACGTGTGCCCGACACCATTGATTTCGTGGACTGGCATCGCTGCTCCGAGGCGTTTCGAGAAGTGGCGGGACCGCAGCGGGTG
>NZ_JACSRD010000135.1 GCF_014879935.1 Prosthecobacter sp.
GTGCCGCCGCCATGGATGCCGAGACCCGTTCCCGGCCTGCCCGCGAGAATGCGGCCATGCTGCTCGCCCTCATGTGGCATCACGCGGGTGGCGGCAAAGGCGCGAAGGACATGGTGGTCCTGCCTTACAAGGACCGTCTCGTGCTGTTCTCGAAGTATCTCCAGCAGCTCGTCATGGAGAGCCTGGGCAAAGAGCACGATCTAAGCGGTGCCGTGGTCAATCAGGGCATTGCCGTGTATGGAAACAAAGGCAGCACCGACCAGCATGCCTATGTGCAGCAACTCCGCGATGGCGTGAACAACTTCTTCGCCACCTTCATTGAGGTGCGAAAGGCGCGTGACGTGGCCCCGCTTGAAGTCGAGCCCGGTTTCACCAGCGGCGATTACCTCCAGGGCTTCCTGCGCGGCACACGCAAGGCTCTCGCCGACAAGGGCCGCGAAAGCGTCACCCTGAGCATCGACGAGGTCAGCGCCTTCACGCTGGGCATGCTCGTGGCGCTGTTTGAGCGAGCCGTCGGCTTTTATGCCACCCTCGTGAACATCAACGCCTACCATCAGCCCGGCGTCGAGGCGGGGAAAAAAGCCGCGACTGAGTTCCTCAAGCAGCTCTCCCAGGTGCGGGCCGCCCTTGCCGATGCCGGTGGCGGGATCACGGCTGACGAAGTCGCCACCAAGCTTGGCATTGATGCCGAGGACGCCTTCCACATGCTCAATCATCTGGCCGCCAATGACTCCGCACGTGTGGTGCAGGCAGGTGGAGCGCCTGCTCAGGATCAATTCGCCGCCGCGTGACAAAACGTCATTTGCACAGTTATGCGGCACATTCTATAAATCGCGTTCTGCATCCTCCTTCGTCCCCTGCGAGAACTTCATGCGTGAGATTCCCATCCAGTATCAAGTCGCCTGCGTCATCCTGACCGCCCTGTTCATCTGGTCGTTCAGCATCGCTCGTGAGCCACGTGGCTGGCGGCGTCTGTTCCAGTCGATGTTCTCGAAGTCGGAGCATTTTTCGGTGAACAAGAACAAGGTCATCGACGAGACGCTGAAAAGGTACGGGATCGCCGTCGCCATGGTCATCCTGGTGGCAGATGTGTCCTGCTTTGTGCTGGGAGTCACTCATCCCTTCCGTGAAAAAGCCCGCCACCTTTCTCCAGAGCAACGAGAAAGCATGAACGAGATCAACAAGATCCAGAGCGGCGTCAGCCCTTTGAAGTGATCTGACGGCGGACGACCACCATCGTTCCGGCCACATGGTCGTGCATGCAGCGGCGGTCAGAGCGGAAGATCATCAGCACATTCCCCAGCATGATGGCCGGCCCGATGAAACGCAGGCCCTCGATCACGGCAAAGATCATCCAGCGCAGCAGCACGGCCTTCACAAAACCCGCTTTGGCCCCGTCTGCCGCCGCAACCACCTGGATTCCCAGCAGCATCTTGCCGATCGACTGCCCGCGCACGGCCAGCAAAACGATGTTGATGACGGTGATGACGATCACGGTCCAGCCGGTGACCTCCACCATGACATTGCCTTGCTCCTGCACCTTGCCGATCTGCCGCTGCAGGGCCTCCATCAGTGCGTTCGCGTCACCTTGATGCTTGAGAATCTCCGCTTCAAACGCCGGATCCATCAACGCCATGAACATCATCACGATGGGGATCAGCAGCATCACCCAGTCGATGATCTTGGCCGCCAGCCTCTGCCCAAGCGAGGCCAGCGCCTGCCTGCGGGCCTGATCCTGGCGCACTTCCTCCCTCAAGGCGCGGATGGCAGGCAGTTCCGGTGGTGCGACACCGGTGTCGGTGGCCAGTTGCTCCATGTGCTTGCCCAGGGGCACCCAATCCTTCATGCCTTCGGTCCAGCACAGGTCGGCCGGAAGAAATCGGCCCTCACGCAGCCCGGAACTGACATCCAGGTCATTGAAGGTGCCGAGCTGCTCCTCGCCGCGTGCCAGGTGGTATTTCATGTGGTTGCTGGTTGCTGAATGCCTCATGCTAGATAGCTGCTAACCACCACGCATCAAGCCCCCTTCCAGCCTCTCTTTGAAAACCACCCTCCGCGTCTTCTCCTACCTGCGCCGTTATCCGCTGCTCGGCACAGCCCAGATTTTCTGCGCCATCACCGGGACGCTGATGGTGATCGTGTTTCCCCATGTGACCCGGGAGGTGCTTGATGTCGTCGTGCCAAACGGCCAATGGGACCGCCTCACCCCGCTGGCGCTGCTGGCCCTGGCGGCCTACTTCGCCCAGCATCTGTTCAATTCCCTGCGCATCCAGTTGAACAACACCTTCGAGCAGAAGGTGATCTACGACCTCCGCAGCGACATTTACCAGCGCCTGCAGACCCTCCCGCTGCGTTGGTTCGACAACCGTCCCTCAGGCGACATCATGACCACCGTTTCAGAGGACATTCCGTCCGTGGAGCGTGTTTTGATCGATGGCATCGAGCAGGGGCTCGTCTCCGTGCTGCAAATCGTCGTTGTGGGCGTGTTCATGCTTCAGGCGGACGCCACGCTCACCCTGTATGCGCTCATTCCGCTGCCCTTCCTGGTCGCAGGAGCGCTCGCTTACACCTCCACCTCGCGCGACCGCCATCGGAAGGTGCGCAAGGCCAGCAGCGCCATGAATTCCCTCCTGCAGGACAACATCTCCGGCATGCGCCAGATCAAGGCCTACGCCATGGAGCGTGAGGAGCATGCGCGTTTCAACCGCGCCAGTGACGCGTTGCGGCAGGCCACCCTCCACGTCATGCGCATCTGGGCGATTTACAGGCCCGGCATGCACTTCCTCACCAGCGTGGGCATGGTGATTGTGTTGTGGGTCGGCGCACGTCAGCTCATGTCCGGTGCCATCAAGGCCGGTGACCTTACCGCCTTCCTCCTGCTGCTGAAGTTCTTCTACGATCCCATCGAGAGCCTTCATCAGCTCAATCAAATCCTTCAGGCAGGCCGGGCGGCCGGAGAACGTGTCTTTGACATCCTGGACGCCGAGCCAGAGGCCGACACTCAGGGTGGTCGCGAGCTTCCAGCCGTCACCGGTCATGTGCGTTATGAGAATGTCGGCTTCAGCTACGCAGGAAAGACTCCCACCGTGCATGGCGTCACCCTGGAGGCACGTCCGGGCCAGACCATCGCCCTCGTCGGGCCGACGGGTGCCGGCAAATCGACGTTGATCAACCTGCTGACCCGTTTTTACGAGTACGACGAAGGCGGCATCACCATCGACGGCATTGCGGTCCATGAGTTGAACAAAGCCTGGCTGCGCAGCAACATCGGCTACGTCACCCAGGAGAGCTTCCTCTTCAATGGGACCGTGCGGGAGAATCTGGTGATCGGCCGTCGCGATGCCACGGATGAGCAACTCTGGGCGGCGCTAGCCAGCGCCAATGCCGACGCCTTCGTCAAACGCCTTCCCAACCTTCTCGACACCCATGTGGGCGAGCGTGGCGTGAAACTCAGCGTCGGTGAGAAGCAGCGCATCAGCATCGCCCGCGCTCTCCTGCGCAATCCGCCGATCCTCCTGCTCGATGAGGCCACCGCCAGTGTCGATACCGAGACTGAAAGGCAGATTCAGGAGGCCCTGGAGCATCTCATGGCGCACCGCACCAGTTTCGTCATCGCCCACCGTCTCAGCACCGTGCGCAATGCCGACCGTATTTACGTGCTCGACCACGGCCGCATCATCGAGCAGGGCACCCATGACGAATTGATCGCGCAGGATGGCCGCTATGCCAGCCTGTGCCGCACCTCGCTCATCGCGGCTGATTCGGCGGCCTGATTCAGCGTTCCGTGCGCTGGATCGCCTTCTTCAACCATGCCGACTCGTCCTTCCACGGCGTGGCGTTGCGGATTTCAGCCATCGTCATCGGCAGACGTGCGCTCCAGTTGCTGTCCGCGGCGATTCCCGGCACGTTGAAGCGTTGTTCGAGGCCGAACAGGTCCGTCAGCATGAAGGCGGCGAAGCGTGCGTTGCTGCTGAGCAGCGCTTCCAGCAGCGCTCGACGAATGTGATCGTCATACGCTGGCCAGCCGCCGTCTGAAAACCGCAGGCCTGCGAAGTCAGACAGAAAACGCAGCTCCTTCTCCGCCACCGCGCGATCAGACTCCTCCGCGCTGCCGAGATCATGCCGCCGGTGCTCCCACAGCGTCTTCATCGGCTCATGATCATGCGTGGCGTAGGTGGTGAAGGCACAGTTGTCGTATTCCGAGCCCATCACGACCCGTCCGTTCGGATCATCCTCCCAATGGCTGACTTTGAAGCCCGGCACATCCAGGCTGAGCAGATGCGGTCGCACGTAGTCCGGCACCGTGCCGAGATCCTCGGCCACCACCTCAGCCTTCCCCGCCGCGGCCAGGATGGCGCGCAGATACTTGTCGCCATTGGCCAGGTTCTCGGCCTTGTGCTCCGGCGTGTCGTCGGCGTTTTCGATGAAATGCGGCAACCGGCCGCCGGTGCAGGCCTTCGCCTCGTCATTGGTCAGGTAGCAGATCTCCGCGTTGCGCAGCGGACGCCATGGAAAGCTGTAGATGCGGTAAAAACCCAGCACGTGGTCGATGCGGAAGATGTCAAAGACCTCCGTCAGCTTCTGCGTGCGTTGACGCCACCACTGGAAGCCGTCCGCTGCCATCACATCCCAGCGATACAGCGGGATGCCCCAGTTCTGCCCCCAGCGCTGCACAAAGTAATCGTCCTTGAAGTAAGTCTCCGGCGGCGCTCCGCCGCACCATTCGAGGTCGAACTGCTCCGGGCGGAAAAACACGTCCGCGCTGCACCACGAGATGCCGAACGGGATGTCTCCCATCAGCTTGATCCCCTTCCCGTTCGCGTGCTCCCTCAGCTCGCGCCACTGGCTGAAGCAGAGCCATTGCACATAGGCGTGGAAAAGGATGCGGTGGTCGATCTCATCCCCCATCGCATCCCGCCATGCGCGGGCTTTGGCGGGGGTGTTGAGATTTTCACGCCAGTTCGCCCAGTCCTCATGCCCGTGCTCCTCCATCAGCACCTTGAACAGGCAGAAATCATCCAGCCACGCGGCCTCCTGCACGCAAAACTGCTCAAACGCCTCCAACCGGGCCGGTTGCGACTCGATCTGGCTGAAGGCACGCCGCAGCAGCGTCGTTTTGAGGCGGCGCACCCTTGGGTAGTTCACCGAGCCGTGCCGCAACAGGTCGGCGCGGAGGATGCCGGTGATCGCTCCATGGAATTTCTCGTCCAGCTCCGGCACCACGGCAGGCGTCAGCTCCAGCGTGAGGTAATCCAGCGCCACGGAGCTGATCGCGTTGTAGGGGCTGCTGTCGCTGCCCGTGGCATTGATCGGCAGGAACTGCACAAAGCCCAGACCCGTGTCCGCCGCCCAGTCGATCAGTTGCCGGACACCGCCCGTGTCACCGATGCCGAGGTCATCGGGCGTGCGAATGGCGAAGACGGGGATGAGAACGCCGGCGCGGCGGGGCTGGACAGTGGGCATGGAAGTTAATTCGGCGGTGGTGGGCTGAATGTTTGTGTGGTTGTCTGCTGCGAGTTGGTTAAGTTCGCAAGCGTATAGAGCACAATGCGTTCCCGGTTCGTCCTGCTGCCCCTGTTTTTGCTGATCTCCCACCACCTTTCTGGAGCGGAGACCAAGGAACCCCGCGTCATGGATTTCAGGACACCTCCGCACAACTACCTCGACTGGAAGCCCAGGGACCGCTTCGCCGGGTTGCAGGAAAAAATGCTCAAGGGAGAGGTCAAGCTCGACACCTCCAACGACAAAGCCTTCCTCGCCAGCCTGCTCGCGGCCATGAACGTTCCCGTCAGTTCCCAGATCATGGTTTTCTCCGCCAGCTCCCTGCAGAGCGAGATCATCAACCCGCGCAATCCGCGTGCGCTCTACTTCAACGAGGACAGTTACATCGGCTGGGTGCCCGGCGGCCTGGTCGAGATCATCGCCGCTGACCCCGAGATGGGACCCATGTTCTACGTCTTCAACCGTCTCCGCCCCGGCGGCCCTGTTCCGGACGTCCAGCGCTCCACCAAGTGCATGAACTGCCACGCCGGCAACGCCACCCGGCGTCTGCCTGGCCTCATTGCGGAGTCTCTCCTTGTCTCCCGCGCCGGTTCGAGCCTCGAAACCTACCGCCGGGACGTCCAAGGCCATCAAATCCCCCTCGAATCGCGATTCGGCGGCTGGCACCTCACGGGTGAGCACAACCTGACCAGCCACAAGGCCAACATCATGGGGAATCCGCAAGGCGGCAAAAACCTCATCGTGCCCGTCCCCCCCGGACAGAACTCCGATCTCGGTCTCCACCTTCTCCCCACCAGCGACATTCTCCCGAACCTCATCCACGAACACCAGATGGGATTTGAAAACCGCCTCGTCTATGCGGTTTACACGCTGCGCCAGCTCAAGCACGAAAACAAAGGCATGCTGGGGGGCGCCGCCAAGGCTGAGATCGAAGAACGCGCCCAGGAACTCGCCCACTACGCCATGTTTGCAGACGAGGCGAAGTTTCCCGCCAAAGGCATGGTGGGGGATCCGAAGTTCGCGGAGGATTTTCTGCGGGAGCGGAAAGCAACAAGAGCCGGGCTCTCACTGCGTGACCTCGACATGAAGACCCGCATCTTCAAACACCGCTGCAGCTTCATGCTCCACACCGACTCATGGAAAGCCGCCCCCAGGGAGCTGAAGGATCGTGTGTATTACCACATGGCCCTCTACCTCCGCGACCAGCCGGACGCACAGCACGCCCACATCCCCCAGGCCGAGCGCCTCGCCATCCGCTCCATTCTCAAGGAGACGATGACAGACCTGCCCTCCTGGTGGCGCTGATTCCTCGCTGACTCTGAATCTGGCAGCAGCCTCTCAGCACTCGATGTCCATGCGCTGGCCGAGGCGGCGCAGGAACTGCTGAAAGCTGTGCATCGGATCAGGACGGCTCTCGTGCGCGGCCGCCCAGCCCACCAGCGCCCCGATCACCAGACCAGCGCCAAAAATGGCCGCCACGGACGGGCCTGGATGCTCCTGCACGTAGCGTTCGCCCGTTTGCAGCGCGGCAGTCGCCCGCCCCTTCGTGTTCTGCCACACATTGGCCGCCTCCCGGGCAGCCGTGGCGGCCTTGTCCTGAAGATTCTCCCAGGCGGGCGCGGCTCCGCTCGTGGTCGTGCTGGCAGGCTCTGTCGGCGGATTCGTGGGGTCGTCGGTGTTCATGGGGATGATGGGGTGGGATTTCGTGAGATGCCCATGCATCGCCCCGCAAAGAACCGCCGGTTTCATCAATCGTGCGAGTCCGGCCTGACGCCGCCATCAGCCACCCACCCGCATCCCTTTGCCATCAAACCAGCGGCGGCTGGAAATTCAGCAACTCGATCTCCACCGCGTGCTTTTTCTCCGGCTGCAGCTCCACCACGCTGATGCTGCCATATTCGATGTTGAAATGCGCCATGCGCGTCAGCGGCAGATTCAGCAGCAGCCCCAGCATCACGCGGATGATGCCGCCATGGCAGAACACCGCCACACGCTGATGCGGGTGCGACTGCACGATGCGCAGCAGCGCCTCCTCCACACGTGGCGTGAAGCTCAGGATGTCCTCCGCGTTCGGAATGCCGCTCGTCTCCATGATTTCCAGCCAGTCAAAGGCGCTCACGCCGAACTTTGCCTGCACCTCGTCCCAGCGGTGCCCTGTCCAGTCGCCGAAATCCACCTCCCGCAGCCCGTTCTCGATCACGGGCTGCAAGCCCTTCTGCAGCACCAGCGGCGCCAGCGTCTGCTGCACCCGCAACATGGGGCTCGCATAGATCGCATCCAGGTGCGTGTTCGTCAGCCAGGCCGCCACCGCCTCCCCCTGCCGCAGTCCCAGCGGCGACAGGCCCATGTCGATGCGCGAGCCGCCAAACACCTTGTGATAAGTCTCCTCCACCTCGCCATGGCGGACGAAATAGAGCTGCGTGGGATGATTCGGGAGGTGCAGTTTCACGCGCCTCTATGAAACAGCCCGCAGCACATGGCAAGACCTGCGCACATCAGGTCCATCACCCAGAGCGGCCTGCACGGTAGTTTTCACCGACCTCACGCGCTTGCAGCACGCGCGGATACACAGCCACCTCGTCGATGGCTCCAGTGAGGAAGTTCTTCATGTCCCGTGTGCCGATGCGCAACGGCGCATTGCCGTGCTGGGGCATGATGTCGTAGGCCTTGTAGAGCGCGCCGGGTGAGGTGGCGGGGCTGCCAGCAAGCTTCCCGTCTTTGTAGAGGGAGACACCGGCCTTGGGGTTCGTCCGGTCGCCGGGGTCAAAGGTGGCCACGAGGTGCACCCACTTGCCCGGCTTCAAGTCTTCTTCCACGTAGGCACCGCTGCCCAAACCGGGGCCCGGATTGAAGATGTAGGCGGAGAGGCGGTTCGGGCGGGAGGACTTGCGGGGGTAAAAGCGCAGCGCCCACTCCATTTGACCGGCTTCACCTTTGCCCAGCCAATGGATGTAGCCGTCCTCGCCTTCGCCCCCGGTGAATTCGAGCAGATCCGGCCGCATCCAGGCCTCCACGGTGAGACCGGCTCCGCTGGTGGGCTGGCTGAAGGCGGGGTCCTCTGGAATCTCGATGCAACCCTGTCGGCCATCAAACTTCGCCGTCGTGTCCTTCTCCTTGTCAAAGATGCCTTTCTCACCCAGCGCC
>NZ_JACSRD010000118.1 GCF_014879935.1 Prosthecobacter sp.
CACGAGAAGCTGGACGCGCACTACGGGGCGAGTGTTTGATGGATCGAAAAGACGACTGCCCAATCTGAGCTCCTGTGATAGAATCAGCTCATGACTGCCAGCTTTGACTCGATCCGTGACGCCGTGCTGCACCTGCCCAAGGGCGATCAAGTGCGCATCCTCACCCTTGTGGCGCTGGACGTTGCGGATGCGCATCCTGGCATCGACTTTCAGGAGAATGTCTGCGGTGGTGCGGCCCGGATCATCCGCACGCGGATTCCTGTCTGGCTGCTGGAATCCCTGCGGCGCGGCGGCAAGACAGACGCTGAGCTGCTGGCTGCCTATCCTTCGCTCAATGCCGAGGACCTCGCCAACGCGTGGAACTACGCGCGTTCGCATCGGGAGGAGATGAACCGGGAGATCGCGGCCAATGGAGATGAATCATGACCGCCCGGCTGTATTCCAACGAGAACTTCCCGCTGCCAGTGGTCGAAGCTCTGCGCCAAAAAGGACATGATGTGCTGACAACCCGTGACGCAGGAAGGGCCAACGAAGGCATCCCGGACGAGGAAGTTCTCGCTTTTGCCATCGCTGAAAAGCGGGCTGTGCTCACGCACAACCGGCAGGACTTCATCCGTCTGCACCGGCTCAACCCCGAACACGAAGGCATCATCGTCTGCACCGACAATCCCGATTTTCCAGCCCTGGCGGTCAAGGTGCATGACCAACTGCAAGCGGTGAACTCGCTTAAAGGTCTGCTGATTCGAGTCAATCGAGGCCAATAACGATGCCATGCCCATCCCGCCCGTCACCCACTGGCGCATCCCGCTACTCCAGTTGCTCGGAGATAGCATGGAGCGTGCGCTTGCTGAGGCTGCCAATGCTTTGGCGGATGCTTTCAAGCTCACGGACGAGGAACGCAGTGCCGTGCTGCCGATCGGTTATCCGGTGGTGCGGCATCGCACGGGCTGGGCTGGCTTTCATCTGCGCAAGGCGGGCCTCGTGGATGACACCAAGCGCGGCATCCTGCTCATCACGGAGGAAGGCAAGAAGCTGCGGGCGACGAAACCCACCAGCCTGTCCGAGAGCGTGCGGATGAGGATTACTTCGCCGAACGTGAAGCCTCAAACGTTCCGGGCATGAAATTCAACCCACACACCCACCGCCTGTTCACTGATGACGGCCGTCTGATCAAGCGGCTGGCCTGCGCGTTCCAGGTGGACTGGAGCAAGCTGGAGGCGACGGAGGATCTGGCGGCGCGGCGTTGTGACCGCTGCCAGCATGCGGTGACGGACACGGCGCTGCGGACGGAGGCGGAGCTGCTGGCGCTGATGGCGGAGAATCCGCAGGCCTGCCTGAAGGTGAACCTTTCTCAAGAGAACCTGACCCTGACCTACCAACGATGAAAGCCGACGAAGCACCAAAGAAGAAACGCCTGCGGGTGATCAAGACCGCGCGGACGGAAGCCGCGATCAACCAGGCGGCGAAGGCGGGCTTCCGCCCGCTGGTGCGGCCGGTGAAGCCCTCGAAGAAGATTCACAGCAAGTTCAGCGTGTGGCAGAATCAGGCCACCGGTGAGATCGAGGTGGTGGGCGATTTCCGCTCCTGCCACTTCGCCGAACCTTGGACACAAGTGATCGGCTGGACGGAGTATTACCCGCATGCCTTTCCAGAGCCGTTCGCCGCCTACCTGATCCCGCCGGACCTCCAGCCGGGCGAGCGGGTGCTGGTGAAGGATTTGATCGAGGATTTCGTGGGGACGAGCTGGAACCAGGGCGACAATTACCGGCTGGAGTCCGGGGAGGCAGTGTGGGACGGCGAGGACCTGAAGATCGACTACCAGCCGTCGAGACACCGGCAGGTGGTCTTCGGCTGAGGCGCTTCCGTCGCAGGCAGCATCTTCTCTCACCGCCGCCAGAGGATGGACGGCTGGATCTGGGCGAGGGTGGCGCAGCCGGTGAGACCCATGGCGACTTCGAGCTCGGCGCGGAGGATGTTCAGCACGTGGGCGACGCCGATGGCACCGGCGACGCTGAGGCCGAAGAGGCAGGGGCGGCCGACGAGGACGGCGCTGGCCCCCAGGGCGATGGCTTTGAGCACATCGGTGCCGCGACGGATGCCGCCATCGAGGAGCACGGGCACGCGGCCAGCGACGGCTTCGACGATCTGCGGCAGGACGTCGATGGTGGCGGGCATGGTGTCGAGGATGCGGCCACCGTGATTGGAGACGATGACTCCGGCGCAGCCGCGCTGGATCGCATGGTGCGCATCATCGGGAGAAAGGATGCCTTTGAGCAGGACGGGCAGTCTGGTAAAGCTCAGCAGCCAGTCCAAGTCGTCCCAGGTGGGGGCGTCGTCGAGCAGGGAGCCGAAGGCGACGTTCTCCCCGGCCATGCGAGGGCGGAGGTCGGGCTGGCGCATGCCGCGCAGGTTCACGGCCTCGATGCCGTCCGGCATGCGGAACTGCGCCCGCTGCTGGCGGTTGCGGATGCCGGTGAGCGGGGCATCCACGGTGAGCACGAGCGCCTGATAGCCCGCGTTCTCCGCCCGGCGCACGAGCTCCTGCGTGAAACCGCGATCCGGCTGCATGTAGAGCTGGAACCAGAGCGCTGTCTCCGCCGCGGCGGCGATGTCTTCCAGCGGCACCGTGGCGCGGGTGCTGACGACCATGCCGGCCTTCATCGCCGAGGCTCCGAGCACGGTGGCCAGCTCCCCGTCGGGATGGGCGAGGCGATGGTAGGCGATGGGGGCGAGCAGGATGGGATGGTCAAAGCTGCGGCCGAACAACTCCACGCGCATGTGGCCGCCTTTCAGGTCCCGCAGCACACGGGGCACGAGTTTCAGGGTGTCGAAGGCGCTGCGGTTGTCCCGCAGGGTGATCTCATCGGCGGCACCACCGGAGAAGTAAGCCCAGGCGTTTTCGCCGAGGTGGTGGCGTGCCAGCGGCTCGTAATCGGCGAGCGCCACGACATCGGGCGGGATCTGCGTGAGCGGTGGCAGCGGAAAGGACATGGGGCGGAGGCGAAGGGGGCTGCGGGCCGGTCAATGCTTCACCGGGGCGGCCTTGGTGACGCTGAGGCCGGTGAACTCCACCCAGCAGGGCCGCGTGGGGGCCCAGGAGGAGTCGCCACCGCCATGGAAGGTCTCGAAGTAGAGGCCGTCCACGCCGAAGCTGTCCACGCTGCGCCATTCCATGTCGGTGCGCTCGACCATGAGGCGCTGGCCCTGGCCTTCGAGCGTGGTCCACACGCGCAGGGTGCCATCGCGCTGGCCGGGCGCGTTCATCGTGACGGCGATGCGCACTTTCACAGCGGCATCGGTGGGAAAGCGGAAGTCGGTGGGAAAGGCGAAGCTGTCGCCATAATCGCCCTTCTGGTTCTTGTGATACACGTAGGCCTCGCCACGGCCGTCCTTGCGCCACATGAGGCGTGCGGAGAAGCCGTTCGTGCCGTCCGCAGGCCGTCCACCGCTGACGTTTTCGGGGCCGCCGCAGAGGCCGGGCAGCTTGCCACCTTTGACGAAGTCGAAGTCGCTGCTGAAGCGCAGGGTGTAATGCAGCTCGGCCTTCTGATGCCGTCCCATGGGCCAGCGCCAGCCCGCGCCGCCTTTCTCCGGACCGATCTGGCCGGTGGCGAAGTTCACGCGCAGCCACTTCAGCGAATCGTGCTCCACGACTTCGCAGCGGCCGTCATTCACGCCGCCTTCAAACTCGCACCCAGGCCAGTCGGCCTTCCACTGCGCCTTGGTGTAAGGGCCGGGAGCGCCGTGGAAGGTGACGGAGAGCGGCAGATCGGCCGCGAACAGACCGAAGGCGGAGCCCAGCAGGCAAAGCAGAATGTGGCGGAGGCGCATGCGCCGCGAACAAACACCGTGATGCCGGCGCCGCATGTGAAATCACGCGGTCCGGCGGCGGCGCAACGCGAGGGCGCAGAGCGCCATGAGCAGCAGCACGGCGCGTGACGGCTCCGGCACGACGACGATGATGCCGTGGCTGGCGAACAGGTCGGTGTTCAAGGCCAGCCCGGTGCCCAGCACGAGACCGCTGAAGTCAAAGCTGGCCGTGCCGGTCATGCTGCTGGAAAGGGTCGCCCAGTCGAGCAGGTCAAACACGTCGCCAAACTCGGGCGTGTAGCCGTTGAGGAAGGTGGAGTCGAGCTTCAACACGCCATCGAACTCCGGCGCGGAAGGCCCGTTGGAGACGAGGTGGTCGTGCAGGGACACGGTGTTCGCCGCCTCCCAGCCGTCGATGATGGTCGAATTGATCGAGCCGAGGTTGTTTTCATGGCCGCGGATGGAGGCTTCATCGTTCAAGGTGGCGCTGCCGAGCTGCATGAGCAGCGTGCCGCCGGCGCTGACCGTGAGATCACCGCCGACGGTGAGCAGACCCTCCGCAGCGACGCCGGGAGCGACGACACCGCCACTGTTCACGATCAAATCACCGCCGATGACGCCCGTGCCGCCGAGGGTGGCATTCACGGTGACGGCTCCGGTGCCGGTGGCGGAGCCAGTGCTGTTGTTCACCAGCAGAACCCCGCCATCCACGAGCGTGGGGCCGCTGTAGGTGCTGGCGGCGGTGAGTTCCAGCGTTCCGGTGCCGAGCTTGGTGAGTCCGAGGCTGTTCGCGCCGCCATTGGTGTCGCTGATGGCGGTCGCATAGGTGAAGGTGCCGGTGGCGTTGGTCGTGTCGATGCCGAGTGAGGAGCCGTCCTTGAATCCACCGGATGCGGTGCCCAGCGCTTTGATCACATCGAGATCTGCAGCGGTGAATTCACCTGTGCCGCCGACATTGAAGGCGGCCGTCGCCCCGGATTCGACGACGAGGTTCGTGGCGGTCCAACTGGCTGGCGTGTTGTTGTAGAAGGCAGTTTGTTTTGCGAACTGCAGCGTGCCGGCGGAGACCGTGGTGACGCCGCTGTAGGTGTTCACGCCGTCCATGATGAGCAAACCGGGGGTGGTCTTGGTCAAACCGCCGCCGCCATTGAGCTCGGCCACGTTTTGCAGCGTTCCGGAGGCGGCGACGAAGGTGAGCACCTCCGTCGCGGTGCCGATGGCGTGGCCGGTCATGTCGAGCGTGGCACCATCGAGCGTGAGCGTGGCGTTTTCCGTGCCTGCGCCGCCGGTGCGGACGATGTCGCCCGTCACGGTGACGGTGCCGCCGGTGAGGTCGATAGTGGAGTTCACTGTGCGGCCGGTGCCGGCGCTGGCCATGTTGATGGCGGTGCCTGAGCCGCTGCCGATGATGACGCTGCCGCCGGTGACATTGAGATCCGCGTTCACCGTGCCCCCGCTGCCGCTGTTCGTGCCCATTTCGATCGAGCCGATGATCACGGAGGGCGTGCCGCCGGGATCGCTGTCGCCCAGATTGACGGTGGCCGTGGCTCCGCCGGTGCCGGAGCCGCTGCGACCGGCCATGACGAGCGTGGAGATGTCCAACGTGCCACGGTCAAAGGTGAGCGTGGCGTTGGTGCCGCCGGTGTTGGCGGTGCGTGTGGCCATGGTCAGCGTGCTGATCTTGAGATCAGACACATGACCGGCGAGGTTCAGCGTGGCGTTCATGGTGGTGCCGGTGCTGCCGATGGTGTTGACCATGTTCACCAGCGCGCGGCTGTCTTCCTGGCCGTCCGAGCCGCGCAACCTGAAGGTGCCGGTGGTGTCGCCGGGGTCGAACTGCACCACGCCGCTGGAGCGCACGCCGGAGAGGGCGCTGCCGATGTTGAAGATGTCCGCGTTGAAGACGTTCGTGCCGCTGCCGAGCGTGAGCGTGTGGGTGGAGCTGCCGCCGCTGCCATCGCCGATCTTGATCGAGCGGGCGGTGATGGTGTTGTTGATCGCGAGCTTCGCGGAGGATGGATCGGAGGTGGTGCCGGTGTTGATGTCGCCCAGCTTGAAGATGCCGGCGTCGAGTGCCGACGGTGGCGGAGCCGATGGTGGCCCCGAAGACGAGGCTGCCGGTGGTGTTGATGGCATTGTCCGCACTGGCGGCCAGGGTGCCGTTCGCGGCGACGAAGTTCAGCGTGCTCAACGGTGCCGCGGCGGCCAGCGTGGTGGTGCCGGAGCCGTTTTGCACCACGGAGCCCGATCCCGTCACCACGCTGGAGACCACGAGGCCGCTGTCGGAGCGGTTGAAGGCGAGAATCGCGGAGCCTTCCACGATCACCTCACCACAGCCCAGCGTTCCGGTGCTGCCGCCGTTTCCGATCGCGAGGATGCCGGAGCCGACCCGCGTGCCGCCGGTGTAGGTGTTCGCGCCCGCGAACACGGTCGTGCCCGGGCCGGTGGTGCGCACATTGACCATGCCGGTGCCGTTGTCAGCGATGACCGCGCCGATGGTGAGCGGCTGCGTGCCGGTGGAATCCTGATTTTGGAGGAACATCGTCGCCGTCGTGTTGTCCGCCGCGCCGGCGGTGAGCGTGCCATTCGCGGTGAACGTGAGCGCGGAACTGCCATCCGGCTGCAAAACGCCGCCGGTGGCGATGCGCAGCACATTCCCGGCGCCAATGTCCACCACGGCCTCTCCTCCGGCCGCGCCTTGAAGCAGCGTGTAGATCGTGGTGGTGCCGGGAGCGGCCAACGTGACCGGATTCACCGTGCTGCCGGCCTCGATGATGCGGACATTGTCCGTGGGGGCGTTCACAATCGTCTGCGTGCCGGTGCCACCGCCGAGCCGGTCGATGTCCTGATCGAAAGTGCTGAGTCCGACGATGAGTCCATCCGGACCGTTGGTCGAATTGGTGGCCCAACTGCCGCCCGCTGTGGCCCAGCCGCCGAGGATGCCGTTCACGTTCAGATTGTCCGTGGTGGCGATGTTGTCGGCGGAGATGCGCAGGGAGCCCGCGTTCCGCGTGATCGTGTTCAAGTGGATGATGGAGGAGCCGGCGCTGCGTTCGATGGCGACGGTGCCGTTGATCGTGGTGCTGAGGACGACTTCCTCATGAGCGACGGTGCCCGCGAGGTCGAGAATGCCATCGTTCAGGATGAGCGCGGCGGAGTCCGACAGCATCGAGCTGTCCGCAGCGTAGGCGAGCCGCAACGTGCCGCCGGAAAGCGTGGTGGTGCCGGTGAAGGTGTTCCCCATCGTCAGGGTGAGCGCGGCGGTGCCTGCTTTCACAAAGGAAAGCGCCGCGTCGATCTCCCCGGGCTGGAGTTCGAAGAAGTTCAGGCCGTCGCGGATGATGACGGCCACGACGGAATCGACCGACTGCGTGACGGTGATGGAGCCGGCGGTGGTGGCGGCGTTTTCGATGTAGGTGTCTACGGTGGCACCGGTGGAGATGAGGCTGCCGATGGTGATGTTGTTGCCCGAGGTCTGGAGCGTGGCGTTGTTGCGCATCGTGACATCGTTGCGGGCGCTCAAACCGAGGGAGCTGCCGATGCTGACAATGTGCTGCGTGTCCACATCTGACGTGGCATTGCCCATGATGAGATTGCCGGCCCAGCCCGAGTTGTCGCCGTTCAGGCCCCAGACAGGGCGTAGCACGAGGTCATCGAAGGGGCTGGTGATGCTGCCGTTGATGATGTTGGCGCTGCCGCCCTGGGTGATGGAGAGCGTGATGTCATTGCCCACGGCGCCGATGATGTCGCCGTTGAAGTTGATGAAGACCGTCTCCGAGTTCTCGAGGGCGCCGATGGCGCGGGTGTCATTGCGGGTGCTGCCGCTGCTGGTGGTGGCGGTGATGTCGCGCGCGTCGTCCTGGTAGAAGAACTGCACGTCATCCCGCAGCGTGAGGGAGCCGTTGTAGTTCACCACATCCGCCTCCGCCAGATAACGCGCGCCGATGCGCTTGGTCTGGGAGCCCGCGCCGTCATCATTGCGCACGATGATGTCCTGCGTGATGGAAGCCACGTCACGGTAGCCGCCTTCGTCGCGATAGGTCAGCGTGACGGTGCTGTTGCCGGTGACGTATTCCCCCGCCTGCTCGGCGAACAGGTTGTGACCGAGGATGATGGGCAGCGTGCCTTTTCCGGCGACATCACCGGCGCTGAAGAGCTCCAGTTGGCCCTCGCTGACGATGATCTGGCCGGTCCATTCGGGGTTGTTCTCGCGCAGGCCGAGATAACCCGCGCCCACCTTGGTGATGCCGCCGTCGCCGGTGATGTAACCGCCTGAATCATTGAAGTAATTCGAGCCGCGCACGGTGTTGATGATCATGGCCCCGGCGATGGAGCCGGCGGTCTGGAAGCCGTCCGGAGTTCCCGCATGGCCGAGGCTGTCGATCTGGATGACGCCGCGAAGGCTGATGTTGTTGTTGTGCGGATTGGCCGCGGTGTTCACCGGCGCGAGGTCGAGAATGCTGCCGCCTTCAAAGATGAATCACTCCTGCAGGGCCTGCGTGAGCGCGGTGCCCGAGTTGCTGGCGCTGGTGGGGTGGATGGCCAGCGTGGCGCCGCTGCGGACGATGGTGCCGTCGAGAAACGCGTTGTTGGAGCCGAAGGGTGTGCGCGTGCCGCTGTTCGTGGTGGTGCCTTCCCACTTCAGCGTGCCTTCCTTCACCTCGGTGAGGCCATTGTAGGAGTTGTTGATGTTGGTGATGAGCAGCGTGCCCGCGCCGGTCTTGTCGATGCGGCCCACGGCGGGATAGCTGGCGTAGTCGGCGATCAGATTGGCCTCGGAGGCGATCACACCGCCGAAGGTCAGCGTGGTGCCTGCGGCCACGTTCACCTCCCCGCCATTGCCGCCGAGCGTGATGCCGCGGTTCGCATCCAATGTCATGTCCGCGGTGGTGGCGAGGATGCCGCCGTTGATGTGGAGGCCATCCGTCACGGGTGCGACCGGGGCGGTGCCGAGGTTTGCATCACTGGAGACGCTCAAAGTGCCGCCATTGAGGAAAGTCCGGCCGGTGAAGGTGTTCGCGCCCGACAGGACCAGCACACCCGAGCCGGTTTTCACCAAGGCATTGCCCGTGGTGCTGCCGGGATTGTCCTGGATGACGGAACTGATGGTCATCGTGCCGCCGCCATACTGGTGGATGATGAGATCGGCGTCCGCACCGGCCTGCAAGGTGCCGTTGATGATCGATTTCGCGCCAGTGAGCACCTCCGAGCTGACCATGATGCCGCCGCTGGTCACTTCGAGGCCGTTGGTGGCATCCACGCTGCCGCTGCCATCGAAGTCGAAGTGCAGCGTATTCACCGGCACCGACGCAAGGCCGCTGAAGCCGGTGCCATTCTCACTCACATCGAGTCCGGTGGTCCACAGGCTGACATCGCTTTCATTCTGACGGCCCGCGCCGGCGAACAGCGTGAGGCTGCCATTGCCGCCCGTGGTCATGGCAAAGTCGAGCGCGTTCACCGTGTAGGTGGCCGTGGCGGCGTTGTAGGTGTACGAATTGCCGTAGGTGGCCCAGGCGATGGCGAGATCGTCTCCCGGCAGGCCGCTGCTGCCCTGAAGCGTGATCGAGGCGGTGCCCGTGCCGGTGGTGTTTTCGACAAAATTCACCGTGCCACCCGACTGGCGCGTCACCAGCGTGGCGGTGTCGAAGCCGATGTTCATCGTGGCATTGAAATCGCCCGCGGTGACGATCACATCCGTGCCGCCGGGAGCGATGAGCGTTTCGATCGTCTGGGCGAGCGTCGCGGTCAGCAGCGCCTGGGCGGTGTAGTTGGCTGTCTCGGCCGCGATGGCTCCTGTGGCATCCATTTCGATGCCGCCGCCGGCCAGGATGAGCTTCGCGCCGGTGTCGAAGCGGCGGCCGGTGTTCACGCCGTAGTTCGTCAGGCGCAGCAGGCCGCCGGACATGTTGAGCTGCTCGACATCGCCATCGGTGGTGCCCGCGCTGTTGTAGTTCACCACGCCGCGGCCGATTTTCGTGAAGGAGGAGACGGTGTCCACGTCCGTGTCATCCAGCCGGAAGTTCAGCGCCATGGTGCCGCCGGCGGCCTGATACACGGTGAGATCGCGCACGTAGGCGTTCGCAGCGCTGGCACCGTTGTAAACGACACGCTCGGTGCCATTGCCAAAGGTGACGGTGCCGGAGGCGTTCGTGCCGGCCAGCATGACATTGCCGCGGCCGTTGAAGTTGCTCGTGCCGTCGCCGCCGATGTCGATGCGGCCGATGTTCAGGGCCTGGCCGTCCTTGGTGAGGATGATGGCGGTGTTGAAGGTGGAGTTGTTGTTGTTCGAGGAGCTGCCGGCGCTGCCGCTCATGTCGATGCCGCTCTGGCCGTTGGCCGTGTCGGTGAAGGAGGCGGCCGCGGTGTAGAAGTTGCCGTCGCCTTCATAACGCAGGATGCCCTGCTCGATCATGATGCGGCCGGCGGAGTCCCACTGCTGGCGGACATTGACCACGAGTTCGTTGCTGCCGCCGATCTGGAAGCGCAGCAGCTTGTTTTCGTTGTCGGGCGTCACCGTCTCCCCGATGCCGCCGTTGATGTTGTCCCGGAACCGGCCGTTGAGGTTGATGACGCCGCCGGAACTGCTGCCGCCGATGGTGGAGACGAGGCGCGCGTCGTTCAAAGCCGTGTCCGTGCTGATGGGATTGGCCACGTCGTCGCCATAGACGTCGCCATTGAGGTTCAAGGTGGCGAGGGCGTTGACGGAGATGCGGGAGGTGAAGACCCAGTTCCCCAGGCCGTCCACAGCGTCGATGATGACGTCACCGCCCCACGAGTTGTTGCCGCTGTTGCTGTAAAGGACGACGCGGGAGGCGTCGATGGCACCGATGTGCAGGTCGGGCGCGGCCCCGCCGGAGGCCGTTTCGACGACGTTCGTGCCGAGTTCGAGGTAAAGCTGGCCCGAGCCTTCGATGTTCACGTGGCTGGAGTTGCCCAGCGCATGCTGGTCGCGCAGATCGAGGATGCCTTCGGCGATGTTCGTGACGCCGGTGTAGCTGTTCGAGTTGTCGAGATAGATGGTGCTGGATCCCGCCTTCGTCAGGCCGCCGCTGCCGACGATGTTGGAGCGGATGATGGCGCTGTTGCCGCTCTCATTGACCAGGATGATCTCACGGCTGCCAAAGTCGAGCACACCGCCGGCGATGTATTGCGTGCTGCCCGGCGTGGAGCCATCCACCGCACGGGCGAAGAGAATCATGCCGGAGCCGTCGGTGTTGCCGGAGAGGCCGGTGTTCGCGGCGAGCGAATCGCCCAGGTAAACATGCACGCCTGGCGCCAGGACGAGCGCGGAGCCGATTTCGTTCGTGTTGTTGGTGTTCACGATGGAGGTGGGCGTCTCCGTGCCGAAGCGCAGCGAGTTCATGGCCAGGTTCTCCTGGATGTTCACCGGCCGGGTGCCATACCAGTCCACATCGCCATCGATATTGACGTTGTAGTTGATGAGCACGTTCTGATCCAGCGTGCCGAGGTCGGCCAGCGTGATGCTGTGCGGCGTGGTGAGGCTGTCGCGGGTGAGGAAATACTCCGAACCGGCCTGCGTGCCGTCCCATTTCAACGGACGCAGCTCCGTGGTGGCGACGGAGTCGAAGGTCATGAAGTGGTTCGACACATTGTTCACCCCGCCAAAGGCGCCGATGACGATCGATTTGTTCGTGGAGCCGTTCACCCCGCCTCCGCCTTTGATCAACGCCGTGGCGCCGGCGTCGGCGATGAACAGGCGAGCATTCCCGGAAGTGTAGGAGCCGAACGCACCGGGTGTGTTGTCCAGCACCTGGAACTGCGTGATGGAGCCCGCGTTCCGCGTGTAGGACGAAAAAGTGAGGAAAACGTCCTGTGGCGTGGTGTCATCGAGGTCGAAGTTCACCTTTCCCGAGCCGGTGTCCTGCAAGAGGGCGCCGAGCGTCTCCGACGCGGCTGCGGCGGCGTTGCCGATCATGCGCAGGCGGCCCTGGCCGCGCAGCGTCAGGGATCGCGTGTCCGCCACGCGGTCGGTCTCGATGGTGCCGGCGTTGTCGAGGTAGAAGCTGCCGTCACGGCTGACCACGATCGTGGATGGAGCGCCGGAGTAGGTGAGGCGGCCGTCTCCGGACAAGACGAAGCCGCCCGCGGCTCCCAGCGCCGCCACGTCGTCCCCGGCACGCTGCACATAGATGTTTCCTTCGATGAGGTTGTTCGCATTGGTGAACACCAGCGTGCCCGTGTTCACCTTGCTGAAGCCGCCGGTGCCGCCGACAGCGCCGGACACGTAGTGCTCCTCCGGCGAGGTGCGGTTGCTGGTGCTGGTGTCGTTCACGTCGAAGATGTTCGTGTTCGCCGCGCCGGTGAAGTTGATGCTGCCGCTCCAGATGTCCTGGCCCGCGCCGATGGTGACCAGGCTGCCGAGATCGCTGATGAGCCAGCCGCCATTCACATTGAGCGTGGCGGTCTGGCTGGTCTCGGTGTTGACGAGATAAAGCCGCGGAAACACGCGCCGGTCCGTCTGCAGCGTGCCGTTGCCCAGATTGATCGTGGCCGCGCCGATCAGTTGCGAATCCGCGACACCGGCCGCGCCGTCGAAACGCGCCTCGCCGTTGACGATGTCGAGCGTGCTGAAGCCGGTGAAGGTGCCGAAGTTGCCTGCGGACGCGTCCCAGTAAAAGCGCATGTTGTTCAAGGCGCTTCCGGTGTTTGAATTGAGCAGCGTGATGCTGTTGGCGAGACCCGTGCCGCCATCGATGGCGGCCTGCGTGCCGTTCCAGGCTCCTTGAAACTCGAGGTTGATGTCCGAGTCGATGGTGAGCGCGTCATTCAGCGTCACGTTGGCGTCGATGCGGTCGCTGGAGTTCGGACTCAGGCCGGTGGTGCCGGAGTTGTGGTTGAAGTAAGCGCCGAGCTCGCCGCCATTGTTCACATTGCCCACACCGCCGTTGTCGAACACGATCGTTCCGCTTCCTGGCCCGCTGCCGAGCACGAAGGCGTTGGTGTTGTTGTTGTCGCCGAGAAACAGCGTTCCCAAAGTGACCGGCACATCGATGTTGATGATGCGCGTGCCGTTGATGCCCTGGATGACGAGGGCGGTGGCTCCGACGCCGCTCGGATAGTCCGATCCCGGGCTCAGCGCGGTCCAGTTCGAGGTGGTGCTCCAGTCACCGCTGGCATTGACATTCCAGTCACCGTCCTGGCCTGGCGTCTGGGCGTGCAGGCCGCCTGCGAACAGGCCGAGAAACGCGGAAAGGAGAGCGAGGCGGAGAGGAAGGGTGGTTGGGGGTGTCATCTTAAGTTCAGGGCGTTCTCGGTGCCTTTCGAGGGGTGTTGTGAGGCGGGTGCCAGCCGCGTTTCTTCATGAGGGGAAGCAATGGCGCGGACGCACACCCGGCGGTCGTGACAGGCGGATTCTAGACGTCCTGAGAGTACCTCCCGCCTCATGCCGGGTGAATAGGAGCGCGGTTTAGATGCCGCTACGGTTTGCCATTGAAGCGGCATCAGGGCGCATTGTGCGTGCTGTCTTGACAGGCGCGGGCCGGTGAGGGCATTCTTCCCGCACCACCATGCGACGCGCCGTCCTCTTCCTCGCTTTGGCCGCCACCGTCGCGGCCCAGATCACGTCTGAAAACAACGACATGCTGCGCGAGGGGCTGAAACGCTACCCTGACGCTGACACCGACAAGGATGGCATCCTCACCATGGAGGAAGGCCGCGCCTACCTCGCCAAGATGAGGAAGAAGCCGACAGCTCCTGCCAATCCGGGAAAGAACGCCTTGAAGCCGGATTTCACCGATGTGGCCTATGGCACGCATGAGCGCGACCGGATCGACGTCTATCTGGCGAAGTCGGAACAGCCCACGCCGGTCGTCTTCGCGATCCACGGCGGCGGTTTCCGCAACGGCGACAAAAGCCGCTGGGGCAGCGACAAGCAGATGGGTGAGCTGATCGCCAAAGGCGTCACCTGCGTGGCGGTGAACTATCCCTTCCTCGATTCCATGCCGGTCCAGGACATCCTGAGGCATTGCGCCCGCGCGGTGCAGTTCACGCGGCTGAAGGCTGCCGAATGGAAGCTGGACAAGGCCCGCTTTGCCTCCATGGGCGGCTCGGCGGGCGCTGGAACCTCGCTCTGGCTCGCCACACGCGACGACATGGCCGATCCCAAGGCTGAAGATCCGGTGTTGCGTGAATCCACGCGGCTCTCCTGCGCCGTGTGCAACGCCACGCAGGCCACTTACGACCTCACGCGCTGGCAGACGTTTCTCGGGCCGGTGAAACCCGAGTTCAACACGAGCGAAGCCGAGGGAGCGCTCTTCTACGGGCTCTCCTCCATCGCCGATTTTGCCACGGACCGCGGCAAGGCGGTGCTGCGGGAATGCGACATGCTCGGCTGGATCACGAAAGACGATCCGCCGCTGTTTCTGAACAACGCCCAAGTCGTTCCGGCGCCGACGAACCGTGGCGAGTGGCTGCACTGCATCCACCATGCCCGGGAGGTGCACAAGGAGTGCTCCGCCGAGGGCGTGCCGTGCATCGTCCTGCAGGACGCGCCGGAGCCGAAACCCGACGCCATCACCTTCCTTCTGCAGCACCTGAAAGTTTCGCCCTGAGTGGCAAAACCTGCTTGCACGGCGGGCGGAGTCGGCTATTACTCGCGCCCTTCACCGACGCCTGTTGGTTCACCACAGGAAACGCCTCCGTAGCTCAGTTGGTAGAGCAGTTGACTCTTAATCAATTGGTCCTAGGTTCGAGTCCTAGCGGGGGTACCACCTTTCAAAGCCTTGTAAATCAAGGCTTCCAGAATGAGATGGCGCAGCAGCTTGTTCGGGAAGAATTTTTCACCCGGAGATTTTCCGGACACAATTCGCCTCAACTCATGTCCCCATGCCAGGGCGAACCCGCTTCTCGGCCTGCATCGAACGGATAATGGTCGGCGCGTAGTATCATGAAGTCCGACGGAACCTCAGGCATTTTCGCATTGTTGCGTTTCTCGACCACACGGGTATCGGCGACTACGACCATGAAAATACTCATCCGTTGCCTTGTTGCCTTATTGGGCTTTGCGGGAATTGTCGCCGGCCAGGAGGCCAGAATCGTCTCAGTCGAAAACAAGGTGGAAGCCGCGAAAAGTGCCGGTGCCTGGGCTGCCGCGCAGGCGGAGCAGCGGCTCGCCATCCAGGACCGCATCCGCACGCTACGCAAGAGCCGGGCCACCGTGCAGCTCACCGGGCTTTACAACATGCGCATGGAGCAGCTCACGACGGTGGAGATTTCCCCGTCGCTGCTGGATGACAGCAAGCCGCGGCTCGATCTCGGCGGCGGGGCGCTTTTCATCTTCAGCCGCGAGCAGAGCGGTGAGATCGACATCAAAACGCCCGCGGCGAACGGAGCGCTGCGCGGGACGCAGCTGTTTGTGAAAGTGGAAGGCGGAAAGGCCTTTTACCAGGTGCTCGAAGGGCGTGTGGATGTCAGCAATGCCCACGGGCGCGTGGAAATCAGCGCAGGCGAGGCGGCGGAGGCGGTCGCAGGCGCGGCACCACGCAAGACCGCCGTGCTGGAGGCGAAGAACATCCTGCAATGGGCGCTTTATTATCCCGCCGTGATCGATCCCGCAGAGCTTGAGGCTGCGAATGGGCAAGGTGATGCCTTGAAGGCCTCAAGGGCACTGCAGGCCTACACGGAAGGCGATTTGCTCGCGGCGTTGGAGTTGCCGAATGGCAGCTCGCTGGCTCTGGAGGCATCGGTTTTGCTCACGGTGGGCCGTTTGGACGAGGTGAGGCCGATTTTGGCGAAAATGCCGGTTTCGAGCCCTTTTCGCAAATCGCTCGAAAAACTCGTTTTGGCGGTCAACCACGAAAAAACGGCGAATTGGCCTCTCGAAGCCATTTCGACCGCTTCGGAGGCGATGGCGGAGAGTTATTACCGCCAATCTCAGCATGACCTCGAAGGTGCACGCGAGGCGGCAAGGCTCGCGGTGAGGCTTTCGCCGCAGAATGGCTATGCGTGGACGCGACTCGGCGAGTTGGAGTTTTCTTTTGGCCGTGCGGCGCGTGCTTTGGAGGCGCTGGATAATGGTTTGAAGCTCACGCCGCGCAATGCGCAGGCACATGCGCTGCGTGGATTCGTGCTGAGTGCGCGGAATCGCATCACGGAGGCTCAGCAGGCCTTTGAAACGGCGACGAAGCTCGATGGCGCACTCGGCAATGGCTGGCTGGGGCTCGGTTTGACGAAGATCAAGCAAGGCCACCTCGCGGAAGGTCGCGCGGACCTGCAAACGGCGGCCACGGTGGAGCCGCTGATGTCGATTTATCACAGCTATCTCGGCAAGGCCTTCAGCGTGGAAGGTCGTCGTGATGATTCGGAGAAGGATCTGGCACTCGCGCAGCATCTCGACGCGAATGACCCGACGCCCTGGCTGTACAGCGCCATCGAGAAGCAGCAGCAAAACCGCAGCAACGAAGCCATCGAGGATTTGCAGAAGTCGATCGACCTGAATGACAACCGCCGCGTGTATCGCAGCGAGTTCTTGCTCGATCAGGACAAATCCGTGCGCAGCGCGAACCTCGCGGCGATCTACCGCAACAACGGCATGGATGCCGTGGCGCTGCGCGAGGCCGCGCGTGCGGTGGACAGCGATTTCACGAATGCGTCAGCGCATCTGTTCCTCGCGAACGCGTTTCACTCGCTGCGTGATCCACAGCGCATCGCTCTGCGCTATGAGACGCCGTGGTTCAATGAACTGCTGCTGGCGAACTTGCTCTCGCCAGTGGGCGGCGGGCCGCTTTCGCAATATGTGTCGCAGCAGGAGTATTCGAAGCTGCTGGAGGCGGACGGCATCGGCGCGAGCATCGCGGGCGAGTATCGCGGCACGGGCGAGTGGCGCAGCTCGGCATCCGTCTTCGGCACGCATGGAAACTGGAGCTGGGGCCTCGATTATTCGCTGCGGGACACGCACGGCACGCGCATCAACAACGAAGCGAGCATCCAGGAGCTCTACGCGCAGGTGAAGTGGCAGGCGACGAGCGATGATACTTTCTACTTCCTCGGCAAAATGTCGAAACAGGAGAGCGGCGACACCTTTGAGACCTACAACAACACGCCGCTGGCTCCGGATCTCTTCTTTGATGAGAAACAGCAGCCTGGATTGCTGCTCGCAGGTTGGAATCACCGCTGGGGACCCGGCTCGCACACGCTGTTCCTCGCTGGTCGCCTCAGCGCGACACAGCGCCTGCGTGATCCGCGTGCGAATCAGCTCCTCATCGAGCGTGACTCGGCCGTTTTGAATCCTGCGGTGGTCACCACGGTCGGTTTCTTCAATGTGTTCTCAAATCCAGCCTTTACCTCCACGCTCGGCGTGGATGGCGAGACGTTGATCCACTCGCCTGAGCTGGTGGCGGCGATGCAGCCCTTCCTTTATTCCGGCAATATTCTTGGCGTGAATGCCACGCCGTTTGATTTCCAGACGCGGCGTGAGTTTGAGATCTACACGGCGGAGATGATGCACATCCAGAAGATCAAGAACCACAACCTGCTGGCGGGTGTGCGTTATCAGGATGGCGAGTTCGAGACGACCTCGCGCCTGAGCGTGATCCGACCGAATTTTGCCGGTGGTTTTACCACGCCAGCCTTCCAGCAGACGGACGTGGTCGATTTCCAACGTCTGAGCCTCTATGCGTATGACTACTGGCAGCCGAAGCCGTGGCTCACGCTCATCGGCGGGGTGTCTTGGGACCGCATCGACCATCCGCTGAACTTCCGCAATCCGCCGACGAGCGGTGCGCAGACACAAAATGAACGCGTGTCGGCAAAGGCGGGCTTCATCTTGAATCCCTCGCGCTGGGTGCAGGTGCGCGGGGCCTTCACGCAGGGCCTCGGCGGCGTGACGTATGACGAGAGCGTGCGCCTAGAGCCGGTGCAGATCGCCGGTTTCAATCAAAGCTACCGCACGGTGATTTCCGAGAGCCTCGCGGGCTCGGTAGAGACGCCGCGTTTTCAAAACATCGGCCTGAGCATCGAAGGCATGCTGCCGACGAAGACATGGTGGGGCCTCACCGGAAACATCATCGAGCAAGACGTGGATCGCGTGGTGGGCGCGTTCACGGGCTTCTCACCGGGCGTCTTCCCCATTGAGCCGGCGTATTTCCCGAGCAGCACGCGGCAGAGCCTGTCGTATCGCGAGCAGTCGCTGCAATTCACGCTCAACCAGCTCGTGGGCAAACGCTGGGCGCTCGGCGGCCTGTATCGCGTGACGGAATCCGAGCTGCGCACGACCATGCACGACCTCGCAGCCTTCGGTGCGGCGAATGGCGTGCTCACCGACCGCGCCACGCTGCATGAGCTCGGCCTATCCGCGAACTACAACTCCCCCCGCGGCTTTTTCGCCCGCATGGAGGCTAATTTTTATGCGCAGAGCCTTCGCGATGATCCGAACTCCGGTGTCGGCCCCAGAGTTGGAGATCGCTTCTGGCAGTTCAACGCCTTCGCGGGTTATCGTTTCAACCGTAACCTCTGCGAATTCAGCGTCGGCGTGCTGAATCTGACCGATCAAAATTACCAACTCAGCCCGCTGAATCCGTGGTCGGACATTGCGAGAGAGAGGACGTTTGTGTTGAGGTTCCGGCTGAGTTTTTAACCGGTGCGTTTGTGGTTCTCGGGCCGAACGGCATCATTTCCGGACAGCAGCGCGTAGCTTGGGAGTTTTTCCTTCTCATCGTCTTTTGTCCCAGTCTCCGCGCGCGGTGCGCGTCTCATAGCGCGATGGTGATTTTCGCCACGTCGCACTAGTTGCAGTTAATCTCGCCTTCGCCCCAGAAGCGGGCGGGGAGGTTTGGATGTTTGAAGAAAGCGGGAACAGGTGGAATGCGGCTTCGTTTTCATGGGGGAAGAGCCTCCTGCCGCCGGATACCCGCGCGGGGCGGGTTTGTGACAAGATCGCCGAAAACCCGCCTCCAAACACCCGCTCCACTTTTTGCGCGGGATGTGTAACATGAGCGGATCGTCCGGGTATTCATCCAAGGAAACTCCTTCATCCATGTCCCTACTGTTACACCGCCCTCGTCTTCACGCTGCTGCCGCGTTGCTGGTGTTTTTGTGTTTGAGTAGTCCGATCGCCATGGCGCAGGTCTATGAGAAGGTGTTCGATTTCGGAATCGGTCGCAACCCTCTGGTCAAGCCTGTTGGTTTAGTCCAAGACAATGATGGACAGTTTTATGGCATCACAAGGGCGGGGACTTTCTTCAGGATGACGCCTGGAGGA
The DNA here is from genome assembly GCF_014879935.1 of Prosthecobacter sp. GTDB lineage: Bacteria > Verrucomicrobiota > Verrucomicrobiia > Verrucomicrobiales > Verrucomicrobiaceae > Prosthecobacter. Next base: position 19,028 of record NZ_JACSRD010000118.1, read on the forward strand.
ACCGTAACCAATTTGGGGGAGTTTAATAATGGCTATGGAATGACGGGACTTGTCAGGGCAAGTGACGGGAACCTTTACAGTACGCGCTTTGGGGAAGATATTGAAGGACAAAAAGGGGCTGTTTTCAAAATGACTCCGTTTGGCACTTTAACGCAGATAGCAGGATTTGCCGGGAACGGCCCTGCAAGCCTGGGGGAACATCCTGCGGCATCGTTGCTTCAAGTGGGCAGCTATTTTTTTGGAACGACTGTTTATGGTGGAACCTTCAACCACGGCACGATCTTCAAAGTATCGCTAAACGGTGAGCTGAGCACGGTCATCGAGTTCACAGGCGGTGAATCGAACAACCGTGGCAGCCGCCCGGTCGCGGCCCTGGTTTTGGGCGATGATGGTAATCTTTACGGCACCACGACCCAAGGTGGCATCCATGGGGGCGGCACCGTCTTTAAAATGACGCCTTCAGGCACCTTGACGACCTTGGTGGATTTTACTCATGACGAAGGTCCGAACAGGGGGAGCTGGCCGGGCGTTTTGGTTTCGGGCAGCGATGGAAACTTTTATGGTTTGACCCGCTACGGTAGCACTCTGGGTGGAGGCACCGTTTTCAAAATGACACCGTCCGGGGTGCTCACAACTTTGGCCGAATTTAGCGCTGAGTATGATCCAGACGAGGAGACGGGTTATGACACTTTTCCCGATTCACTAATCCAGGGCAGCGACGGGAATTTCTATGGAACGACAGAGACTGATAAAACAGAAGCAGGCGGGGATTTCGTCGGTGGCACCGTCTTCAAGATGACAGCATCTGGCGACCTGACAACGTTGGTGGAGTTCGACGACAGCGAGGTAACGGATCGTGACGATATTCATCTGCGCAACAGTTCCCTGATCCAAGGCAACGATGGCGCCTTTTACGGAACAACGGCGTTTGGGGGAGCGGCTGGCGACGGCGCCGTGTTCCGAGTTTCGGCTTCCGGGTTATTCTCGCACCTGGTGGAATTCGACGGCCCCGCGCAAACGCGCAGCCCGTCTTTTCCCAACGCGCTCACACAAGGGGATGACGGCCGTTTCTTTGGCACAACGGCTTATGGAGGATTGGGAAATCGTGGAACCGTCTTCGAATTGAAGACCACAGGCGAGTTGACCACCTTCGTCGAATTCGCTGGAAACGGTCCCGTGAACAATGGAAGCACGCCAATCGCCGCGCTCGTTCAGGGCCAGGACGGGAATTATTACGGGTCCACTGTCTATGGTGGCGCTTCTGAGGAACTGGACATGCCCGCTTCCGGGCACGGCACGATTTTCAGAATGACGCCTTCAGGGGTCTTGACTACTCTGGTGAGTTTTACAGGTAGTGAAGGCACGAATAGAGGTTCTGCACCTGCCGCTGATCTGCTAAGAGACAATGACGGAAACTTCATAGGAGCGACCCAATCTGGCGGCGCTTATGGCCGCGGAACAGTTTTCAAGATGTCCCCGTCTGGGGGGATGACCACATTGGTGGACTTTTCCTTCACAAGTCCGAACAGAGGACGGGTGCCAAATGCACTCATATCGGGCAATGACGGCAATTTTTATGGCACTACGCGGGAAGGCGGTATTGGAGGCATCGGAAACGGAACTGTGTTTCGCATGACTCCTGGCGGGATACTGACCACCCTTGTGGAGTTCACTTGGAACGTGCCGCCCTACAAGGGATCGCAACCCAACGCTCTGGTGCTCGGCAATGACGGCAATTTTTACGGTACCACCACCGGCGGGGGGATCGGAACAGACGGCGACTCCCGATCCGGCTATGGCACCGTTTTTCGAATGACGCCGGAGGGGGCGCTGACGACGCTGGTCGAGTTCACTTTAAACGGGCCGCTAAATAAAGGCTCGCAGCCAACCAAGCTCGTCCTTGCCGGTGACGGCCATTTCTACGGAACAACCACCTACGGGGGCTTTGGAAGCAATGAAGCTGCTGCCATTCCTGGCGCTCGTTTCACCGGTTACGGAACGCTTTTCAAAATGACGCATTCCGGGGAACTCACAACGATCTGGGAATTTTCCGGGGCGGAGGGGAATCCGTATGTGGACCTTGTTGCCGGTGCGGACGGAAACCTCTACGGCACAACAGGCGGGCCTCATGGCACCATTTACCGCCTTGTCTTTCCTGGCGTTCCTTTGATCGGTCTAACGCAAGCCACACCTGCGCTAGGCGGTCATGTCCAGGTGAATGCGCGGGTCAATGCGCGCGGAACCTTCACTCAGGCGTCACTGGAATACGGCAATGACGGCGTGAGTTTCCCTTTCACGATTCCACTGAGTCCGAACTTGAATGGTTTCCAAACTCAAACAGCTGGAACTTCGGTGGAGGGATTGAATCCTGGCGCAACCTACTTTTACCGCGTTCGTGCGCAAAGCATCCGAGGCACCGCAGTCAGCCCGGTGGGTAGTTTCTCCACTCTCGCGGCCCCGCTTTCAACTGTCACACCTGCCACCGATCTCGCCCCCGCCAGCGCGCGTCTCAACGGCACGGTGAACGCTCGCAATTACGACGCCACGGTGCGCTTCGAGTGGGGCACGGATGGCAACACATTCCCAAATTCGGTCGCCGCCACGCCCGGCACCGTGACGGGGAACAGTGACGTTTCCGTCTCCGTTCCCGTGGCCGGTTTGACCAAAGGCACGACGTATTATTTCCGCGTTGTGGCCACCAACGCGGGCGGCACGACCGTCAGCGGCACGCAGAGCTTTCGCACCTTGACGGAGCCCGCCGCGACCATCGGCGGGAACTTCGCGCTGACGACGACGAGCGTGCGCGTGGAGGGCAGTGTGAACGCGCAGGGCAGTGACAGCAGCGTGGTCTTTGAATATGGCACGGACGGCGTGAGCTTTCCGAACAGTGTCGCCGCCACGCCGGGCACGGTGAGCGGGGATGCCGGCACGCCGGTGTCCGCGGTGCTCACGACGCTGTCGCAAGGTGTGACGTATCACTACCGCATCCGGGCGACGAGCGCGGGCGGTGTGGGCACGAGTGCGAGCGCGAGTTTCTCCATGAATGTGCTCTCCGGCTTCGCGCAGGTGTTTCCAAACGCGCCGCCGGAATCGGAGGGCTTTTTGACGGTGAACCTCAGCACTGGGGGCATCTTGCACGGGTGGCGCTTCGTCGGCGAGCAGCAGTGGCGCTCATCTGGCCTGCCGGTGGCCGGTTTGACGACCTCGAACCGGGAGATCGAATTCCGTCCGGTGCCTGGCTATGTGCAGCCGGAGCCGGAACCGGTGAGCATCCTCAGCGGCGAGGCTTCGGTTTATGCCTTTGAATACATCAGCGGGGGCAGCACGGGCAGCGGCAACATTCTCGTGACACTGAAGCCTTCCACTCTCGCGGAGGCGCAGTGGCGGCTGCTGGGCGAAACGGATGCGCAGTGGCGAAACAGCGACACAGCGCTCAACGGCCTGCCGCCGGGCAATTACCTCATCGAGTGCAAACCGGTCGCTGGACGTGCCACGCCGCCGAATGTGAACGTTTCCGTCATCAACGGCCAAACGACCGCCGCGACGATCACCTACTTCCTGCCGGACGCGGCCACAGGCACGCCGCCAGCGGTGCTTTCCTTTGAGAGCGTCTCCGTGGACACCACGCGGCCTTATGCGCATGTGGGGCAGTTTCGCAGCCAGGTCGGCAGCAGTAGTGGCTTCGTGGTGAAACCACGCGTCGTCGCCACGGCGGCGCATGTGGTGTGGGATGACGGCCGCGTGGTCGATAATGGCTCCGGTGGCTCGACGCTGGCCGCGGTGCAGGGGGTGCAGTGGCTCTTCCAAAGGTATCGCGGCGTGCATGAGCCCACGCCGGTCATTCCGCGCGGGTTTTACACCTTTGATGGCTATGCGGCGCAGCGTGTGATCGACAACTCGCCCGGTGACTCCTCGCCCGCGTCACAGCACCTTGATGTGGCGGCGGTGTATTTCAGCACGAACGCGGGACGCGGTGGCTACAGCGGCTTTTTGGCGAGTGATCTGGCGCAAAATGAGTTCCTGCTCTCCAGTGCGAACAAAATGCTCGTCGGCTACCCGATGGATGGCATCAGCACCACGAGCCAAGGCCGCATGCACGCGACTTCGCCCTCCAATGTGGTCTTCAGCAGCTCTTTTGGCCGCACCTTCACCACGACGGGCATCCGCAGCAGCGGCGGAAACAGCGGTGGGCCGCTGTGCGTGCAGTTTGAAGGCGGCGCGTATTACCCGACGGCCATCTACCTCGGTGGAGACAATCAGACTGTCGTCCGCGCCATCGACAGCGAGGTGGTGGACCTTTTCAACCGTGCGGAGATCAGCAGCAACGGTGGAGACAACAACACCGGCGGCGGCATCACGCACACGAGCATCAGCGGCACCACCAGCAGCAGCACCGGCAGCGTGCAGATCCTCATCGAACCCGAAGCTGCGAGAAATGCAGGAGCAGGCTGGCGTCTCGGTGACAGCGGAAGCTACCGTGCAAACGGCGCGGTGCGCAGCAGCGTGACGCCAGGTAGCTACACCTTGAACATGATCGCAGTGGCTGGTTTTGACACGCCCACGTCACCCACCATCACCGTGAGCGGCGGCCAACTCACCGCAGTGACCTACACCTACGCACCACTGATGAACCCGCAGGAAAGCTGGCGTCAAACTCACTTCAGCACCACCGCGAACACCGGCAACGCCGCCGACACCTTCGACTTCGACGGCGACGGGTTCACGAATGCGCAGGAATACGCCGCAGGGACGAATCCGACGCTCAGCGGTGACTTCTTCAAGGTCACCGACAGCCAGCGCACCGCGTCCACCTTCACGTTGAGTACAGCAGGCAAGGCCGGACGCACCTACACGCTCCAGCGCAGCGTGAATTTGAGCTCCTGGACAGCCGTTGGCAGTCCGCAGGGACCGCTCGTCAGCGATGGGGCAGTCACTTTGCAAGATGCTGCGATGCCGAATGACGCGGCGTTTTACCGGATTGTGGTCACGGGGCCGTAAAACACTGTTAGTGAACAGCCAGGGAAGTGAGGCTGTTTAGCAGATTTCCGCCCCCTGCGGCGGCGACAGCTTCTGGCAGTTCAACGCCTTCGCGGGTTATCGTTTCCATCGCAACCTGTGCGAAGTGAGCGCTGGCGTACTGAACCTCACGGATCAAAACTACCAGCTCAGCCCGCTCAATCCGTGGTCCGACATCGCGAGGGAGCGGACGTTTGTGGTCCGGTTCCGGCTGAGTTTCTGAAGCAGAGGGCGAGGGGGCTCAGGGGGTGCAGAGGCGGAGCCATGGAGAGGCGATTTGAGGTTCCGGGGCGTTTGGAAGCCCCCATCAAGGATCGTGTGACCCGGAGCCAGCAGCAAAGCTTGACGCTCAATGACTGGTAAGCTGCAATAAGCGGTTGTCGTAACAATCCGCCGCCGCACGGGTATTCGTGTGGGAAAGACCGTCTCCGCCGTCATGAACACGCTTCGTCCGCTTCTCCTCGCCTGCCTCGGGCTTCTTTATTGCGCGATGTCACTTCACGCCGCGCCTGAGGACTTGCATCCAACCCACCATAATCCATGAAGACCTTATTGACTCTTCTTTCCCCTCTATGCTTCAGCATCCCATTATCACCTGCCTGGGCTGCGCCAGGAGAGCTTGACTCGGCCTTCGGAACAGGCGGGAGGGTGATCACCGTCATTGGCACCAACAATGACTTTGTCACGAGCGTGGCTGTCCAGAATGATGGGAAGATACTGGCTGCGGGATACACGTCTAACGGCAGCAACAATGACATGGTGTTGATGCGCTACAACATCGACGGCAGCTTGGACACCAGTTTTAATGGCTCTGGCAAAGTGATCACCACCTTTGGAACGGGCAATGATCAGGCATATGGCGTGGCGGTTCAAAACGACGGCAAGATTGTCGTCGCAGGATTCGCTGTCATCAGCAGCACCACCTATATCGCCCTCGCCCGGTACAACTCCGACGGCAGTCTGGACACTAACTTTGGAGAAGGCGCGGGGAAGGTGGCCAATAGTGCCGGCAACGGAGCAAGTCTCGTGTTGCAGACTGATGGCAAAATTCTCGTGGGGGCTTCCGGTAGTGGGGGCACCTTTATCCTGGCAAGACATAACACGGACGGTAGTCTGGACACGACCTTTGGCGGAGGGACCGGCAAAGTAACATCTTCCCTGAACGGTGTCTTGCTCGGCATGACTCTCCAGAGCGATGGTCGGATTGTGGCGGTTGGCTACTCGAACACGGCCAATGAAGATGTCGTTCTGGCCCGATACACTACCGATGGCACCCTGGACACGACCTTTGGCAGCGGAACCGGCAAGGTCAGCACGCCAGTAGGTAGCGGGAATGACCGCGGCATCAGCGTGGCGATGCAGGCTGATGGCAAGATACTGGTGAGCGGTCACGCCGGGACTACCACGAACGAAGATACCATTTTGCTTCGCTATGACGCTGATGGCGGTCTAGACAGCACATTTGGCAGCGGAGGGAAGCTCACGTTTTCCCTCGGGACCAGCAACGATCGTGGAACCAGCGTTTTGGTGCAGAGCGACCAAAAAATACTGGTGGGGGGATATGCGAATGATGGCACCAACCTCAATAACCACTTTTCTTTGATGCGCTTCAATGGCGACGGCAGCTTTGACACCACTTTCAACGGGACTGGCAAGGTTTTAACTCCCAGTCCCGCAGGTAGTAGTTCTGAATTCATCAATGCCATGTCCTTTGACACTAATGGCATGCTGGTAGCGGTGGGTGGTGCATCGACTTCGCTTAGTGGTGTGTTTGGCTTCGATCTTATGGTTGCACGCTATCAAACTGCCCCTGGGACCCCGGTCGTGACGACTGGCATGGCTTCGGCGCGGACCGCAACCACCGCGACTTTGAATGGCGTCGTCCAGCCAGGCGGGCTGGATACGATTGCCTATTTTGAGTATGGCCTGACGACCTCTTATGGCAGTGTGACATCCAGTCAGTCGATCGGTCAGACTGGTGCGATTTCCGTCCAGGCGGCAGCCGGCAGCCTGATCTCCGGGGCTGTTTATCACTATCGAATTGTCGCCACTAATTCGGCGGGAACCAAATATGGCTCGGATGTCACTTTTACACCGTTGCAGCCGCAACGTTATGAGCGAATGGCAGCTTTCAGCGCTCCAACGGGCACCGCTCCAATGGCGGGGCTGGTTCAGGGCCAGGATGGTTCGTTCTACGGCACTACCTCGAAGGGAGGTGCCTATGCCAAGGGGACTGTCTTCAGGCTTGGCCCGGACGGCAAGATGACGGTTCTTCACAGCTTCTCGGGAATGGATGGGGATTCTCCTCAGGCCGGGGTCGTTCAAGCAAGCGACGGGGACTTCTATGGCACCACCTATTTTGGTGGGAGTGATGACCGCGGTGTCATTTTTCGGATCACGCCTTCAGGCACCATGATCACGCTCGAACATTTTCAGTTCACCAACGGCAGTAATCCTGACGGGGAACTATTTGAGGCATCAGACGGCTATCTTTACGGTGTCACCAGATTCGGAGGAACAACCTCCAGCACGACACTGAACCGTGGCACTGTTTTTCGTATCACGAAGAATGGTGCGTTAACCAAACTGGTCAATCTTGGCACGGGTGGAATTGATATGCAGGCTCCCATCGGAGCCGTGTTCCGGCAGGGAACAGACGGGAATTTGTATTCTGGGATGCTTACCGCAGTCTATCGACTGTCACTCAATGGAGCGATGTCTCTTTTTGCAGGTGTCTCCGGCGACCAGAATAATCATCCTCTGGTGATTGGTGACGACGGCTACTTCTATGGAGTTAGTGCCAGCGGAGGAACAGCCAGCGCGGGAATGTGCTTCGGCATTTCCCCCGGCGGGGCATTCCAGCAACTGGCTTCGTTCACGACGGCAACAACCGGCAAATCTCCTCATGTCTTAGTGCGGTCTGAGGACGGGAGTTTCTACGGAGTGACACAGCAGGGTGGGACGTTCAATCGCGGAACGTTTTTTCGATTAGGTCTCGACGGTTCGCTCTCAGCCCTTCACCACTTTTCCTCGACCAGCGGCACACCAAACAAAGGGATGATCCAGGCGCTGGACGGCAACTTCTATGGAACCACTGCGGCCGTTGGAACCAGTGGTGGTTCAATTTTTAGAATTACTCCTTCCGGCAGTCTCACGACCCTGGTAGAACTCAACGGCTTCAACGGGCGCCATGACCGCGCCAGTCTGATGCAGACGACGGACGGCAAGTTCATTGGAACCGGGAGTGGTGGTGGCGACCAACAACAAGGCACCGTTTTTTCAGTAAGTCCTGCGGGATCATTGACAAGTTTGGCGAGTTTTGATGCACCAATGCTTGGCAGCGATCCAGTAGCGGCGTTGGTGAAGGCGGCCGACGGAAACTATTATGGCACGGCGCGCGCAGGCGGAGCCAATAGTAAGGGGACAGTCTTCCGCATGACGCCGGCGGGATTGGTCACGGTGCTGACCGCCTTTGATGGTGGGAATGGCGCGTTTCCCGAGGCCGGGCTGGCGCTGGGGGGCGACGGGAACCTCTATGGCACGACGAAAGAAGGCGGCAGTTCCAATCTGGGCACGGTTTTCCGCCTCACCACCGCAGGTGTGCTGACGGTGCTGCATCATTTCAGCGGGGCGGACGGCTCCCTGCCGCTGCACCGCCTGATTTTGGCAGCGGATGGTCATCTCTATGGAACGACCTCGGCGGGTGGAGCGACTGGAAACGGGCTGGTCTTCCGTCTGACCACTGCCAGCGGCACGGTGACGACGGTGGCGGAGCTGAATGGTGCGAACGGGCAAGCGCCCAATGAACTGCGGCAGCTCCCCGATGGCAGTTTTGTGGGAACGACACGGCTCGGCGGCAGCGGTAATCTCGGGACGGTGTTCGCGATGGCGGCGGACGGCACGATCACGACGCTGCATCATTTCAACGGAACCAACGGCCAGTGGCCGGAGTCGGTGCTGGCCCGCGCCCCTGACGGATCACTCTACGGCACCACGAGCGCCGGGGGAACGGCGGACGGGGGCACGCTGTTCAAAATCGTGGCGGGCAGCATCTTCGTGCCGGTGATGGACTTCGGTTCAGTGCCGGATGAGAAGCCCACCGGCCCGGTTTTCTTCGGGCAGGATGGCAATCTGTATGGAACGACGCGCAACTCGGTTTTCCGCTTCCTGTTTCCCGGTGCTCCCATCGCGGACGCAGGCTCCGCCAGCAGTATCACGACCACCTCGGCGGTCATTGATGCCAAGGTGAACGCCCGCGGCAGCAGCACGCAGTCCACCATCGAGTATGGCATCGACGGAGTGAGCTTCCCCCTGAGCGCGACAGCCGCGCCGCTGAGCGTGAGCGGCTACACGACCACGCGCGTGGGGGCCACGCTGGCGGGGCTGGTCTCCGGCACGCGGTATTACTACAGGCTGCGCTCGGTGAGCAGCGCGGGCACGACAGTGAGCCCGGTGGCGTCCTTTGCCACGCAATCGCTGGCCTACGCGGCCACGACACCTGCGGCCGGCCTCGGCCCGACCAGCGCCACGCTCAACGGCATCGTGAACGCCTTCGAGAACAGTGCCACGGTGACTTTTGAGTATGGGACTGACGGCAATGCATTCCCCATCAGCATCGCCGCCACGCCAGCCACCGTCACGGGGGATGCGGACACGCCGGTGGCCGCAGCCATCGCCGGCCTGACCAAGGGGGTGACGTATTACTTCCGCGTTCGTGCCACCACCACGGCGGGCACCACCATCAGTGGTGCGACTTCCTTCCGAACCCTGATCGAGCCCCTGGCGACCACCGGTCCGGCGCTGGCGCTTTCCACCACGACCGCGCGAGTCACAGGAACAGTGCAGGCGCGGGATGCGGATACGCAGGTCTTTTTCGAGTATGGCACGAGTCCGACCACGTTTCCGAACATCATCGCCGCCATTCCTGGCCTCGTCACCGGTGACAATCCAGTCAGTGTGGCTGCAGACCTGCCCAATCTTGCCGCAGGTGTGACTTATTACTTTCGCGTGCGGGCGAGCAGTGCGGGCGGCCTTGCTTACAGCGCGGCATCCTCGTTCCAGCTCCAGGTGCTTTCCGGTTTCACCCAGGTGTTCCCGCCCGCGCCTCCATCCTCGGAGGGCTTTTTGGTCGTGAATCTGACGCCCGCCGGCATCCTGCATGGCTGGCGCTTCGTGGGAGAGCAGCAGTGGCGGGCCTCCGGCGTGCCTGCGGGCGGGTTGACGACGGGGGACCGCGACATCGAATTCCGTCCGGTGCCGGGCTATAACCAGCCGCCGACGGAAAGCGTGGGCATTGTCAGCGGCGAGGCGGCCACCGTCATCACGCGTGACTATTATGCATCGTCCACCAGCGGCAGCGGCGGGCTGAGCGTGACCCTGAAGCCGGACTCCATCACGACCGGCCCGGACCGTGCGCAGTGGCGGCTGCTGGGTGAAAACGACGCGCAGTGGCGCGACAGCGGCGCGGGCATCAGCAGCCTCATCGCGGGCAGTTACCTAATCGAGTGCAAGCCGGTGACGGGGCGCGCCACGCCGCCGAATGTGAACGTGATCGTCAGCAACGGCGCGACAGCCGCGCCGACGATCACTTATTTCCTGCCGGATGCCACGGCGGGCGCGCCGCCGAGCGTGCTGGCGTTTGAAAGCGTGACGGGTGACACCACGAAGCCCTACGCTCATGTCGGCCAGATCCGCAGCAACGCGGGGTCGAGCAGCGGATTCGTCGTGAAGGCGCGTGTGGTGGCCACGGCGGCGCATGTGGTGTGGGATGATGGCACCCTCTCCGCCGCGCAGGGCCTGCAATGGCTGTTTCAGCGACATCGCGGCACGCACGAGCCGAAACCGGTCTTCCCACGCGGTTTCTACCTTTTCGACGGCTACGCCGCGCAGCGCGTGATCGACAACTCGCCGGGCGACTCCTCACCTCAATCGCAGACACTCGACGTGGCGGCGATGTATTTCGATCAAGATGCCGGACGCGGCGGCTATGGCGGCTTTCTGGCCAGCGATCTGAGTTCCAACGAGTTCCTGCTCTCGAATGCGAACAAGATGCTCGTGGGCTATCCCGTCGATGGCGTCGCGACGACGAGCCAGGGCCGCATGCACGCCACCGCGCCGTTCAATGTCGTGTTCAATGCCGCGTTTGGCCGCACGTTCACCACCAGCGGCATCCGCAGCAGCGGCGGGAACTCGGGCGGGCCGCTGTGCGTGCAGTTCGAAGGCGGCGCGTATTATCCGGCGGCGATTTATCTCGGCGGGGACAATCAAACCGTGGTGCGGGCCATCGACAGCGCGGTGATCGACCTTTTCAACCGCGCGGAGGTCAGTGGCAACGGTGGTGGCAACAACACCGGCGGCGGCATCACACACACCAGTGTGACCGGGCAGCTTTCTCCTGGGAATCCTGGGCGCTTTCAGATCCTCATCGAGCCAGCCGCAGCGCGCACCGCAGGCGCGGGCTGGTCTCTGGTGCCAGCGTCTCTCACGCCGACATCTACCTATCGTCAAAGTGGAGCACAGACATCGAACCTCAGCGCTGGCGACTACAAAGTGGTGTTCGTGAGCGTCGGCGGGTTCCAGCCTCCCGTGGAGCAAAGCGTCACCGTCACGGGCGGTCAGGTCAACACTTTCACCTACACTTACGCGCCGCTGATGACTCCTCAGGAAAGCTGGAGGCAGCAGCATTTCAGCACCACCTCAAACACGGGCAACGCCGCCGACACCTTCGACTTCGACGGTGACGGCTTCACGAATGCGCAAGAATACGCCGCAGGGACGAACCCGACGCTCAGCGGCGACTTCTTCAAAGTCACTGACAGCCAACGCACCGCGTCCACCTTCACGGCGAGCACCACAGGCAAGGCCGGTCGCACTTACACGCTCCAGCGCAGCACAAATTTGACCTCCTGGACACCGGTGGGCAGCCCGCAGGGACCGCTGGCGAGCGATGGGGCGGTGACCTTGCAAGATACGGCGATGCCGAATGACGCGGCGTTTTACCGGATCGTGGTCACGGGGCCGTGAAGCGCTGGTTTGCGGAACGGCGAAGCTCCCCTCTGCGGAACTCTGCATTCTCAGCGGTTGTTTCGGAGTCACCGCAGAGGTCGCTGAGATCCGCAGAGATGATGAAATGCATTTTCGAGCGGTGTTACGATTGGATTTGCAGCGGGTAATCAGGGAGAGGAAGAAGCAGCAGCGCTGTGTGTTGACCTCGCACCTCGACACCGGTTAAGCTACCCACGACCATGAGCACGCCCAAGGAAGACAGCTTTGATGAAACGCAGGCGATGAATGCCTTTGGCGTGGCGATGAACGCGGACAAGCCGAAGCAGTGGCAGCCGCCGAGGCCGGAGGAGCTGCAGGAGATGCTGCCGGGCTATCGCATTGAAAAACTGGTGGGCCGTGGCGGCATGGGCGCGGTGTATCGCGGTGTGCAGACGACGCTAGACCGCAAGGTGGCCATCAAAATCCTGCCGCCGGGACTCGGTGAGCATGATCCGGCTTTTGTGGAGCGCTTTCTGAATGAGGCGCGGCTCATGGCGAAGCTGGCGCACCCGAATGTGGTTACGATCTACGACTCGGGCGAGACGAAGAACGGCCAGCTTTATTATGTGATGGAGCTGATGGACGGCACAGACGTCGCCCGGATGATTTCCGAGCAGGGCCGCCTGTCTGTGGAGCAGGCGCGGGCGATTTGCCTGCGTGTGTGCGATGCGCTCTCCGCCGCTCACGATCTGGGCATCGTGCATCGTGACATCAAGCCCGCGAACGTGCTCGTGAGCACGAAGAACGTGGTGAAGGTGGGGGACTTCGGCCTCGCGCGGCTGGAGGACACGCACAGCGGCCTCACACGCACCGGCTTCATGGTCGGCACGCCGGATTTCCTCGCGCCGGAGGCCATGACGCCGGGTGTGGAGGTGGATGGACGAGCGGATCTGTATGCGGTGGGCGTGATGCTCTACCAGATGCTCACAGGCGCGATGCCGCGTGGTGCCTTCAAACCAGCCTCCACACTCGTGGCGGGTCTGGATCGTCATTTCGACAGCGTGATCAGCCGCGCGATGCAGACGAAGCCGGATGATCGCTACGCCAGCGCGGCGCAGATGCGGCATGATTTGGAACAACTCAGTGTGGTGCTGAATTTCCGCGAGACGGCGGATACGACGATGGCGGTGCCGGTGGGCAAGCTCACGGCGGAAAACATCGCGCAGCGGCCGGTGACGAAGATTTCGACTGTTTCGCCGAAAAGCGGCCCGCAGGCCGCTCCAGCGGCCAAAACGGCCGCAAAGACGAAAAAGAAGTCGAAGCTCAGTGAGGCCAAAATCCGCTGGGCGGTCACGTTGCTCGCCATCGTGCTGTGCGCGGCGGCGGGCTATGTGGCGCTGCGTCGCGTGGGCCAGGGCGTGGTCACGTTGAGCTATGATCTGCCGTTTCTCGTGCACCGGCCAGGTGGCTCGGGGGATGTGTGCATGGTGTATCTCGATGAGAAGGTCGGCGACACGCTCGACCGCAAAATACAGCCCGCTTTGCTCGACAAACTGGCTGCCGCAGGCGCACGTGCGGTGGTGTATGATGTGATCTTTGAGTCAAACTCGGCTGATCCGGCGCTGGACGCTGCCTTTGCGGAGTCGATGAAGAAATTCCGCGCGGGTGGTGGCGTGGTGATGCTGGCTGCCGGACGTGAAGTGACACAGCAGGCCGGTTTGGCGATGGAAAGGCTCATCATCCCGAATGACACGCTGCTGGACGCGGCGGACGACTTTGGCCTCGTGGCGCTGGTGCATGATGATCGCTTCACGGTGCGTGAACTCATCGCTGGAACGCGTGATGAGGCCTCCTTGACCTGGAAAACGGCGCAAAAGCTCGGAGCGCCGCTCGATGAGGCAAAACGGCTCGACCAGCGCTGGATCAACTACACCGGCCCGCATGACACGATCCCGTCGGTGTCGGCGAAAAACGTGCTCGAAGGCGTCGAGGCGGCCTTTTTCCGTGGGAAGATCGTCGTCATCGGCGGGAAGCCCGGCATCGTGAGTCCGAAGCTGGGTGAGGATTTGTTCAATACGCCGTTTCATCGTTTAGATCGGCGTGGAAACGTGCCGCAGATGAGTGGTGTGGAGGTGCAGGCCAACATGCTGGTGAATCTTTTGCGCGGGAACTGGCTCGTGCGCAGCAGCGAGAGCAACGATGTCCTTTTGGTGCTCGTCGTGGCGTTGGTGGCTGGGTGGGCCTTTTCACGGCTGCGGCCGTTCACGGGCTTTCTGCTCGCCTTTGCCGGAGTGGTCATCCTGAGCCTCGCGGGTGTGCTGGCCGTGCATTTTGCGAATGCGTGGTTCCCTTGGAGCGTGGCGGCGCTGGTGCAGTTGCCCGTGGCACTCGTCGCGGGCACCGGGGCGCACTTTTACATCGAGCGGCACTTCCGCCTGAAGCTCGACGCGGAGCAAAAACGCCTGCGTGAGGCCTTTTCGAAATACCTGAGCCCCCGCATGCTCGAACGGCTGATGGACGAGGGTTACCTGCTCGATCCCGGCGGCGATAAAACGATGGCGGCGATGATGTTCACCGACATCGAGAACTTCACGGACATCTGCCAGCGTGTGCGTGAGCCGATGCACATCGTCGAGCACCTCAACGGTTACTTTCAGCGCACCACGGACCGCGTTTTCTACCACGACGGCGGCGTGATCAAATTCATCGGCGACGCCATTTTCGCCGCCTGGGGCGTGCCTTTTGATGATGAGCACGCGGCCGTGAAATCCGTCCGCGCCGCGTGGGAGCTGCACGAAAACGCCGGCCTCAAGATCGGCGGTGAGCCGCTGCGCACCCGCGTGGGCCTGCACTACGGCGAAGTCGTCGCCGGAAACATCGGCAGCACGAAACACATCGACTACACGCTCATCGGCGACGCCGTGAACCTCGCCAGCCGCATCGAAGGCCTGAACAAAGCTCTCGGCACCAGCATCCTGCTCAGTGAGGCCGTGCAGGAGCACATCGCAGGTGAGTTTTGCACCCGACGCGTGGGCCAGTTCAAAGTGAAAGGCCGCGTGGACACCACCACCGTCTATGAACTCCTCGGCCCCGCCTCCACCACCGAACTCCCCGAGTGGGCCATCTGCTACGAAAATGCTCTGAGCGCCTTCGAAAGCGGCAACCGCACCCGCGCGAAGGAACTCTTCGAACAAACCAACCGCCTCCGCCTCGATGCGCAGGGCGATGGGCCCTCGAAGTTCTTTTTGGAACACATTGCCCGCAACGAAACCAGCACAGCCGGCGTGGTGGAGCTGCGGGAGAAGTAGGCGAAAGCGGAGAGCATGGAGTCGTCCTCGTCCTCCTACTCGAACTCGTCCTCGACAGGGCGTGTGGAGAGTGGTGCGGAGCTTCTGGGCAAAGGGAATAGGGCGAAGAGTCAGTGGTCAGAGGTCAGAAGTCAGAGGCAAGGAGAGGCGGTTTGCAATCTCCGTGGGCACTTGGAAAGCGCCCTTCCTTGGAGCGGCGGGCTGCTGGGCTGTTACAAATCCTCCTGAGTAGGGTATCCGGGAGCATCCGTCCACTTATCGCGGACCATCCCCATGCCAATTTTCGCCTCAATTCTTAGCGTGACGCCCGGAAAGCCGGTCGTTATGATCCGGCCCAATTCCGGCGGGCGTGGCCCGGACGTGCGCTGGGTGGAACCTACTGATCGTACCATGAATGAGTCCCCGCCCACTTTGCCGGGCAGCCTTGACGCGGCTGCGCGGCTCCGAACACGCCCGGTTCAGACACTCCTGTTCGTCCTGATCCATGCTGTCACAAGCTGGATGCCCGCATTCAATGCCAACGCGGCCCCCGGCGACCTGGATACCACCTTCGGCGGCGGCACCGGAAAGGTGACCACAAACTACGGCACCAACTCATGCAACTTCCATGATGTGGTGGTGCAGGCCGATGGCAAGATCGTCGCGACCGGCACTGTGAACGACAGCACGGACAGCATTGTGACAGCTCGTTATAATGCGAATGGCACTCTCGATTCCACGTTCAGCGGCGATGGTCTGCAACAGACTGACATCGGCATCAGCCGAGACTCCGCTTATGCCATCGCCCTTCAGAGCGATGGTAAGATCGTGGTTGGCGGCTCATCGCGCAGCAGCACGAATGATAACTTCGCCCTGATCCGCTACAACACCAACGGCACGCTCGACACCACGTTCAACAGCACTGGGACAGTCACCACCGACATGGGCACGAACAACGACTATGTCTGGTCCCTGGCTATCCAAAGCGATAGGAAGATTCTGGCGGCTGGGTACGCAGGCGGGAACTTGGCCTTGGCTCGCTACAACGAGAATGGAACGCTGGACACAGGATTCGGCAGCAGTGGCAAGATCACGACTGACTTGGGCAGCGGTGACCAGGCCTACGACATGATCATCCAGGCTGATGGAAAGATCGTGGTGGCCGGGCAGTCGGACGTGAATGGCACCAACGACTTCGCGTTGGTCCGTTATCTGGCCGACGGAACACTGGACACCGCTTTCAATGGCAACGGTATGGTGATCACGCCCATCGGAACGGGTAGCGACGAGGGACAGTCGGTTGCTCTCCAGAGCGACGGGAAGATCATCGTTGCGGGACGCACCTATGACGGGGCGAAGACCGACTTTGCTGTGGTGCGTTACAACGCCAATGGCACTCCTGACACCAGCTTTGGTGCCGCTGGAGTAGTGGTCACTCCCCTGAGCAGTGACTGGGATGAAGCGCATGCCGTTCATATTCAGAGCGATGGGAAAATCATCGCATCCGGTTTCGCCACCATCGGGGGTGCCAAGGAGTTCGCGGTTGTCCGTTACAATACGAACGGCACCTTGGATGGCAGCTTCGGGACCGATGGAGTCAAAACGGCTTTGCTCGGGAGCAGTTCGGAGGCTTACTGCGCCGCCCTCCAAAGCAACGGACGTATTGTCCTAGCAGGCCAGGCATGGGATGGCAGCAGGTATGATTTCGCCGTAGCCCGTTTCCTAGGTGATCCATCGCCCGAAATAGCGTTGAGTGGCAACGGCACCCTCATCGCCGATGACGACGTGACGCCCTCAACCACCGATCACAGCGATTTCTCCTCGGCCACCATCCTAGGCGGCACGGCGGCGCGCACGTTCACGGTTCAGAACACTGGGGATGGTGACCTCACACTCAGCGCGGTGAGCGTGAATGGCGCGAACGCCGCCGATTTCATCGTGACGCTACAGCCATCCGCAGTCGTCGCTCCCGGCGGCAGCACGACCTTTCAGGTCGTCTTTGATCCGGCTGCGCCGGGTGTGCGACAGGCGGTCTTGTCTTTTGTCACCAACGACGCGGACGAAGCGAGCTTCGACTTTGCCGTTCGAGGAGTGGGCACAGGACTTCCCGCGCCAGGGCAACTCGTCGTGCCCGGACACCTTTCGACTGGATTGAAGGGCTGGTGGAGGCTGGATGAGACCACGGGCAGCAACCGTGCTGATTCCTCCGGCAACAACAACCACCTCACGCCTATCAACGGGCCCACGCGGAACACGGAGAACTACTGGAGTGCCACGGGGGGCTCGGCACAGTTATCGGAGCCGTCCGATCAAGAGCTGCAAATCAGCAACGCGACCCAGACCGGACTCGGCTTCAGCGGGGCGAACACCCAGTTCACGCTGGCGGCTTGGGTGAAAGTGGCGTCGTTTGCCACAAGCTATCCCGCCGTCATCTTCAAGCAGGATGCCTCCGCCCATACCGGCTACGGCATGGCTTTGCTGAGCGGTGGCGGATTGCGCCTGAACATCAACGACAACACCTACTACGATGTGAGCAGTGATTGGGTGAAAACAGGCCGCTGGCAGCATGTGGCGATCAGTCTGGATACGGCGACAAATGAGGCCCGCTACTATGTAGATGGAAATCTCGTGGCGAGCAGGGCCGATGTGACCGCTGACCCTCTGCCATGCACAAAGCCCTTCCGCATCGGCGGGGAGGACAACACGGTGCATTACTTCAACGGCCAGATTCATGACGCTGCGGTTTGGAGCCGGGTTTTGGCTCCGCAGGAGGTTAAATCCCTTGCCTCCGGCATCGATGTGAGCACCGCCTATCGACCGGGCAATGTCTCGGTGGCTCCGACGGCGTGGTGGAAGCTCAATGAACTGAGCAGCGGCACCGGGGCTGTGACGCGGGCGGACAGCGCAGCGGTCTCACACCCACTCACGGATAACAATACGGTGGGCGCGGCGGGTGGATACTTGGATGGTTCTAGCGCCAGATTTGCCCGGTCCAGTGCAGAATACCTCACAGCCATTGATTCGGTGGATTGGAATATCGGCAGCGGCAGTGGCTCCATATCCACCTGGGCGAGGTTTGACTCCATGACGCCCGGTGTGCATTACCCGCTGTTTTGCCACAACCAGGATGTGAACAACTACATGGCCCTCTACTTGGTCTATCAAGGCGGACGGCACTGGCTGACCCTGACCGAAGGCATCTCCAATACGATCGTGATCGGCCTGCTCGCTGACTGGCAGCCGAAAGCCGGGCCTTGGTACCACATTGCATGGACCAAGTCAGGGAACGAACACCGCTTCTATGTCGATGGCGTGCAGGTCGGCGGGGCGCAAAACAACAGCTCTCCCATGCACGACTACGCAGGTCCGGTGATGATTGGCAGGCTCTCCGATGGTTCAGAGTATCTGGATGGTCAGATGGCTGATTTGGCCTTCTGGAAAGGCTACGCGCTGTCGTCTGCCGAAATCAAAGCGCTCGCCGCCGCGTTGCCGGTGCAAAAGGCAGGCATCGTCTCCTACTGGCCGCTCGACGAGGCCAGCGGCACGCGGAGTGATGCGGTAGGCACGAATCATCTCGCTCCCATCAATAGCCCGGCCTCGGCGGCGGGTCTGGTGGGGACGGCGGCGGATTTTGAATCGACCAGCTCCCAATACCTCAAAATCACCAGTGGTGCGCAAACCGGGCTGAATCCCACGAGTGCGCTTTCGGTCTTCGGCTGGGTGCGACCGGAGTCCGTCGGCAGCAGGCAGGTCATCGCCTCGCGCGGCTACGGGAATTCCGGCTTCGCGCTGTCTTATGGCTCCAGCGGGACATCCCAGTTTGATACCGGACCTGGAGGAGCTGCCTCAACCTCTACTGTCTCTATCGGAAACTGGTCGTTTCTGGGCGGTGTGTGGGATGGCGCACGGCAAGTCTATTTCAATGCCGCCCACGAAATCACCGACCCGTCCACCGGCCCCTCCACCACCACGCATGACTTCACTCTGGGGGCGAATGACCTGCCGGGGGAATTTACCGACGGCCTCGTGGACGAGGTCGTCGTCGCCCGCCGTTGGTTCCGTGATGAGGAGATCAAGGCGCTGTATCTGCGCGGCTTGGGTGGCATTCCTGCGATGTCTTTCCTCGCCGCCCAGGAGACGGGTGGGGTCACGATCACTGCCGATGGTGGTGGTAGCGTGGGGTTCACCTCGCAGGCGGTCGAAACCACCAGCGCTGCGAAGACGATCACAATCTGGAATACCAGCGATCAAACACTCACGAGCCTCGCGGTGGCGCTCACAGGTGCGGATGCGGCCAATTTTGTGCTGAACACGACGGGGACGGCCACCTCGCTGGCTGCGGGAGCGAGCACAACCTTCACTGTGGTCTTTGCTCCGCAGATCGGGGGTCCGTGTTCAGCGAATGTGCAGATCAGCAGCAGTGCCAGCGTGGCGGCGAATCCCTTCGATATCACTCTCAGCGGCACCGGCACGGCGGACGTGCCGGTGATCACGTCCTTGAGTTCCCACAACGCCAAACCGGGTGACAGCGTCACGATCACCGGCAGCGGCTTCAGTGCGGTGTCTGGAAACAATGCGGTCTGGTTCGGCGCGGCCAAAGGCACCGTCATGGCGGCCTCGACCACGCAATTGACTGTCACCGTGCCGACGGGTGCCACGGCAGGGCTGGTGACGGTGAGCGTGCATGGCTACACGGCCTTCTCCAAGCGGGTTTTCACGCCTTCCTATACCGGACCGGGCTTTTTGGTCGCGGGCATGGAGTTTTACGAGTCTGGCCGCGTCTCCACCGGCTCGGGACCGCTGGGGAATTTCATCGCTGACGTGGATCTGGACGGCAAACCGGACCTGCTGAGCGCGAACGGCACCGCGAACAGCCTCAGCGTCTTCCTCAACATGACTGCGGGCACGGGCACCGCGCCAGCCTTTGCGGCGAAGGTGGACTTTGCGGCGGCGGGAAACCCGGAGGGTGTCGTCGCCGTGGACATCACGGGCGACGGCAAGCCTGAGATGCTGGCTTCGGGCGAGCTTTCCGGCGAAGTGCATGTCCTCCGCAATGATTCGACCCCGGGCAGCATCTCCAGCGGGTCCTTCACCGCCCTTTCGCCTGCCACCGGAGGCACCTACCCGCAGCGGACCATCTCCTGTGATCTGGATGGCGACGGACTGCCTGATCTCATCACTGCCATGGCCCAGGGATCATCCGTCGGCATTCACCGGCAGACAGCTCCCGGAGTGTTCGCGGCGCGGCAGTTGGTCTCGACGGATTCCTCGGACACGCGGCGCATCGTGGCGGCAGACTTCAATTCCGATGGAAAAACGGACCTCGCCGTCAGCCACGCCTCCGGTGAGGTGGTGCTGCTACGCAATACGAGCACCGCTGGCGTCATCCTGTTCACCAAAGACCCGGCGCTGTCCGTTTCAGCCCCCTGTTTCTCACTCGCAGCGGCGGATCTGGATGCCGACGGCCAGGACGACCTCATCGCCGGCATGTCCAACAGTTCCTTCGTCCGGGTCTGGCGGAATACGAGCGGTGGCACCGCGCTGGCTTTTGGCACGCCGATCGACCTCGCCGTCGAGGGCGGTGTTTACAGTGTCGCCGTGGGTGACCTCAATGGGGATGGAAAGGTGGACATCGCCGCCGCGCACGGTTCCTCCGCAGGCAAAGTATCGCTCCTACCTAACACACACGTCAGTGGTGCGCTCTCCAGCGGCTCCTTTGGCACGCGCACGTTTCTGAATACCGGCGGCACGCCGCAGCATGTCTCCATCGGTGATCTGAATGGCGACCTGCTGCCAGAAATCGTGGTGACGATGGGCGGCACGAGCGAGCTTGCCGTGTGGCGCAGTGGTTACGTCCCATCCCCCACCGTGACGGCGATCAGTTCGTCGAGCGCCAGGCCCGGTCAAAGCATCACCATCACCGGCACGAACTTCAGCACCACACCGGCGAACAACATCGTGTGGTTCGGCAGCGTGCGCGGCGTCGTCACTGCGGCGACAGGCACGCAGCTCACCGTCACGGTGCCAGTGGGAGCACAGCATGCGCCAGTGACGGTGAGTGCCTTTGGCCTGGCCGGCAGTTCACGCTCGTTTTTTACGCCTGGCTACCAAGGGGCTGCGGCATTCAGCGGCAGTGACTTTTCAGCGGCCACCACGCTGAGTGCGGGCTACATGGCACGTGTCACAGCCGGGGACTTCGACGGGGATGGCGCTATCGACCTCGTGACAGGTAACTCGACCGACGGCACCATCACGCTGTTTCGAAATCAGCTCACTCCAGGCTCGCTGGGGGCGACGGACGCGTTTCCCACGAGCCTCTTTGCCCCCTCGACGACGAGCGGTGCGACGATCTCCTCTGGCGGCACTGCCTACGAGGTCAAACTGGCAGATATGGACGTGGACGGACGCCTCGACTTGATCGCGCCGCTTACGGGCACGGATGCCGTGCGTGTATGGCGAAAATCGGCATCAGGGGGCAGCTACGCCTTCGACAGCGGGGTGAATTTCCCCACAGCAGCCTCTCCTCAATCTTGCGCGGTGGCTGATATCGACGGCGACGGCCAGCCGGATATCATCACCGGACATAGCGGCTCTCAAATCGCGGTGCTGCGTAATACCAGCACGTCCGGCGTGGTCAATTCGTCGTCCTTTGCGGCAGCAGTCACCTTTGCCACGGACGGTACGGCGGAGATCGTGGCTGTTGGCGATCTCGACGGTGACGGGAAGCCTGAAATCATCGCCGCCACGCCCTCGGGCAAGGTCTGTATCTTTCGCAATCAGAGCACGGTGGGCGTGATCGACAGCTCCAGCTTTGCCAGCCGCATCGACATCAGCACCGGGGAGACGATGCGTGGAGTCCGGCTGGGCGATCTCGATGGCGACGGCGATCTCGATCTCATCACGCTCGACTACTACAACAACGACGGCAACGAGATCCCTGTGCTACGCAACAAGCACACGGGAGGCGTGCTTTCCGCCACCTCCTTTGACCGTGCAGACGACCTCATCGGCAACGGCTCCGACCGCAGTCACCTCGATCTGGCAGACATGGACGGAGACGGCAAGCTGGATGTCGCTGGAGTCACCGGCCTCGGTGATGGCGTGGTGTGGAGGAACCTCAGCCCTGTCGCGGGGCCGCAAAGCATCTCCTTTGACTCGCGTCTGGCTGTGACCATGGGCATTCAGGCCAATGGCGGCGTTTGCGCTGACTTTGATGGCGACGGCAGGCCAGACATCGCCGGCGTGCGCGACAACGCAGGCCAGCTCACCCTCGTGCGCAACATCCACGCCTTCGGCACGCCGCAGATCGCCGTGGAGCAGCCGGTGAGCACAGTGCTGACGGATGGCGTGAGCAGTTTGAGCCTCGGAAACGTGAATGTCGGCCAAACCTCCGCCGCGATGACGGTGACGATCCGCAACACCGGCAGCGCCGATCTCGAAAACCTCGCCCTGAGCCTCTCCGGTGCGCAGATGGCCGAATTCAGCCTCGGAACGCTCCCAGTGACGGTCTTGGCACCCGGAGCTAGCACGACCTTCACCGTCACGTTTTCACCCACCAGCCTCGGCACACGCAGCGCCGCCCTGCAAATCGCCAGCAACGTCAGCGGAGCCACAAATCCCTTCGACATCACCCTCACCGGCAGCGGCATCAACGGCACGCTCACGACGAATTTCACCTCCGGCAGCACCACCGGCCTCACCACGAACGGGTTCACCGCCACCGGCAGCATGGCGAACCTCTTGCTGGGTTACGCACCTGTGCCTTTTTCCCTGCTCACCGTGGTAAACAACACCAGTGCGAATCCCATCAGCGGCACCTTCACGAATCTTGCGCAGGGACAGAGCGTAACGCTGGTTTACAACACGATAAGCTACGACTTCTTCGCCGACTACTTCGGTGGCACGGGCAATGACCTCGTGCTGGTGCTGAAGGGGCCGGGCGTGCTGGATTATGCGTTTGGCGGCACGGGGAAGGTGGTGACGCCTGTAGGGAATGGTAATGAGCAGGTGAATGATGTCGCGGTGCAGCCCGACGGGAAGATTGTGGCAGTGGGTAGTTCTTACAATGGCAGCAGCGATGACTTCGCCGTGGTGCGTTACAACGCCGACGGAACGCTGGACTCCGGGTTTGGCTCTGGAGGGAAGGTGACCACGTCCATCGGTAATCAGAACGACCAAGCCTACGGAGTGGCGATTCAACCAGATGGAAAAATCGTCGTCGCGGGGCTTTCCACCAATGATGGAGTTCAGCATATCGCCGTGGTTCGTTACACTTCATCTGGAGTACCGGACAATGCCTTTAGCAGCGATGGCAAAGTGGTCACGCCCGTGGGCACGGCCTCCGAAGGCCGAGATATCGTGCTGCGTGCAGATGGGAAAATTTTCGTGGGGGGAGACTACTGGAACGGAACCGACACGGATTTCATGGTGGTGGCTTACAACGAGGACGGAAGCATTTTCACCGACTACGGAGGAGGTGGCGGAGGAGCTGGAATCATTACGATTGCCAACCCGGGCAGGCATGATGAGGCGACATGCATGGCGCTCATGCCAGATGGTCGTATTGTTATCGGCGGCTACTACCAGTCTGGCACAGACCGCGTGCTCACGGTGTTCAGATTAGCCCCACATGCAGCACCTGATTCGTCTTTTGGATCGAACGGCTGGGTCACCACACAAATCGCAGCGTCCGATTTCGGGCGTGCGGTCGCTGTCCAGCCAGACGGCAAGATTCTGCTGGCGGGTCATGCTCCCGGTGCGGGCGGCCATGATGCGCTCGTTTTGCGCTACAACTGGAATGGCGTGCTCGACAGCACGTTTGATGGCGACGGCATCGCCAGTCTGTCCTTCGGATCTTTTGGTGACTATGCGCTGGGCTTGGCGCTTCAGTGGGATGGAAAGATCCTGGTTTCCGGCTATACGGAAGACGGTGTGGGAGAAAACGCCTTTCTCGCACGCCTGAACCCCAGCGGCAGCCTTGACACGTCGTTTCATGGAGACGGGAAAGTGACCATGGCCATAGCAGGTGTTCAGTATCAACACGCGAAGGCCATGAGCCTTCAACCCGACGGACGGATTGTGCTGGCGGGGTTTGCAGCGAGTGGCGGCAACAACGACTTCGCGCTTTCCCGCTATCTGGTCGAAACCACCCTGCCTGCGAATTTTTCCAGTTCTAACACAAGGCCGCTGAACACCAGACTGGTTTCTGGCAGCGGCTTGACCCTGAATCCTTCGCTGAGCTTCGCCCCGGCACCAGGAACGGAGCTGTGGCTGGTCAACAACGCCGGTCCGCACGTCATCCAGGCTCCGTTCACCAACATCGCTCAAGGTGCCGTGGTGCCTCTCGTGTTCAACAATGTCACCTACAGCTTCACTGCCAACTATTCGGGTGGAAATGGGAACGATTTGACGCTGTTGCTGGCCGGCCCTGGGGGGGCAGATCCGACATTCAATGGTAGTGGACGACATATAGCCGAGCATGCCGGACAACTGGATTTTGCATATGACATCGCCATGCAATCGGATGGCAAGGTGCTGACTGCCGGACGTGTCTGGAATGGCGGCTTCAATTTCACGTTCACCGTTGCCCGCCACAACACCGACGGCAGCCTGGACTCGAGTTTCGGCGGGGGGACCATCGGTTTTGGCGGCAGTCAGGCATTTGCTGTCATCCAACAACCAGACGGCAAGATATTGGCAGGCGGTAACGGCAATTGGGACTTTAAGCTCGTGAGATGCCTGCCGAATGGCGCCCTGGACAACAGTTTTGGCTCCGGTGGAACGGTTTTCACTGACTTTGGTGGAACAGAGGACTGCCTTGTCCTGGCAGTTCAGAAAGATGGGAAAATCCTGGCGGCTGGCATCACCAATGTAAGCGGGGGCACGCAACTTGCATTGGCCCGACATTTCGCCAATGGCGAGCTAGAGGCCGCCTTCGGCACTAATGGTCGCGTGTTGACCTCCTTGCCCGGTGATTATGGCGCTCCCACGGGCATTGTCATCCAGGAGGACGGCAAGATCGTTTTGTCAGCGATAACCGGCGGTGCGAGCAACGCACTCTACAGATACAATCCCGATGGCACGCTGGACTCATCCTTCGGAACGGCTGGCCGCCTTGATATTGTATTAGGCCAGGCCTACTCGGGCGGCCCTGACGTGTGCCTCCAGCACGATGGAAAGTTGGTCGTCGCGGGTGCGATTGGCATGGATTTCGGCGTGGCGCGCTACCATGCTAATGGAACACTAGACACTTCCTTTGGAATAGGCGGCACCACGGTTGTGTCGTTCACCGCCGGGCGCGATTTTGCCGTTGCGGTGCAACTCCAGGCTGATGGCAAGATTGTCGCTGCCGGGAGGGTCGAGACCGGGGTCGAGGGCGAGCTGGACTACGGAGTCGTGCGCCTCCTTGCGAATGGGGCGCTGGACACCAGCTTCCATGGTGACGGTAAAGCCACCATACGCGTTGGCGAAGTGTTGGGCTATTGCGCTGGCATGACCTTGAGTCCTGCGGGGAAAATTGTCCTGGCTGGATACTCCTACGAGGGAGCCGGCTATGAGTCCGCCCAGGTGGCCAGGCTGGCGACTGACTCCGCCGTGGAGGTTGCTTTTTCTGCAGCCTCGGACGTGCCATTGCGTTTCAACGGTCTCGACGGCAGCAACCGCACGCTCAGCATCAATTTGAACTACCCGCCGACCGCCGGAACACGACTGAAGGTGTTCGACAACACCGGATTGCAGCCCGTATTGGCTCCGTTCGCGAATCTGGCGCAGGGGCAGATGGTGACGCTGAACCACAGCAGCGTGAACTACGATTTTGTGGTGAACTACTTCGGCGGAGATGGCAATGACCTGACGCTGGAGTGGGCGAATACGAAGCTGGCGGCGTTTGGCAGCAACCTGAATGGGCAGCTCGGCATCACGGGCACAGCCACACAGGCAAATGTGCCGACGCAGGTGGTGGCGACGGCTCCGATCTACCAGAAGACGATCCTTTCGATGAGCGCGGGCGAGGCACATTCGCTGGCGGTTTGCAGTGATGGCACGGTGGCGGCCTGGGGAAGCAATGCGAACGGCCAGCTCGGCAACGGCACGACGACGAGTGCCACGACGCCGGTGGCAGTGACGATGAGTGGTGTTCTGAGCGGCAAAAAGGTGGTCGCCGTGGCGGCAGGTGGGCAGCACAGCCTGGCGCTGTGCAGTGATGGCACGCTGGCGGCGTGGGGAGATGGGAGTTTCGGCCAGATCGGTGATGGCGGTGTCTTGGACCGCACTGCGCCCGTGCTGGTGAGCACGGCGGGCGCACTCAGCGGGAAGCGTGTGATCGCGATCAGCGCGGGGGCGAATCACAGCGCGGCGCTTTGCAGCGATGGTACCGTGGTGTGCTGGGGTGGGAACACGAACGGCGAGCTGGGCGATGGCAGCAACACGCAACGCAACGTTCCGGTGGCGGTCTCGGTGCCGTTGCCGAATGGAGTGCTGCTGGGGCGCACGGCGGTGGAGGTGGCCTGTGGTCAAAATCACACGCTGGCGCTGCTGGCGGATGGCGCGGTGGCGGCGTGGGGGCTGAATGCGAGTGGTCAGCTCGGCAATGGCAGCACCGCAGCGAGCAATATGCCGGTGTTGGTGAGCACGGGCGGTATTTTGAATGGCAAACGCGTGGTGGAGATCGAAGCCGGGGGCAGTTCGAGCCTAGCCCGGAGTTCGGATGGAGTTTTGGCGGCGTGGGGCATGAATGACAGCGGACAGCTCGGCGTGAACAGCGCGACGACGAGCTTCACGACGCCTCAACTTGTGCTCATGAGCGGTGTTTTGAGCGGAAAGACGGTCACACGGCTGTTTGCGGGCGAAAAGCATGCTGGAGCCGTTTGCAGCGATGGTACACTGGCGACTTGGGGCGAGGGCACAGGCGGCGAATTGGGCGACAATGCCGTTCTGGACAGTTTGCAGCCCGTTTTGGCCAACACGTCGATTTTGGGAGGAACAGATGTTTTTGTCGAAATGAGCTCAGGAGCGTTCGCAGGCCATTCTCTGGCCCTGATCGGCTCCATGACGAACGAGCCGCTGGTCCAAGTGGAGTCGCCAGCCACCACGCTGCTGAGTGACAGCACGAGCAATCAAATCGTCTTTGGCACGACATTGCCCGGCACGGTGAAGACGCGAGTGGTGACGATTCGTAACACCGGCACGCAGACCTTGTCGGGCGTCGGCGTCACCATCACGGGCAGCGGAGCAAATCCGTCGAACTTCGCGATCAGCACGCCGCCGGCGGCAACGCTGGCACCTGGGGATGCGACGAGCTTCACACTGACCTTCGCGCCAAGCACCATCGGCTCGAAGACGATCGTGCTGGAGATCGCCAGCAACATCGTGGGGACCGCGAACCCTTTTTCCATCGGCGTACAGGGCACGGTGCTGAACACACTGGCGGCGAGCTATACGACGGGGCAGGAAATTCCGGCGGCGGCGGCTGGCTTCACTGCGTCTGGTAAGACGGTGAACTTTTCCCTGAACTACGCGCCGCCAACGGGCACGACGCTGATGGTGGTGAACAACACGGGCGCGGCATTCATCAGCGGCGCGTTCAGCAATCTGACGCACGGCCAGGTGGTGACGCTGACCAACAACAGCATCAACTACAACTTCGTGGCGAACTACTTCGGCGGTGATGGCAACGATCTCGTGCTGCACTGGGCCGCCACACGGCTGCTGGCGTGGGGAGCGAACGCGACGGGCGCGCTCGGCAACAACAGTACCGTGCCCGCACTCACGCCGGTGGCAGTCACGAACACTGGCGTGCTGAATGGCAAGACAATCATCGCGGTGGCAAGTGGCGAGCGCCACAGCCTCGCCGTGTGTTCGGATGGCGCGCTTGCGGCGTGGGGAGCGAATAACGCGGGGCAGCTTGGTGATGCCACCAACAGCGACCGGCTCGTGCCCGTGCTGGTGAGCGCAGCGGGCGCTCTGAACGGCAAAAAAGTCATCGCTGCGGCAGCGGGTTACGATTTCAGCATCGCGCTGTGTTCGGACGGCACGCTGGTCACTTTCGGAGAGAACAGCGGCGGCCAGCTCGGCAACAACAGCAACACGCCGAGCAATGTGCCGGTGACGATCAGCTCCACCGCTGCGCTAAGCGGCAAGGCGGTCGTCTCCATCGCAGCGGGTTATGATTTCGGCCTCGCCTCGTGCGCTGACGGCACCGTGGTGGCCTGGGGCCAGAATGGCTACGGCCAGTTTGGCAACAACACGATCAACAACAGCCTCGTGCCCGTGACGACAACAATCTCGGGCGTGTTGAATGGCAAGACCGTGCGCAGCGTGGCGGCTGGAAATTTCCACAGCCTCGCCATCTGCACCGACGGCACGCTGGCAGGCTGGGGCGACAACAGCTTCGGTGAACTGGGCGATGGCACGAACGACTCCAGTCTCCTGCCTGTGCTGGTGACTTCCAGCGGCGGGCTGGCGGGCAGGACGCCGGTGCAGATCGCCGCGAGCATGCTGCACAGCGCCGCGCTTTGCTCGGATGGCAGTGTGGTGACATGGGGTGACAATTCCTTCGGCCAGCTCGGCCTCATCGGCATCGAATCGAGTTTTTCACCGGTCATCGCGGCCACGGGTGGCGTGATGGCGGGACGTGTGGCGGGTTTCCTCGGCGGCGGGCAGATGCACCATGTCATTTCGGTGACAGACGGCTATCCCGCCGCGTGGGGTGACAACTCCTCCGGCCAGCTCGGCAATGGTGTGACCTTGGCGAGCTTTGTCCCTGTCGCGGTGAGCACGACGGCATTCGGAGCCGGTGAACGCGTGGTGCGCGTGTCCACCGGTAGCACCGGCCTGCACAGCCTGGGCATCGTGGCCATGCCGCTGGCGAGCGGTGGTGCGCCCGTGGTCAGCACGAACGCGGCGGAGAGCATCAACAAGACGAGCGCCACGCTGAAAGGGCTGGTGAACGCCAGCGGCACGGCCACCACGGCGTGGTTCGAGTACGGGCTCACGACCAGCTATGGCAATGTCATTCCGCTGGTGCCTCAGTCGGTGGGCAGTGGCAGCACGTCGCAGACCTTCACACAGGCGCTCAGCGGCCTGGAGCCGAACACGCCCTACCATTACCGCATCGTCGCCAGCAACACGAACGGCACGGTCACAGGGGATGATTTCAGCTTCACCACGCTGCCTGATCCGCCGCTGGCCGTCACCACCAGCGCCAACACGCTCACGAACACCACCGCCACGCTCACCGGCACGGTGAATCCCACCGGCCGTGCCACGACGATCTACTTTGAGTTTGGAACAACGACTCTTTACGGCAACACCACCGCGCCGCAGAACATCGCCGTCGGCAGCAGCAATGTGAACGTCATCGCGCCTGTGAGCGGCCTCACGCTCGGCACGACGTATCACTTCCGCCTCGTGGCGCAAAACGCCGGTGGAACGGCCTTTGGGGACGATGTGGTGTTCACGACGACTTCGATCTCGCCGCCCACGATCACCGGCTTGAGCGCCACGAGCATCAGCATCAACTCAGCAACACTCAACGGCGGTGTGAACCCAAATGGAGCCATCACCACCGTCTTCTTTGAATATGGCCTTACCACGACCTATACGAATGCCACAGGCACGACAGGCCTGGCAGCCGGCACACTGGCAGTGAATGTGCCTCTGGGAGTTTCGGCGCTCACCCCGGCGACCACTTACCATTACCGCCTCGTTGCCGAAAACTCCGCAGGGATCACCCGCAGCGCCGATGCCACCTTCACCACGCTGCCGCTGCCGCCGATTGTCGAAACGCATGCGGCGGCGGCTCTGAGCACCACGAGCGCACGACTGAACGGAAAAGTGAACGCGCAAAATGGCAGCGCGGTGGTCACTATTGAGTGGGGAACGGATGGTGTGAGCTTCCCGAACTCGCTCACGGCAACGCCATCGCCTGTCACCGGCAGCACTTTGACCGATGTGAGCGTCGATCTGGCGAATCTGGCGCAGTTTACCACCTACCACTATCGGGTGAAGGCCGTCAGCGCGGGCGGCGCAACCACGGGCGGCGTTTTGACCTTCCAGCCTGCGATCATCTCCGGCCTCACGCAGCAGTTCCCGAATGCACCACCAGCCTCGAATGGCAGTTTGACCGTCACGCTGGCTCCGACAGGGCTGTTGAGTGGCTGGCGCTTCGTAGGCGAGCATCGCTGGCGTGCTAGCGGCGATACGGCGACCGGTTTGGTGCATGGATCGCGCGTGATCGAGTTTCGCCCGGTGCCGGGCTATCTCCAGCCGGGGACGGACACGGTGAACGTGACCTCCACGGGACAAATCGCCGATTACGAATACTACGCCACGCCTTCATCCGGCACGGGCGGCATCCTCGTCGTGCTGAAGCCGGATACGCTCGCTCAGGCGGTCAACGTGGCGGATCGCGGCCAGTGGCGGCTTTTCGGTGAAACGACATGGCGTGACAGCGCGACGACCGCTTCATCGCTCCCCGCGGGCAGCTATCTCGTGGAGTGCAAAGCGGTCTCCGGCTACTCCACGCCGGTGCTGGTAAACATCGCTGTCAGCAGCGGGCAGACGGTGAATCCCACGATCGTGTATGCAGATGCCTTT
Organism: Prosthecobacter sp.; assembly: GCF_014879935.1. GTDB lineage: Bacteria > Verrucomicrobiota > Verrucomicrobiia > Verrucomicrobiales > Verrucomicrobiaceae > Prosthecobacter. The sequence goes on from NZ_JACSRD010000118.1 coordinate 49,909, forward strand.
AGCCCGACGGGCACGCCACCTACGGTGTTGAGCTTTGGCACGGTCTCCACCGATGCCACCAAACCTTACGGCTATGTGGGACAGATCCGCAGCAACTCGGGCGTCGGCACCGGTTTCGCGGTGAAATCACGCGTGGTGGCCACCGCTGCACATGTGGTCTTTGATGAAGGATCGCAGTCCTCGGTGCAGGGACTGCAATGGCTGCCGCAGGAGGATGCGGGAGGTCACGAACCGCGGCCCGTCACGCCGCGCGGCTATTATTTGATCGATGGCTACGCCACGCAGCGTGCCACGGAGACACCGGGATCGTTCTCGCTGGCCTCACGTCAGAAAGACGTGGCCGCACTTTACTTCATCAATGACACCGATGCCGCACGCGGCGGCTTTGCAGGCTTCCTGGCGAGCGATCTCACCAACAACGAGTTCCTCATCTCCAGCGCACAAAAAATGCTCGTCGGCTATCCCGTGGATGGCATCGCCACGCTCGATCAAGGCCGAATGCATGCCACACCCGCAACGAACTTGAGCTTTAGCGGCCTCACAGATCGCGTCTTTGCCACCACAGGCATCCGCAGCACCGGTGGCAACAGCGGCGGCCCTCTGTGCGTGCAGCATACGAACGGAAACTGGTATCCTGCGGCCATTTACCTCGGCGGTGCCACACAGAGCATCGTGAGGGCCATCGACAGCACGGTGATCCAGCTTTTCGACACCGCGCAGCAGAGCGGCATCGACGATCAAGGCTACACCGGGGGCGGCATCACGCACAGCGGTTACAGCACCCCGGGAGGTACGTCTGGCAAAGGGGCCGCCATCATCAACATCACACCGGCCGGATCAGGTTGGAGGCCGCTTGGATCAACCAAACCCTTCACACCAAGCGGCAACATCCGCGCGGACCTCATGCCAGGCACCATGTATGTCGAGTTCGCTCCCGTGGTCGGTTACCAGACGCCTGTGCACGAGACCATCCTGATCGTGGCGAACAGCATCGAGCCCTTTAGCATCACCTTCCTGCCCAGCCAGACACCGCAGGAAAGTTGGCGGCAAACTTACTTCGGCACCACGGCTAACAGCGGCAACGGAGCCGACGGCTTCGACTTCGACAACGACGGGTTCACCAATGCCCAGGAATACACCGCAGGAACCAATCCGACGCTCGGTGGGGACTTTTTCAAAATCACTGACACCCAGCGCACGGCATCCACCTTCACAGCGAGCACCGCGGGCAAGGCTGGGCGCACCTACACCCTTCAGCGCAGCACTAATCTGATTGCTTGGACGAACGTGACCTCGCAGGGACCGCTCGCCACCGATAGCACGGTGACGCTGCTCGATGGTGCGAGGCCTGCTGACGCGGCATTTTACCGGATTCTAGTAACGGGACCGTGACAAGCTGGGTATCCGGCTGCAAACACCTCCCGTTCCATTTTTCCTCATGAAAAAGACGCTCCTTCTCCTTGTTGGCTGGTTTGGCATCGCATCCTCCCTCATTGCACAAGTGCCTGGCCTCATGAACTATCAGGGCCGTGTCACCGTGAACGGCACTGGCTTCACCGGCACCGGCCAGTTTAAGTTCGCGCTCGTGAACACGGACGGCAGCACCACTTACTGGAGCAATGACGGCACTAGCACCGCCGGATCCCAGCCCACCGCGGCCGTTTCACTGCCGGTGAGCAATGGCGTCTATTCGCTGCTGCTGGGCGATACCGCGCTCGCCAACATGACCGCCGTCCCGGCCAGCGTGTTCACGAATCCGGACGTGCGCCTGCGCGTGTGGTTCAACGACGGCACCAACGGCTGGAACCTGCTCTCCCCGGACCAGCGCCTCGCCAGCACCGGCTACGCCTTCATGGCCGCCACCGTCGCCGACGGTACCGTCACCAGCACCAAGCTCGCCACCGGCCTCACCCTCAGCGGCACGGCCACCTTGAGCGGCGGATTGAGCCTGCCCGCCACTTCCAGTGCCAGTGTAGGCACGATCACCCAGGGCGGCGCATCGCTCCTGCACACCTACGGCAGCGGAAACACCTTCACGGGCATCAGCGCGGGCAATTTCACGCTCACCGGCTCCGACAATGCCGCCACGGGCAGCAATGCACTGGCCGCACTCACGACGGGCAGCAGCAACACCGCATTTGGCCGCTCTGCGCTCTTCAGCAACCAGACTGGATCTCAAAACACCGCTGTGGGCTCCAGCGCTCTCTACTCAAACACGTCTGGCGGCAACAACACGGTGCTCGGGAATCAAGCGCTCTACAACAACACGGTCTCGAACAACGTGGCTGTCGGTAACATGGCCCTTTTCAGCAACACCACGGGCACTCCCAACACAGCCATTGGCACCAATGCGCTGTATTCAAACACAACCGGAACATCAAACATCGCCATCGGGCAAACCGCTCTCTACTCCAACACCACAGCTACCCAGAACGTAGCGGTGGGACTGCGGGCCTTGTTCACAAACAACACAGGCAACTACAACACCGCCATCGGCTCCTATGCGCTTGAAATGAATGCTTCAGGCTCCAGCAACATCGCCGTCGGTCGCTGGGCGATGAACAGCAACGCAACGGGTGGCTCGAATACGGCGGTTGGCATGGGGGCGCTCTTCACCAACAACGCGGACAACAACACGGCGGTCGGGCATGAGGCTTTGTATTCGAATGCTTCGGCGATAAACAACACCGCCGTTGGGAAAGGAGCCCTCCGCACCAATCTGGGGGCCAACAACACGGCCTTGGGCACGATTGCGCTGTTTGCGAACACCACCGGCACCAACAACGTCGCCATCGGCTATGATGCATTGTCCGCCAACCAGTCGGGTGCTGGCAGCGTGGCCGTCGGTGTGCAGGCGCTCAATGCGAACACCGTCGGCGGCAGCACCGCCGTGGGTCTTTATGCGCTCCGGGTCAACACCACCGGGCAATACAACGCCGCATTCGGGCACCAGGCGCTCCAGGCCAACACGACAGGCGCCAACAACACCGCCATCGGCAAAAACGCGCTCGCCTCAAACACCACCGCCTCTGCGAATTCGGCGCTGGGAACGGATGCCCTCCTGTCCAACACCACCGGCACCGGCAATGTGGCGGCTGGCTTTGAGGCTCTCTCCTCCAACATCACTGGAAGCTTTAACTCCGCTGTGGGATATCAGGCGCTGGACGCCAACACCACGAGCAACAACACCGCTTTCGGATATCAGGCGCTGAAAATGAACACGGGCGGATCTGGCAACTCGGCCGTGGCCGGAGGCGCGTTGTTTAGCAACACGACAGGTGCCGACAACAGCGCTTTTGGTTTCAACGCTCTCTACAACAACAGCTCCGGGGGGCAAAACTCGGCTTTTGGCCGTGATGCTCTCAATGCCACCACAAACGGCAGCAACAACACGGCGATCGGCTTCCGGGCACTCGCAGCAAATACCACGGCTTCTGATAATGTCGCCATCGGAAACCAGGCGTTATATGCCAACACCTTAGGTGGAGGTAACACAGCTGTCGGCTTGAACGCACTTGACTCCACCACCACAGGAGGAGGCAATATCGCGCTCGGGTATAATGCAGGCCAGAATCTCACCACGGGCAATTTTAACATCTACATCGGCAACGAGGGGGTCGCTGCAGAAGCGAATAACATTCGCATCGGTAACGCTAGCGCACACTTTAAAGCCTTCATCGCCGGCATTTCCGGCGTGACGAGCAGCGGCGGGGCGCAGGTGTTTGTCAATTCGTCGGGCCAGCTTGGCACGGCGACGTCGTCGCGTCGGTTCAAGCATGACATCGTGGACATGGGGGCAGCCAGCGAGACGATTTTGCGGATGAGGCCGGTGGCCTTCCGCTACCATGCGGAGCTGGACCCGAACCAGTTGCCGCAGTTTGGCCTGATCGCGGAAGAGGTGGCGGAAATCGACCCGCTGCTCGTCGTGCGCGATGAAAACGGCGGCATCCAGTCGGTGCGCTATGAGCAGGTGAACGCGATGCTGCTGAACGAGTTCCTCAAGGACCATCGCCGGGCCGAAACTCGCGATGCGGAGGTGGAGGCGATGAAAAAGCAGCTTCAGGAGCTCGAAGCCCGCGACGCGGCGCACACGCAGCGCGAGCGCGAGCTCGAAGAACGGCTCAAAAAGCTCGAAGAGGCCCTTTCCCGCGGTTCCAGCAGCGAAACGAAGCTCTGACCTTTTCCGCCATGAAGCCCCGCGCCACCGCCAGGAAAGCAGCCATCTCGCTCCGTCGAGATGAGCCGCTGACTGCCGCAGCGTGGGACAGTTCGAGCATACCTGATGGCTCGCGAGCGCACTGTGCTCATCTCGCGGAGCGAGATGGCTACTTTGCTTCGCGGCATCGCGAATGCCCATTCGGTGAATCACACCGGGAGGGGGCGTTTTGGCCTTCGGTTTGGCCGCAGAGAGGCGGAGGAGCAGAGGGGGCAGAGTTTTATGAAATGCTCTGCGCTCTCTACCTCTTTGCTCCTCTGCGGCTGAATCGAGCCTTTGTGATGCTGCTTTCGCTCTTCGCGTTCTCCGCGCAGGCAGCGGTGCGCAGTGGCGGGCCGTATGAGGTGCAGAATGAGGCGGTCGGGATCGCGGGCGGCAGCGCCGCAGGCGGTGTTTACGGCCATGAGATGGCCCTGGGAGGCGTGGCGGGCGTTTCGAGCGTCTCGGGCGTGGTTTCGGCGCAGGGTTACATCGCGCAGAAGGTGCCGCTCACCGGTCCGGAGGTCGTGCTGGGGCTGCCGACGGGCTTTTCGACGGTGGACATGACCTTGAACGGCTATGTGAACCCGCGCGGGCTGGCGACGACGGCCGTCTTCGAATACGGCACGACCACCAGCTACGGCAGCAGCGCCAGCGTGACCTTGAGCCCGAACAACGGCACCAGCACACAAAGCGTGAGCGCGGTGCTGCCGGGCCTGGCGGTGAACACCGTGTATCACTACCGTCTCAGCGCCACGAACGCCGAGGGCACGAACCGCACCGACGACGGCACCTTCATCGTCACCATCACCGCGCAAGCACCAGTCGTGACCGCGCAGGCAGCCTCTGAAGTCGGCATCGACAGCGCCAAACTCAACGGCCAGGTCAATCCCAACGGTTACGCCGCCACCAGCAGCTTCGAGATCAGCACCAATGGCACGAGCTGGACGCCCATCGCCGCGCAGCCCAGTCCGTTGACCGGATCGGTCGCCGTGGGCGTCATCGCCACGGCCACGGGCCTGCTGCCCAACACGACTTATCAATGCCGCCTGCGCTCCACCAACGCCGCAGGCACCAGCACGAGCAGCGTGATCACCTTTGCCACGAATCCGGACCCGCCCGGAGTCATCGCAGCCAATCCCACCAGCATCAGCGCCACGAGCGCGACACTGGCAGGCAGCGTGCTGCCGAAAAACCGCGCCACGACGGTGTGGTTCGAATACGGCACGAGCACGGCCTACGGCACGAACACGCCCGTGCAGAACATTCCTGTCGGCAGCGCCGCGGTGGATGTCACCGCCCCCATCAGCGGCCTCACGAGTGGCGTCACCTACCACTACCGCATGGTCGCTGCGAACATCGGCGGCACCGTGCCGGGCTCGAACGTGAGTTTTGTGCCCGTGAGCGGCATCACACCGACTGCCGCGCCGAGTGTGACCTCCGGCAGCGCCTTTGTCATGTCACTCGATCTCGTGCTGGTGATCGGCACGGTGAATCCCAATGGCGGCCCCACCACGCTGCGTTGCGAATACGGCACCACGCCCGCGCTCGGCAGCCAGACGGTGGCCACGCCCGCAGGCAACACGAACACCACACAGCTCGCACTTGTTTCCATCGAGAGTCTGCTGCCGGGCACGCAGTATCACTACCGCCTCGTCGCGCAGAACAGCCTCGGCACCACCGCCAGCGCCATTTCGACTTTTACCAGCGCCTACCCGCCGCCGGAGGCCGTCACCGGCAGCAGCACCGCGCTCAGCACGACGAGTGTGCAGGTGCTGGGCAGCGTGCGGGCGCGCCACGCGGCCACGCAGGTGTTTTTCGACTACGGCACGGACGGCACCACCTTCCCGAACAGTCTCAGCGCCGTCCCCGCGGTCCTCAGCAGCGACGTGATGGAAAACGTGAGCGCCACGCTGACGAATCTCCAGCAAGGCACGACCTACTACTACCGCGTGCGTGCCGTGAGCAGCGGCGGCACGACCACCGGACTCACCTCTTCATTCCAGGTATCGCTCCTCTCCGGCCTGCTGCGTCAGTCGCCCACTGCGCCTCCGTCCGCCGCAGGCACGCTGACGGTGAACCTCACGCCCGCGAATCTGCTCACCGGCTGGCGTTTCGTCGGCGAGCAAAGCTGGCGCGCATCCGGCTCCACCGCGACCGGTTTGACCACCCGGGATCGCGAGATCGAGTTCCGACCGGTGCCGGGGCATATTCATCCGCCAGGAGAACTGATCGCCTCCTCCGAGACGGACATCACTCGTGATTACTACGACACCTCCACCAGCGGCAGCGGCGGCTTGATTGTCCTGGTGAAGCCCGCCGGGATCACCACCGGTGCCAATCGCGCCCAGTGGCGGCTCCTTGGGGAAAGCGATGCGCAGTGGCGTGACAGCAGCGACCTCTATAGCGGCCTCGTGCCTGGAAGCTACCTCATCGAGTGCAAACCGGTTCCAGGACGTGCCACGCCGCCGAACACCAACGTGATCATCAGCGACGGCCAGACCGCCGCGCCCACGATCACCTACTTCCTCGCCGACTCGTCGAGCGGCGCGGCGCCGTCTCCGCTGAGCTTTGCCAGCATCAGCACGGACACGGCGCAGCCCTCCGCGCATGTGGGCCAGCTCCGCAGCGATGCCGGTGTCAGCAGCGGCTTCGTGGTGAAACCGCGTGTCATCGCCACCGCGGCGCATGTCGTGTGGGATGATGGCACGCTGAGCACGGTCAAAGGCCTGCAGTGGCTGTTTCAACGCCACGCCGCCGTGCACGAGCCGCGCCCGATCACACCGCGTGGTTTTTATCTCTTCGATGGTTACGCCGCGCAGCGCGTGATCGACAATTCTCCCGGTGATTCGACGCCGCAGTCCCAAAATCTCGATGTCGCGGCGATTTACCTCAACGAAACGGCCGCACGCGACGGCTTCAGCGGCTACCTCGCGAGTGATCTGGCCCAAAACGAGCACCTGCTCTCCAGCGCCGACAAAATGCTCGTCGGTTATCCCGTCGATGGCATCGCACCCGCCTTCCAAGGCATCATGCATGCCACCACGGCGTTCAATGTCGTCTTCACTGCCGGCTACGGCCGCACCTTCACCACCACCGGCATCCGCAGCAGCGGGGGTAACAGCGGCGGCCCGCTCTGCGTGCGCCACACGAACGGCGCGTGGTATCCCACCGCGGTGTATCTCGGCGGCAACAACCAGACCGTCGTGCGAGCGATCGACAGCAGCGTGATCGAACTCTTCACGCGTGCCGAGGTCAGCGGCAACGGCGGAGCCGACAACACCGGCGGCGGCATCACGCAGACGAGCTACACCACGATCGCCAGCGGCAGTGCAGGTGCGTTGAAAGTGATCATCGAGCCCTCGGGCGCTCGCAATGCCGGCGCAGGCTGGCGACTTTCCCCCGAGAGCACTTATCGCGCGAGCGGAGCCACGAAATCCGCTCTCAGTCCCGGCAGCTACGTGATTCAATTCACCACCGTGGCCGACTTCGACGCGTCCGCGCAACAAAACGTCATCGTCACCGCAGGCCAGCTCAATAGCGTGACCTTCACCTATGCCACACCTCAGGAAAGCTGGCGTCAGGCGCACTTCAGCACCACCGCCAACACTGGCAACGCAGCCGATAACGCCGATCCCGACGGAGACGGCTTCACCAATGCCGCCGAATACGCCGCAGGCACGAACCCGACCCTCAGTGGCGACTTCCTCAAGGCCACCGCCCCCGCCCGCAGCGGAGAAACCTTCACTCTCAGCACCGCAGGCAAAGCCGGACGCACTTACTATCTCGAACGCAGCAACAATCTGACCACCTGGTTCACCGTCACGTCCGACGGTCCCGTCAGTGCGGATGGCCAAGTCACCCTGACCGACCCTTCGATCACCGGAGGCGCGGCCTTCTACCGCATCCGCGTCACCGGGCCTGCGAATTGAGAGGACTATTTTTTCACCCCGTTCTGTAGCGATATGAAGCCGCGCGGGTATCCGCCTTCAAACCAATCATGAACACCCATGCTCAAGGGCATTTTCCCAGCACCGACTGGACGCTCATCTCTCGACTTCGCAGCCGGCACGAGACCGTGGCGATGACGGCGCTGGAGGAGTTGTGCGCGGCCTACCACTACCCGCTTTACTGTTTCATTCGCAGGCGTGGCCTCACGCATCACGACGCACAGGACGCTCTGCAGGACTTTTTGGCGAAGCTGCTGCGCAACGAGTCGCTGCAAGGCACCCATCAGGAGCAGGGGCGGCTGCGCGGGTTTCTTTCCACCGCCTTGAGCCGATTCCTGCTGAACTGGCATCGCAGCCACGCGAATGAACGCCTCAACGTCAGCATCGAGGCAGAGCAGGAGCTAGCCAGGAACGAAGAGCGTTTCCAGAAGGAGAAACTGACGGACAGGGACACGCCTGAGCGAGTTTTCGAGCGGAAATGGGCCCAGGAGATGTTGCGTCGTGTGCTGGCGGAGATGGAGGATGACTACCGTCGAAAAGAAAAGCTGCCTCTCTACCAGGCTCTCCGCCCTGTGGTTCTGGCAGGCGGCAGCCTTGTTGGTGAAGCCACCCAGGAGCTGGCTGCATCACTCGGGATGACACCGGCGGCACTACGCGTGGCACTCAGCCGGTTCCTTGGCGATTATCGTGACCGGCTGCGCCGGGAAGTACAGCAAACACTCGCCAATCCCGATGACGTCGATGAGGAACTGGCGTGCCTGGCACGCGCTTTTGAGCGCACGGATCGCATGACGCCGCCATCTGCCTAACCCCCTGCCGAGATCATGAAACTGAAACCCACCCCTGCCCTGTCTGCTGTTGACAAGCTGGACGACCGTTCCATCGCGAGACTCCTCCAGAGTGCGCGCAAACCATCCAAGCGCGGCCCGTCCGGTCGAGGCAGCAAAAGAAAAAGGCCATGAGAAACCTCAGATGGTTACTGTTCCTTCTGGCCGTGCTGCTGACCGTTCTCCTGTGCGGCCGCAAACCAAATACCCAGGTGATTCCGACACTGGCTGACAGAGTGAGGACATCGACCACTCACATTCACGCGGCGCCTCACGCGCCTGAGACCAAGCAGTCTCTCATCGAACTGAAATCGGCGCTTCGACAGATGGATACGAAGGAGGCCGTCAAATGGATCCAGGCCCAACTAAGGTCCGGTGAAGACACCAGTTTTCAGCTCGATCTGGTCCTTGACGCAGGTCAGAATCTCTCCGGCTGGCCGTCATGGCGTGTGTTCCTGCTTGATCTGCTCTATTTGACTGACCCCGAAACAGCGGCCTTCAGCTCAAAAGAACTGCTGGCCACGAGCCGCTCCCCTGACGAATGGGCAGTCGCGATGCGAAACCTCGCCCGCGTGGGAACCGAAGACGAATTGTTGAAATCAAAATCCGCCGAATTGCTGCGACACAAAGAATGGCAGAAGACCCCCAGCGCGGGCTATCTGGAAGCCTTCGACGTGATCGTGCACACAAGAAACACGGAACTCACACCGGACCTGCTGGCCCATTGCGACGAACGTGATGCGAAAGCCGTGCGGCACGCCTCATTTCTCACCCTTGATCGGCTGGTCATGGCAGACCCGGCCAAAGTCCTGCCCGATCTGGCGAGATCGGCCTCTTCTCATCCAAAGAGCGGCTTGATGCTGTCAAACATGATCGCACGCGCCGATGTGGCCGATCCCGTTCAGCGTCAGGCTGTGGAAACCTATCTTCTGGATCCAAAGCGCACCGATGATGAGCTGCGCGGCTTTGCCAGCGTCTTTCCCAACGCCAACGTGGCGGTCTCGCACAATCTGCTGACCAAGACACCAACGCTTCAAGGAGCCGAACTGGCAGTGCGTGATCGGAACTCGCTGGAAACAGTATCAAGATGGCTGTCGGACGAGAGATTCAAAACCGTTCATGGCTCTCTTCGAACCATCGTCGTGCGTCTTCAGAGCATGCGTCCAGGCTACGGCCGCTAAGGCTTGCTGTGTCACCCTTTCCCAGAGCATGATTTGCCCCCGCATCATTTCTGTTCAAAGCTCGGACATCCATGCCGAAAAAGACCGCTCCCAAGAAAACCAAACGCGCCAGGAAGAAGTCATCTGCCATCCCGCTGCCACCGGCAGGAGACTGGCGCAGCACGGATGAGATCGAGGTGCTCCGGCGCATCCAGCGGGCGCGGGATGAAAAGCATGCCATCTCCAACCTCAACGCTGAGCATCCGGTCTTCTCCACCTTTGCGGTGAAGTCGCCCAGCGGCATGACTTACCAAGTGGAAGTGCGGGATTTGGCCTCTCGTTCCTTTTCCTGCACCTGCCCGGACTTCCGCACCGCCGGGCTTGGCACCTGCAAGCACATCGAGGCCACGCTCATCTGGCTGAAGCGCCGTCACAAAGCGGACTACCAGCTCGCGGAGAAAAAGACCTCGCCGCATCTCCATCTCGTGCCGGATGGCGAGCGCCTGCGCGTCGAGCGTCCCTTCACCTCACTGCCTGCCAATCTGCGTCCGCTCTTTGATGACGAAGGCTTCCTCATCGGCGATCCCCACGAAGCGCTGCCAAAGCTCCGCCGCACGAGCAAAGTGCGCATCTCACAGGACGTGGAGCCTTTTATCGAGTCCCGCCGTCATGCCGAGGAGCGCCGCAGCCTACGCCGTGACTACGAGACCGGCGTCGTCGAAGGCCGTCACCCCGAGCACGTCACGCTGCATCCGCTCTATCCGTATCAGCGCGAGGGCATGCTGCATCTGGCCTTTGGTGAACGGGCCTTGCTCGCGGATGAGATGGGCCTCGGCAAGACCATCCAGGCCGTGGCAGCGTGCGCCTTGCTGCATCATTTAGGCAAAGCGAGGCGCGTGCTCGTCGTCACGCCCGCTTCTTTGAAAACGGAGTGGGAGGAGCAGATCAAGCGCTTCACCACGCTCGGCCTCCAGCTCGTTTTCGGGCCGCGCACGGCACGAATGAAAGCCTACACCGCCGCTGAGGTGCCGTTTTTCACCATCGTGAACTACGAACAGGTCGTCACCGACACGCTCGACATCAACACGCACCTCAAGCCCGACATCGTCGTCCTCGACGAAGCTCAGCGAATCAAAAACTGGGCCACGAAGACCGCGCAAGCCGTCAAGCGCCTGCAAAGCCGCTACGCCTTCGTCCTCACCGGCACGCCCATCGAAAACCGCATCGACGAACTCTACTCCATCGTCGATTTCCTCGATCCCAGCCTGCTCGGCCCGCTCTTCCGCTTCAATCGCGAGTTCTACCAGCTCGATGAAAATGGCCGTCCGAAGGATTATCAAAATCTGCCCGCTCTCCGCGAGCGAGTGAAGCCTGTGCTGCTCCGCCGCCGCAAGCACGATGTCGAAACCGAATTGCCCATCCGCACGGACCGCCAGCACTTCATCAAGCTCACACAGGCCATGCGGAATGAGTACGACGAGGTCAAACAACAGGTCTCCCAGCTCGTGGCAAAGTCCCTTCGGCGTGCGCTGACCAAAAAGGAGTCCGACATCCTCATGGTCCTCCTCGGCATGATGCGCATGATTTGTGACTCCCCCAGCATCATCAAAGGCCACGACTGCCAGGACTGCCCTAAGCTCGATGAACTCGACGGCATCCTGGATGAAGCCCTCTCCGACCCCGATGTGAAAGTCATCATCTTCTCCGAATGGGAAGGCATGCTCAAAAAAGTGCGCACCTGGGCGGAGAAAAACGGCATCGGCTTCGCCTGGCACACCGGCTCCGTGCCGCAGCAGAAGCGCCGCGCCGAGATCATGGCCTTCCGCAGTGATCCACAGTGCCGCCTCTTCCTCAGCACCGACTCTGGCGGCGTGGGACTCAACCTGCAAAACGCCAGCGTCGTCATCAACTGCGACCTCCCGTGGAATCCCGCCAAGCTCGAGCAGCGCATCGCCCGCGCCTGGAGAAAGCATCAGAAGCGCCCCGTCACCGTCATCAACCTCATCGCCGAGAACACCATCGAGTCCGCCATGCTCGAAACGCTCGCTACCAAGATGACACTCGCCGAAGGCGTGCTCGATGGCACGGCGGAATCCCTCGCCAATGCCAAGCTCAAGCGAGGCAACGACGCCAACCTCGCCCGCCTCAAACAGTTCATCAGCGAAGCTCCGCCGCCTTCCGCCACACCTGCACCGAAGCCACCGCCCAGCGACCCCGCGCTAGCCTTTGCCGACCGCGCCGCCAGCGTGCTCGGTCAAAGCCTCGTCCATTGCCAGGAAGCCATCCTTCCCGGCGAAAGCAGCCCCGTCGTCCTCACCGTGCTGCGAGATGTCTCACGCTCCGCCGCCGTCAGCGCCCTCTTCCACGAGACCGAGTGGCGTGGCAACGCCCCCAAGCTCCACGTCCTCGACGAACCAACCTGGCAGAGCCTCCAGCGCCTCGCCGAAATCGGCCTCATCACCTTCAACACCCGCGCCACCCGCCACCTCAGCGGCGAGGCACCACCTACTCCGCCCAAACCCGCCCTCACCCCCGAGCAAATCCAGCGCATCACCGACCTCCGCACCTTCGCCGTCAGGAAGCAAAAAGTCGCCCAACTGCTCATCGCCGAAGGTTTGGAGGAAGAAGCAGAACCGCATCAGCAAGCAGCGCAGCGAGCCCTTGATGAAGCTCATTTCATCGAAACCATCGACTACGACGACATCCCGTTTTGAAGCTGGAACCTCAACTCTTCATGAGAAAAGCAGCCAAACTTCTTTCTTTTGCACTTCTCGCGCTCTTTTGCAGCCAAACTCCAGCGCAGGACGCCGCGCAAAACATCGAGCACGCCAGGGACATGGTCTGGACGCGATTTTATCTCCCGCAGGTTCAGACCTTTGGCGATTACCTCAGCAGCTATGAAAAAGGCAAAGAGCAGGCGCATTTGCCGACGGCGGATGAGGTGAAGCGGCAGCATCCGAATCCTTGCGGCTACAGCACGGGCATGGAGGACGGCGCGATCCTCGGCGGAGCGATGCTGAGTGTGCTGTGTGATCGTTTCGCGGTGACGAAAGAGGAGTCGCTGCGAGAGAAGGCCGCGAGCGTTTTTGCCGGCCTCAAACGCTGCGTAACCGTGCATGGCGTGAAGGGTTTCGTGGCGCGAAATGTTTGCCCGGAGGATGCCGCGAGCACTTACATCAACTCGTCACGCGATCAGGTGACGCACTTCGCGCATGGCTTGTGGCAGTATTTTCACAGCCCGCTGGCGGATGAAGCGATGAAGCAGCAGATCCGCGTGATCCTTGCCGATGTGGCGGAGCGGATGATCGCATTTGTGACGCCGGAGAATGACTTCGATTTCTGCCGCGCGGATGGCACTCGCTGCCCGCTGAGTATCTGCCGAATGTGGAGCGTGCAGTCGCACGAGGCAGCGCGGTTGCCGATGATTTACGCAGCGGCGTGGGATGTGACGAAGGACGAACGCTATCGCGTGGAATGGCGCAAATACGCTGCGGAGGCCATCGCGCAGTCGGCGAACCCCGGCGAGGGCAAACCGGCGTATGCGCTGCTTCAGATGCAGTGCTCACTGGAGCTTCTGCATGCTCTGGAGCCTGATTCGGCTCTCAAAGCGCAAATTGACGCGCACATGCTTCACGTTCGCGATCTCGCCGCGAAGCGATTCACGAGTGTTTTAGCCCAAATTGCCAAAAAGAGCCCTGAGGAGATGCGCATGCTCGGTCCTGACTGGCGCAAGGTTCCCGAATGGAAGAACCAAAAAGGCTATCCCAACCCTCAGTGGGGTCCGTTTCGCGAAATCTGGCATCTCACGCGTGAAGCCGGTGAATCGGCGTTGATTCTGATGATGCTCGATTCGCCCACGCTGACGGACGAGCAACAGGCGGCGCTGCAAAAGCTCATCGGCAGCTTCGATTACACGCATAACGCGAGCTGTGGGCTTGTTTACCATCTCGCCGCGTATTGGAAGGCGCGGCGGCATGGATGCCTGCCGTGATCGAAAAGAATCAGCCGGGGCTGCGTTAGCAAGGCATGTCAAAACACCTCCTCTGGCTGGTCCTCCTGCTTTGCACACCGGCAATGGCCGCCGATGTGATCCCGCTGGGAATGAAGCGCGAATTGTTCGTGGACGAACACCTCATCGCGTCGAAGAGCGGTGTGGAGCTGAAACTGCACAAACCCCAGGCGCAGGAAGTGGCGCTGGTCTGCGATGCGCCGTGGGAGGGGAACACGTCCGGCTACTTCACGCTGATCCAGGATGGTGACCTGTATCGCTGCTACTATCGCGGCACGCACTTTGACGAAAAACTCAAAAAGAGCGCTCACGAGGAGCTGACCTGCTATGCGGAGAGCCGCGATGGCATCACCTGGACGAAGCCGAAGCTCGGCCTCGTCGAGTTTCAGGGATCAAAGGAGAACAACATCATCCTCGTTGGCGAAGGCTGTCACAACTTCACGCCTTTCCTCGACACGAATCCGAACTGCCCGCCCGAGTCACGCTTCAAAGCGCTCGCTGGCATGGGAGATAACACCACACGCAAGCAGAAGCCCAGCCTGCAGGCATGGCACTCCGCCGATGGCGTGCGCTGGTCACGGATGCGGGAGCAGCCGGTGATCGACGCGGGTGCGTTCGACTCACAGAACCTCGCGTTCTATGACGCGGAGATCGGGGCCTACCGGGCCTACTGGCGTTACTTCACGGGAGGCTACACCGATGAGCGCGGCTGGAAGCCGAAAGGTGTCCGCGCGATTCGCACGGCCGTTTCCAAGGACTTTCTGAGCTGGGAAAAGTTCAACAACCTGACCTACGGCCCGGATGCGCCTGAGGTGCAGCTTTATACCAATGCCGTGCGGCCCTACTTCCGCGCACCCCACCTGCTGCTGGGCTTTCCCACCCGCTACGAGGCGAAGCATGAGCAGGTGGAGCCGGTCTTCATGACCAGCCGGGATGGCGTGAACTTCAAACGCTGGGAGGAGCCGCTCATCCCCATCACCGCACCGAAGGATCGCGATGGCAACCGCAGCAACTACATGACCAACGGCCTGCTCCAGCTCCCCGGCAGCGACCGCGAGCTGTCTGTGTATGCCACCGAGGCCTATTACGCCGGTCCCGGCAGCCGCATCCGCCGCTTCACCTTCCGCATGGACGGTTTCGTCTCCGCCTCGGCTGAAGATGGTGAGATCATCACCAAGCCGCTCACCTTCACGGGATCGAAGCTCATGCTGAATCTCGTGAGTCAGGTCGAAACTCGCGTGGAGGTGCAAGATGAAACCGGAAAGGCCATTCCAGGCTTCACGCTGGAGGATTGCACTCCGCTGAACGGCGACTTCATCGACCAAGCCGTGACGTGGAAAGGCGGCAGCCTCGAAAAACTCGCCGGAAGGCCCGTGCGCCTGCGTTTTCACCTCATCGAGGCCGATCTGTTCGCGATGCAGTTTGTCCGTTGAAGCCAAACTCCATCGTCATGAAGTCTCTCACATCCATTTCGCTGCTGGTCAGTGCTGTCTTCTGTCTGCTGCGAGCCGCAGACCCGCTCGACCGTCTGCCTCAGCCGTGGCAGGAGCCGGTGCATCGCATTTCATTCGCGGAATACGAGGCCACGTTGAAATACTGGGCGGCGAAGCATCCGGGCGTGTTTGAGTTCGAGAAACGGGGTGAGTCGCATGACGGGCAGCCGGTCTATCTGGTGAAGATCACCGACGCCAGCGTGGCGGACGAGGACAAGCAGGTGGCGCTGGTTTCCGCCTTGCATGGAGGGCCGGAACGCTCCGGAACGACGACGATCCTGCACCTGATTGAGCGATTGCTGGATGATTCGGACTTCTCGAAGGAGACGCGGAAGAAGCAGATCGTGCTGCTGGTGCCCATCGCGAATCCCTATGCGTTCTTCACCACGGACCGCTTCACGAACAAGGAGAAGATTGATCTCTACGATCCGCAACTCAGCTACTGGGACCTGCCGAAGCTAAAACTGGCTGTTCCTGAGCGCACGCCGGAGTTGGCGGCCTTTCTCGGCATTGTGGATCAATATCGCCCGGAGGTGCATCTCGACCTGCACGGCACTGGATTGCAGGCCTTCCCCGATGACAAGCTCGGCAACCGCACGATGCGGCAGGGACAGACGATGTTTGAGATCAGCGCCTGCTCGTATTCGAACTGTGGCGTGCGCCCGTGGGACCCGCGTGTGACGGAGGCGATGGTGAAAGCTGGTGTCGAGGCGGGGTTTGGATCGGATCGCGCCGAGGCAGATGCACAGCGCTGCTTTTACAATCCGGATCACGACGTGTTTCGCAGCCGCCTGTGGAATGCGCCGCGCCCGCAACGCTTCCGCACCATGTTTTATGGCTACATGAAGCATCACACGATGATCTCGACGACGGAGATCGGCTGGGAGCAAAGCGGCGTGGCCCGCGTGTGCGGTGTGCTGGATTTGGGGAACCAGCAGTGGCCGGATGAGCGCTTCACCGGCTATCCCGTCACCCGTGTGCGTGCTCGGGCGGGGCGTTTCGTCACCGCCTACGGCCGCACGGCATCGGAGCGCCGTGAGAGCCGCTGCGAGCTGTGGAACCGCCAGCCCGGTTTCGCCGATGGCATGATGTATCCCGAGTATGAAGGCCGCACGACTTACGTCTGCGCCGTGACGCCGAAAGGCATCGCCGCGCTCGACAACGATCCAGCGAAGTTCATCGCGAATCTCCGCACGTTTCCCGATGTGAACGCTGACCGCATCGAGCGCTTTGTGAAGCTCGGTCCCGAATACGAGTTCACCTCCGATCCGCGTGAGGTGAAAAGCGGCAAGCCCATCCAGCACGGCATCGGCTTCCGTTTTCGCGTGCCTTATCGCTCGCCCGAGATCCTGGAAGTCGCCGTGAACGGCCATGCGCTGCCCGTCAGCGCCACCGATGGCTACGAGGCTTGGTTTGCCGATGGCTACACCCAGGTGCAGATCAATCTGCCGCCTGAACAAACACGCCAGATGGACCTCTTTGTCGTCACCTGCGCCTACGACGGCAAAGAAAAGCGCCCCATCGGCTGGAAGCCGCCCGTGGAGGTCACACGACAACTCTCATCCCCCAACAAGCCTTGAAAACGCTGCTTTTCATTTGGACCGCGCTCCCCCTCTGCCTGACCGCGGCAGAAGCGCCGCGCTTGCGAGTCGCCGCGCTCGATTTCGACGTGGTTCCGGACAAAGGCGGTGTCACGGCGAGCAAGGTCGGGGCGCTGGTGCGGGAGGTGGCGGGGCCGTTGCGAACGACGGTGACGTTGTTTGAGGATGGCGGTCGGCGTGTGTGCCTCATCGCGCCGCATATGAACTCGCCGAAAGGAGCGAACATCAGTCCGCTGATTCGGCGCACGGTGGCCGAGACGTTGAAAATGCCGGTGGAGAATGTGCTGCTGATGCTTTCGCACAACCACACGGACTTCAACCTGGTGAGCAATCACCTCGAAGCGTCCGTGACCTACCGTCTCGCACCCAGCGAACTGGCGGAACCAAAGCTGGTGCCTGCGGGTGAGGATTTCCTGAAGAAGCTCGCCGCCACGGCCAAGCAACTGCCCGCGCTGCTGCAACCGGTGAGTGTGTGGTGGACGGTCGGCAGCGAGGGGCGCATCAGCTACAATCGTAAGGGCCGCCGGGCTGATGGCAGCACCTACCTGATGCGCGAGGAGGATCGCGACCTCCTGGGCGTGGATTTCAAAGGCGATGTCGATGAGCAGGCGCCGCTGGTTGTTTTCAAGAATGCCCAAGGCGAGGTCGTCACGGCCCTCACGCACTTCACCGCGCATCCGGTGACTTGTTTTCATCCCGAGAAGCCCGTGGTGTTTGGCGACTGGCCGCAAGTGGCCTGTGAGCATCTCGCGCAGCATCTTTCTCCGGGTAAAACGATCAGCGTGAGTTTCCTGCAAGGCTGTGCGGGCGATGTGAACTCGAAGGGCATGTTTCGTGGCGGTGTCGAGCTTTCGAAAAAGTATGGCCGCATGCTGGCCGACAGCTACATCGCCGCTCTGAAGGACCTGAAGCCCTCGCAGCGCGATGGTCTCGACTTTGCCATCGAAAAGGTGCGTGTCCCGTTAGCACCGCTGCCTTCAGAGGCGGTCTTGAAGGCGGAGATCGCGGAGATGGAAGACTTCATCCGCCGGGCGAAGGCAGGCGATGACAACACGCGTGAATGTGTCGGTCAAAACTTCCCGAGCGAGCTGACGCCAGCCTATCGTGCGGCGCTGGTGGAGATGATCCTGCCGTGGAGCCAGTGGGCGCTGGATCTGCGCCACCAGGGCAAGGCGGACAGCGTGCCGAAGTTCCTCGAAGTGGACATCCAGGTGTTGCGCCTCGGCGATGTGGGCATCGTCGGCATGCCGTTCGAGCCGTTTCAAGGCATCGGGCGGCAGATCCGTGCGGGCTCGCCGCTGCCGCTGGCCCTGCCCTGCGGCTACACGAATATTTCGCACGGCTATCTCACCGACGGTCCGAACACGGGCGACCGCGAATACATGAGCGCCAACTATCGCTACAGCAAGTTCCGGCCGCCGTACGCGAAGCCGGGCGGCGATGTCATCGCCACGCAGGCGCTCGAAACCCTTCGCCGCTTCGTCAAACCCGAATGAATACTGCAAGTAATCGGGCCATTCCTGGCCCGTTCATGGATGAATCGGGGCAGGAATGCCCCGACTACCTTGTCGGCGCGAACGCGCAAATCGACCCCGGTGTGACCCTCGGCTATCGCTATCCCGGCGACTCGCAGCCCACCCGCATCGGTGATCACGCCATCATCCGCAGCGGCAGCATCATTTACGCGAACACGACCATCGGGCATCGTTTCCAATGCGGCCATCAGGTGCTCATTCGCGGCGAAATCACCATCGGGGACCGCTGTGTCGTGCATCACAAATGCACGCTGGAGGGCAGGCTCAAGATCGGCCACGGCGTCAAGATCATGGCGCATGTCTATGTGCCCAGCCGCACGACGATTGGCGATTTCGTCTTCATCGGCCCTGGCACCACGTTTCTGAACGCGAAGTATCCGATGCGCGAAGGCACCGTGCAGGGCGCGATCATCGAGGAGCACGTCTGCATCGGCGGAGGCGTCACGATTTGTCCCGGCGTGCGCATCGGACGCAGCAGCTTCATCGCTGCTGGAGCGGTGGTGAACAAGGACGTGCCGCCTGGAACTCTCGCGATGGGCGTTCCGGCACGTCATCAGGCGCTTCCACCGAACATTTTGCCCGAGAACCTCCTGGAGCAGCTTTTGCCT
Source organism: Prosthecobacter sp. (assembly GCF_014879935.1). GTDB lineage: Bacteria > Verrucomicrobiota > Verrucomicrobiia > Verrucomicrobiales > Verrucomicrobiaceae > Prosthecobacter. Next base: position 69,287 of record NZ_JACSRD010000118.1, read on the forward strand.
CAGACGGATCTTTTCGGTGCCCACCACGACGAAACGTGGAAGACTGAAAACTGGACCTCATCATGAAAACCAACCTCACACTCACCATTCTTCTCGCCTCATCCCTCGTTTTTGCCGCCGATCCGGCTCCGCCAGCCACGGAAACCTGCGTGGCGGACAAACTCATCTCGGCGGAGAAGTTTGACCGCCCCGAGTCCTTCACGGACAAAAAGAAGCCCGGCACCGACGGCTGGCGTGGCGGCATCGGCACCTGGAGCATCAAGGACGGCGCCGCCTATGAGATTCAGGAAGCTCCGAGCAAAAACCGGCCGAACGGCCACGAGGCGGTGTGCGAGCACATCGTGGACCTCGGCGACTACGTGCTGACGGCCGAGTTCAAGCTGGGCCCGTCGCCGCAGATTGGTTTCGTCTGCCGCGACACGAACCAGCCGAACCTCCACCAAGGCCGCGTGATGATCACGCCCACGGCGATCTGGATACAAAAGATGAGCGGCATCGCCAAGGAGACCCGCCGCGAGGAACTGAAGAGGATCGAGGTCAAACTCGATCCCGACACCTGGCACCGCATCACGATTGAAATCTGCGGCGACCACTTCCAGGCCAAAATCGATGATCATGTGCTCGAAGCCAGCCACGAGCGTTTCAAGGAGCGCAAAGGCCGCATCGGCTTTGTCGCGAAGAATGAAGGGGCGCAGTTCCGGAACGTGGCTCTCTGGAGCGCAAAGCCGAAGTCGTGAGGCGGTTTGCGGCAGACCGCAAGAATGGCTCGCACTTGCCTTGAAAGCCGGCGGTGCCGTCCTCGTTCCCACGGCTGCCCATGAAAGTCCTTTTTCCATCGCTGCTCGTTTTCTTCGCCATGGCCGCGCCGCTTGTCGCGGCCCCCAAGGAGGCGGAGACGCGGGGAACGGCCTTTTTCGAGTCCAAGATCCGGCCTTTGCTGGTGCAGCACTGCTACAAGTGCCACAGCGAGGCGGAAGGCGAAAGAAAGGGCGGCCTGTTGCTCGACCGGCAGTCAGGCTGGCTGGATGGCGGAGACAGCGGGCAGGTGATCGTCCCCGGCGATGTGGCAGGGTCTCTGTTCATTCAGGCGATCCGGTATGCGGACGAGGACATGCAGATGCCGCCGAAGTATCAGCTCGACGCCGGGGTGGTGGCGCTGCTGGAGCAGTGGGTGAAAATGGGCGCTCCCGGTCCGAAGCAGGACATGGGCGAGACGGCTTTCTCAAAGCTCGGCGACCAGGACGTCCTGTTCGAAAAGGCCAGGGCACACTGGGCCTTTCAACCGGTGAAGGCGGTGGAGCCGCCCGCCTCGGGTGATGCCGCGTGGGATGCGCAGCCGGTGGACCGGTTCGTCCGTGCGAAGCTGAAGGAAAAAGGTCTGGAACCCTCACCGCCTGCGGATGCGGCCGTTCTCCAACGACGACTGGCCTATGACCTCACCGGACTGCCGCCGCAGGCGGACGCAATGACCGACACTGCGGTCGAGATCGAGCGGCTGATGAAGTCGCCCCACTTTGGCGAGCATTTTGCGCGGCTGTGGCTGGATGTGGCACGCTACGCGGACACCGCCAACGTGACCGTCCCCGCCGTGCGCATGGAGACCTACTATCCCTTCGCCTTCACGTTCCGGGACTACGTGATCGAGTCGTTCAACAAGGACAAGCCGTACGACGTCTTCATCAAGGAGCAGCTCGCGGCGGACCTGCTGGGCTTCAAGGAGCGTGCGCCGGAGCAGGCGGCGCTCGGTTTCATCGCCGTGACGCCGTTCACGGCGGCTCCGCATGATTTTGTGGATGACGTGATCGACACCACGACTCGCGGGCTGCTCGGGCTGACGGTGGCCTGCGCCCGGTGCCATGATCACAAGTTCGAACCGGTGCCCACGGCGGACTATTATTCGCTTTATGGCGTGTTCGGTTCCATCGACCGCGTTCCGCATGCGAACTTCGAGGAATTCCCGCTGATCGACGGCTACGAGCCGGCTCCGGACTCCCGGGCGGACTACGTGAAAAAGCAAGAGGTCATCCAGGCGAAGGTGAACGCGGCCAGGAAGACCGGGAAACTCGTCGGCGCACGGCAGCCGCAATGGAAGGTCATTCAAAGCAGCGAAATGTGCGAACTGGTGACCTTTCACGAAGGGGCAGAGGCACGGGCCATCGTGGTGAAGGAAAAGTCGAAGCCGATCACGCCGCGCATCTTCCTGCGTGGCGAGGCCGACACGCGGGGCGATTCGGTGCCGAGACGCTTCCTGAAGCTGCTCGATCCGGCGCAGGAGGCCTTTCCAGCGGCAAACAGCGGCCGCCTGGCCCTGGCGGAGAAGATCGCCAGCAAGGAGAACCCGCTCACAGCACGCGTGCTGGTGAACCGCGTGTGGGGTTTCCTGATCGGCAGCCATCTGGTGGACACGCCGTCGGATTTCGGGCTGCAAGGCGCCGCCCCCACGCATCCGGAGCTGCTGGACTGGCTGGCGACAGATTTCATGGCCCACGGCTGGTCCTTGAAGCACCTGGTCCGCACCATCGTCACCAGCCGCACCTATCAACAGAGCAGCCGGGTGCGCGAGGAGATGGCGGCGAAGGATCCGACGAATCAGTGGCTCTGGAGGGCCCATGCGAAGCGTCTGAGCATCGAGCAGATCCGCGACACGCTGCTGGCGCTCAGCGGCACGCTGGATCCGCGCCTCAAGGGCCATCCGAAGCCGATGTGGGACGCGGAAGGCAACACGCGGCGCAGCATCTACGGCCTGATCAACCGCATCAACACCGATCCGACTCTCCGCGCCTTCGATTTCCCCTCCACCAGCGCCACAGCGGACCGGCGGAGCGAAAACATCGTGCCGCAGCAGTCCTTGTTCGCGCTGAACTCGCCTTTCCTCATCGCGAAGGCACGGGCGCTCGCTGCCAGCCTGCAACTCAGCGCCGGCATGAGCAGGCCCGACATCGTGAACGCCCTTTTTCAGAGGGTCCACCGCCGCGATGCCACGGAAAAAGAGCAGGAGCGTGTGGCCGTGTTTGTCTCGCTGATGCAGAAACGCCAGCAGGACCCGTGGCCGCTGGTCGCACAGTCGCTGCTGACCTCGAATGAGATGCTCCACCTGGATTGAACCCGTCCCGCCACCCGCCATGCTCAACCGCCGTCTTTTCCTCCAGCGCACCGGTTTCGGCCTCGGTGCCCTTGCCGCGTCTGACTTCCTCCACGCGGAGGAAAAGGACGACGCCAATCCGCTCGCGCCACGACAGCCGCATTTCACGCCGAAGGTGAAGCGCGTGATCCACCTGTTCATGAACGGCGGCCCGTCGCAGATCGACACCTTCGATCCGAAGCCGCAGCTCGCGAAGCTGGACGGCAAACCGCTGCCAGATTCCGTCAAGGAGAAGCTCCAGCCGGTGCAGAAGGCGCGTGTGGGCAGCATCTTTGCCTCACCCTTCGCGTTCAAACCCCACGGGCAGTCCGGCCTGGAGATCAGCGAGCTGTTTCCAAACGTCGCGCGGCATGCGGACAGCCTCTGCGTCATCCGCTCGATGGTCAGCGACATCGCGAACCACTCCCCCGGCCTGCTGATGATGAATTGCGGCCATACAGTGCTGGAACGGCCCAGCATCGGCTCGTGGGTGACCTACGGGCTCGGTTCCGAAAGCGCCGACCTCCCCGGCTACATCGTTCTGATGCCGTCCGGGCTGCCCACAGCGCAGTCGAAGAACTGGACCAGCGCCTTCCTTCCCGGCCTCTATCAGGGCACGCATATCGAGACGCAGACAAAAGGCCAGCTCATCCCCGATCTCACACGTCATGACATCGGCCCGGGCAATCAGCGCGCGCAGCTCGCCCTCACGCAGTTTTTGAACCGCCATCATCTCCTGCGGCATCCCGGCGATGAGCGGCTGGATTCACGCATCCATTCGATGGAGCTGGCCTTCCGCATGCAGACCGCCGCCACGGACGCCTTTGACCTCAAGCAAGAAAAGGAGGAGACCCGCACGGCCTACGGTGACACGCCGGTGGGCAAGAACCTCCTGCTCGCACGCCGCCTCGCGGAGCGTGGCGTGCGCTACATCCAGTGCTACCACGGCACCGGCCAGCCGTGGGACAGCCACAGCTCCCTGGTGAAAAACCACCAGAAGCTGTGCGCGGAGGCCGACCAGCCCATCGCCGCGCTGCTGCACGATCTGAAGGAACGCGGCCTGTGGGAGGACACGCTGATCCTTTGGGGTGGCGAGATGGGCCGGACCTCCACCTACCAGGGCAGCAGTGACAAACCGGCCGTCTTTGGCCGCGATCATCACGTGGACGGATTCACCGTCTGGATGGCCGGTGGCGCGGTGAAGGGCGGCCATGTCCATGGCATCACGGACGAGTTCGGCCTCGGTGTCGCGGCCGATCCGGTGCATGTCCATGATCTGCATGCCACCATGCTGCACCTGCTCGGTCTCGATCACAAAAAACTCACCTATCGCTGGTCCGGTCGCGATTTCAGGCTCACCGACGTGCACGGCAATGTCGTGAAGGAACTGTTTGCGTGAGGCTGGCCCTCACCAGGTGCGCACGATGGTCTTGACGTATTGTTGCTGGTGGGCGTCCTGGTTTTCGCGGGTGACCGGCGGAGCTTTCGGATCGGAAACTTCGGCCTTCACATGGCGGATCACGATGCCGTGCGGATCAGGCGCTTCTGCGGCGGAACGGATGCGCAGGTAGCTCACGCCGTTCAGCGTGCGTGAACGGAGCGGAAGGATGGCGATGAGTTTGTCATCCAGCCGATGCTCGCACTGGTCACTCGAGAGGTCCCAGCGCAGGGAAAGCGTGTGCCAGGTGTCTGGTTGGGTGTTTTCTGGCTTCACACGGGCCTGAAACAAAGCGGCTTTTTCACCCAGCGTGTTGGAAGGATCGAAAAAGCGGTCGTTGAGCGACAAGATCGCGCCCTGCGAGCCTGCCGGCAGGCGGATGCGGGCGGTGAGTTCGCCTCGCCAGCCGTTGGGGAAGTTCCAGACAGCGGTGTCGGGCTCGCTGGGTGCTTCTGAACTGGCGACATGGCGCACATGCAGGCTGCGCGTGCTTTTCTCGCCAGGAGTCTCGATAAGAGCGCATCCCACGCGCCGGCCACGCCACCAGCGCTTCGCCGGACCGATGTGTTGATAGGTGGACCATTGCGCGAGGCCGTCGCTGAAGTCGGATTCGGCGCTGGTGGCAGTGATCCAGTCAGGATCGACGAGGATGGGATTGCGGCCGCCTTTGCCCTGGCCGGCGAGCACGACGATCTGACCCTCGGCATTGAAAGCGGCGAGCGGATAAGCCGTTCCACGATCGCCGGAAGCCGAAGGGTTGTCGTTGCGACGATGATCGAGGTAAATCTCACGGAATCCCTGCCAGGTGCGGCCATCATCATCGGAAATCGCGATGTGAAGCGCATCACGGCCGCCATAGACGCCCACACCTTCATGTTTTGGCGGCAGTTCGCAGTTGTTCCAGGTCAACACGAGCCGCCCATCGCGGTGTCGCAGCAGATTCGCCGGCCCGGTCGAAGTGCGGAAGCGCGTGGGCGCTGCCGCAGACCACGTGGTGCCGTTGTCTTTGGAGAACGACTCGTAAAGACAACCCGCCTGCGTGCGCATGAGCATCCAGATCGAGCCGTCGCGAAGTTCTTCAAAGCACGGCTCGCACGCGCCTTCGTTCGATCCGTTGTAGCCTTCGTAGCAGGGCGTGGTGAGTTTCGAGGCGCTCAGTTGCCAGCTCGCGCCACCATCGTCGGAGTATTCGATCACGGTCTCGTGTCGGCCCGTGGGCGGCACTGCTTTGGCATGAGGGAGGAAGCTCCCATGCGGCACGATCAGGCGGGCGCTCGCGAGACGTTGATACTCCATCTGCGAGCCATTGTAGCCGCGCCAGGTGCGCGTCGGCGGCGAAACCGCTTCGGCATTTCCTTGCTGATACCACACATCCAGATACAACGGCAATCCGATGCGCGACGCATCCTCCTTGCTGAGGCGTTCCGACTTCACCGTGATGCTCCGCACCTTGCCGTCGGCCGAGAGGAGCGTCTGCGCGTTCTTCAGGATGCCGCTTTCGATGAGCGTCGTCGATTTGGCGATGTCCTCGGGAAGCGCGGGCAGCAGCGTATGCATTTCACCCTTCGCATCCGGCAGTCGCATGGGCTCAGCGCCGGGCGCGTTGGGATTGTAGAAGCAAAAGCTGCCATCCTCGCGACGCAGGATGGCATAACCGGAGCGTGTGCCGCTCGGCGCGGCGGCATCGTGGCCCGCATCGTCGAGAAACAGCATGCGCGGTGGCTCCGCAGCCAGAATGGAGAGGGTGCTGCACAAGCTGAAACCCAGGATGGCGCGTGGACGGGAGCGGTTCATGATGAGATAGGATCAGAAACACGGGCGGATGTCGAGCCTGTGCCTGGCCACGGCGTCGATCCACCTCCTCCCCATGAACCAAACCCTTCTGGCGCTATTTGGCTGTCTGTTCGCCGTTTCACTGCCAGCCGCTGACCCGCTGATGAACCACGCCGCCGCCCTTTTCGCCTACGTCGAGGCCCTCAACACTCATTCGTGGGCCAAGATCGCCCCGCATGTGGCCGAGGACGCGGTTTTCATCTTCACGGAGGACACTTTCACCGGCCATGCAGCCGCCAAAGCCGCCTTTGAGAAGACCTTCGCGATGATTGCGGACGAGCATTTCAGCCTGCACGACATCAAGTGGACGGCCGTCACCGATGATGTGGCCGCCTGCTACTATGAGTTCCGCTGGAAAGGCCGGATCAGCGGCGAGGATGCTGTCGGCGGCGGTCGCGGCACCTCCATCCTGCGCAATGTCAACGGCCGCTGGCTCATCGCCCACGAGCATCTGGGGCCTTATGCTCGGAAGTGATGGGAATCCAATCCCGTTAAGCAATCCTGGTGACTTGATAGACTGCGGGGGCGGTCACTGAAGTTGGGGTCATCATGCGCGGCCATGGGATGACTGGCTGGCGGATTTTGCGTTCACGGCTTCTGGATCGTCGTGGTGGCAGTGCGCAGGCGGCGATCTGCGCGCGCAACCAGCGTGCAGGCCATGAGCAGCGCGGCGGTCTCCTGCTGCACGTTCTCGGGGGTGTGACTTTGCAACAGCTCGCCGCGGCCACCCGAAGTTTGAGCTCGCGGTAAAACACCTCCTGATCCCAGCGCCTTGCGAAAAGTTCGATAGTGGTGCGGCGTCGGCTTGCTCCACGCTCAGGCTGGTCCACAGACGCACTTCCACCCACTTGTTTTGGGCGCGGCTCCACACCCGCCCGCGCACTTCGCGCACGACGAGTGTTTTGAGCGCCGGGCACTGCCTGGCCTTGCTGGCGGCGCTGGCTGAGGGCGGAGTCACTGAGAGTCATGCCGAAAAACTGGCGCACGCATTGGGAGAAGCGACCGGCAAAGGGAGCGACGATGATCTGCCAGGTGAGAACCTTGCGCCGTGGTCCTTGATGTCGCTCCCTGCCGCGAGTCTCGAGCTCCGACTCATCCCAGTTCAACAGCTTGAGAATACGACTGACAAGATCGAACAACTGAACTCGGAGGATGGCCACATCGGCGGATGGCGGGTGCATCCCATGCAAAGAACAGCAATTATAGCTTAACGGCGTTGGGCTTACGCCAGGAACATCTCCCACTCGCGCACGCGGTGCGTGTTCTTGATGAGCAGCGTCACCGGCACCTCACGCGGTACACGCGGAGCCTTGATGAGCTTCAAACCGGCTTCTTCAGGCAGTTTGGAGCCTTTGCGGCTGTTCACGCGTTTGTCGGCGAGGACGCAGTTTTCCCAGGAGGTGGGTCCGCCGCGAGAAAGCGGCACGACGTGGTCGATGTTGCCTTCGCCGGCGCGGAGCTTGCGGCCGGTGTATTGGCACACTCCGCCATCGCGTTCCCAGATGCCGCGCACGCCGAACTTCGGGCGCTTTTTGGGCACCTTGTCGAATTTCGCCAACACGAGCACCGCAGGCACCCGCACCGGCCCTTTGACGGTGCCGATGACGTTATCGCCCTCACGCACGGGCAGCGTGAGCCACTCCGCCCAGGTCACCGGACGAATGTGGCCGCCCGTTTCGATGTCGAGCGCTGTCGCCGCGCCACCCGCGATCATGCTGAAGGCCTCCATGGGCGTTTTTACGCCGATGGCCTGCCAGTTGCGGTTGAGCACGAGGACGGTGGATTTGGTGAGTTGGTCGTTCATGGGTATGGAGGGCCGACGACTCGTCGGCTTTGAGGCTTGGAATGGCGACGAGTCGTCGCCATTCCATTCTGCGGTGTTCGTTCTTCAAAGTGGTCCGCACAGTCCTCTGTGCGGCGCTTCGCCATCACTTGAAGTTCCGTTCATGCAAAGAAGCGGAACTTGGGCGAAGCGATGTCTGGAAATGAGAGTCTAGAGCCTGCGTGAAACCGCACAGAGGACTGTGCGGACCACTTTAGTCCTCGGCAGGCCCCTCCGGGCACATCTTCACGATGCGCGGACGAAACTCGCCGAGCACGTCCACGAGGTCGGTCTGCGCGGCCATGACGCTGTGGATGTCTTTGTACACGCCGGGCACTTCGTCGATGCCGGCGCTGAGGAGTTCGACACCAGCGGCGGCGAGCTGCTTTTTCACGGCGCTCCAGGTGAAGCTCTGCTTCGCGGCGGAACGGCTCATCACGCGGCCGGCACCGTGCGAGGCGCTGTTCAGCGACTCGGCCTTGCCTTTCCCACGCACGACGTAGCCGGGCGTGGCCATGGAGCCGGGGATGACGCCGAGCACACCGGCACCCGCGGGCGTCGCGCCTTTGCGGTGCACGATGACCTCGCGCTCCGCGCCGTTCACGACGTGCGTTTCCTTCCACGCGAAGTTGTGATGGTTCTCGATGTCGAGCACGACATGAGCGCCGACCTTCTTTGCGATGCGTTTGTGGATGAGCGCGTGGTTCGCGGCGGCGTAGCGGCCCATGAGGTTCATCGCGGCCCAGTATTCCTGGCCCGCTTCTTCCTCAAAGGTGAGCCACGCGAGGTGCTTCAGCTCCTTCGGCAAATCATAGCGACGATCCATCGCGATGCGGCTGTAGTGCTGGCACACCTGCGCTCCCGTGCCGCGCGAGCCGCTGTGGCTCAGCAGCGCGAGGTAATCGCCCGGTGGCAGGTCAAAGCCGCTCTCCTTCAGCGCGGCGGACTGCTCCGCATTCACGTCAAAGGCGCCGAACTCGACAAAGTGGTTCCCGGAGCCGCTCGAACCGAGCTGCGCATAGGCTTTGTCTTTGAAGCGTCGCGTGATCGGCGAAACGGACCAGTCCTCGTCCATGACCTCGTGCTGGCGCTTCTCCTTGAACGCGCCGCCCATGCCAAAGCAGGTCTCGCTTTCGAGGATGTTCGCCAGGCGGTCCTTCTGACCCGCGATGGTGCTCGCCTTGCGATCATAAACCGAGAGCCGCATGCGACACGCGATGTCCACGCCCACGGCGTAAGGGATCACGCAGCCTTCCGTGGCCAGCACGCCGCCGATCGGCAGCCCGTAGCCCACATGCGCATCCGGCATGAGCGCTCCCGCGACCGCCACCGGCAACGCACAAGCGTTCGCCATCTGCTGCACCGCCTGCGCTTCGAGACCGGAGCCCCATTGCGCCCAAGGTGCGAGTGCATCGCGCTGCTTGTAAGCCGGCGCATACAGATCCCGCGCAAACACCTCGCGCAGCGGATCGCCGAGAAACGATTCCGGCTTCGCGATGATCGCGCCCAGCTCGTCCTCCAGCCGCGCAGACTCCCCACCCTGCGCCATGAACTTCGCGATGAAGTCCATGCCAGACTGGATCGCCGCGCCCTGCGGCACGCCGAGTCGGATGAGGTCGTTCGGTTTCATGGTGGTGAGTGAGTGGAGAGTTGGAGGAAGGGAGTGATGAAGTCGTGGAAGGTGAGAAATGGGCACGAGGGACCTGGCAGCGGTGTTCGTTCTTGGGAAAATTATAGAATCAAAAAGCTATCGGCTATTAGCCGCCACCGCCTCGATATCGGAATGCTCTTCGAAAGCCGCGCTTTTCTGCCTCAACTACCGTCATCGCATAAAACTCGCCGGAATTTGGAATGATCTTTGTTCTGTCGTATTGTTGGTCAAAAGGCAGGTGGTAAATCTTCTCGCCGCCGCGTGGCGAAATGTTGCATTTGATGCATGGATACTCTCTCAGAGGGAAATCCTCCTTCGTCTTTATAGCGAGCGAATCTGCAAACACCTTGGCTCGTGGACTCAGGCGGGTACTCGTAACAAAGTGCCCGCTCACTACCATGCTGGGATGATCGATCTGAAACACCTTCACTGTGCCGAATAACTGAAAGATGTGTTTTTCATGAATTGGCCGATCCGCAGACCAACATTTGCACTGAACGATCACGACTCGGTTGTCTCTTTTGCAAATTAAATCACGTCCCATGTCATCGAGACCTTCCTCGATTCCGTGATAGGTCACATCAAAGCCATCCCTTTCATATTGGTAGCCGATAAACCGTTCGTAGTCGCGACCAACCTCCCATTTTGATCGTCTATTCGAACGATAACGATCCAAGGCCAGCTGATACTTCTGATTTGTCGGAAGACGCGCAAACTCCTCCGGAGTCAGCCACTTGAGAGCACGATCATCATCGGATTCAGAGTCGTATCCAGAGGCTTCATCGGTCACTCTGATCATCTCATCATCTATGCCTTCTTCTTTGAATTCGCTCAGCCAAGGAAAGAGCTTTTCGAACATAAGCAGCTGGTAGCGAAGCACCCTTGCTTCGCGCTCTGCTTGCCTCCTACGTTGAGACGCAGCTCGAACTTCTTCGGCTGCTTTACGTGCTGGGCGAGCTTTACGTTCCAAGTCCTCCGCGATCTTCAACTCTTGGAGTTTGAAGTAATCAGCGTACGCATCTGCCAACCAAGGAAACCCTGTACTCTTTTGTTTCGCCAACAGTTGAACGTCATTGGCGACCTGACATAGCCGTTCAACCTCCTGCGCATTCTTGCGCTCATCCTCTTCGACCCTATCAAGCCGCGCTTTTCGCTCTCGATAGCGCTTGGCTTCCTCCAGACGTGCTAGAAGCCAGCCGAGTCCCCAGAGGCATCCGATCAAGACTATGATTCCGAGAAAAATCTCCATACGTAGCGATGGCTACCAAGACGCCTTCGGTATGTCGAACGAATTGTCCGCTACGAGAAGCGATGGGACATGAAGTGGAGGGGCGAAGCCCATCACTCCAAAACTCAACCACTCTAAAGCCGCATCGCCTCACAGGTCCACAGCCTCGATCAAGTGGATCAGCCCGCCTAGGTCGGCATCGACCAGTTTCAGGGTTTCGCACGAGGCAGAGAAGAACATCCACTGGTAAAGGGATGCTCTTCTCCGCCTCGTGATCGCCCTGGTAGGCGGAGCGGATGCGATGTGATGCATGGATAGAAGCGAACTTTTCTTTGGCCGATCTTCCCTCGTGGCATCGGCGGCGGCAGCCATGCAGGTTGTTCAGGCGTGCCCAGCCCTTCGGATCCAGTTTGCGATCAATCTCAGCCAAACGACGCTCGGACTCTGGATCGAGAAGGTGTGCCTCGGTTTGGAGATTGGGCACGATGCGCAGCTCGAAAAGCTGCAGAAGCCGGAATGACCACTTCCAGGTCATGCTCTTGTGCTCAAAGACAGGTGTGCGCACAAAGTAGGATCGCCATTCCTCGGGCAGTTGGCTGCGTTTGGAGCCGAAGTGATGATTTTCCGGCATCCGAAGCTGCTCGTCGAGGTGATGCACCTGACGACGGCGATTGCGCTTCGTGGGACTGAAGTCACGCCGCCAGTGGGTACGGCTGACATTGATCGTTTCGAGGATGCGCTCCAAAACGAAAGTATCAGGGCGCTGACGGGCTGCGTGCGTGAGGAAGTAGCACCGCTTCCATCCGCGACGAATCGGCGGATCGAGCGGCACCTTGGACCATTTCGCCTGGCTGAGCTTCCGGCTCTCTCTTTCGAGCGCCAGCAGGGCTTTGTCGGTTTGTTGATGGGGTTTGTGCATGGTGAAAAAGGTAAAAGCAGCGCCACGGCATGGTTTGGAGCCACGGCGATGGCGCTGCCTCCAGCGGCGGAAGATGCGGACGCAGTCCAGAGGACTGCACCACACTGCTCCCGTCTGCGTCTGGTGCCAAACATGGGCACGGTCAGGCGCGGGGGCTGCCGCTGGAATGGAAAGGGAGGTCAATCACGCACGAGGGCGTAGAGCCTGGCATCGTGGAACTGGCCGTTGCGCTGGTAGGCGCGGCGGAGGCAGGGGGCTTCAACGGTGAAGCCGTTTTTCTCCAGCACACGAGCCGAGGCGATGTTCTGAGCGAAAATGGGCGCGGTGATGCGCTGCACCCCGAGATCGCGAAAAGCGTGCTCGACGATGTTTTTAACCACAGCGGTCATGATGCCGCGTCCCCAGTGCGTTTTTGCGAGCCAGTAACCGATGTCGGACACATGCTCCCGTGCGGGCAGGCCTGTGTGCAACTCGATCTCGCCGATCAAACGTTCCGTGGCATCGCGAATGGCCCAGAGCGTCTGGCGGCCATTTCGCTGCACGTCTGATGCCGCCTGCGCGATCCACTGCCGCGCCAGCTCCATTGTGTAGGGAAGGGGCAGGAGCAGCATGTGGCGGCTGATGTCAGGATCTTGCAGATGCGCGGTGAGATCTGCCTCGTCCGCTGCTGTGAGAGCACTGAGATGGATTTCGGGAGTGACGATGATGCGCATGACGGAGTGGTGGTGTGAAGAAAAGTCGCCCGTGAAGGATGCGCGCCTCCGATTTCTGGATGTAAGCCAGACGTGATGCTGTTTCACCAACGGGCGGGAAATGGTCGGTCCACAGGGACATGCACCCTGCTATGCCGGTTAAAAGCCGGCTGCTTCGCTGTCTAAGCCTTGGACCGAAAATGGTGCTCATGGCAGGAATTGCACCTGCACTGACGACGCTCTCGACGTCGTGCCTCTGCTGTTGGGCTACATGAGCTTTTGAATTGGCAACCCTGGCGGGATTTGAACCCGCATTGCCCGCATGAAAGACGGGTGTCCTCGCCGATTAGACGACAGGATCGTGAGATGGAGCGCGAGTATGGCGAAGCCTACTCGCCACTTGGATGACCAGCGATGCCGCGAGCGATCCAAACAGGCGAGTGGTCTGACGACACACACGCGCTCCGTGTGAAAATGGCGGAACGCCGAGGACATGCTCCTCATGCCGCGCGGTGGCGGCACGATCTCTTTAGCAAAGAGTCCCGGCACGCTGGTCCGGTTGACGTTCCTTTGTAGAACGAACTTTCCAGTTCGTTCAGCCACGAGTTGGAAAACTCGTGCTACGTTGATTGGCACTCCCGGAAGGACGTTGCCGCCCGGCGGCTGTGCCAAGTCTGCTCCGCACCTCGTTGATGTGCGCTATCGCGCACAGCGCTCGCCTCCAGCCTCCGCGTTCGAAGCGCGGCGCTCTATACATTGAGCTACGGGAGCTTGTTACACCGCAGAGATTAGAAGACCGCAGAGAAAGCCTTTTTTGAATTCATCTCTGCGGTTTTCCAACCTCTTGCGGTGTAAATGGTTTGGAAAAGTACCTGCGGTGGGATTTACACACACACTGACGCCGGTTTAAAGCGACGGCCTCTGCTTTGGGCTACGGGAGCAGGTGGAAAGGGTGCCCATGGCAGGACTCGCACCCGCACTGGACCGCTTCTGAGGCGGTTGTCTCTGCGTTGGACTACATGGGCATTGAAAATGGCAGCCTCGGGTGGATTCGCACCACCAACCCTCCGCTTCAAAGGCGGATGCTCTCACTGTTGAGCTACAAGGCTGAATGAGCAAAGGGCGAAGGGCGTAGAGCGAAGAGTTCTGAACGATCTCGTCATCTGCTCTTTGCCCTACGCTCTGCGTTTCTGGATTGGTCGGTCCGGCTGGATTTGCACCAGCATCTTCCGGGTTATGAGCCCGACGCTCTGACTGTTAAGCTACAGACCAATTAAAGTGGTCGGATACCCCGGTGCTGCCCCGGGCGCGTCTTGGTCCCAAACCAAGTGAGTTCGTTGGCTCTCTCGTATCCGATGAAAGTGGACGTGCGCCCCAGGCTTGCACTGGGTAATGCGGTGTTGCAGACCGCTGGCTCGGCTCTTTGCCTTGCGCACGAATTTGGAAGGCGGACGAGGGCGTCCGCAGTCCTGATGAAAATGGTTCCGGAGCGCGGACGCCTTCGTCCGCTCTGGAAAAATGGGCTTCTCAGTCGGTTCCGCCCCGACTCTGTCTCTTTCACAAAGAGAAGTGCTGCTATTACACTATGAAGAGCGTCTGAAATGGAGCCTCCGGTGAGTTTCGCACTCACATGGGCCTGTTTACAAGACAGGTGCCTTTCTGTTTCGGCCACGAAGACATGAAATGGTGCTCTCACGAGGACTTGCACCTCGAGCTTCCACCTTCGCAAAGTGGTGTGCATGGCTCTTACACTTTGAGAGCTTTGAAAATGGTGCGGCATGCCGGAACGCCATGCGCGATAGCGCAATACTCAATGCGAAGCCATTTGGCGTAGCCGAAGGCAACTGCACCGACATACTCTGTTTGGAAGACAGGCATGTTACTGTTACATCAATGCCGCGATGAAAAAGTGGTGCCGGTCTTCAGCCCGCACCGTCATCAAAAGGTGTTTGGGTCACGAGTTAGACTGCGCTGGCCTAACGAGCTGAAGCTCATGACTACTTTCTAAAACTGGTCGCTGGAGTTGGTAGCGCGCCAACCTCTGCGGATTTTCAACCCGCCGCTCATCTGTCTGAGCCATCCAGCGTCTGGAAAATGGTCCCTCGGCGTGGTGTCGCGCCACGGTCTCCCGCTTATCGGGCGGGTGCTCTGCTGTTGAGCTACAGAGGGATAAAATTGGCGGAGCACCAGAGAATTGCCGCTCCTGCGGCTATGCTAAATGCGCTCCACGACTGAAATGATGCGCTATCGCGCTAGCCGTTGCACTCTGGACGCCGTTCTACGGCGCAGCGGTTTTCGAGACCGTTTCCTCGTCTATGCCGGACGTGCTCCTTTGAAACTGGCTCCCTCACATCGACTCGCACGATGACGATCGGCTTAACAGGCCGACAGGCTACTTTACCTCACAAGGGATTCTAAAATGGTGGACTCGGACAGTAACGCTCCGTCGCCTGCTGTGTGCAAAACAGCCGTGCTCCTTTTATCACTACGAGCCCTTGGAAACTGGCGGTCCGTGCGGGTTATGCTCCCGCTACCTTTCGCTCGACAGGCGAGTGCTCTAGCTGATTGAGCTAACGGACCATTTGAAATGGATGCAGGGGCCGGAGTTGCACCGGCAAAGCATGCTTATGAGACGTGCTGGAGCGCTGGCTCTCCCTGCATTTGAAAAAATGGACCATGGAGCGCATGCGGTGACACGACCTACCCGCCTAACCTGTGGCGTGGTGATCCTCTGTCGTGCCGGGCATGGCGCATGCGCTCCATGAAAATGGCACGGCGGGTGGGTATCGCGCCCACATCTTCGGGTTTTGGAGGCCCGTGCATTGCTTGTCTGCCACCACCGTATTTGGAAAATCTGCGTTCTACCATCCAGGGGCACAGAGACGGCCACGCCACCACACACTCTCCCCAGAGTCAGGCCACTATTTGCCGTCCTCTGTGCCCTTGGATGGCAGATCGGCCCCGTTTGAGGGGCGATCTGCCAATAAAGAACGAACACCGCTGCCACGCGCGGGATGGAGCTGTGTCACTCCATCGCTGGCGTCGCACCCGCAGGTATTTCACGGCGGATGTTTCGGTGTTTATGGCACACCTCCCAGGGAAGCCGTTTGGTTCTGTGAAATTGGGACAACCCCCCCCTCGTTCCTCGTCTTGGCGTAGGAACTTTGCGTATTCGATGGCTGTCATGGTTGACATTCGGGTGGAGGGTGCAAACCTGCTCTCAGGTCATTGCTTGGTGTCTCAAAACGGCTCCTCCCGGAGTCTGCCTGGCGGCCTGGCCCCGGTGTCGATTGCAGTCGATGCCGGGGTTTTTTCGTGCTGTGAGGGGATGCGGCGGTCAGGCCGCGGATGGGTTCAAAAGGGTCGGATGATGATTGAGGTAGGGTTGGATCGAAAAACGAAGCGGGAAAAAGAAGAAGCCCTGCTGCCTTGGAGCGGGCGAGCAGGGCTTCCTTCGGAAAACTGGCCTTTGAAGGCTAGGTGGGCGCAAATTCGCCCTGCTCGTGATGGGGTTGGTTTATGGAGAGGCTCCAGTCGCAGGCCGGGTAGGCAGGCATCAGTCCTTTACCATGGTCACTGAAGTGACGACCGAGACCGGCGACCAAAATCTCTCCCTGACGCTCGAAGCGCTTGGTTGAGTTATGTTGTGTCCGGTTGGTGTTCATGGCTTGTAGTGAAGGTAAACGAAGCTTGCCACAGTCTCATTAGACCGTCAACAGCAAAATATAATTTTTTCTTACCCGGATCGTTTTGCAGCAACTTCCATTACTTAGAATGCCAGCGGCTCAACGAAATGCCTTTTCGAGCGCCTCCACATTGGCCTTCATCTGGGTCATGAAGTCGCCCGAGTCGGGCACGTTCCCGCAGGGATCGAAGACCACACTGTTCAGGCCGATGAGTGCGAGCTTCTCGACACTTTCCTTCGCGGGCTCTCCTTCCCAGATCATCCAGCGCGCACGATGGCCGGCGAGGATCGCATTCAAGTCTGCCATAGCCTTGTCATCCGGCACGTTTTCGGGCTCCCACAGCACTGAGCGCAGATTCATGCCGTAGCGACGTGCAAGGTAGTGGTACACCGGATGGGACGCGACCACCGGCTGGCTGCCCCAGAGGCGGCTGAGACCACTCATGCGTTCATCGAGGGCATCCAGTTCGTCTTTGAGCGCTTCCGCGTTCTTTTCCATCGTGGCCCTGGCATCCGGCACGAGCTTCGTGAGTGCGCCGACCACGGCCTGTGCCTGCATGGCCGCCTGCTTGAAATCGATCCAGGTGGTGAACGCGGTGCCGCTGTGGCTGTGCTCGCCACCAGGACCATGGCTGTGCGTGACCACATCAGCCACTTTGATGAGGTTGTTCGCAAACGCGGCGGAGGTATCGACCACTTTGGACTCTGGCAGCGTGACCTTGTCCGCCCACTTCGAATAGGTGGCACCATTCATGAGGATGAGATCCGCGTTCTGGAAGGCAGAAACCGCAGCTTCATCCGGCTGCCAGAACGCGGGATCCTCATCCTTCGGGGCGAGGAAGCGCACCTCCACCGCGTCACCGGCAATGCGGTTGGCGAAGTATTGCAGCGGATAGTTTGCGACAAGCACCTGCGGCTTGCCCGATTTCGCCCCAGCGGCAGCGGGCGGCGATGCCTGAGCTTGAGACGAGGCAGAGTCATCGGACGCAGGCTTGCACGCGGCGAGCAGGATCGCGAGGCTTGAGATGAGGAAGCGGGTTTTCATGAGTGGGTGAATTGCAGTCTGAAATGGCGGGGATGTAAATGGCAAAATCAAAGATCAGGCTTCGAGCGTGAATTCACTACGTTTCAGGAGATCATCCAGCGCCCGCCGGTAAGGGGCGGGCATGGGAATGGATGCGAGTTCATCGAATGCGATGATCCGGTGCGTCTGCGGCCAGGGATCCGGCCCGGCGGGCGGTTCATGCACCCAAAGCGTGACCTTGTAACGAGTGATGCCGTAACTCGTGCGCATCAGCACAGGCGGCGGATTTCCATCGTGATCCGCAGGCAGCGCGGGCAGCTTCCACAGGCCGGTGCGGCGTCTGCCGGTTTCTTGTTCGAGCAACACGCCTGCGCTGGTGCGCACAAAGACCACACGCTCGGTGACGGAGGTGATCTCCTGCCGCGACTTCTTCACCGGGAGTGCTTCAGGATCCCCAGCACGGCATTGGTCACGCACCGGGCACAGGTGGCAGGCGGGTTTCGTGGGCGTGCAGTGCGTCTGGCCCAGCTCCATGAGCGCGGAGTTCAGCGCACGCGGATCGTCGGTGGCTGCCACCAGCTCCTTTGCGCGATCCCATAGCGCTTTCACGCCAGCGGTGCTGTCCACCGGTGTGGCATCATTGTAAAGACGTGACAAGACCCGTGCGATGTTGCCATCGACGATCGGCTGCGGCGCACCGAAGGCGAAACTCGCCACGGCTCCTGCCGTGTACGGTCCGATCCCAGGCAGTGCGAGGATCGTGCCGTGGTCTTCCGGGAACACGCCGGCATGTTTTTCCAGCACCTCTCTGGCCAGGCGGTGCAGATTCCGCGCGCGTCGATAGTAGCCGAGGCCCTCCCAGGCTTTCAGCACCTCGTCCTCCCGTGCCGAAGCCAGCGTCTCAAAGTCAGGAAACAGCGCCAGCCACCGCGCGTAGTAGCCACGGTCCAGCACCGTGGCGATCTGCGTCTGCTGAAGCATCACCTCCGAAACGAGAATGGCATACGCATCACGGGTCCGCCGCCATGGGTAATCGCGGCCATGCTCGCG
>NZ_JACSRD010000069.1 GCF_014879935.1 Prosthecobacter sp.
CTGGAACCCCACATCGATGCCATGACGATGAACATCCACTTCGGCAAGCATCACACCGCCTACATCGCCAAGCTCACCGACGCTCTCAAAGCCGCCAACATCAGCAAAACCGACACCGTCGAGATCATTTCCGACATCAAATCCCTCCCAGCCGACCAGCAGAGCGCCATCCGCAACAACGGCGGCGGCCACGTCAACCACACCTGGTTCTGGAAATGGATGGCCCCGGCTGGCAAGAAAGGCCCTGAAGGCAAGCTCGCCGACGCTCTCCAGAGCACCTTCACCAGCATCGACGACTTCAAGAAAGTCTTCAGCGAAGCCGGCACCAAGCGCTTCGGCTCCGGCTGGGCCTGGCTCATCGTCACCCAGGATGGCAAACTCAAAGTCACCTCCACACCGAACCAGGACAATCCCCTCATGAAAGGCATCGTCGAAGACGCCGACCTCGGCACGCCGATCCTCGGTCTCGATGTGTGGGAGCACGCCTACTACCTCAAATATCAAAACAAACGCCCCGACTACATCGCCGCCTGGTGGAACGTCGTGAACTGGGACGAGGTGGCGAAGCAGTATGCCGCCGCAGTCAAAGGCTGAGACGCGACCCATGACGAATGAGTAAATCCGGATGACGAAAGAAGCCCGAATGCCAAAATCCGAAACTCTCCGCGTCACATCGCGGGCAGGCGGTCATTGTCATTCGGGCATCGGCCATCATTCGTCATTCGGAAACTCGTCATTCGTCATTTCCTGCCCCGCCTTCGGCCAAGCCTCCCCATCTGCGTCATGACCGGACTCATCGAGGTCAAGCTCACGGAGTTGAGCCAGTTCTTCAACTCCATGGACCCGTCGCCCTTCCACGAGCGCGACCTCGATCACGACGCCGAGCAATTCATCGTCAGCTGGGCCCAGGAGCACTCCAAGCACCACGACTTGAAGCTGGTCGTCCATCTGGCGAAGTGTCCCGCAGACACGCCTGATCCTCAGAAACTCGTCGCCGATTCCGTCGCCCACTACTTCGAGTATCAGGCCAACATGGCCCTCCGTGAAAGGCGGCGGCTCATGCGCGAAGGACGCGGCGCCCTCCTCATGGGCCTCGCCTTTCTGGCCCTCTGCGAATTCGCCGCCACCCTGCTCACACCACCCGAAGGAAACTGGCAGACCGTCGTCCGCGAAGGTCTCACCATCATCGGCTGGGTCGCCATGTGGAAGCCGCTCGACATCTACCTCTATCGCTGGCGGCCCATCGTCGCCCTGCGCAGACTCTACCAGCGGCTCAGTCGCATGTCCGTCGAAGTCCACTGTCCCTCCACGTAATCGTTCATACCTCAAACCCAACCCCCCATGAAAACCCTCCTCACCGCCCTCCTGTTCCTCCTTCCAGCCGCCCTTTTCGCCGCTGACCCCGTCAAGCACGTCAAAGCCGACGACGCAGCCAAAATCATCGCTGAAGGCAACGTCACCATCGTCGATGTCCGCACGCCGGATGAATTCAAAGACGGTCACATCAAAGGCGCGAAAAACATCGACATCATGTCGGACGACTTCCAGGCCCAGCTTGCGAAGCTCGACAAAACCAAGCCCACCCTCGTCCACTGCCAGGCCGGCGGCCGCAGCACCCGTTCCCTGCCCATCTTCCAGAAACTCGGCTTCACCCACCTCATCCACCTCGACGAAGGCTTCGGCGGCTGGGAAGCCGCAGGCAAGCCAGTGGAGAAGTGACGTATGGAAAGGGAGTCCCTGTTTCACGCGCACCTGCCGCTGGCGGAAAAGATCGCCGGTGGCTATGCGAACATTCCCGGCGTGAGCATGGACGATGTGCGGGCGGTGGCACAGGCGGCGCTGCATCGGGCGGCGCAGGCGTTCGATCCGGCACGCGGGGCTTTTGAGCCGTATGCGGCGCAGGCCATTCGGAATGCGCTGAACTCGCTGCATCAAAAAGAGGCCCGTCATGCCCGGCAGATCGGGCCGGAGGCGGATCTCGCCCTCTCCGCCTTCACCACGGCGGGCAGCACCGCGCCCAGCCAGCGGCTGCCGGATGAGTTTCAGGATGTGCTGGCGCAGGTGCGCTCCCAGGAAAGCCGCCGAGTGCTGGAGGCGGTGCTCGCCACGCTGCCCGAGCGCACGCGGCAGATTCTCGGCCTCGTCGCGGCAGGTCGCAGCTACGCGGAGATTGGTGAAAGCCTCGGCATCTCCAAACAAGCCGCCCACAAGGCCGCCACATCCGCGATGACCCAAATTCGCGAGCAATTAGCCGCGCAAGGCTTCGGTGGGCTCGATTCGCAGGGATTTCTACGCACCGCGACACGCCCGCCAGATTGATGAAGCTCATGGCTCCTCATCGGGCTAACGCATGAAATCGAAACGGAATAAAGCATCGCTTGTTTCTCCCTCAGATTCATGGAGGCCAGCAGATTTGCTTCATTCATAATCTGTGGGCTTCTCTGAATCTGCGGGAAATCATCTGTCCGCTGCCTTGAATCCGATCGTGGGTTTTTGGTGCCTAAGCCTGGGGTTCCTCAGCACTCTGGTGGATTTCGTCTGGCATCCAGTACTCTGGAGGGTAGCATCCGCCATGAACCAGCCCCACCCCGACACCGACGATCTCGAATGGCTGCGTGCCATCCGGCGCAGGCTCACCTCCGGGTTCGGTCACGATCAAAAGCAAATCGGCGATGCTCTCCGGGAACGCGAGAAGAACATGGGAGACCGCATCGTGCGTGCTCAGGCGCGTCTTGTTCCGGCCAAGTCATGATCGTCGCCCTCTCCGCCCATGAGACTCACCAAGCCCATCGAAAAAATGACCCCTGAGGAAAAAGCGGCGCTCGTGGCCCGCATGAAGGCCGACGGCACCTATGACGACGATTTCGTGGGCTTTCTCGGCAATGTGAATCATCTGCTGTGGGCCGTGCCTTACCTCGCTCCGCGCCGCCGCAAGCCCGCCGCCCGCAAGCGGGTCAAGGCCACCGCCTGATTGTAGGCTCCGCCGACTCTCCTGAGGCAAAAGCACGGCGCCCGTGCTATCTCGCCGCATGTTCATCGAATGCCTTCAGCGGGAGCTTGCCGTCTGCCACCATGCGGAGATCGGGGCCTTTCTCGCGGCTGATCCGGGGCGCTGGCAGGTCATCAGCATCCGCGAGCCCGATCACCCGGAGGCGGTGCTCACTCATGCGCGGAAAGCGCACGCGGTCGTGATTGAGGATGTGTTCACGCCGGAGGGCACGCAAGGCCACGGGCCAAAGCCCGCGCACTTGCAGGGCATCCTGCGCTTCGTGGCGCAGAGCGGGCGGGAGCCGCTGGTGTTTCAATGCTGGGCCGGCCGCTCCCGCAGCACCGCTGTGGCCCTGGCGGTGATCGTGAAGATGCTTGGGGATCAGGGCATCGACGGCCCGGAACTCGTGCGCCGCGCGGCGGACAGCCTGCTGGCGATCCGCCCCCTCGCCATTCCCAACCGCCTCGTGCTTCGTCTCGGTCTGGAGGAGTTCCTGCCGCATCCCCTCGGCCAGACGCTCAGCAAGGCCTTGGTCGAGGAGGAGAGAATTCGACGGAACTTCGTGGACTGAGGCATCTGGCACCTGCAAGCCGCCACGCTGCCCGCCCGCACCCGCCAGATTCTCGGGCTCGTTGCCGAAGGTCGTAGCTACGCGGAGATCGGTGAAAGCCTGGGGATCTCCAACCAAGCTGCCCACAAGGCCGCCACCTCAGCAATGACCCAGCTTCGTGAACAATTGGCCGCGAAAGGCTTCGGGGGAATCGATTCGCAGGGGCTACTGAGAACACACACAGACTAAGTTCATATATCTGCCGCATGCTCTTTTATCCAATCAAGGACGCTCATGTCATCATCCCAGTCACATTCAGGAGCGTATTCACGCCGCTTCGCATCATGCCAAGACATCCGCCGCTCACACTCTTCAAGAGCGGCTTTTGAATAGGGAGGGCCAGCGCATCCATAAGCAAACTGGTGAGCAATCGCTTTCATGGTCTGTGTGGCCGGAGCCTTGCAGTTGGGCGGTGCTTTAGCTTCGCACGCGTGCCAAAAACATCGATATTCTTCTTCGAAATCGCGAATCGCATGAGCCAACCGGCCTGATGCAATGTATGCTTGGGTCAGGTCAATTGGCACAGCCTTCCCGTCTTTTGTGGCTTGTGTTTGTTCATGGAGGTCAATGATGGCATCCAAGAACTTCTTCCCAAATGAGGCTTCGCCCAACATGACAGCGGCGCTTGCGATAGCCGAGAGCATTTCGGCGGAATCTATGAACTGCTTTTCACTGCATGTCTGAAATGATTTCTCGAGAAATCGCAAGGCCGTTGCCCTTGCTTCGGTCTCCCTGCCAACAGCTTTCAGATTGCCGCATTTAGAAGCAAGTTGGGCAGCCATCATTTTAATCACTGTCGGACGAAACCGTGGATCCTTTAGCGGGTCCTTTTTTGGTTTTAGAAAATCGAAGAAGCTCATAAGACATCAGTTTGATTTGAATAGACGGGAGATAAGCGAACGAGGGCGCTGAAGCTGATTGAGGCGGTCTATAAGCTCAATGTAACCGCTACCCCGTATTTCAGGGTCGGGATCGATCAAGCGTAGGATGATCTCGGCAACCGCCTTCGGAGTTCTTTGCTCATTCAATTGCGTTGCTGCGGCTCTAAAGAAGCGGCCGGAACAAATTTGTTCGACAATGCCTAGTTCTGAAAAGTGGGAGGGTAGGTGTCCGATCAGCATTTCATAAAAAATGAGCCCAACTGCATACAAATCTGAAGCGATGGATGATCTGGTGCCAGAGACAAAGCGTTCAGGTGCCATATAGGCTGCCGTTCCCAAGTTGTTTATGGTCAAAAATTCATCGCTAAACAAGGATGGGATGAGCTTTTCAAGTCTTGCATTTTTGGTCGAAGCCAACCCCCAATCAGAAATCTTCCAGACATGTTGCCTAACTGGATCATCTTTATGTTTCAACATACGTTTAAAGAGATCGTGTTGGTAAAGAACGTTCGCTGGCTTCAAATCAAGATGAAGTAGTCCATATTCTTTGAGGGCGTATTGAAGCCCGGCGACCAAATCTCGGATGATAAATATCGCTTCCTGCGTGCTCAATACACTTCGGTCATCCAGTAAGTTTCTCAATGACCCAACACACCAATCCATAGCTGCAACCCAGCCATCTGAACGAGTGACGAGGATCTCTTTTAGCTGAACAATGTTGGCATGAGACAGTCCTGCCCAGATCGTCATCTCTCTCTGAAAAGCATTGCGAATCGTTTGATTGTCGTCCGCCGGCAGCACGGCCTTGATCGCCACCGTGGGAGCGAGAATGTGATGGGGAGGTTCATTTTGATCGCGCATAAGGAAGATGACCAACCCCATGCCGCCGCGGCTGAACCGTCGCACATGATGAAGCACGTTCCCGATGCGGACTTCATCATTGATTTGAAGTTCGTAGAGAGAATCAACAGAGTAAGACAGCTCGTTCATTTACAATCTAGTGCTTGCTGAAGAGAGGCGCAGAGCGACGCGGCTGATAGATGTCTTCCGGATGGCTTAAGCGATAGAGATCGGTTGATTTCGACACACAATGCCGCTGGAAGCGTCTTGTCCCGCTCCTCAAGCGGGACAACGTCTTCATTCAAGATAACGTCAATCGGATCACGTTTGTCCGTGAATGGATAAGGGAACGCCCCAGTGAACATGAAATAAAAGGTGGCGGCGATGCTCCAGACATCGGAGGCGGGTTTGAGGTGCTTGAAGTTGATGAGCTGCTCGCGCGGCATGAAGAGCGGGGTGCCGGCGTAGTTGCCCGTGATGCTGAGGCCGCTGAAGCCGGCCTGCTGGAAGTTTTTGGCGAGGCCGAAGTCGGAGATGCGGGCCACGCCGCGGTCGAGCAGGATGTTCTGCGGCTTCAGATCGCGATGCACGATGCCCTGCTGATGCGCGTGGGCCAGACCCTCCAGCGCGGCGAGCATGATGGGCCTGGCGGTTTCGAGAGGCACCTTGCCGCCGTGCTTCATGATGAAATCCATCAAGCTGCCGCCGTCGCAATACTCCATGATGAAATACGGGATGCCCTCGCAGTGGCCCTGGTCGTAGAGTTTGACGATGTTTGGATGGCGGAGCTGCGCGGTGATGGTCATCTCCCGCAGGAACTTCTCCATCTCGACCGGCTTCACGGCGACACGCGGCAGGAGCACCTTGATGGCGACGGGCACGCCATCGCTCAAGCGGCGGGCGCGGAAGACGACACCGAAGCCGCCCCGGCCGAGTTCCTTCCCGATTTCATAGCCGGGGATGTCGAGACGCGGTGCCTTGCCTTTCTTCGCCGCTTTGAGCAGCAGGTCGGCGAGCTGCTGGGGATTCAGCTCGTCGAAGCTGGGCACGGGTGGAGCGGCGGGCACGGCAGCGGCAGGTGCGGCCTGCTTCACCGCGACCTCCAAGGCGGTGTCGCCCACCTGGATGCGGTCGCCATGCTTCAAGGTGACCTCGGGATAGGCGCGGCGTGCGCCCTCCTCGGGTGACTCGCCTTCTTTCCGTCCGCCGATCTTGCGGCCGTTGACATAAGTACCGTTGCGGCTGCCGAGATCGCGCACGCAGGCCTGAGGCGGGCAGACTTCCAAAATGAAGTGATGGCGGGAGACGAAGCTGTCATCCGGCAGGTGCACATGGCAGTCGGGATGACGGCCGAGGAGGAAGGTGTCGTGCGCGGCGAAGTCGAAGACCTTGCCCTTGGCGGAGCCTTCGGTGATGCGAAGCTGGATCGAGGCGGACATGAGACAAAATCAGGCGCATTCTCCGCTGGTGCCGGCGTGGGAGGCAAGGGCTTTGCGCCGCCCGGCATCGAGACTGGCGAGCGAGGCATCCCGCACGGCCTGGCACCAGGCCTCGAAGGCGGTGCGCTGCGCGGGCGGGGTGTCACGATGAAGCCGCCAGACCATGTGGCGTGTGTTCAATCTCAGGTAGCGGCGTAATGAGGCGGGCACATGGGTGAAGCTCTCGAAGCTGAGTTCACCTCGCACTTGGGGAAGCCCGGCCAACCCTGAGGGCCAGACCGGGTGCTGCAAAGCGACTGCCTCAGTCTGCGGCAAGCATTCATGCTCCAGGTGATGCCAGAGCGGTGCGAAGTCGAAATCGAGCAGCACATCCGACAAAGGCTTTCCTCCGCAGATGGTAAGGCCGCGCACCATGTAGCGCAGACTGCGCTCAAACTGGCCGCACTGCGCCGCATAGCCTGCGGACGAAAGCCAGAAGTCCTCAAGCCTCGACACCTCGGGGAAATGGAGCCAGTGACGGCAGAACGCGAGGGCCTGAGCCGATCCATGGTGAGCGTTCACAGTGCGGGCTACTTCTCCAAGCAGCTCGATGCTGAAACAGCGCATGCGGCCCAACGCAGCCTGTCCGATCTCCAAAGCCTGCTGCGGGTGGTTCAGGGCAAGCAGGATGGCGACCCGACATGAACTGGCCTGCATGTCGAGATAACCGCCCGTCGGCTTGACCTCGGCATACCAGTCGAGGGCTTTCTGATAGGAGCAGGCTTCCTCAAAGGAGGTGCCGTTTTCAAAGGCGATCTGGTCGTCGTCTTTGACGCGGGAGGTGCGGATGGCGGGGCTGGCAGGCATGGCGGGGAGGTGGTGTTCACAGCCACCTACGGACCGCGTGAAAAATCGTCAACCTACCCGCCTTGGAGCACTTTAGCGTTCTTCAGATGCCACTCTCCGCACCACTTCGGCAGCCAGCATGAAGCCGAACGTGCCGGTGACGAAGGTCGCGGCGCCGAAACCGGCGGCGCAATCGAGGCGCAGGCCGGTTTCCGCGCCAGTTTCGGGTTCAAGCGAGCAGGAGCCGTCAGCCCACGGATAAACCGGGCGTTCCGTCGAGAAAACGCACGGGATGTCCATCGTCACCGGACGGCCTTGCTCGCTCTTCGCGAAGCCATGATCGCGCCGCAGTGCCTGGCGCACGCCTTTGAGCAGCGGATCGGCCCCCGCGTGGCCGAGATCGGCGATTCGGATGACCGTGGGATCACGCCGGCCACCGGCGGAGCCGGAAGTGATCACGCGCAGGCCACGCGCGTGGCATTTGGCGATGATCAAGGCCTTGATCGACGTGCGATCGACCGCATCGACGACGAAATCGAAGTCCGGCGTGAGAAGGCGGTCCACGTTCGACTCCGTCAGGAACTCGATCACGCGATTCACCCGGCAGGCAGGATTGATCTCGGCCACACGCGAGGCCAGCACATCGACCTTCGACACGCCGATGGTGTGCGCCAGCGCCGGGAGCTGGCGGTTGGTGTTCGTGATGCACACGTCGTCCATGTCGATCAACGTCAGCCCGCCAATGCCGCTGCGCGCGAGCGCCTCGACCACCCAGGAACCCACACCGCCCACGCCAACGATGGCGACGTGCGCCTTTTCCAGACGTGGCAGGGCTGCGGCTCCGTAGAGCCGCCCGATGCCGCCGAAACGCTGGAGGTAAGAGTCATCCATGCATTCGTTTAGCGTCTGCGCAGCCGGAGATCAAGGGAGCGAGGTTCGGAGTGCCGACGTCGGCGGGAAAGAGACCACCGAAGCATGCGGGCACGTCAACTCTGCTGGTGGTCATGCCTTGCCGCCTGAAGGCGGAACTCCGAACGCCAGCAAGGCGCGCCTCGCATATTCACGTGGAGCGAGCAAACACTCTGCGGCGGATCGTGGCGGCTGACGTGAGCCTGCCGATGTTTGGAGGAAAACGGACGTTTTCTTCCACGCGGGTTCGTCACAGCTGGGCGGCCGTCGTTGTTGTCTGGGAGCTACGTCGGGTTGTGCCCCCCCGATGGATACGAAGCGCCAACGGCGCGTGACTCCTCAGCCCAGGATGCAATCCTGGGATCGGTGCCCATCCAAGGCCGATGATGAAAGGCAGCCCTGAAAGGGCGGCACTCGACACCCTGTGCCCGCTGTCACCTCACATCCGCGACGATCACCCTGAGTCGAGTCCCGCCCTTTCAGGGCTTTACCCCAGTCGAAGCGCAGTCGTGGGTTGCAAACCCAGGGCTTCGCCCGTGGGCTGAGGAATGCCGCGCCGTTGGCGCTGACTTTCTGTGCCAGGCCGAGTTTCAAACACGGCCTGGCGAACGTTCAGCAACTTGACGGAAGCGGCTGACGTGAGTCTGCCGTCTCCCGGTGAAAATGGACGTTTTCCTCTACGCTGGGTCGCGTCAGCAGTGATGCGCGCCGCGTGTGTTCACGTGGAGCGAGTAGAGGCTCTGGGAGGCGGTGATGAAGAGGCGGTTCCGCTTCTGGCCGCCGAAGCAGACGTTGCTGGCGGTTTCGGGCAGCTTGATGAAGCCGATGAGCTTGCCTTCGGGATTGAAGACATGCACGCCGTCGTAGCCGTCGCCAATCCAGCCGGCGCTGGCCCAGAGATTGCCTTCCACATCGCAGCGGATGCCGTCGGAGTTGCCCTTGGCCTCCGGATCGGAGAGCTGGCCTTTGTTTGTGGCAAACACCTTGCCGTTTTTCACCGTCTTGCCGTCCACGTCATACACGCGGATGTTTTTCGGGCTGCCGGTATCGACGATGTACACCTTCTTGTAGTCGGGGGAGAAGCAGAGTCCGTTCGGCTTCTCCAAATCCTCGGTGATCTTGGTGATCTCGCCGCCGGGGTCGATGCGATAGACGGATTCCTTGAGATGCAGCTCTCCTTTGTTTCCTTCGTAGTCCATCATGCTGCCGTAGCCGGGATCGGTGAACCAGATGGAGCCGTCCGGATGCACGGCACCGTCATTGGGGGCGTTGAGCGGCTTGCCGTCGAACTTGTCGGCCAGGACGGTGACCTTGCCGTCGAGTTCGTAGCGCACGACGCGGCGTGTGGCGTGCTCGAAGCTGATCTGGCGGCCTTGCAGGTCGAAGGTGTTGCCGTTGCTGTTGTTGGCGTTGTTGCGCATGACGCTGACGTGGCCGTCCTCCGGCAGATAGCGCATCTGGGCGTTGTTCGGGATGTCGCTCCACACGAGGTAGTTGCCGGTGCCATTCCACGCCGGGCCTTCCGCCCAGAGCATGCCAGTGTGGAGGCGGCGGATGGGCGCGTTCCCCTGAATGAGTTTTTCAAAGGCCGGATCGAGCACGATGAGGTCCGGGTCGGGATAACGTTCCGGGGTGTTGCCGCTCCAATCGCGGGAGAGGAGCGTCGTGGTGGCGGCGGAAACGGCGAAGCTGGTGAGGAAGGTGCGGCGGTTGGACTTCATGACGCCGTGGTTGTAGCGGGAGGGACGCGGGATTGGCAAGAGCGATTGCCTTGGAAACTCACGATCGTCTCAATCCAGCGCGGCGTCGTCATTCACGGCGGTTTCGACGGCATCGACGTTCATCAGCTGCGAGAGGATGCTGCCGGCCCAGCGATAGACATTGTTCCGGGCGACTTTTTCCCGCATGGACTTCATGCACCGGGCGCGTTCCTCCGCGTCCATGACCAGAGCCTGATGGATGGCGGCCATGGTCTCATGGATGGAGAAAGGATGAATGGCGAGGGCGGCGTCGAGCTCGCGTGAGGCACCGGTGAATTTGCTGAGGATGAGGACGCCGTCGTCATCGGTGCGGCTGGCGACGAACTCCTTCGCGACGAGGTTCATCCCGTCGTGCAGCGAGTTCACGATGAAGAACCGGCACAGGCGGTGCAGGGCCATCATGTCCACCGTGCCATGTTGCTGCTTCAAAAAGAGCACCGGCTGCCAGCCTTCCCGGCCCCAGCGCCAGTTCAGCTGCTCGATGAGGGCTTCGATCTCATCATCGACGGCCTGATACTCCGGGAGATGCGTGCGGCTGGGTGCGGCGATCTGGACAAAGGTGAACTTCCCGTGCCACTCCGGGTGCCTCTCGATGAAGTAATCCAGGGCCCGGAGCCGGTCGGGGATGCCTTTGGTGTAATCCAGCCGCTCGATGCCGACCCCGAGCAGCCGGTCGCCGAGACGGAGGCGTTTGCGCCATTTTCCCATCGCCGCATCGACTTCGGCGCTGCTGGCGAGGGTTTCATTCGCCATGAAGTCGATGCTGATGGGAAACGGACGCACGCTGGTGATGTGGCCGCCACGGCTGACGCGCCAGCCTTCACGATCCACCATGGCCTCGAACGAGCGGTCCACGGTCTCAAAGAAGTTCTGGCAGTGGTTGCGCGTGTGGAAGCCGAGGAGGTCGTTGCCCAGCAGGCCGTCCACAAGCTCCTGCGACCAGGGACAGGTGCGGAAAACCTCATGATTCGGCCAGGGGATGTGCCAGAACTGGGCGACGGTGAGATTCGTGCCCCCCATCTCCTTGATCATGCGTGAGAGCAGGCAGAAATGGTAATCCTGGATGAAAACGACGGCCGGCCCGCTGCCGGCCTCCTCGATGACGGCTTGGGCGAAGATGCGGTTCACTTCCTGATAGGCGTTCCAGTTGGCAATGCGGAACACGGGGCGGCGAAACACGATGTGGCAGAGCGGCCAGAGGCCTTCGTTGGCAAAGCCGTAATAATAGCCTTCTTCCTGATCGGGCGTGAGCCAGACGCGACGCAGGGTGTAGCAGGGATTGGCCGGCGGGACAGCGATGCGGTCGTGCTCGTCCACGGTGTCGCGGTCGGCATTGCCCGCACCATGGGCGATCCACGTGCCCTGACTCGCAGCCAGGATGGGCCGCAGGGCGGTGGCGAGGCCGCCGGTGGTGGAGACGCACTCGAGATCACCGCCTTCGCCATAGCGATGCAGGTGCGGCTCCCGATTCGACACGACGATAAGTTTCGCGCCGCCGAGACGGCGCTCGATCAGCTCGGCGAGCGATTCCTTGGTCCATGTTCGGCTGGTGATCATGGGGACAATGGGGACAGGCCCGGGTGGCGGAAAAATTCTCCAGCAGAGTTACGTCCGCGATGCCGGGGTGAGCCGTTCTCAATGCAGGAAGACCGTGTCGCTGACCCGAAAGCGAGCGGCCACCCAACGCCTCCCCGTGAACATGGACGAACCAGAGTTTCCTTCCACCGGCGAGATCGCCAGGCTCGTCGATCACATCCAGTCGGAATGGCATCGGCTGAGCCGCGGCCTCCGTCAGGTCACCGAGGCGGTGCAGGATGTGAAACTCGGGCAGGAGACGACTTACTCGTGCCCGATTTACATCTCCGCGTCGGAGGATCTGCCGCGCGTGCAGCGGATCTTCGAAAAATCACTGGGGAAGGAGGAGATGAAGGCGCTGCGGGTGAAGGTGCTGCCGCCGGACTACGCACGGATCGAGGAACACGGGCTGCTGTTCCTGCCGGGCCGCTACGTGGTGCCGGGCGGTCGATTCAACGAGATGTATGGCTGGGACAGCTACTTCATCGCACTGGGTCTGCTGCGTCAGGGACGCGTGCCGATGGCGCGTGCGATCGCCGACCAGTGCCTCTACCAGGTGGCGCACTACGGCACCGTGCTCACGGCGAACCGCACGTATTATCTGACGCGGTCGCATCCGCCATTTCTCGGCAGGCTGGTGCTGGCGGTGTATCGCGCCACGGGAGATCTGGCGTGGCTGAAGCACTCGCTGCCGCTGCTGGAGAAGTTTTATTACTACTGGACGGTGCCGCCGCATCTGGTGCCGGGGCTGAACTTGTCACGCTACTATGACTTCGCCCAAGGTCCGGCTCCTGAAGTGGAGCGGGGGGAGGTGGATGAGGACGGCCGGAACCATTATGAGCGTTTGCAGATGAATCTGGCCGCAGGAGGCGAGTACGTGCAGGACGCGTCGGCTTTCCTCGATCCTGAAACGGGTGCCCTGACACGGCACGCCTATCACGCCGACCGCAGCATGCGGGAATCGGGCTTCGATGTGAGCGGGAGGTTCGGTTTCGCCAATCTGGACGTGCTGGACATGCTGCCGATCTGCCTGAACACGCTGCTGTGGCGGCTGGAGGTGGACATTGCGAAGGTGCGGGCGTTTCTGGACGCGACGAACACGATCGAGGTGTGGCAGACGCGTGCGCACGAGCGTGCGGCGGCGCTCAACGAGCATCTGTGGGACGAGCAAGCTGGCATGTACTTCGATTACAACGGCCGGGCGGGCCGCAAGACGTCGTATCCGTTTGCAACGACGTTCTGGCCGATGTGGGCCGGGCTGGCGACGCGGGAACAGGCGGCGCGCATTGTCTCGAACCTGCCGGATTTCGAGGCGCGGGGCGGTTTGCTGGCGAGTTTGCATCTGAGCGGCTGCCAATGGGACCGGCCCTTCGGATGGGCGCCGCTGAACTATCTCGCGGTGATGGGATTGCACCGCTACGGCTACCGGCAGGAGGCGCGGCGGATCGCGCGGCGGTTTGTGACGGTGGTGACGGACGAATTCACCCGCACCGGGCGGCTGTTTGAGAAGTACGACGTGGAAAACATGACGAGTGACGTGCGCGGGAAGATCCAGTTCGGCTACTGCACGAATGAGCCGGGCTTTGGCTGGACGAATGCCTGCACGATGGAGCTGCTGGATTACCTGGGCTGTCTCGGAGACCTCGATGTGGAGCAGACCTTCACCGCACGGATCCAACTGCCGCAACGCACCCTGAGCAAGGTTTGAGCCGAAGCCAGGAAAGAGCCAAATCGCGGCTTCGGATTTGAGTTCATACCAGGCAGCCGGGTTGCGCCTTGCGGGGACCTGAACGCTGCCGCCCTCAAAGAAAAAGCCCCGGCCGCATGACTGCGGCCGGGGCGGATGAGCTTGGGACGTCTGTGATCAGACGACGGGAGCGCCGGGGATGTCCTTGCCCGGGATGGCGATGGGATACCAGCCTTCAGCGTCGGGTTTGACGGGCGGCTCGGATTCCGGCGTGATGATGGCGGGCATGTGCTGCACTTTGGAGTTCAGCACCTCGTCCCACTTGAGTTCCTTGCCGGAGTAGGTGGCCATGCGGCCCATGATGGCGGTCATGGTGCTCTCAGCGCCGTAGTAGGCGTTGTTGAGCGGCTTGTTCTCACGAATGGCGGCCTGCAGCGTGTCGTGCTCGGTCTGATACGGATCGGGATCGAGACGCTTGGCGGCCTTGCCCTTGGCTTCGCCGATGTCCTTGCCACCGGGGCGGTACTTCCAGATGGTGTTGCCCTTGTGGTCGTTGGCGTAGCAGCGGCCGCTGTTGTCGAGGTAGAGCTTGCCCTTGGTGCCGGTGAATTCCTCACGCACGGCGTTGCTGACGCCGGACTGATGGCGGCACTGGCTGTTGACGCGGACGCCGTTCTCATAGGTGAACTCGACGTAGTGGTGGTCGTAGATCTGGCCGAACTTCTTCTCCACACGCTGCATGCGGCCGCCCATGCCCTGGGCGCTGACCGGATGGCCGCCGATGAACCAGTTGGCGACGTCGATGTTGTGGATGTGCTGCTCGTTGATGTGATCGCCGCAAAGCCAGGTGAAGAAGTACCAGTTGTTGATCTGGTACATGAGCTCGGACTGGTCGGGGCGCTTGTCACGGAACCAGATGCCGCCGCCGTTCCAGTAAACCTGGCCGGAGACGATGTCGCCGATGACGCCCTGTTCCTTGACCTGGGTGAGGGCTTCCTTGTAGCAGTTCTGATACCGGCGCTGAAGACCGACGACGACCTTGAGGTTCTTTTCGTCGGCGACTTTGGCCATTTCGAGGACCTTGCGCACGCCGGGGCTGTCCACGGCGACGGGTTTTTCCATGAAGATGTTTTTCCCGGCCTGGACGGCGGCTTCGAAGTGATACGGACGGAAGCCTGGAGGCGTGGTGAGGATGACGAGATCGCAGCACTCGATGACCTTCTTGTAGGCGTCGGGGCCGGCGAAGATGCGGGAGTCATCGACCTTCACCTTCTCGGGAGCCTTGTTGCGGAGGTTGCTCAGGGCACCGTCGGCCTTTTCTTTGAAGGCGTCAGCCACGGCATGCAGGGTGACGCCCTGCTGGCTGGTGCTGAGGGCCTGGCTGGCGGCACCAGTGCCGCGGCCACCGCAGCCGATGAGGCCGACTTTGATTTCATCACTGCCTGCGGCCCAGGCGGATTGTGCGACGGTGAGGGCGCTGGCAGCGGCAGTGGTGCCGATAAACTGGCGGCGTGTGGACGCGGCCTGTGGGGTGGTCGGTGTGTTCATGGGATGAATGGGTTCGGTTTGGGGCTGGAATCAGGCGAGAGCGTTTTTGATGAGGGCGAAGCCTTCGGTATAAACTTGCTCGGTGCTCGGGAAGAAGTCGCGCCAGACGCGTGTGGCAGCGGCGAGGTCTGGAAGGGCGCTGCCGAAGGCCTCGATGGTCATCCAGCCGTCGTAGCCGATCTTTTTGAGGTGCTGGATCTGCTCGACGATGTTGATGTGACCACGACCGGGGGTGCCGCGATCATTTTCAGAAATGTGCACGTGGTTCAGCTTGCCGGAGGCGAAAACGGTGTCGATGGCGGCCATCGGGTTCTTTTCCTCGATGTTCGCGTGGAAGGTGTCGTACATGGTGCCGAAGTTCGGATGATCGACACGCTTCACGTAAGCGGCCGCCTGTTCCATCGTGTTCAGCAGGTGGGACTCGAAGCGGTTCAGGGCTTCGATCGCGCACTTCACGCCCGCGTCCTGCGCCACGGGAGCGATGGCACGATGAACTTCAGCGGCGTTGCTGAGCTCGGTTTCCGTCGGGAAGGCACCGGTGAACTGGCCGAGAACCTGGTAGTAAGGGCCGCACAGCGTCTGCACGCCGGCATTGTGGGCGCATTCGAGGACGCGCTTGAGGTGATCGATGGCCCCCTGGCGGTTCGCGGCGACCGGACTGATGGCATTGTGAGCCTCGTCAGGAAGGACCGTGACTGCGGTGCATTGCAGGCCGTTGTCTTTCAGCACCTGGCCGATGCCTTTGAAGTGCGCTGGATTGCTGACATCAAAAATCGGCAGCTCGACACCGTCGTATCCGGTCTGCTTGAGCTTTTCGATGACAGGATAGTTCGCCTCGGTGACGTGGCCGGTGTAAAGCAGGAGATTGAAGCCGATTTTCATGTGTGGGGCACGAAGCTAGGGAATGGCGGACGAATTGGCAAGGTCTGTGTCGCAAGATTTGCCGGGCGGGCAGAACGACCGCAGGCGGCCGTGTGTTTCAATGCCGGGGTCATTCGCAAACGGGGCATGGACATGGCAAAATTGGCATTGAAAAGAGGACGCGGGATTTCATTAGTGCGGCGGTCTCTTTCCATGCTGGTTCGCAGGCCGGAACACCCTCAGCAACATGACCGCCCACCGCTTCATTGCACTGCCCGCCCTCTGTCTTTTTCTGGCCGCCTGCGAGAACATGAAAAGTTCCGGCGGTGGGAACGCCTACGCGTCGAACTACGGCAATGACGGGCACTACAACCCGTATCCCGGCCAGACTGGCTACGCGTCGTCATCCACGCCGTCCTACCAGAAGCCGCCGATGCCGGCCGAACCCGAGCCGCCTGCGGACCCGTATGCCTTCAGCGCTCCGAAGAAGACCACCCCCAGCAGCACGACCTCAAGCACGCCAAAGAAGACGACGGCCTCGTCCAGTTCCGCAAAGAAAAAGTCGAGTTCCTCGAAATCCACCGCCAAGAAGTCGTCCGGCTCCCGCTACACCGTGGGCAAAGGGGACACCCTTTATGGCATCGCGCGGAAGAAGGGCACCACCGTGGCGAAACTCAAAGCTGCCAACGGTTTGAGCGGCGATCTGATCCGCCCGGGACAGTCTTTGAAAGTCCCCTGATCAGCCGCCTCGAACTTTTCCGGGTCAAAGCTGGTCCCGGATCGAATTTTTGCCCGCCGGGTCCGTCAATCTTCCGCCCTTCACATCCATGCCTGCCTCAGCCGCGACTGACCCTGGCGAAGTCTCTGACATCGACTTGGTCAAACGCAGCCAAGCTGGCGACACGCGGGCCTTCGACACGCTGGTGACGAAGTATCGCGGGAGGATTTACGCCATGACCTACCATTTGATCCAGAACGAGACGGAAGCCTGGGACCTCGCGCAGGAGGCCTTCATCAAGGCCTGGCGGGCGCTGCCCAACTTCAAGCTGGACGCGGCTTTCTACACCTGGCTCTATCGCATCGCCCACAACGTGACCTACGACTGGCTGCGGAAGAAGAAGATCCAGGGCGATGGCGAGTTTGATGATGAGCGGACGGAGCACCGTGCCGCCGTCGGGGCGGAAACAGCGCCCCGAGGGGACGCCGCCCCGGACACGGCCCTGCGAAACGCCGAGGTCGGCCAGCGCATCCAGGCGGCCATCGCCCGCCTCTCTCCAGAACACCGGCAGGTGATCGTGCTCAGGGAGGTGGAAGGGCTGGCCTATGAGGAAATCGCCGCGATGGTACCGTGTTCGCTGGGCACGGTGATGTCACGCCTGTTTTACGCACGCAAAAAACTTCAAGAACTGCTCAAGGACGTTTATGAAACCACCCTCTGAAAACCACGAACTGATCCGCTGGCTTGATGGCGAGATGAACGCCGCCGAACGGGCCGCGTTTGAGGCGCAACTCGCCCAGGACCCGGCGCTGAACCGGGAAGCGCTCGAAATGCAGGCCCTGAGCGAGGGCATCCGCGCTCATCTGCCCAAGGAAATGGTTGTTCCATACGGCGACTTCTTCAATTCACAGATCCAGGTGCGCCTCGCCCAAATGGAGGTCGAAGAGGGCGCGCGTTCATCGCGGTTCTCAGCGAGCACGGTCTGGCAGTGGCTCCGCCAGCCTTGGTTTGCCGTCGCAGGAGCGGCAGCGATCGCTGTGATCAGCTTTTTGACCCTGGCACGTGATGGCCACCAGGCCGACAGCCAGATTCTGAGCTCTTACACCCCCAGTGCCCAGGTGCAGGCCCGGACTTTTCATGACAGCGACGCCCAGGCGACGGTTCTGATGCTTGATGGCCTCGATGCGGTCCCGGCTGATCGCAAGGTGTCGGGTCTGAATGTGCACCACAGCCAGACCGAGACAGAAATCGCCGCCACATCCCTGTATGATGCGTCCGGTTCCCGGTTGCTGACCATTTCCCGGGACAGCGGCGGAAATCCCTTCTTCTGGCAAACCTCTCCACGCGGATGAAGTGGCCTCATCCAGTCCTTTTCTCGCTGGTGATTTGCCCCTGGGTGATCGCGCAGGATGCCGCGCCCTCTGGTGCCGGGACGCTGCCCGTGGCGAAGCCTGCCACCGAAGGAAAGGTGTGGGGGGCGCTCATCTTTGCCACCGATGACGCAGCCCAACTGACCGGTTCACAGGAAAAGCCTCCCGCGAGCCTGCCCAAGCTCAACGAGCGGCTGTCCAAGGTGTTCTCGTTCAAACACTTTGAAATCCTTGGGCAGCACCAGCAGGACATTTTCCGCGAGTATGAGTCCTGGGTCGTCCCGTCTCGGGATCTCTTTTTGAAGATCGACTCGAAAGGCCCGGCTGACCAGGGAGGGGTGAACCTGCACCTCCAGGTCTGGCGCGAACAGCAGGTGCTGGTGAAAAGTGAGGCGGTGCTGCGTCCAGGCAGCCCGCTGTTTATCGGCGGCCCGAAGTGGAAAAATGGCCGCCTGATTTTTGTGCTGTCGCTGGAGCAAAAATAACAGTCGCTGGCTCGTGGGAGCAGGCGTGTCTCACATGACCGTCTTGCGACCGTTCATTCGTCCACACCAGCGGCGTCCAGGGTGCGCATCATGGCGTCCATGAACTCCTGGGCGGCGTCGATCGGGAGAATGATCGTGTCGCGTCGGCCTCGCACGTCCTCGGTGATCTTGATGAACTTGCCACGGTCGTTCTCCTTGAGATCAAGGAAGAAGATCTTCCGCTCGGTGACGATCTTTTCGGAATGCAGCGGCGGATTGGGCGGGCGCCGTTCACCACCATCATCAAATTCTGTGTTCCTCATTGCCGGTAACCTCCACTGCCTGACGAGTCGCTGTGCTGTTGTTTCGGGTAATTTCGAGGCCGATTCTAGAAATCGCGCCCCGGTTGTCAATGCTTCTCACTGACGAGCACCTTCCGTGCCGCCTGGAAGGCCCCAAGTGACCAGATGACGGGATAGAGCTGCTCGTGATACCACAGGCGTGCAAAGTAGAGGCCGATGGGGGCGGAAGGGAAACGCGTGCCGTGGCTCGTGGCGTCAAAAAGCCACTGAGTCGCCTGTTGAATGCGGACGAGGGCGTCCGCGCTCCTGTCCTGGCAGAGGGCCTGAACGGCAACGGCGGTTTCTTCGATGCTGGAGGGCGAATCGGCGTCGCCACCGTAGGAACCGTCGGCTTTTTGGGCGGAACGCAGGTAATCGAGGCCGGATTGGATGAGCCAGTCGGCCAAAGTGGCAAGATGGGTGTTTCCGGCGAGGTGATTGATGACCTGGGCCGTGCCATAGACAGGATTCGATTCGTCGGCCGTGTGTTCGTTGCCGAACCAGAGCGGGATCCATGAGCCGTCTTCACGCTGGGAGGCTTCCAAATACGCCAACGCCCGTCCGGTGGCGGTGACGATGCGTTTTTGCACAGGCGCAGGCAGGTCATCGTGCCAAGTCCACCAGGCGAGGAGCGCGTGCGCGGTGATTTCGGGCGTGCTGCGATCAAACGGCAGGGCACCCCAGCCGCGACAGAAGGTGGGAATGCCACCGTCGCGATTTTGCAGGTCGAGCAGCCAGGTGATGCCGGGGAGGCAATGGCGAATGACGAATGACGAATGACGAAGGTCCGCGTCGTGAGCCGCCAGTGTTTTGAGGGCGACGAGAGCACTGGAGGTGTCGTCAGCATCGGGCACGCCGCCGGGAAGATCGGTCCAGGCCCAGCCGCCGGGCGCGGCGTTGGTGAAGGGGTGGATTTCGCGGTATTGCTGGGAAAGCAGCGACGAGCGAAGAGCGGAGGGCGAAGAGACGGAACCATCCAATGCGCGAATGGACAAAGTCGTGCCCCAAGTCGCCAAATTGGTGTCGATGGGCCAGCTTCCGTCTTCGCGCATGGATTTGACGAGGAAATCGACGGCCAGCGGGATGCAGGGATGGTCGAGTTGATTCGCTCCGGCGAGAGCCATGGTGACGAAGCTGGTGAGCGGGGTGGCTTCGAGGTAACCGCCGCTGCCTGGCTGCAAGGTTTGCAGCATGGGGCGGATGCGGGGCCAGGCGAGGGCACGAATCCAGCGCAGCGGGTTCCACCAGGCGGGCGGCGCGTGATGAAAGCGCGCATGACCGATGGCGATCAAGGCTGGCAGGGCATAACTGACGACGGGCAGGCCGATGGCACCAAACCAAGTGCGCGGCAGAGCAGCGAGCTCAAAAGGCAGTGGGATCACGTGGCGCCAGCCGTCTTTGCCCAAGGTGCCGCAAAGCGTGCAGAGCATGAGGATCGGCACGGAAAAGGTCTTGTCCTTCCCATAGCGGGCGATGACGGCCCTGGCGATGGCTTTGGACTCCAGCGAGCCGACGTGAGAAATGATCCACGAGTCGGCTTTTTCGATGGCGGACGAGGGCGCCCGCACTCCCAAATGCAACGCACTCCAGCAGAGCAATGTGGTGGAGAGATTGCTCTTGCTGAGGGTGGTGTCGCCCCAGCCGCCATCGGTGTTTTGGTTATCGCACAGCCACTGCGTGCCCTTTTGAAGGAGCACGGCGTGTTTTTCGCGATCGACGAGCGTCAGCGCCACGATGGCGGTGGCCGTGGAAAGGGCGCTGCTGCTGAGATGGCCCTCCCAATGACCGTTTGGCGTGCGCAGCGAGTCAAGATGAGCCTGCGTGCTGGAGATGGCGCGGTCGAGGGCGTCCATCATGACACGGGCGCTCAGGCGGCGAGTTTCAGCTCAGGACGGGCTTCGATGGCCTTCGTGATCGAGGCCCAGCCGCCGGGGCGCTGTTCCTGGAACATGTAAAGGTAGAGTGCGGCATGGCTGGCGGGGTAAGCCGCGAGCAGGGCTGAGACAGCGGCCTCGGCCTTGTCGTCGTCGATGACTTCAGGCAGCTCGGTGACCTCACCTTTGCCATCGTGGGCGATCTGCGCGGCATCAAGGAAGGTAATGAGCATCTGCGGCTGGCCTTTGAGCAGCCAGATCTGGAAGATCTGCGCGGTGACCTCCTCGTTCGACTTGGTGGCGAGCTGTTCCAGCAGCCACTCGGCCTGTTTGACGCGGGATTTCTCCAAAACGAAGGTCGGACGCAGACGACGGGCGGAGGCGAGCGATTCGACGACGGCCTTGTAGGCGGCGCGTTGATCGTTCTGCATGTAGGTCATGATCTGCAGACGCAGTTCCGGGCCGATCGCTTTGAGAAGTTGGTTGGGGCGCATCTGAATGGGGGAAAACGGGCCGCTCTGCTAGCATCGCGACACTGGAGCCGCAACCGTTTTGGCCGTGTGGTGCCCAAAGACATCGATGGAACGGTCCTCACAGGATGCGGATCGTGAGCGGAAAGCGATAGATCGTGCCGTCAGCGGCTTTGACGATGCCGATGATGGTCAAGACGACCGAGGCGACAGCCACGGCGACCAGCAGCGGGATGCCGATGAGGATGGCGGTGAGCAGGGCGGAGAGGAGGCCGTAAATGCAGTAGCTGATCTGGAAGTTCAGCAGTTCGCGGCCTTGCTGGTCGAGGTAGCGGCTTTGGTCCTTCTTCATCAGCCAGACGACGAGCGGACCGATGATGGGGAATCCGATCAGGCACAACACGTGCATGACGATGCCGAGCAGTTTTTCGTCCGGGCTGGAGGCACCGGACAGCGTGGGTGGAGGTGTGGGCGTTTCCATGGCGGGCCGAGACTAACAGAATGAACCTGCGGTGAAAATACAAACGCGGAGCCAGTTTCCCGGCTCCGCGTGAGGTGACACCATCGCACAATGGTTCTGCGATCAGCCGATCTTCGGCAGCTCGAAACCGGCGGCGTATTCGTCCTGGGCCAGCTTGT
This sequence comes from Prosthecobacter sp., assembly GCF_014879935.1. GTDB lineage: Bacteria > Verrucomicrobiota > Verrucomicrobiia > Verrucomicrobiales > Verrucomicrobiaceae > Prosthecobacter. The sequence continues at coordinate 21,801 of NZ_JACSRD010000069.1, forward strand.
TGGCTTCCTCGGCGAACTCACCGACGAATTTCTCGCTGGCGGGGTCGAATTCGAGCCAGGGGCCGGCGCTGATCTTCTCGGCACCGAGGTCGATCTTGTTGGCTTCGAGGTTGGCGACGAAGTCCGCGAAGGTCTCCTGGCCGGCCTTGTCGTTGGCCAGGCGCTCCTTGATCTCGTCCACGCTCAACTGCTTGCCGAGGCGGTAGGAGACATTGCCCAACTGGGCCAGCGCCGCGGCGTGGTAGCCGTGGGCGACGTGGAGGTTGCTGTTGATGATCTTGCCGGCGCGGACGGACTCGATGAAGTTCTTCATGTGGTCGGCGCCGTCGTCGAAGTTGTCGAACTTCGTCAGCGTGTTGCCGTCGTTGTCGTAGGCCTTGGCCTCGGCGACGAAACCGCCTTCGCAATGGACGACGTTGCCGATACGAGGAGCAGCGGTCTTGCCATTGATGCGGAAGACGGGCTCCAGGCCCTTCGTCCAGTTCATGTCCTTCATCGGCAGGCCGCGGTTGTCGAACAGCAGCGGAGCGCCTTCAGCCCACTGGTAGAACGCGAGCTGGTTGTTCGCGGTCTGGCCGTCGTCCTGATAGCCCCAGCGGCCGCCGAAGCTCATGACGCGTTTGGGCAGCATGTCCGGATTGCCCAGCGCCCAGCGGGCGACGTCGAGCTGATGCGGCCCCTGGTTGCCGATGTCGCCGTTGCCATAGGCCCACTGCCAGTGCCAGTCATAGTGGAACTGCTCGCGCTGCATGGGAGCCACCGGACGCGGGGCGGACCAGAGCTTGTAATCGACATTGATGATCTGCGGCTTGCCGCCGGTGTCGCGGAATTCTCCGGCGATGCGGCCGTTGGCGTCCGGCTGGGTCGGGGCGGCGACTTTGCCGATGCTCTTGCGGGCCTTGAAGTTGATGCCGCGGGAAAGCTGCACCTTGCCGATGTTGCCGGCCTTCACCCAGTCCATGGCGGCCTGCCAGCCGGGGGAGGAGCGGCGCTGCATGCCGTGCTGGACCACGAGGCCCTGCTTTTCAGCAACGGCGGCGGCTTCCACGAGCTTGCGGCCTTCCCACATGTTGTGGCAGACGGGCTTCTCGACGTAAACGTGCTTGCCATTCGCGATGCCGGTCATGGCGATCAGCGTGTGGCTGTGGTTCGGCGTGGCGATGGTGATCGCGTCGATCTCCTTGTCCGCGCAGCACTCACGGAAGTCCTTGTACTGCTTCACGGTGATGTTCTTCTTCGCCAGGGCGGCGACATGCTTCGCCATCACCTTGTCATCGACATCGCACAGGGCGACGAGACGCACGCCCTTGATGCCGAGCAGGCTGCCGATGTGACCGGAGCCACGGCCGTTGAAGCCGATGACGGCGACTCGAACGTCAGCGTTCGCGCCGAGCGGAGCGGCAAAGGACGGGAGGGCGGCGATGCCGGCAGCGCCGGCGACAGTGCCGCGGATGAAGGTGCGGCGGGTGGTTTGGTTCTGGTTTGTTTGCATGGGATGAACAGGGTGAAGGGGCGAAAAAGCCGCGTCCCACGGGACGCGGCCACGTAATTTCACAAGCCTAGCCAAAACGCCCGGCAAAAGACAACCTTTCCTTTGAACCGGTGGCGGAAGCCGGATTTCAAGCCGTTGGGGTCACGGTTGCGGCTTCGGAGCGGGCAGCGGTGCGGCCTCGGGCTCGAAATCGAGCACGTCCTGGTGGGTGCGCAGGGCCTTGCGGGCCTTGTCGAAGAAGGAGGAGAGGTCCTCGGCGTTCATCTGCTGCTTGTCGTCGATGTAGGCGTGCAGCTTCTGAATCTGCGCGTCGGCGTCGAGGTTCACGGAGGCCATGGACTTCTGGGCGGAGGAATAGACGGAGGTGAACTTCCCCTGCGCCTGCTCGAAGGCCTCCTTCGCGCCCTCCTGGCGGGCGTATTCCTTCTCCTGCTCACGGAATTCCTTGCTGAAGATGCGCTTGAAGAAGCCACCCTTCGGTTTTTCGATCTGCTTGTTCGCCTGGGCTTCGAAGTAGTTCGCCAGCTCCTGGAACTCCTGCATCGGCTTCTGATACTGCTTCTTCAGATAGCCCAGCCCGGTGGTGATGATGGTCAGTTTCTCGACTTCGGCCTTCGACAGCGTCTGTCCGGCCTTCACCTTGTCCTCCAGCAGATTGATGTACTGGATGGTCATCTTGTTGCCTTCGAAGATGTTCTCAAACTCCTTCGCCGCCGTTGCCAGGCGCTGGCGCTCGCCTTTGCGCAGCTCGTCGATTTTCTTCTCGTGCTCGTCGTTGAGCGCGGTGATCGTCTTCTGATGCTGCGCGGCCTGCGCGTCCAGCGTGCGCTGGAATTCGGACTCCTTCGCCTTCAAGGCCTCGTCATGCTCGACCTTGACCTGCTCCAGCGCGGCACGGGCGTCCTGGAGATCGGAGCGTGATTGGAAAAGGAACCAGCCCAACACCCCGGAGGCGAGGAAGCTGAGCACCAGCAAAGCGGTGATGTTTTTGATCGCAGTCATGACGAGGAAACGATTGTGAGGTGGAGTTTGCGCGCAATCGCATTCAATGCGCCTTTTTGGGCACGCAGGATGAGGGCCATGCACGCCCCGCATGCGTTCAGCAAGCTGGAATCCTGTTAGGGCTGGTGAAATTCCTGCGTCTTGTCTTTCCGATGTCCTCTCCCGCCCGCCCCACCGCCGTCCGCCATCAGATCCTCGCCACGGCGACGATGGTGGCCTTCCTGATGTATCTGGACCGCATCTGCCTGGCGAACATCCTGAGTTCTGACTCCTTCCAGAAGAACATCCATCTCGATCAGGGCCAGATCGACGGCATCAAAGGCGCCTTCTTCTGGGCCTATGCGCTGTTTCAGGTGCCCGCCGGCTGGTTGAGCGATCGTTTCGGTGCCCGCATGCTGATCACGATCTACATCGCGGCATGGTCGCTGTTCACCGCGGCGACGAGCTTCGCCCTGGGCTTCTGGACCTTGTTCGCCGCCCGCATGCTGTGCGGGCTGGCCGAGGCGGGCTATTATCCCGCCAGCAGCGGCTTGATGACGCGCTGGGCGCACATCGAGGCGCGTGGGTTTGCCAGCAGCGTGATCTCGTGGGGCGGGCGTGTCGGCGGTGCTGTGGCGCCGGGGCTCACCGCCTTCGTCATTCTGCAGTCCGGTGACTGGCGCTGGGCCGGCTGGCTTTATGGGGTGATCGGCATCCTGGTGGCCGCATGCTACTGGGCCGTCTTTCGCGAGCATCCCCGCCTTCATCCGCGCTGCAATGATGAAGAGATCGGCCTGCTGGCCGAAGGCCGTGGCGATTTCCAGCCCGTGAAGGACCCGCCCAAACGCTTCCCATTCCTCGCCGCCTGCCGCAGCGGCAACCTGTGGCTGGCCAACGGCGTGCAGTTCTTCACGAACATCGGCTGGGCCTTCCTGATCCTCTCCCTGCCTGACTACCTGAAAAAAGTGAAGCATCTGGACGATGGCCTCACGGGCCTGGTCACGACAGGGGCGCTCACCATCGGCATCCTGGCGCTGCCCATCGGCGGCTTGATGACCGACTACATCTCGAAGCGCCACGGCAAGCGTCTCGGACGCGTGCTGCCCATGTCACTGACGAAGTTTGGCGCGGCAGCGCTCTATCTGCTCGCTCTGCGCATGGATTCGGCGTGGGGCATGGGCATCGCCTTCGGTGCAGTCACGTTCTTCGCCGATCTCGGCCTGCCGGCGATGTGGACGTTCATGCAGGACATCAGTGGCAGGCATCAGGCGCAGCTTTTCGGCTGGGGAAACATGTGGGGGAACTTCGGCGCGGCCATCCTCCCCCTCATCTTCACCAAGACGCTCCTGCTTTTCGACACGAACCACGATTTCCACGAGGGCGTCTGGCTCTGCGCGGCGGCGTTCGTGCTCGCAGGGGTCTTTGCGTTGTTTGTCAACGCAGAAAAACCCGTGACGCAGGAGAGCGCGTAAGCGCTGCTCGTTGCATCACGGGTCGGGAAACCAATCAGGAGGAAAGGGGCTTACCAGCCGCCTTCTTCGCCGCCGCCGTCGCGGTTGCCGCGGTCACGACGCTCGAAGCGTTTGCCACCGCCGCCGCCACCACCGTAGCCGCCGCGATCACCGCCGCCGCCACCACCGTAACCACCACGGCCGCCGCCGCCACCACCAAAGCCACCCGGGCGTTCCTCACGCGGACGGGCTTCATTGATGGCCAGTTTGCGTCCCTGGAATTCCTGGCCGTTGAGGCCATTGATCGCAGCCGTCATCGCCTCGGGCGAATCCATGGTCACGAAGGCGAAACCGCGCGGGCGGCCGCTCTCGCGGTCCATCGGCAGGAAGACTTCGGTGACGCCACCGAATTGAGAAAACAGCTCACGGACGTCTTGTTCCTGAGCGGCGAAGGGCAGATTGCCCACGTACATCTTGGTATTCATATCGTTGTTTGGGTGCGGCTTCCAGAAACAGAGCAAAACCCATGAACACCAACGCTTGAATCACCTGATGAACAACTGAGCCTTACCCTTAACAGGTGACCTGAAACGCTCTATCGCAGCAATCCTGCCAAAGGCAAACGAATCTTTCGGGCAGAAATGACGCCTGTCACAGGGGCGTCAGTCTTTTTTCAACCTGCCTTCCACATAGGTCAGGATGCGGCCGACTTTCTCGGCGTCCTGAGCTGCTTTGGCCTCCTCGAAGGCCTCCTTCGCCTGAAGCAGCTCACGCAGCAGCGGGAGGTTGATGATCTCCTGTCCGGCGGTTTGCAGGGTTTCGTAGCGCTGCCGCAGTGTCTCCAAATCGGTGTCACCCGGCTCGAACTTTGAAAAATCCACCGCCTCAGGCTCGGCTTCGAGCTCTTTGAAGTGCGAATCCTTGATCAGTTGATCCAGCGCGGCGTCCGCCTGGGCCAGCTCGCCGCTCTTGATCAACTGCTCGATTTCGCCGCCACGCGCTTTCATCGCCTCCGTGGTCGGAATCCCAAGGCCTTCCACCGCCGCGCGCAATTGGTTCGCCTTGTCGTTCAGCTTCGCTTCGAGGTCCCCACGCGTCGCGACGCCTGGTGGATTGAGCCTCCTGGCTTTCTGCAGTTGTTCCGGCGTCAACACGTCCCGAACGCCCACCAGTGTGCGGAGCTGCAACTGCTTCACCGCCGCCTCGGCACTTAACAGCTTCGTCAGTTGGGCGCTCGCGGCATCCGCGCTGGATGTGGTGTCCTGCAGCAACCGGTTGAGCGCCTTTTGCTCCTCTTTGACTGTCTTTTCGAGCGGTTCGGCCTGTTTCCGCGCTTCATCGAGTTGTGAACTCAACCGCTCCTGCTGGTCGGCGGTGAGCTGGAGTTTGTCACTGACCGCGGCGATCATGTCGGGATGCAACAGGCCGGTTTTCAGCCATTCATCCACGCTCGCAGCGTGAAGAAAGGCCGGGCAAAGCAAAACAAGGAGACAGGCGATGGATTTCATGGGAGGTGCAGGTTGAGGTGGGTTGGCAGAAGAAAATCCGAGGGAGCCTCGAAGGCAGGGAAAGCCGGGTCCAGCCCCGCAAACAACTCTCCGTCACGTGAATCAAACAGCGGCGGCAGATTGCTCAGGCTTGGCTCGGCTCCGGGCCGGTGACTGATCAACAAGGCCGCAAGCGCGACACATGCCGTGGCCAGCGAAAGCGGAACCCAGCGCCAGGATGCGCCGCGAGGACGCCTGACCGGCGCGTGCAGCAGTTCCGCACGCCAAGCCGGGGCGTTTTCCTGATCGCAACGCCGCTGTCTGGCGAAACGGTCGCGCAGGTCGTCTTCGGGATCGTCAATCATGGCTCAAACCGGGTTGTAGCAACGTGCGCAGGCGCGCCTTGCCGCGTTCGTAGTGCTGGCGTGCGGAACCCACGCCGATCTTCATCACCTGCGCCGCTTCGTTGATGGTCAGATCCTGGTAAAACACCAGATGCAGCACCTCCGCCTGGCGCGCGGGAAGCTGGCCCAGGCAGCGCCGCAGCTCCTCGTGGCGCTCTTTCACCTCCACGGCGCGTGACGGCGCGGGATGAGGTTCCTCGATGAAAAACGCGAGCAGCTTTCCCACGAGCGACTCGCGATAGCGCTGCCGACGGTGCTCCTCCATCGCGGTGAGACGGATCACGCCGAACCACCAGGTTTTGAAACTCGAACCGCCGTCGTGCCGCGCCTTCTCCTGCGCGAGTTTGAGGTACGCGTTCTGCAACACATCCTCCCCCCTCGCCTGGTCGCCCCCGCAGCAATGCAGCGCCCAGCCGAAAGCGTCGGGATGCAGGGTTTCGAGCTGGTCGGCGATGTCGCGCTCCATTCATTTCCCGCTGAGTGACGCGGTAGGGCCGCATGTATGACACGCGTGGCGGAAAAAACATCACCCGTCACCCCGCGCCAGGCCCTGTGGAGCGCAGCCTCACTTCGCCAGCGCCTTGGCAGCCGCCTTTTGAAACGCTTCGCGCACCGGGCTGGCGTCGCTGTTCGGGAAGTTCGCGCGCTGCACGATCAGCACGTAGATGACGTCCTTCTTCGGATCGATCCACGCCTGCGTGGCCCACGCACCGCCGTGACCGAAGGTGCCCGCGGACAGCATTTCCGCGAGACCGGCATGCGGTTCCTTCAAAACGCATGCGCCGATGCCCCAGCCGTAGTTCGCGCCGTGATTGCCGAATTCCGCCCGCTGGAAAAAGCCGCACGGCAGATCGCCAGTGTGCACGGAGGACAGCGTTTTCACCGCCTCGGGGCTGAGGATGCGTTTTCCATCCAGCGTGCCGCCATTAATGAGCATGCGGCAGAAGCGCGTGTAGTCCTTCGCACAGGAATACAGGCCGCCATTGCCCTGCGGCGGCCGTCCGCGCTTGCCGAAGTCGCCACGCGGCGGCACGGCTTCGAGTTTGCCCGTCTCCTTGTTCTTCGCATAACCCGTGGCCACCTGCGCCCACTGCGCATCCGTGGGATAAAAGGTCGTGTTCGACATGCCGAGCGGTTCAAACAGCCGCTTCTGCAAAAACGCGTCAAAAGTCATGCCGCTGATCACTTCGACGATGCGCGCCGCCGTGTTGATGCCGGACTGGCAGTACTTCCATTGCGTGCCCGGCTCGAACTGCATCGGCGTCGCCAGCCAGATGGGCACCATGTCGGCCAGCGTGTGCGCTTCGTCAGCCTTCGGCCCCTTCGCCTCGCCAAGGCCCGAGGTGTGCGTGAGCACCTGCGTGACCGTGAGATTCGCCGGCTTGCCGGAAGGCGTCTTCAGCGCGGCGAACTCGGGAATGAACTTCGACACCGGATCCGGACAACGGCCACAACGTCACCGTTTGGGCGGAATCATCCTCCCTGGTGGCCCAAATGACGTTCTACGGGCTGGACACCACTGCGGCCAAACTCCACAGCATCACGAACACCGTCTCCCCCGGAGCGGATTTCCTGGCCGCCGCGGAAAAAGCCGTCACCGCTGCCTACAAGGGCAAACAACCCGCCAAGAATGCCCGCTTCCTCCGCCTGCATGACGTCCAGATCGCGGTCCGTGGTCCCGAGACCGTGCTCCTCGTCGGCATAGCTGTCTGGTCGCAGTTCGGTGACGAGGGCTTCGACGGTCTCGTCACCTTCACTGTAACCCCCGGCGATGGTGGCTCCCCCCCGACTCTGGCCGTGAAAAGCACCGAGTTCTTCGCCAAGGCCAGTGTGAACTAACGAACTTGGCAACGGGTTCACCAGGGGCATGAGGAAGGTTTTCGTCTCTTTAGACAGCGTGCAGGCATGGCCGCCGTCCTCCCGCATGCACCAGCGTCTGCCTCACACCTTCCTCAGCACAAAACTCCGACATCACAATGCCATGATGAAACCTTTGCCCCTCGCCCTTACCGTCTCCTCCCTGCTTGGCGTGCTCACCCTGTTTGCCGCAGAAACGGACACCGGCCTGCCGGTGCTCGGGGAGGCGACACGCATCAAAAGCAACCAGAGCGGGCACCGGGAGCGCGGTTTTGGCGACATCGCCTACCACTTCATCGTCGGCGACAGCGGCCAGATTTACGAGGGCCGCCGCACCACGCTGGCCCCGGCATCCAACACCTACTACCTCAGTCCCGAGGAGTTGAAGACGCAGGTCGCCTCCATCCACGAGGGCAAGATCCAGGTCGCCTCTGCTTTTCGTGCCAAGGCACGCGAACGCATTCCCGGTCACACGAAAGGGCATCTCACCGTGTCCTTCCTTTGCGGCGGCCGGGTGCGGAATGGCGAACTGGTGGACCATCCTGAACTGCTGGAGCCGGCGGCCATGCAACGAGCCGCCGTGCTGGTGGCCGAGCTGCTGGTGAAGCATGGCTTGCAACCAAAAGACATCCGCGCCCACCGCGAGCTGGCGGAGACGAACTGCCCGAACGACGCCATCTACCGCTGGCTGCGCGGCAAGACCATGAGCCAGGATGGCCGGGGCGAGGGCATGAAGCTCATCGAGGCGGAGTTTGAGCGTCTGAAAAACGCCACGCGCTAAGCCGATTCGATAAGATTTTGGTCATGGCGCAGATTGCCGCCTCTCCGCCACCATCAACCGCGCAAACGGCCCGTCATTTACATGGTCCCACCTGCCACCGTTCAAGTCGGCGACCTGGATGCCCCATTCGTTGCCCTTGCCGCCGACGTTTTTGCTCATGCCGTCGGTGACCATGAGGGTGCCGTCTGGACTCACGGAAGGGCTTGGTGGTCGTCTTGCCAGTGGGGGGCATCCCAGAGTTCGAGATCGCGATAAAGGGCCGGGGTTCCAATGGCAGTCCAGCAGCGATTCGAACACATGGGATGCCCGACGGCCATCAACGGTCTTCATCGCAGCTTCCAAGGGCCGATCCAGGCTCTGGAAGTGACCGTTGGCGACTTGCTCGCGGAGCAAGGCTTCGACCGGGGAGGGGTGGTCTGGGTGGCCGTCATGAGACCATCGTCTTCCTTCGCCTGCGCCGGGCAGGCTCCAACAGCCCGCCTTCCTCGTGCGCCCGGCTATGAAAATGCAAGGGCAGCCCTTTCGTCAGACAGTTGCAGCCTGACGTCATTTCTGTCAGAGGCCCTTGGCGTTCTGCTTGATGCCCTTCTGATGTTCGTAGCCATGGAGGTTCTCGAGGGCAGCGCGCATTCCGGCCGCCTGCTCCTTCCCACCAAGCCTTTCCGCCTTGTTGATCAGTGCATCCACCTGCTTGGAGTAGTCGGCGATGTCATTCTGGACACCGCGCATTTGATTGAAGATGACACCTTTGACGTCTTCGTTCTGCACACCATTTTTCAGTTCGGCCTGATAGTTCGCCTTGACCTCCTGTTTGGCGATGATGTTCTTCTTCAATTCATCAAACTGATTCATGAGCTCCTGGATCTTGGGTCCATTCTTCTGAAACACAGCTTTGAGGGCGTCTTTGACTGAGGGCATGGTGGTGGTGTGGGTTAAGGTTCCACGTGGAGTTAGACGCTTTGGATCACCCTGTGACACATTTTGGCGTCACCTCCTGTCAGCGGTCCAGGGCGGAGCAGCCATCCAGGCGGTTGGATAATGAGATCGGGTTGATTGCGGTCGCTGGATTCGTTCGTGGGTGTTAGCGAGGAAGACCTGCTGCGTTTGGTGGCGCTGCTGCAAAAGCAGCCGGCGCGTCACTGATCTGGGCGTCCCCCGGAGCCACGGAGGGAGCCCTCCGAGCGAGGGTTTTCGGGGTTTTGGAAGCTTGGGGGCCGGAGAACGGGCCAAATTCGTGGATGGGTGGTGCGGTGACGGACTCCCGGTGGGAAACGGTTCCCAGAGAGTTCTCCCCAGCGCCCATAAGCCACATTCTGGCCCATCTGAGAGGAGGCCCTCCGTCGCGCTCCAGCCGGACAAAGAGCGGATCGGTGTCCACTCCCCCGCGCTTGAGCAGGAACGCGGCCTCGGTTAGAAAAGCCTTGCAGGTGGGCATCGGCGGCTTCAGCCGTTTCCACTGCTCCGCCACCCACTCGTGGTGCTCCAGACCGGCGGCGAGGAAGGAGACCAGCGGCCCGATGCCCAGCAGCACCGTCTGCCTCACCGGCCAAAGCCCTCCATGTATTTGGAATGCGTCGCCAGATCCTTCGGCAGCTTCTTGCGGACAGACCCTGCCAAATCACGCGCTAGATCGTAGCAGGAGGTCGCACAGGCCGATTTCGCCAGCTCCAGCTCACGTTCCAGCGCCGCGCGGACCACCGCCGACTTCGTCAGACGCCGCGCACGGCTTTCCTGTTCCAACCGGAGCAGCAGCGATTCGGGGAGTTTGAGGGAAAAAGTGCTCATGAGTGGCGCATGGAAATACAAGCCATGCTCGGCGGCAATACCCAATCTGGTCCGCGTGCGACCGTTGCAGCCCGATGTCACTCGAACAACGGCGGAAGGTTCCTCGCGCCGTGGAGGATGCGCAGGACTTCGACTTCATCAGCCAGTTCGCGATAAAAGAGCAGGTAGTTGGGATACTGCGCTGCGGGCAGAAAGCGGATGCCTGCGAAGCGAGGCGCGCTGAATCGCGGACGCACACCCAGATCTGGCTGATCACCCAGCGCTTCGGCCGTGTCGAGAAGATCACGGCGCACATCCTCGGCGGCCACAGCGTTGTCTTGTGAGATGTAGTTCACGATCTCTTCCAAGTCATCCACCGCCACCGGGTTGAAGACGACCGGCTTCATGCTGTTTTCTGGCGCAGTTGCGAGAGGGGGACGCGTTTGCCAGGATGCGAAAGCGCCTCGTCCAGCAGCGATTCGAGCGCGTGAGAGGCTCGACGGCCAAACACGGTCTTCACTGCGGCTTCTAAAGCCCGATCCATGCTCGGGAAGTGACCGTTGGCGACTTGCTCGCGCAGCAAGGCTTCGACCGGGGCAGTAAGGGTGGCAGTCATCGGACCATCGTATTCCTTCGCCCACGCCGGGCAAGCTCCAACTGCCCGGCTTCCTCGTGCTTGGCGATGACAACCGAGATCACAAAAGGACGATGTCGAGGATTCTCAACTCATGCACCGGACCGTCCGCCCAATAGGTGAGCAGGTAGTCCTCGACCCGCAGGTTCTCCAAATGTCGGCCTGTGCTGTCCGCGGTTTGGTAGTCTCCTAAGCGGCCAGGGTTGTCCGCCAGTTGATGGATGATCTTGGCGAGTCGCTGCTGTCGCTTGCGGGAAAGGGAGCCGAACAGCTCCCACGCTCTCGCGGACAAAACAGGCTCGTAGGATTTCGCCGCCATGTCAGCGTGCGGCGGCTGGTTTGCGGGGCAGCCGGAACTTCTTGCCGGCATCCATCTCGGCCATCCGGCGCGTCATCTCCTTCTGCCAGGCCGGCGTCTGCTGTTTCAAGCGGTGCAGATACGCGCTGATCTCCTGCCGCTCCCTTTCCGTGATCTGGGAGAGCTGCTGTTTGAGTTGAAGCATGGCGATGGCGCTCATGTCGGTAGTTTGGAGGAGTCAAAAGCCTTTGCAACACCCGATGCGGCCCGGAGCACGGCTTCGACCGGGGCGGTCAGGGTGGCCGTCATGGGACCCTCGGATGCCTTCGCCTGCTCCGGGCAAGCTCCAACGGCACGGGCTCCTCTTATGCCTGACAAAGACAAGAGAGGGGCCGCCACTTTGTCAGACAGTTGCACACTGACCCCATTTTACACCATTTTACATTTTACCATTTTACGACACGAGAATTCTGGCCTTGGCCCGTTACGCAGCGACAGTTCTTCAAAACAGCGCAAACAGGCATGGTTTCAACTTAGGCAGTGTTTTAAAACCTCTTGAGCGGCTGCATCCAATCGATGACAGCGGCGAAAGCGAGCAGTG
>NZ_JACSRD010000141.1 GCF_014879935.1 Prosthecobacter sp.
GCCCAGGCAGCCACCCCGGCACCAGCGCCTCAGCAGCCCGCCGCCACCACGAAGCCGGCGGAAGACAACAAACCGAAGCGCAAATCGGTGGCGGACTTCACCAAGGGCTTCCACCGCGTCAATGGCCTGTTCCGCATGTACCTCGACACTGAGCGAGGCGTCCCCTGGCTGTTCATCGCCAAGCCGCAGTTCGGGCCCGAGTACATCTATTTCAATCACAGCGTCGATGGCCCCGTGGCCTCCGGCCACAACCGCGGCCGCTACGGAGACTCGCTCATCTTCACTGTCCGCAAGAGCTTCGACCGCGTCGAGCTCGTGGAGCAAAACACCAAGCTCCACTTTGATCCCCAGAGCGCCCTGTCCCGCGCCCAGCAGGCGAATACCACCAACGCCGTCCTTTCCAGCGAGACCATCGTGGCCGAGGACGAAGAAGGCGTCCTCATCCCCTGCACCAATCTCTTCCTGCGGGAAAACCTCACCCCGGTGAAGCTCGACAGCAATCACAGCGACCGCTCTGTGCTCGGCCGTCTCTCGGAAACCAAGTCAAAAATCCTCCGCATCAACGGCTACCCGAAGAACAGCTCCCTCGTGGCCGAATACGTCTTCGAAAACCCCACCGCGAACTGGGAGAGCGAGGCCGACGTGGCCAACCCCCGTTACATCACCGTGCAGGTCCAGCACTCGCTCATCGCCATGCCGGACAACGAGTACAAACCACGGGCCGACGATCCGCGCATCGGCTACTTCACCCACCAGATCACCGACATGACCAGCACCGACGTCGCCCCCTACCGCGACGTCATTCACCGCTGGCGCCTCGTGAAACAAAAGCCCGGGACCGCCCTCAGCGAGCCCGTGGAGCCCATCGTCTTCTGGATCGAAAACACCACGCCTGTCGAATTCCGCGACACCATCCGCACCGCGGTGCTGAAGTGGAATGAGGCCTTTGAAACCGCCGGCTTCAAAGACGCCGTCGTCGTCAAACAACAGCCCGACGAAGCCAACTGGGACGCCGGTGACATCGAGCACAACGTCCTGCGCTGGACCAGCAGTGTGAACCCGCCCTTCGGCGGCTACGGCCCCAGCTTCGCCAATCCACGCACCGGGGAGATCCTCGGCGCCGACATCATGCTGGAGTACAGCTTCATCACCAAGCGTCTCCTCACGAAGAAACTCTTCGCCGACCTCAGCAGCGCCAGCGAGGACGATACGAAGTCAAAGCTCTTCAATCCGCATGCCTGCGATGCCTGCGGCTCCGCACGTCAGGGCCTCATGTTTGGCCAGACCATGCTGCGCCTGCAAAAGAGCGACCGCGTGGAGGTGGACCGCATGATCAAGGAATCACTCTATTACCTCTGCCTGCATGAAGTCGGCCACACTCTCGGCCTGAACCACAATTTCCGCTCCAGCAACCTCCACAGCCTGCAAGACATCCACAACGCCGAGATCACGGAGAAAGCCGGCCTCACCGGCTCCGTCATGGACTACCCGCCGGTGAACATCGCACCCAAAGGCGTGAAGCAGGGCCAGTACTTCACCACCAAGCCCGGCCCCTACGACCACTGGGCCATCAACTATGGCTACAGCGAGGCCCTGGAAGACCCCGTCGAGGAGCAGAAACGCCTCGACGCCATCGCCGCACAGTCTCACAAACCGGAGCTCGCCTTCGCCAACGACGCCGATGACATGCGCATGCCTGGCAAGGCCATCGATCCTCGCGCCATGCTCTTCGACATGAGCAGCGATCCCATCGTCTACGGTGAGCAGCGCTGCGAAATCGTCCGTGGCGAGATGGCGAACATCCTCAAAGACGTCTCCGATCCCGGCAAGAGCTGGCAGGAGGTCGCCCAGGCCTTCTCCTCGCTCACCAAGGAGGCCAGCAGTTCGCTCCACGCCATCTCCCGCTACGTCGGCGGCGTGTATGTCGAGCGTGCCGTCCAGGGGCAGGCCGAAGGCGCCGTGCCCTTCCGCCCGGTCGAGGCGGCCAAACAGCGCCAGGCCCTCGCCGCCCTCGCCCGGCATGCCTTCGCACCCGATGCCTTCGCCGCGCCTCCGGAGCTCTATGCGCACCTGCAGTTGCAGCGTCGCGGCTTCGATCATCGCGATGAAGGAGAGGACCCGAAGCTCCACGACCGCATCTTCGTCATCCAGCGCGGCCTGCTCGATCACCTCCTGCATCCCGGCACCCTGCGCCGCATGATGGACAGCTCCCTCTACGGCAACGAGGTCTCCTACGACGAGGTCCTGAGCACGCTAACCGCCGCCATCTTCACCGGCGACGACCGCACCAAGCCCGTCAGCGCCATGCGTCAGAACCTCCAGCTCGAATACCTCAACCGTCTGCTCAACATCGCCCACAACGGCAGCTTCTACCACGCCATCCAGAGCAGTGCCCTGCTGCAGATCGAAAACATCCGCGCCCTCACCTTCCCCGCCTCCCCCGCCCACCAGCTCGCCATCAAATACCGCATCCGCCGCGGTCTCGACGAGAAGTGAACGGCCCTGACCGGCTAATCCAAAGCTCCCGGCGTCTTGGCGTGCGCCGGACAACAGACGGAGACAGCGGTAGGCCGGCACCTTCCCAAACCACACACACGATCGCGCGGGTCCGCTGCATGCTCACACCTCCGCGCGTCGTACCCTCCCGCATGAAACCACTCGCCGTCGTCCTCGCTCTCGCCGCCGCCATCGCTCCAGCGTTCGCCGCCGAGGGCTGGTCCCTCTGGTCGCCGCGTGACGAGGCCCGGCCGGACGCCCAGGAACTCACCACCGGTGGACACGATGCCAAAGGCGCCCTCGTGCTCCAAACCGGCCCTGGTGAACACTGGATCGGCTGCTGGACGCGCACCGTCGCCGTCGAAGGCGGCCAGCATCACCGCTTCCAGGCCTGGCGCAAATTCAGCGCCATGCCGCTGCCACGCCGCAGCGTCTATGCCCGCATCCTCTGGCAGGATGCCGATGGCAAACCCGTCACCTGGGAAGCGCCGGCGAAGCAAGGCTACGCCAAAGGCTCCATCCCGCGTGCTGAACCCGAGTATCCCCGCGATCCCGGCGGCGAACATGACCAGTGGACGCAGTTCGACACCATCCTGCGGGCCCCAACCCAGGCGAAGCAGGCAAAGATCGAGCTCTACCTCCAGTGGGCCGCCCATGCGCGGGTGGAATGGAGTGATGTCACGCTCACCCCGGTGCTACCACCTGCACCGCGCAAAGTGAAGCTCGCCACCATCCACCTCCAGCCAAAGGACGGCAAAAACCCCGCCGACAAACCGCCGCAATTCGCGCCCCTCATCGCAGAAGCCGCCCGACAGAAGGCCGACCTCGTCGTCCTGCCCGAAACCCTCACCTACTACGGCACCGGCAAGACCATGGCCGAATGCGCCGAACCGGTTCCCGGACCCAGCACCGCCTACTTCGGAACATTGGCAAAGAAGCACGATCTCCACATCGTCGCCGGTCTCGTCGAACGCGAAGGCAAAACCCTCTACAACACCGCCGCCCTGCTCGGCCCCGACGGCCGCCTCATCGGCAAGTATCGCAAAGTCACCCTTCCCCGCGGCGAGATCGAGGCCGGCATCACCCCCGGCCATGAGTATCCCGTCTTCAACACCCGCTTCGGCAGGCTCGGCATGATGATCTGCTACGACGGTTTCTTCCCCGAAGTCGCCCGGGCGCTCGCCATCAACGGCGCGGAAGTCATCGCCTGGCCCGTCTGGGGCTGCAATCCCATGCTCGCCGCCGCCCGTGCCTGCGAGAACCACGTCCACATCGTCAGCAGCACCTACACCGACGCCACCAGCCAGAAGTGGATGATCTCCGGCATCTTCGATCATTACGGCGACGTCCTCGCCCAAGCGACCGAATGGGGCACCCTGGCCATCGCCGAGGTCGATCTCGGCGAACCCGCCCACTGGAACAGCCTCGGCGACTTCAAAGCCCAGATCCCCAGCCACCGCCCGCCGCCGTTGAAGGAGTGATGGGCAGATCAAAAAGCAAAGGGCGCTGAGTGACGGCTCAAAGCGGCAGCGCTTGCCTGCAAACCATCCATCACATCCGTCCACTCCCGCATGTGACGCTCCCAGGTGAGGTGCGTCACGGTTTCACGAGCGGTGTTCGCCAGCGCCTGCCACTGAGGCCTTTCCAAGGCGAGGGCGGTGTTGATGGCGGTGGCGAGTTCGGCGGGGTGCTGCGGATGGTGGAGGTGGAAGCCGTTTTCGCCGTGACGGATGTGATCGACGGCGCCATCCATGACGGAGACGATACCGGGCAGGCCGCAGGCCAGGCTTTGCAGCACGGTCATGGAGAAGGCGTCATACTGCGTGGGATGCACGAACCAGTCGGCGGACTGGTAGAGCTCCACCAGATTCGTGGTGACGGGCACGCTGCGCACCTTCGCGGTGAGGCCGTGGCGCTGGATGAGATCGCGCTGGGCGGCGTTGAGGCCTTTGCCGGCGATCCACAGGGTGGCGTGGACGTGTTTCATGGCCAGCAGCAGCGGTTCCAGGCCGCGACGGCGATGACTGAGCGAGATGAACAGCAGCACGGGCTGCTGCGGATCGGTCTGGAGCTTCCGGCACAGGGCCTCGCGCACGCTGGCGCGATCCGCGGCCGGTTTGAAGAGCTGGCTCTCGACGGGAGGCGGCAGGATGTGGAAACGCTCCGCCGCAGTGCCGTAGATGGCCTGCAACTGCGTGGCGACGGTGCGTGAACTGGTGACGAAGTGTTTCGTCTCCTGGCCGGTGTAAAGGCGGCGCTCCAGATGCAGCTCATAGAGGTGCCGCAGGCTGTAGCGCTGCCACAACGGCAGTGACTGGCCGTAGAGCCGGTGGCAGCCGGTGCCATTGCGATGAATGTCCTGCACGCAACTGCGGCCGAAGCCGACGCTGACATCGACACCCGCCTCCACCGCGGCACGCGGGGCGAGGCGATTGAAGTGCCACATCCGCATCACGGCCGATCCGCGCAGACGTGGCAGCAACTCCCAACGCACGGGCAGCGAAGCGGCGATCTCCGGCGTGGTGAGGGAGGTGACGCAGGTGATCTCATGCCCGGCGGCGGACAATCGCCGCGCGAACTCGATGAGAAAGCTCTCCACCGCCGTGGCGCGAATGATTTGCGGATGAACGAGAGCGATCTTCATGCGATTGAAGCCGGACGGTTGGAGCCACGGATTTCACGGATGGCGCGGATGATTCCAGTGTCCTGCCATTGAACTGATGACCGGCTGTCTGACATTCGGGGAATCCGCTTCATCCGTGGTCGAAATTCAGGCCCCGCGCTTCGATTTGACCTCCGCCTCCGCCTCGAACATGCGGCTGTAGCGATCAAAGGCGAAGAAGCCCGTGGCGATGGCGATCCAGAAGCCTGGAAAGCCATCGAGGAAGCCGAGCTTCAAGAAATAGGCCCGCATGAAGCGCCACCAGGGACGAAACACGGTGTGGAGCAGGGACCAGCGCTTGCCTTTGCCCTGCTGAGTCTGGAGGAAGACCTTCGAATACTGCACGTGCTTCACGAGGTAGTGCTCGATGTTGCGGAAGGAGTAGTGCAGCAGGTCCCCCTGCAAGGTGGTGCAGGGGCCATCGACATCGAGCCGCTCATGCACCTGCCCGCCGCCATCGGCGGCCCAGCGGCTTTTGTCGCGACGGAAGAGCCGCACCTTGCGGTCAGGATACCAGTCGCCATGACGGATCCAGCGGCCCATGAACCAGACCAAGCGGGACATCCACGCGCCGTCGAACCGCTCATGATCACCGTTCTCAAAGAAGCGCAGGATGGACGCGCGCAGTTCCGGCGTGAGCTCCTCATCGCAATCGAGGGCAAGGATCCACGGCTGCGAGCACAACGCGAGGCACTGGTTCTTCTGCGCGGTGTAGCCGAGCCAGTCCTGATGCACAAACTTCGCGCCAAACTCAGCGGCGATCTCCGCCGTGCGGTCGGTGGAACCGGAATCGAGGATCACGATCTCCTGCGCCAGATCCACCACGCTGACGAGACAGCGGCGGAGATTGGCCTCCTCATTGAGGGAGATGATGGAAATCGAAAGCGGCAGCCGGGTCATGCGACGGCCGATTGTCGCGAATCCACGGCAGGTGCCAAGCAAGAATGCGGAGAGAGCTGAGAGCGAAGGGCGAAGGGCAACGCGTCGTTCAGCCACGCGCGGAGTCCGAAGCGTGGCTCTTTGCTCTTTGCTCTTTGCTCTTTGCTCTTTGCCCTACGCTCTCCGCTTTCAGACCGCTGCGAGCGAAACAGCGGCGTTGTGACCACCCATGCCGGAAGCAAGTTTAATGACGCGGTCGCCGGATTGCACGGCGAGTGGCGCTTCATTCAAAGGGAGACCGCATGCCGGCGGAGTCAGCCCCGGCAGCACGGCTGGAATCCATTTTTCACCCAGACACGCGGCCAGCAAGGCGACATCCAGCAGGCCGCTGGCACCCAGCGCGTGCCCCGTGTGAGGCTTCAGCGGAATCAGGGGCACGGCTTTGCCTTCCACTCCCCGCAGCAGCGCCGGAGGCTCGACGCGGGCATGATTGATCGTGCCGGTGGCATGGGGGCAAAGCGCGACGACCTTGCCTGCGTCTCCCACTTTGACCACTGCCTTCACGCAATCGGCGATCCCGCCGCCGTCTTCGGGAATCATGAGTGCGTCGGAGGCGTCGCTGTTCGCGGCATAGTGCTCGATCCGGCACAGGGCACGGTCCGTCTCCCGTTCCAGGGTCACTGCCACTGCGGCCTCGCCTGGCAGAAAGCCGCTGGTGGCCGCCTGCCGCCCGAGGGCGAAGGGATCGTTCACGCCATTGAGGGACAGCAGCCCGGTGTCGCGAAAATCGCGCAGCAAGTCGGCGACGAGCGGCAGATCCACCGCCACCACCAGCGCCCGGGGAGCCAGGCCGGCCGCCACGGCCATCCAGGCCATGCCGAGGGCATCGAGGCCGGAGGAGCAGCCATTCGAGCACATTTGCCAGGGTCCGCGGATGCCGAGTTCAATGCTCACCGCGGCGGCGATCTCGCTGTGCATGGTGTTGCTGGCACTGAACTTCCGCACCGGCCTGCGCCATGCATTGGATCGCAGGATTTCGCCGACATTTCCACGGCTGCTGGCTGCAAACAGCCACGCCTCATGCAGTGTCGGCCCTGTCCACCCCGCTCTCCGCACCGCCCCGGCCGCCACGCGGACGGCTGCATTGCTGGCCGCACCGTACCGCCGCCCCTTCAACAGCCCCCGCTCCCGCAGCACCCCGGCCGACATTCCGGCGAAATCATGGAGACCCGGCACGCGATCCGCCAGAGGCGTGACGCCACCACGCCTCCCCCGCAGCGCCTCAAGACACTCTTCCACGTTCAGACCGATCCCACAGGCTGCCTCAGCAGCTGTGACATGCACGCGTTCCATCATGACTCGATACAGCAGCAAAAGCCCGTTCCCGCAACCCGGCAGACATCTTCGTTACGTCGGTCTTTCAAAAATTGCGCAAGGCAAAGATTGACACTCAACTTAACAGTCCGCTATATTTTCATTCTCATGTTAAGGCAAATCATTGGACAATCCGAAGGGCAGAAGGACGACCGACGTTCTGAATCTCACGCGCCGGCCGCTGCCGAGCGCGCTCCCATTCTCTCCGCCGCGCCCGCTCCTGCTGCACAACCCCAACGCTCACATTCCGCACCTCCCGTCATGACCACCAGCAAAAACGTTCTCGCCAACGACGTCGAAATCAAAGGCTCCATCAAGTTCTCCCATGACTTGATTATCGATGGCAAGATCGAAGGCGAGGTGATCTCCGATGGCAGCCTGACCGTCGGTGAAAACGCGTTGATCAAGGGCGAGGTGAAGACCCGTTCCGTCATCATTTTCGGCAAGGTGGAAGGCAACATCACCGTGGCCGAGCGCTGCGAGCTCAAGAGCAACGCCATCCTCGTCGGTGACATCGCCGCAGGAACCCTCGCCATCGAAGAAGGTGCCACCTTCATGGGTCAGTCCCAGGTCGGCAAGAAGCCCGAGACAAAGCCTGCCTTCGCCGGCGGTGCCAAACCCCAACCTTAACCTGTCATTCGAGTGTTCGGGCGGCTCTTCGGCTCGAAGTCCAGCATCCTTCCCACGCCACCGCGACATCTGATCGAAGTGGTGTGCCCTTCTTGTGGCGCGGCTCAATATGAGCCGCGCCTCGTCGTTTCCACATTCTGCAAAAAGTGCGGAGTCCATCTGACGATCCACAAACGCAAGGTCACTGCCTCGAATGTGTCACGCTCAGGCGCGGGCATGACGGATGCCTGGGAGCAAACACCCCAGGAGGCCAAACCCACTCCTCCCCCGGCAGCTCCTGTGGCTGAAGCTCCAACGGCCGAGGAGAAGCCGTCCGAAAATCTCTCCGCCGCTGATGGCTTTGGCGCCTACCTGACGAGCCAGGGCACACCACCATCCTCCGCTCCAGAACCCGAGGTGCAGGACCTGTCTCTTATACACATCT
>NZ_JACSRD010000042.1 GCF_014879935.1 Prosthecobacter sp.
ATCATGTTCAACTTCACCGAATCCGCCAAGAAAGCGCTGGATGTCTTCGCCAGCGCCACCGGCCTGCGGCTCTTCCCCGATCCGCTCAAGCATCCAGGAGGAGAAGATGTATGCACGCTCGACCTGCCTGGCTACCGCCAGCTCGAATCCTACACCTGCGGCTTTGTCGCCGGAGCCATGATCCTCCACACCTTCCGTCCCGGTGCCTCATTGAAGAAGTTCTTCGAGCAGTGCAATCCTGATTACGAGCACGGACTCGATACCAGGCCACTCATCCGCTGTCTGCGCACCAACGGCATTGGTGTCAGCAAGAGGTGCGACCTCGATTTCGAGAAGATCGTGTCCACCATCGACCAGGGCTTTCCCATCATCACCCTCACCCGAACGCCGCGTGCCGATGAGGACCACTGGGTAGTGATTTACGGATACGGAAAGAAACCCAATCGGGTGTTCATCGCTGGTGAGGGACTGCCATTGATCAACCACCTCACCGGGCAGAAGGAGATCCCATGGTCCACGTTCTCACGCTCGAAATGGGCGCAACGAGGATTTGGTCTGGTGTGCTGGGGCAAGTGAGCCTACCAAATGGTAGGTTCGACAACTCGCTTCGTGATTTATCTATTCAACCTCTTTGAGGGAGTCTGCTCTCGCATGTCTAATGAGTCTAGGTGACTCCTCATTACTTGGCGGCGACTATAATGTCCTGATCGCAAGCCACCAAATACTCGGGAAGTCAGCCATGACGCGCACAAGCCAAGTAAAACAGAGATGCAAAATGAGAACAGACCCCAGCGGATCTCCACTGTCACCAGTTCGCCGACCTTCACTAAGCACACTAGTAGCGCCACAACAAACACATCTAGCATGGACCACTTGCCCAGCACACCCACAACGGCCACAACGCGCCGGAAATGACTGTGCATCTTCGTCAGCCATGACCAAGAGAGCAGCACGATCTTCAAAAATGGAAAGACAATGCTAAAAACAAATATAAGCACTGCGATCCATGTATTGCCACTGGCTGATAAATCCTTGATGCCACCAAGCACAGAGTAAGTGCTCTCCTCTTTGAAAATCCACACTCCCTTGTGCAACGTCATCATAGGCGCAAACAAGCCCACGACGAAGGTCACGCTTTGGAACAACGTCAGAAACTTAAAAAGCTCCCAAGCATCAGGATGCGTTTGGGCTTGGGATGGAGAAGACTGCATGGCGTTAGAAATCCGGTGCTGGCATGGAGTCAGGACTGTTTGCGGAACACGCCAAGGCTCCCCCCCACGGGTTTCATCCTCTCTAGTTTGAAGGAACCCTCTGCGCTTTTGGTGATCCTGAATCTCGCGGCTGGTGCTCCGCCCGCCTGCTGGTCATCACCCAGGACTTCGATCACCATCCCGGCCTCATCCATCTCGCGTGCCTCGAACGGCACCAGCTCCGTCTGCAGCAGCAGGCGTGTTCCGATCGTGGTATAAAATGAAAAGCGCTTTTCACCGACATTCAGTTCATACTTCGTCCGGCCCGATTCGGAGACATACTGCCCCGCGAACTGCTCCACCAGCTCCGGCTGCGGTACATGTCCCTCAGGCGGCGCAAGTGGTTCGATTTTGATAAACGCACAGCGCACCAGACTGATAGCGAGATACAGCGCCATCAATAGTATGAGACCCCCGCAGCCCACCTGAAGGCAGGCCGTTCTTTGTTTGCTGTTCGTCATGACAGAGAGGCGGTGAAAGAGTAGTGATAAACCCGGAGGTGTTTGTGGCGGCCCGCGCAGCTCGCAGCATGCATGGAATGGCGCACTACACGACGGCTCAAGGTTCGGAGGCAGTGATGGACTGAGTGTAGGACAGATTGAAGCGAAAGTCCGCGTCCAGATTGATCTTCGCATTCAGATCCCCTATCCTCGGAAGAAAGCCGTCATACTTCGCTCCATCCACTCGCAGTTCGCCATAGCGGACGCTCTGGTTTTCCGCATCCAGCCAGATCTCCCCAGAGAACCTGCCGTCCTCCGGCGTCAGTTTCGTTTCATGATTGCCGCCATCCACCGTCTCGACCACAAACCGTAGGTCCGTCACATGGCTTCTCCCTTCCACGGTCCCACGCGGGATGAATTTTAGCTTGAAGCCGTTAATCTGATCGACGGTCCTCACAGGAGATTCGTTTTTCACGAGTTCCGCCTTTACCACGACAGAACCACGAAACGAACCTTTCACCGTCGGATGCACCATCGCATCCAGCGTCTCCCCGTCCACGATCCATTGGTCCCCGTCCTTGCGCTCCCCCTGAAATCCCAGCATGGCCTCATACAGCAGCTTCGATTCACGTCCGATAACATCCTTGATCATGTTGTCTGCCTGCCCTCCCGTAGCCACCACGCGGCCGTCTCGCGATTCTGCGGGAGACACCCTCACTGCGGCGTTTTTCACAGCATTTGGCCTCGTCCATTCCAGCAAAAACCATTTTCTTGACAAGGCTCCCATGGATTGAAACGCCAGTTCAAGGGCACCGCCGCCCAGCAAATCAGGAGAGCCTGGCTTCTGCCGCACGATGACGTAGCTCCCGCCGAAAACCTCTGCGTTTCGTTCCTTCACTTCCACATGGGGTTGCCACTCCACAGGTAGATCAGACCAAAGTCTTTGCGCCCAGACTTCCCAGAATCCGGATTCAACTTTTAATTCCAGCGGATGGGTCTCGCTTTTCATGATGTCGCAGAGCTGATAGTACCTGCCGGCAGAGCCGTTGTGAGTGGAATCCTTTACCAACCTAGTGTTATAGGCCATCGCTCCTTGATAGTGAAAAGAGCGATCCTGGGAACCCGTTGCCGAACGATCTGATAGCTTCACATTGATTTTCGTATTTGTCAGCGAGATGTCTGCTTTGACTTCGGTGCGATAATCAAAGTTTTTCTTCCAAAGCAGCATGTCTGAATTGAGCTGCATGGCAGTCTGCGCAAACAGTTCGTTACCGAATGAAAAGGCCAGCAAGCATGTGCCGAAAAGAAAATGAGTGAATTTGAAGGCGTTCATGATGCAAGTGAGTTCGGTCAGTGAATTTCGTAGTTGCCTGGATTCTTGAAAGTGAGCCATGCGCCGCACAGGAAAAAAATGCCAGATAGCACACAGCACATCAGCATCTCCAGACCAATGATCTTTAGCAGCAGCTGAATAAACTCGCTTTCGTTGAGCGCCTTGCCTTCCCCCTTTAGATCCATGCGAATTTGCCTCAGTGTCTCCTTGTTGGTCACGCGCTTCCAGACCTTCCATCTGTCCGCATCTGCACCTGTTAGCTTGTATTCAAAGTCTTCATTCCTCTGAAGATACCTCTCGGAAGACTCCAGGACGTCCTTGTCCAGCACTCTCCCAATGTTGAAGAAATAGCGTTGGGGCAGTACCAGCGACATATCCTCCAGCAGATGCGGCCAAAAGCCAGCATGTGGCTTCGTACTGGTAAATGTCTTCGGCGTGGAGAGAAACGGGGCAGGACAGACGAGTTTTAGATATAGCGGCGGTGCCACCGGCAGCGCGCTCCCGTCACTTTTCAAAACGGCCGTGGAAGAGACCATGGAGATCACCACGAGGCCGACCGCGAGTTTCAAAGCGCCGAGTGTGTCCTTTGCCACGCAACTGATCAGCGTGCCCAGTCCTGCACCGGCCAACGCCCCAACCAGCAGGCTGGAAAAGAAGAGAACGGCAACAACCACAACCGCCGGGAGGCCTGCTACTTCCTCAATGAAGTACACAGGCAGTTGTGATTGGGTGACGAAGACATTGAAAAGGCTGTCCTCTCCCCGCAGCGTGGTGAACAATAACACCGTCCCCGCAAACGCCGTGATCTGCACAAGCGAGAGAAAAAAGCTAACCAGCGCGTTCGCGAAGATATAACTAAAAAAAGGCCGACGCATTGCCAGAGTCCAGTAATTCCATTCGCCAGAGGACACCGCTCCGTTCACGATCTGGCAACTGTTGAAAATGCCGATCCAGAAAGCGTAGACCGTGCTGAAAAAGATAAATCGCTCCGGGTTGATCTCATTGCGCGCCAGAAACGCGGCAAACACTACTAGCCCCACAAGCAGAGGAATTGCGAACATCGCTCGCTTGCCCTTGCCCTCAAACTGTTTCCCGTAAGCGCGACGCAGCTCCCCGCACAGGCTCGAAAAAAGCATTGAAAATCGACTGCTATTGCTGACGGAAAGCGCGCAGCCCGTGGCCTCATCAATAGTAGCAGGCGGCGAATCATAGGCAGCCGCAGGCATCTCAGCAGCAACGTGCCCGCATTTTCCGTTCAACTCCGTGAAGTGCTCCGATCTCACAAACTCCTCCACGCTGCCGCAGAAAGCGAGACTGCAGTGTTTACCGTCCGCTAGGTTCTCATCCTTGCGGACGTAGAGCACGCTGTCAAAAATGCCCTCCCCGTCCTCGTCGTCTTTGTCATCCAGCAGAGAAAGCGCATGCGTCGCTATGACATAGGTGGTGTCGATGTCGGTGAACAGCTTCCGCGTTTGCCGCAGAAACAGAAAGTACTCACGCTGCGTCGCATTGTCCAAACCGGTGGTCGGTTCATCGAGAAGGAAAATCACCTCCTCCTGCCGCACTTGCCTATCCCGCATCTCAACGCCGGTCAACCGGGCGATGATTTCCACCCGCTTGCGCTCACCGCCAGACAAGTCCTTCAGCGGCTGCTCCAGCACATTTTCCAATCCGAATTTCCGGCAGTTGTCGCGCAGCTTTTCCATGCCCTTCTCACGCGGGCAGTTCAGGGCAACCGCGCACACGACATCAGCCATTTCAGACAGGCAGTGCCGCTTCATCGAGCGGTCTTCTGGAAACTTCTGCGGCAAGTAGATCAGGTTTTCATCCCGCAAGGCCACGCGCAGCTGCGACGGTGATGAAAACGTGGACTGTGCTACCAGCGTCTTCCCCACACGGAAATGCATAAAACGCACCGCCTCCTTTTTGCGCATCCACGGACCCAGCAGATGCCCCGTCAGCACGCTCAAAAGCACCGACTTGCCCGCACCGCTTTTTGCCAACAACGCGCAGAAGGCACCGCGCCGCACGGCGAGCTCAGGGATGCGCAATGATATTGCTGCTGACTGCGCCTCAAAGTTCTGTATTTCCAGGCAGGTGTTCGGAGTCATGCGCGTTCAAAAAAGAAAAATGGCGGTGCATCAGTCGCATGTCCTGGCTGTGTGGAGGCAGCGGAATCTATCGGCTTTCCTTTTTGAAATTCGCAATCCGGTAGCTCTTGGGGAAATTCTCCGGCGAATACCGCGCAAGATCTGCCATGTTCAGCTTGCCGTGCTGTAGCTGGGCACGGATTTCTTTTGCAGCAAGCTCGTCTTCGATCTCCCAGGTGTCTCCTGAAGACATGGTGACCAAGCCCCCCTTGGCGTCTGGAATGATCGAAATGTAAAGCGGCCAGTTCAGCACCTCCGCAGGGTAGGCGATCACGGCAAAACCATCCTTCTTCTCAGGCCCGCCGACGACCGGCATGCATTTGAAAAGGTACCCTTGCACCGGGATGGGATTCTGTACGGCATCGGAGGCATTCCAAACCTTTTGGACCATCACTGTCCCACCTTTGTCATTCACGGAGCCCAGTTCCTTCACATTCAGTGCAAAACGGGTGTTGCGGGTGACATGGACGTAGTAGGTATGCTGTGCCTCGACCAGCGCCAGTGAACCGCTGAGCACCTCATTGATCTGATTCGGCTTGGGAATTGGCGGTGGAGGTGGTGGCTTTGGCTTAGCAGGTCGTTTTGGCGGGGGCTGTAGGTTGCTTGGCAGCCAGCCTGTCACCCGCTTTGGCACCTCAGGGTAAACGCAGCTTACGAGGATACCGAGGCTGAAAAATATGGCGTTGATGATGAGATTGCTGATGCGGAGCAGTCTTGGAAATTTCATGAGTTTGTGTGGCAGAGCCGGGGACTTATTTCACAGCTTCCCCTGTGCAGGTGTAACGGACCTCAAATCTCGCGTCACCCGCGACCTCGAAGCCCTGAAGGATTTTCATGTCTGGCAGACCGGCCTGCACATCGCTGATCATGCGCAGATCAGCCTGCCGGACATATCCATCTGTTTTGTCGATGAACAACACGCCTTCGGTGTCTTCGCGCAGTTTGGCAGAAAACTGCGGTTCGCTGTACTCCAGTGTGCTGTGGAAGGTTCGGCCGTCCACCTTGCCTTTGTATGAAATTTCAATTTCCCGCGCATCAAACACAACCTTCTCGTCATGGCGATCTGGCACCTTCGCATCTCCCACATAATGCAGAACGACACTGCCGTGGAAACTTCCCTTCAGGTCGGGGTGGAGGAAGGTGTTGAAAAAATCTGCGGGGACCACCCAGGTATCGCCAGGCTTGCGCTCTTTGGAGTCAAATATCTGGCTTGAAAGAGCAAAGGTTTCGCGCTGAAAAACGCCACGCGCCAAGTCCTCAGGCTGGCTGTATGCGGCCATTCTCCACTTCATCCATTCAATGGCCTTTTCCGGCCCTTCACTTGCTTTTTTCTCAACGAACATCGCCAAATCTTTTCCTTCATTGTAGATCTGCCGCGCATCAAGCTCTTCGCCCGATCTGGTTGATGCTCGAATCAGAAACATGCGCCGGTTGAACGCCTCGTTCAGTTGCATGGCCACGTTGGCAAGGTCGGCGAGAGTTTTCGTGGAGTCTGATAACTGTAGGAGTGAAGAGCCTGGATCAATCTCAATGCCGCCATCAGAACGCTTCTGGATGCCATGCTTTTTGAGCTGCTCACTGGCCAGATCGTCCGCTTTTTCGCCGATCCACTTACCTGCAGCGGCAGAAATCATAGTCGTCGTAGCAGATGGGTCTGGAATTATTCCGGAAACGGCAGTTGCAAACAGCCCACCCATCACTGTTTTGATGAGACTCGAACGCTTCCCGTCATCGACAATAAATTCGAGGGCGGTGTCCACAATCGTTGGATCACCCACAGGCTTGCGAAAAATGGCGCGCCTGACATCTGTCCTCGGATAGTAGCGTGAGAGCAGGATTTCGCCATTTTGATTCCGCAGGACACCGCTCTCAGCCAATGAGTTGCCGCGAGCCTCGAGGTTGAGTTCACCGATTAAATCCTCCGAGCCTGACACCAAAGACTGCCACCAGTGAACTTTTGCTTTTTCGCGCACACGCACACGAGCACCGAATGAGAAATCACCCCGATGCTGATAGGTCCAGCCTTCCTTCCAGGAGGCCAGCCACCATTCACCCGCAGGAGCTGTCGCGACAGGAGCGAGCTGTTGCTCAAAACGGTTGGCCGACTCCTCCGAGAGACTTCGGACTACGCCCAACATTAGGAGCATTGCTCCTGCAATAATCCCTTTGATAAAATACGAAGGTCCTTGTTTTTGTAGTAAAATGCGGGTGCTCATGAAAATGAGTTTTTAGCGCACGGCATGTTTGTAAAGCCTTATTTCCCTTAGACAGTGAAGCTGGCGTGAGCCGCCGATTTCGACTTTTCCACCGCCCAATACCCTCCTCTGGTGCCCCGTTCCTTGCTCAACCCGAACCGGTAAAGAGTGGCCCTGAACCTCGACGTGGGCAAGATTCGCTCCGAATGTCTCAAGAAGCATCTATGGGCGGAACGCTTGAAAGGGCGCGGCAACAAGAAGTCGGAGCACTGCGAGGCGGCTCACTTGTTCCCAGCAATTTTTATTTATCCATTCAAAGGAGCACGTTTTTTGACCCTTGGCCGGAGCCTATTTGCATTTCTAGCGCCGCAACCGCAAGAATCCATTCTCCCTCGGACAGCGGGGAGGAACGGCAGGTTGAGTTGAATAGGTTTGCATCAGACTACAGCGGTCGCAGACATAAACGTATGGTCCTCCAATTTGCTGTGTCTGAAACGGCGATGACGGCACGGAACTCCGAGGTCGTGCGTAGTCCGGCATTCCGCCAGATTGAAATCGCTGAGCCCACTCCGCAGCTCGCTGCTGACGTTGTGCTTCGGCCTGCTGGCGCAGCATTTGCTGCTGCTGCCTCGCAAGCTCCTGTTGTTGGGCGTATGCCTGTTGCTGCTGGAGCAGCGGCGACATGATAACCCCGAGGGCGAAGGCATCCTCCTGGCTTATTTGCTGCCCTCCATTTTGCTGCGGTGTGGCGTTAGGTCGGGCTGGGGGCTGGCTCGGCATCGAGAAGATGTCTCGCGGGCCATTTGGTTCATAATAGTCACGCAAAGTCTCCCGGCTAGGTGCCGATGCAGATGCGCCCTCTGAAGGCGTGCTGCTTGAAGCATACCGTGATGGGTCGTAGGTGACAGGAACGCGAGGCATCTGATCAAATCGAATCAGCAACAGCACTGGCACTGCCACTCCCCACATCCAGGGACGGATGCGATACTTTGAGAGCCTGTCTCTTATACACATCT
>NZ_JACSRD010000041.1 GCF_014879935.1 Prosthecobacter sp.
CACTGCTCGCTTTCGCCGCTGTCATCGATTGGATGCAGCCGCTCAAGAGGTTTTAAAACACTGCCTAGCGAAGTGGTTGAACAAGCTGGATGCCACGCCGGGCCGCCAGGTGTGGCACAACTACTGGGAGACAAAGCTGGAGGAGCAGCCGACGTATTTCGCGCGGCTGAACTACACGCACCAGAACGCGGTGCGGCATGGCTTGGTGCCGGTGGCGAAGGATTACCCCTGGTGCTCCGCCGCGTGGTTCGAGCAGCACACCAGCCCGGCAATAGTGAAGAGCATCTACCGCTTCAAGACGGACAAGATCGCCGACGAGTATGCCGTGGATGTGGACTGGTGAGGGGTGATGATAAGCGCGGCAGCGTCCCGGAGTGCGGTGGCAAAGAGGCAAGGGCAAAGCCCTTGCCTCGGCGACACCGCTCTCGCCGAGGCGGTTGATGTCCGAACCATGAAAAAGCGTGTGAGGGGAAAACGCGTTGGTCATGGCCCTCCGGCGGTGGTTTGGAGAACTTCAGCGTCGTTTGGCCTCACGGGAGCGGTGTCGCCGATGCCGGGTGGCTCCGGCATCTCTGCCACCGCACTCCAGGACGCTTCGCGAGGTTTAAAGCCCAAAACTCATCATTTTGAGCCAAATTGGCCCTATTTCGACCCGCAGACCCCATCCTGGCCGAGCCGGAGGGGGTCTGTGGGATGAAATACACCCTCCGGCTGGAGGGAAATGGGGTCTGCGGGAGGAAAGAGGGGCTCCGGCTGGAGCCGGGAGGGGTCTTTCATTTGGAAGAGGGATGCCTGCGTGAGCCGGAGGAGGCCTTTGACTGACGCGGGCGCAGAAAGTCCGCAGGCCGTGATGCAGACACTCCTGTCTGCACGAGCATCCCCAGGCATGGGAACCGGCTACGGACAGACAGGAGTGTCTGTCTCACGCTTTTGGGTCCGCGTCTTGACTGGCTTCTGCTGGCATTGGCAGGCTTTCCGAAGGCTTGTTAGTGTGGTTGAGTCCTCTGGACTCATGTCTGACGCAGCCGGGACGGCTGCACCACATTTTAAACGGCCTCGGTGTTCTTCTCCAGCACGACGGCGAGCCAGCCGCGGGCGGTGTAGCCATCGGCTGATCCGCCGAAGGCGGTGGTGGAGACGATCCACCAGCCTTCGGCGAGTTCGGCCTTCAGATGCTCTTCGACTTTGCCATGCTTGGCGGCGTGGCCTTTGAACATGGTGGAGCCTTCGTAGGCCATGTTGTCGAGATAGATGGTGACGAGCTTTTGCATGGCTTATTCGCTGAACCAAAGGCGTGTCACGTCATAAGGAACCACCACGGTCTGGTCATCGAGTTCCTCAAAAAGCTCCCACAAGGGCACTGGCGAAGCCTGTGCACCGGCGACGAGTTTGCGGCCGTCGTTTTGCTGGCGAAGCCACTGGATGAAGGCACCGGCATCGGCCGTCTGGCGCGGCCAGTCCATGATGCGGCGGTAGAATTTGGGATAAACCAGGCTGCCATCCTTGTCGGTTTCCGCCTTGGTGGGGATGAAGCCGGTGGTCGTGGCGTCGTGCTCCCAAACCCCAAGCTGCTCATCGCGTGCTCTTTCGCTCACTGCCTGAAATTGCGCAGCATGGGATTCATCGGTGTTTTCGTAAAAGGCGGGGTATGACCAGCCCTTGGCGGCTTGCTCGTAGTTGGCGGAACGATCCAAGATTGTTCCCACGTCTGCGGCTGAGACGATTTCGCCGTGGTTGAAGCCGGGGTCTTTGGCGAAGAGGTAGCCAAGCGGGCGGCGGTTTCCATCCATCCCGTGGGTGGCGAGCCAGCCTTCCTTCAAATGCGGGCCGCCGTTGGCCTTGAAGTCGGTGTTGGAAAGTCCGAGTGCCTGGGGATCGAAGTCGAACTGCGTGAGCAAGGCATCCCGACAGGATGCACCGAGGGGCTGCGTCTTTTCCGGCGCATCAATCGACTGGAGACGGATGTTCACACTGGTGTCACCGCTATCGTCCACCGGGACATTGGTTTTGACGGGGCCTGCATCGAAGTCACGAGCAGCGGCAAAGGCGAGGGTATCACCATCTGGCATCTGGTTTTGCCGGACGATGAAATGACCTTTGAGGATGAGGAAGGGGACGCCTCCGCGATTGCAAAGGCCGGGACGATGGCGGTTGTTTCGGCTCATGGTGGATGTGTGGCTGGGGTGGGCGTGGTGTGTTATTCAAAGACGATGCGAAAAAACTTCCCGTCCAAGGTGATCGTGAGGGTGTAGTCGATGCGCTGGTAATCGCCTTCATCGGTGATGACGGAGGCGGTTTCCCAGCCGGGGACGGTGGTCCAGCTTGAGAGGTTGCTGGAGACTTCGATGCGGGCCTGCTCGGTGATGCCTTTGGGGCGGCGGAAGGTGAGGGTGAGGTTGTTTCCGGTGCGGGCGGCGGCGAGAGGTTCGTCACTGCCGGCGTTGGGATTGCCGCCGAGGAGGTATTCGGCGTAGTTGTTGCGGCCATCGCCATCGGCATCGCCGGTGGGGCCTGTGAGGGCGCTGTTTTGGAGCTGGGAGAAGTTGAAGCGCTGCACCTGCCACTTGTTGAAGGACTGGGTGGTGCTGTTGAGGAAGAGGGCATCGGCGAACTGCGGGAAGTCGATGAAGGGATTGCGATTGCCCTGGCCGCGGGTGATGCCGCTGATGCTCACGCCGGAGTAGATGAGGTTGTTGCGGTTGCGCTCGTAATCGGTGGGCGGATGCGCCTTGTGCCAGGCGAGCAGCGTGCTGAGGACGCCGTGTGTGCCGGTGGCGCCGGTGCTGTCGGAGAGCATCAGGTCGCTGGTGAGCACATCGCCGCCGTCGTAGCGCACCATCATGTAAAGCAGGGCGCGGGCCACGACACCTTTGTCGCGATCATGCGGCTCCCAGGAGTCGCCATCTTTGAAGGACTCAGGCGCGAAGGGATCGCTGTCGAGATTGGCGCTTTCGTCGAAGACGAGGTTGGAGCGCAGGCTGTTGACCGTGTCCTTGCAGGGGAAGAGGTGGTGGATGTCGCTGTAATCGGCTCCTTCATCGCCCACGCCGTCGCTGCGCGGCCAGACGTGCTCGCGGTTCCAACTGGTGGAGGTTTTGGGCAGGTTGGCGTTGGAGTAAAGAAGGCGCACGGCGCTGCTGTCGTTCGCAGCTTCATCAATGACGCGCATCACGTCATCGACGGTGTTGTAATCAATGACGACATGGTCGTCGATGATGTTGTGAAGGGCGGTTTGCAACGCGAAGCCGGTCAATCCGGCGGCGGGGGCGTAGTAGTTCGCGAGATTGGTGCTCGGCGGAAGCGTGACGCCGTTGAGCGTGAGATTCACAAAAACGAGGTGGTGATCGGAGGCGGTGATCGCGCCGCTCATCGGATCGCCCGCGCCGGGCCAGAAGACGCCGCCAGTCGGCGCATCGAAGCCGAAGATGCTCGGCAGCGCGTAGTCCACACGCACGCCGCCGCTGAAACCGGCGGTGTCATCCGGCTGCGGGCCTGCGCCACCACCGGGAACGAAGGCTCCATTGAAGAGCACGTTGTTGATCACGCTGAGGATCGCGGGCGGTGTGCTGTCGCCTTCATTCTGATCGGCATTTTGATCGCCCACGAGCACGAAGCGCGAGTTCGGCGCGAGACCGCCACCGGGCGCGGCTGAGGTTTCCGTGTCATCGTAGATGTAGGCGCTGCTTGCAGGCGTGACGTAGTCGCTCCAGAAGCGGATCTCATCGCTGTTGCGGCGGCCGTTGTGATCGACTCCCGCTTTCCAGGGCAGACCAGCTCCCGGCGCATCAAACACGGGCGGCGTGGGATGACTGGCGAGGATGTGAACGGGCGTGCCATTCACGAGCACAGGCACATCGGCGTGATTCTTCGAGGAGAGGCGATACACATTCAACTCAGCTGGCGAATACCAATCGCCCGTGCCCGCGATGTCAGGATCATCGGGCAGCAAGGCTCCTGGCATGTCTTTCCAGAGGAATTTTTGGAAGGTGCGGATGTTCGCAGTGTCGATGGGATGCTTCGACAGCACCACAAAGGCATACTGGCCGGGGAAGGCACCGAAACCGAGCGCGTCCTCGCCGTAACCCGTCGCGCCGGGCGTGGTGACGATGGTGCCGTTGTTGTCGAGGTCGAAGCCGGAGGCGATGCCGGTGTTGGAAGGCGCGATGAAGGCATACGGGTAATAAACGGGCGCTTCACCGCTTTGACCGACTTCGAGGTAGTTCTCCTGGAAGCGTTTCAGCGCCTCGCCCTTCGCGTCGTAGTCGAATTCATTGAGCAGGAGCACGTCCGCGTTGTTGCGCTGAATGACACGGGCGATGTTCTGGCTCTGCGTGGCATTCACGGTGGCCAGATCGGTGATCAAAGCGCCCGCGGTGGCCCGGTAGTGGCTGATGTTGTAGGTGGCGACCTTGAAGCTGTTCGAGGTGGCGACGCTGGTGTTCGTGATGTTCACTGTGACCTGGCTGAGCGTGTGATTCGTGCCGTCAAAGGCCTGCAAGCGCAGTTCATGCGAGGGCTGCCAGGCCATGTCGATGGCATCCACATTCGCGATGGTGATGATGCCGGTGTTCGGGTTCACTTTGAAGGCACCTTTCTCGATGCCTTTTTCGAGGAAGCAGAGCTGGCCGCCTTCATAGAGCTGCTTGGTGGAAATGAGGCCGTTGTTCACGCTGTGCGCCTGAAGGTCGAAAAGGAACAACTCGCCCGGAGCCTCGCCGAAGAGCGAGGACACGTCGATGATGCCGGAGGATTCCCAATTGCCGACATCGCCCGGATTGGTGTCCGTGGAGCCGAGTGGCAGCACGGTGCTGCGATCGGTCTGCGTGATGCGCACCGCCGCGCCGGTGGTGGCGTTCAGTTTCCAGATGGAGGTCTCAAAACCGGCCGCGCCGAAGCTGCCTGTCTGATTGGCCTGATCCTCCTGCACATAGATGAATCCGTCGTCGGCCCAGTCGAGATTGTCCGGGCAGCGCAGACCTTCTTCAGGACTCATGAACTGGCCGCCGCCCGCGTCATCGCCATCGTAAAGGATGCGGATATTGCCCGCGGTGGGCACGGCGCTGGCATTGAAGTCGATGTCGAGGATGTAGGTGTCGCCCCAGTTATCCAGCGGATACACGCTGCCACGACCGGTGGAGGTGAAGGCGACGATGCTGCCATCCGTGGGGCTGGTGCTGAGATCTTCCGGACGCGAGAAAAGGAAGCAACCAAGGCCGGAAGCCTCCGTGCCGAGCGTGGTGTCGTTTTTATAACCCTGCGCATCGTGCCCGGCGGCGCCGGCATTGGCGATGTTTCGCGCATTCACCGCCACCCAGGTGCCGGTGCGAGTGGCTCCGGTGCCGTTGAACTGCTGCGGCGTGGTGTTGCCGTTCGTGGTCTTCCACACATAGAGCTGGCCGCCTTTGAGGCCGTTGCGCTCGACGAAGTTCGCTCCAAGCGCGGTGCTCTTTTCGCCGACGTAGAGATACAAAGGCCGCGCCTGCGCATCATCGCCCAAAAGGAAGGCCACATGCGTCGTGGTGCCGGTATCGATCAGCGCGGCATTTTCCCAGGAGCCGCGACCAAAGTCCGGCAGCGCCCAAAGATCGCCATTCGAGGTGTCGAGCGCCCAGTAGGTGCCGCCGTGCGGATGACCAAAGGCCGTCGATGTCTCCTCACCCATGATGTAAGTGCGATCCACGAGGCCGCGCCCTGCACCCCAGAGATTAGGCTCAAACAACGCGGAGGAGCAGGTGCGATCGAGGCCGCCGAGTTCGAGCTGCGCCGTGCTCGTCACCACCGTGCCGGTGCGGTCATACATGCGAGCAATGGCCAGACCGCCATCGACGACACGCCGCGTCGTTTTATCAATGTCCCAGTAGCTGATGCGAGCGCCGCCTTTCGTGATCACCGTGCCGTTCGCGAGTGTGTAAGGATAGCCAGCGGAGCCGGTGTTGGGGATTTCGATCTCGTGATTGCTGAAGACGCGCACCGTGTTCGCATTCAGCGAAAAGGCTCCGAGGCCGTCGAGCGTGCCCACAGGCGAAAAACTGCCTGCCGACGTCGGATTCAGCGCACCGGTGGCTCCGGTGATCGTGTCGCCGATGGTGAAGATGGGATTCACGACGTAGCCGCTGCCCGGAACGGCCTTCATCATCGCCGTGGAGCCGCTGCCGCCGAGCATGGCATACTTGATGCCCTCCTTGCCATTGATGTTCGAGTTGAGCTGGGCCACCACCGCGCCCGCTGGAGCGTTCTGCGAGGCGCTGAACGGCCCCAGGTTCGTGATCGGCGGCTGCGCGGTGCTGAAGTTCCACGTCGTCGTGTCGGCGATGCCGGCGAAATCATTGCCCGAGGTGTCCTCGATGGCTCCCGCGGTGATTTGCACATAATAACTGCCTGCGGACTCCAGCGAGGCCGCCGGATCAATCGTCACCGTGCCGAGATTCACCGTCACCTGCGTGCTGGTGACCGGAATGGCCTCAAACACCGAGTTGTCGCTGCTGCGGAGAATCGTGATCGCGCCGCTGCTGCCCTTTTGGACGATTTCATTGAAGTTGATGCGCAAGTTCGACGAAATCGGCAAACCGCCGCTGCCATCTGCTGGCGTGAAAAAGGCCACGGCAGGCGCGGTGGTGTCCACGCCGGTCGTTTCGTTCACCGTGAGCTTCAAAGAGGGATCGCCGGGATCAAAGGTGTTTCCTTTGCCGGAGTAGGTGATGGCCGCCATCGGCGTCGTGGCCGCGATGATGATGCTGAAGTCCTCGCCCGTGTTCAGACGCGAAACCAGCGCCGCACCCGCCGCGCTGAGATCAAGCGTGAAGGTGTCCGTGCTGCCACCAGCCTCCGGCGTGTAAGGGAATTTGCCGAGAGAAATGGGCGCGAAGGCGAACTGCGCGTTGTCGATGCCGTTGACCAGCGCGGTATTGAAAGTCTTGCCGGTGGCGGCGTCTGTGGTGAAGAAAAACTCCACCTCCGTGCCCTGCGTGAAGGTGCGGTCATTGTGCGTGAGCGTGAACTCCGCACTCTGCACGCTGGTGATCGTCGAAGCACCACTGAGGCCGAAGTCGAGCTTCGTCATATTGAAGATGCCAAGGTCAAAGCGGGCAAAGGTTCCCTGGCCGTTCCCCTCCGCATAATAGTCCGCGCTGGTGCTCGCGCCGGTGGGAAGCACACGCCAGCCGGTGGTGAAGGTTTCCGTGGCACTCGGCAGTACGGAGGCCGCGATGGTGGTGAAGTTCCACGCCGTCGCGCCACTGATGCCCGCGTAATCATTGCCCGCGATGTCCTCGATCGCTGCCGCTGGAATTTCGATGTAGTAGCCCGTGGAGTTCGCAAAGTTCGCCGAAGGCGTGATCGTCACCGCCGCGCCCGTCACCGTGACCTGCGAGGTCGTCACGTCGATGCTCTCCAAGGTCGAGTTGTCGCTGCTGCGCTTGATGAGGATGCTGCCGGTGCCTTTTTTGACATTCTCATTGAAGGTGATCGTCGGCGTCGAGGTCACGGGCACGCTCGCGGCATTGTCCAGCGGTGCAAAGGCCGTGGCGAGAGGCGGCGTGCTGTCCGAGGTCATCGTGGCGTTCACCTGGATGTTGTCGATGCGGTTGTTGCCGGTCGCATTGGTGGCCCCGCTGAGCGTGTAGCGCAGTCGCACGTTCGACTGGCCATCCACGGCGTTGATGGCGCTCAGATCGACCGTGGCGAGCGCAAAGGTCGTCGAAGTCGTCGCCGTGTTCACACCGGAGATGGTGGTGAAAGCACCGCCCGCGACGCTGTAGGACCACACACCGCTGTTGAAGCCGCTCGATGTGCCACGCGTGGCAAACGTGATGATGGGATCGCCAAAGTCCGCCAGATTGAGCTGCAACTCGATGAAGCTGTTGTTGCCCGCGTTGCTCACAAGGCTCAGTGAAGCGCCTGACGCATCAGGAGTGATCGCATTGATCGTGGAGCCACCAAAGTCATCCACAAGGCCTGTCCAGCCCGTGAGAGAAGCCGTGCCCGTGCCTTGATTCGCCGTGATCGACGTCGGCACACCGCCCGCGCCAGGCGCACTGGCCGTGGCGATGGAGAGCGAGTTGAAGTTCCAGTAGGCCACCGTGTCAGCAAGAGCACCGGAGGCGGTCATGAGCACGGTGAGGAGGGAAAGAAGAGGGCGTTTCATGAGGGCGGGAAATTCGCGCCTTGTCATTCATCACGTCTCCATCACCTTCACCGCTTCCTGCGTGAATCCTTCGACACTGCCCTTTTGTTCACGACAAAAAGTGTAACAGATGCGCACGAGAAGCATCACCCATGTAATCAAGAGCTTTAGCTTGAGAAGGTATGGCGAACGTGAAGGAGTGTATCCGAGCAGGAGGCGGAGGCAAGACTCGTTTAGCTGGAGGCGCGTGGCG
>NZ_JACSRD010000146.1 GCF_014879935.1 Prosthecobacter sp.
ATCCGTTATCCAACCCGTGAGTACAACTTCTTTCTCTCGCCTTTTGAGGTTTTAAAACACTGCCTAGTAACGTGGTGGCTGTGGCAGCGGGATGGGCTCACACGGTGGCGCTGAAGGCCGATGGCACCGTGGTGGCCTGGGGGTACAATTATTACGGTCAGACGAATGTGCCTGCTGGCCTCGGTGGCGTGGGGGACATCGCGGCTGGAGGGTTGCATACAGTGGCGCTGAAAGGCGATGGCACCGTCGTGGCTTGGGGATACAATACCTACGGCCAAGCGACGGTGCCCTCTGGACTCACTGGCGTGGTAGCTGTGGCGGCAGGATGGGCAGAAACATTAGCGATTAAGGTCGATGGCACTGTGGTAGCCTGGGGCGAGTACTCAGATGTGCCCACTGGACTCAGTGGCGTTTCAGCCATTGCGGCGGGAACCGATTATAAAGCCGCCATTGTCCCTTTGCGCCCATTGGCAGAGCTGGGAACCTCAAGCGCCATCACTTCGGTAAGCGCGATCCTACATGGTAGCATCCAGCCTTACGGGAAGACCACGAGTGCCGCTTTTCAATATAGCACGGATGGTAGCTTCAGCAGCAGCGCATCTATTCCACTCACTCCCGCCGATGGCACAACGCCCCAGAGTTTCAGCGTACCCTTGACTGGTCTGCAGCCCGCCACCACCTATTTCTATCGCATCAGCGCCACCAGCACGAACGGCACGACCATTACGTCGGTTAGGACGTTCATGACTGATCCCACCAATTCGGAGATCACAATCAGCGGGCTGGGGATCGAGATACCTAAAGGCGACACCAGTCCATGGGGAGGAGATGGGACCGAATATGGGCATCTAGGAACGCCTGGCCCCTTCACCGACACCACCTATTCGATCGCGAACGCAGGCCCGGACACGCTGGTGCTCACTGACACGCCCCGGGTGCGTCTCACAGGTCCAAATGCGGCGGATTTCACCGTGACCAGCCAGCCAGCGGCCAGTGTGGCTGCTGGGCAGAGCACGAGCTTCACGGTGCGCTTTCAACCTTTCTCCACCGGGCTGAAGACGGCCACGGTGAGCATCCTGAACAGTGATCCTGACGAGTCGGCTTACACCTTTGCCATCCAGGGCTCCTGCGGCACCGGTGTCATGGATGCACGCTTCAGCGTGGATGGTGTGCAATCCTCTGTTTTCACCACCAGCGGCACACCGAGAAACACGCAGGGGCGGGATGTGGTGGTGCAGCCGGATGGGAAGATCGTGGTGGTGGGCTTTGGGCACAATGGCACGAGCAATGACACGGTGCTGGCCCGGTTCCTGCCGGATGGCACGCCGGATGCCACGTTTGGAACGAACGGGCAGGCGCGCACAGATTTTGGTGCGAATGATGGTTGCTACTCGGTGGGGATTCAGGCGGATGGCAAGATCGTGGTGGGCGGTGAGGCCGACGTGGGGAGCCACTACGATTTCGCGCTCGCCAGATATCTTCCCAACGGCACACTTGACCCCAGCTTTGATGAGGATGGCAAGGTGACCACGGACTGGTTTGCGGGCAATGACTCCGCAGCAGAGTTGCTGATTCAACCGGATGGTAAGATCATCGCCGTCGGCACTGCCGGGACGCCGACAGGCTCTCACTTTGCTTTGGCCCGCTATAATGCGGATGGCAGCATGGACACGAGGTTTGGCACAGGAGGCAAAGTGAACACCGCCATCGGCAGTCTGGGGGCGAATGCGTATGCCGCCGTGCTTCAACTGAATGGCAACATTGTGGTGGGTGGGAGATCGGCACTCCCGGGTGGCGAGTCATTTGCTTTGGCACGCTACACATCCAGCGGTGTGCTTGACAGCAGCTTTGGCGCGAACGGCATCACCACAACAACGCTGGCGAGCGGTGAAGATCGGATTCTCGGCCTGGCCCTGCAGCCGGATGGCCGGATTCTGGCGGTGGGTCGCTCGTTCACCGCAGGAATCAGCTACGACTTTGGCATTGCCCGCTACCTGTCGAATGGATCCCTCGACACGAGCTTCGACGGCGACGGCATGCGAACGGTGGGCTTTGGCCCGTATTCCGACTGGGCGGAGGCGGTGGAAGTGCAGCCGGATGGGAAAATCGTGTTGTCAGGTTTCTACTCGGAAGCCAGTCGGCAAGGCATGGGCATCCTGCGCCTGAACAGCAACGGCAGTTACGATCAAACCTACGGACCAGATGGCATCGTGAAGATTACCCCCGGCCCGACCAACGACCGCCTTCATGGCTCGGCGCTGGATGCGAATGGCAATTTCGTCGGCGCTGGCTTCACGACGGACTCTGGCGGCACCTCGAATCTGGCAGTCGTGCGCGTGCTGGGTGCTTCTGCTCCCGCACTGCCCCTGGTCACCGCTAGCGTGGCTCCGGCTGGTGCGGGGCTGCTCATCAGTGGTCAGGTGCAGCCAGCGGGTGCCAGCACCACGCTCACCGTGGACTACGGCACCACGAACGCTCTCGGCAGCACCGCGACCATCGGGACCTTCACCGGTGGTGGCACGCAGAGCTTTGAAACGACGCTCTACCCCGGCAGCCTCGCAGTCGGCGCGAATTACTACTACCGGGTCACCGCGGCGAGTGTGAATGGCACGACAACCACGGACATTCAAAGCTTCATGGCCCCGCCGCCAGACATCCAGGTGGAGCAGCCGGTGGGTTCGCTGCTGGTAGATGGCGCTTCCAGTGTGAACTTCGGCACCGCCCCGCTGGGCACGCCGGTGACACGGACCTTCCGTGTTACGAACACAGGCAGCTCCACACTGAATGTCACCGCGCTGACCCTGCCCGAGGGGTATGAGCACGTCGGCCCCTTTGCTGCTTATGTCTTGGAACCGAATGCCACGCACAGCTTCGACGTGCGGTTTCTAGCGAACACGGTGCCCGGCACCTTCACAGGACCGATGACTATTGAAAGTAATGATCCAGATGCGGAGGGAAGCTTTGCATTGGGGCTGACGGGGCGGGCAGCGTTGGTTTATCCCGGAGCCATGGCGATCAAGCAGACGATTCCATCGGCCACCAATGGGGTCTATACACTCGATCCGGATGGGCCGGGCGGAGCAGACCCTTTTGATGCTTACTGCGATATGACGACCAACGGCGGAGGTTGGACACTGCTACTGAAGGCTAATGGATCGCAGACGACCTTCCAATACTCGTCGGCGCTATGGACCAACACCACCACCCTCAATGATGGCAGTCCGGGGTTGGATAACACCGAATTCAAATCCCAAGGGTTCTCGACGATTCCCTTCAATGCCCTCATGGTGGGATTAGGGACAAAGCGTTTGCAACTTAATCTGCCCGGCCTCAGCAAAACTTCCCTCCGCGACATGTTCTCCGGTGGCACCCTTGTTGCCAGTAACAGCCGCACAGACTGGCTGGCCCTGACGCCCAGTCCTGGAAACTTCACCTTGATGAGTGCCACCCAGTTCGGCGGTGTGAATGTGACTGCATCCGGCGGGGGGTATCTGAATGTCAGAGTTGGCATGCTGATGAACAACGTGGCGGACATGGTCACTCCTGATGCCTATGTCGGCGTCGGGGCATCTTCTTGGCAAGGTGATCTCACTACGACGGCCGGCGCGTCAAACTACGTCTCTCCTGTGGTCCACTACCCTGATACAAGCTACCTCTTTGTACGGGACACCACGCCCGGAGCCGTGCCGTCCTACGCTGCCGAAGTAGCCAACTCCCCTGCATCTTCGATCACCTCCGATACGGCCATCGTCAACGGTGCCGTGAACCCGAAAGGCATTACCACCAACGTGTGGTTCGAGTATGGCACGACCACGACATACGGCAGCAGCACCAGCAGCCAGGCCGTGGGCTCCGGCACCAGCGCCGTGCCCGTGAGCGCAAACCTCATCGGGCTCTCCCCCGGAACGCTCTACCACTACCGGCTCGTGGCCCAAAACGGTGTCACTACCACCTACGGCGCAGACATGACTTTCACCATGGTTAGCACCAACGCCAACCTCTCCGGGTTGGTCCTGAGCCAGGGGGCCTTGAGTCCGGCATTCAGCAGCGGCACGACCCAGTATGCCGCTCGTGTCCCCGCCAGCACGCTTGACATGACGCTGACCGCGACCGTGGCCGATCCCAACGCCACCTTCACCCTCAACGGCAATGCCGCAGTGTCCAACGTGCCGTCCCCGATCTGGGTTTCCGTCCCAGGGGAGAACATCTTCACCGTGCAGGTCGTGGCACAGGACGGTGTGACGACGAAAAACTATGTCGTGACGGTCACGAAGACAGATCCCATCTTTTCCGGTGGGGATGATTTCAATGACAGCACTCGCGATGCGGCGAAGTGGGCACCTGCGGACATCGCCAGCGGGAATGGCTCCCTGGTCGAGGCCAACGGGCGGCTCGAATACCGGGTGGCGACGCCGGACCTCGTCGAAGGTTTTGACGAGGTCAGACGTGAATGGGTGCTGAATAGCGCTGTCTTTCCCATCCAGGCATTCGATGTCATCGTGGATGTGCATAACAGCGTGGAGCCTGACGCGGACCACAACGCCTGCATCGGCATCACCGTGACCAACCTGGCCAATGCGGAGGACTACCTCACCCTGGAGCTCTTCCGCAGCGGGCCGGAGGGCGACGGTGAGGGGATACTGGCCATCCTAAGTTCGGCTGCCGCACAGGGAGAGGTGCTGCCCCTGACGCAACCCACCGATCACCCGGCGCTCACCGATGCCTGTCTGCGGCTGACCTACGATCCCGGGCCGGGCGTCTTCACCGCCAGCTATGATCCCACCGGACGGAGTGACGGCCTCCAATGGCAGGAGTACGGCACCTTTGGCATCAGCGGCCTGCCCATGACGGCTACACGCCAAACCTCCTGGTCCATGCCCCCCGGGGGCGGGTTCAAGGTCAGCGTGACCGCCTTCTCCGAGGGCCTGAGCATCACCAGTGGACAGGTGCATGCGGATAACTTTCAGACTGGCACTGGCGCTGCGGGGTGGCGTCTGACCACCTTTGGCATCGCAGAGGCCACGGGTGCCGCCGCCGATGACGCGGATCCCGATGGTGACGGCATGGTGAACTTCCTGGAATACGCGGTCGGCCACCACGGAGGCGTGGCTGGCGTGCTGCACACACCGCTTTCCAAGGGCTCGGGGGGAATGCTGGAGTATTTCTATCCCCGGAGCTTCCGGGCGGTGAGTGACGGCATCGTCTTTGATGTGGAATGGAGCGACAGCCTGCTGCCAGGCTCCTGGAGCACGGAGGGTGTGGTCAGCGAATGGCTGTCCACAGCAGGCGGTGCCATGCAGATGCGTGCCCTTGTTCCCTCAGGCACCGGTGGCAGGCGTTTTGTCCGGCTTCGTATCAGCCCGCCGCCGCCCCCGTGAGGGATGGGACACATGAGTTGCGATGGGCAAGACGCGTGCCTGGCCTGATGCAGGCGCATCAAAGCTCCGGTGACCAGACGAAAGGGGCCGAGCCGGGGCGTCACCGGATGATCAGCTTCACCGCGCCCTGACCTTGTCGGTCATCGGCGGAGGACACCAGAACCTGGGCCAGGTGATGGCCGGTGCGCCACGGAGCACCGGTGATCGGCTTCACCTGGAGGAGATAAGCCCCCGTGCCGACATTGCGAAAGGACGTGATGTTGTTACTGAAGGGCGCCTGCTGTCCGGGCACTTCGAAATACTCCATGATCGTGAAGTGATCCTTGGTCAGGTCTGTCACCGGCCAGCCAGCGCTGCTCACCAGCACCAGGATGTTGGCCGGATGGGTGTTTCCATTGGCCGCAGCCCCCGCTGAGGCCTGGCAGGCGAGTGTCAGCGCGGAATTGCCAGGAGCGCTGGCCTTGGGCGCGGCGCCCGGCATGGCTGGCGCTGCCGGTTTGGGCGGGGGAGCTTCATACACAGGCTTCATGACCGGAGTAGGCTCCGCTTTCTTCACGGGAACCGGAGCAGGAGCGGGTTTGGGGGCGGGGGCGGACTTCGCTGGAGCGGCTTTTTTCGGCGGCGAGGCTTTTTTGGCAGGAACCGGCTTTTTGGCTGGCGCTGGCTTCTTTGGGGAAGGCTGCGGCTTTTTCGCTGCGGGCTTTTTGGCAGGTGCCTTTTTGGGAGCAGGTTTCTTGGCCATGGCGTTGGGTCAGAATTGTTTCAATTTCCCTGAGGCTAGCAATAGTTCGGGTGCTCTGTCCAGATTCCTCTTGGTGGAGAGGCCCTCGACCGCGGCGGCCGCTTACTACGGAGAAAGTGTTGAAGTGCCGTCAAAACGGAGGAAAACCGCCCGCGCGGAGATCGATGCCACTGTCCGATGGTTTGCGAGTATCTCTAGCTTCTTTGAATACTCGCATGAACACCATGTGAATAATTTGAATCATGTGCAAAAATTCTGAAAATCGCCGATTGCCAAAACAAGCAACCGTAGATTATAAGGATTGGTTAGAATTTTAGTCTGGCGTGACATTTCACACCCCAATCAGTGCGAATGGCCGCCGAAGGTCTTCAGTTTATCATGAACGCGCACGCCGAAACCGGACTTTTCCTGCCGCGTCTCCTTCGTCCTCAAGGTCGGAAGGGGGGCTCGTCTGCGCGTTCGTGGCTCTCTGTGGTTTCCAGACTGATTGCATTTCCTCAAGTAGGAAGCTGGCCCTGGTTCGGGTCCACGGATGGCATGGATGACCTCATGCCGTGGGGGCGTGGCACTTTGGTGACACGTCCAGGAGCCGGGGGAGGGGGGGATGTGCCGGAATCCGGCCAGCCCGGCCACAGCACGCGCAATCTGCCATTCTATCACGCTCCTGTTTTGCTCCAGGAAGTTCTCGATTTGCTCCAGCCCGCCCCGGGCAAGCTGATCTTTGACGGAACACTCGGGGGCGGCGGTCATTCCGAGGCATTGCTGCAGCACGGTGCTCGCGTGGTGGCCATGGACCAGGACGCGAATGCCCTGAGGCATGCGACGGACCGTTTGAAGCCCTACGCGGCACAGTTTTGCGCCCTGCGCGGCAATTTTCGTCATTTTC
This sequence comes from Prosthecobacter sp., assembly GCF_014879935.1. Classification (GTDB taxonomy): domain Bacteria; phylum Verrucomicrobiota; class Verrucomicrobiia; order Verrucomicrobiales; family Verrucomicrobiaceae; genus Prosthecobacter. The sequence goes on from NZ_JACSRD010000146.1 coordinate 7,007, forward strand.
CGCAGATCGTTGAAGAAACCGGCGTCTCGGGCTTCGACGGCATGTTGGTGGACATCGGTGTGTCGAGCCATCAACTCGATGAAGCCGTCCGCGGCTTCTCTTTCGCCAAGGATGCGCCGCTGGACATGCGCATGGACACCGACGCTCCACGCACGGCGGCAGACATCGTCAATCAGGAGGATGAGGCGGAACTCACCCGCATCTTCAATGAGTATGGTGAGGAACCCAACGCCCGCCGGATCGCCCGTGCGATCATCAAGGCGCGTGCCTCCCGTCGCATCGAATCCACGCTGCACCTGGCCGAGATCGTCGCCACCGCCTCGCCAAAACGCTCCAAGCGCCATCCGGCCACACTGGTGTTCCAGGCCCTGCGCATCGCGGTGAATGATGAACTCGCCGCGTTGCGCGATTTCCTCGCCGCCGCTCCCCGCTGGTTGAAACCCGGCGGCAGGCTCGCCGTGATCTCCTTCCACTCGCTGGAGGACCGCATCGTCAAACAAACGCTGCAGCACCTTTCCACGCCCTTCCTTGACCGCCCGGAATGGCCGGAGCCGCGCAAGAATCCCGACTGCGTGCTGAAACTCATCACCCGCAAACCGGTCGAAGCCGGCCCGCATGAGATCGAATTGAACCCGCGTGCCCGCAGCGCCCGGCTGCGCGTCGCCGAACGCCTTTCCGCATGAAGCCACGCCAGCGCAACCGCTACCGCAACAGCCTGGGCCTGCCCGCGATCACGGGCATTCTCATTGTCGTGGCCTCGCTTGCCTTCGTGGGCCTCGGCATCGTCGTCAGCAAGAACCGTGTCCGCGCCATCGGCGACGAGCAGCGCAAGGTCGAATCCGAGATGCGCCTGCTGAACGCCGAGATTCTCGCCTTGAACAACAAGATCGAAACGCTGCTCACACGCGATCGCGTCCAGCCGCGCCTCACCGCCGCTGGAACGCTGCTGCGGCCGATCACCAAGCACAGCCTGCTCGTTCTCAAAACGCTGCCGGCTCAGCCTGCGGCGGCAGCAGCGGCCGTTTCCTCGCCTTCCATCGCTCAAACCAACGCCAATCATCCGTGAGCCAGCCTCTCCCGAGCCAGATCCAGCTCCGTCGCGACCGTCCTGTGTGCCGGCGCATGTTTGTGCTGCTCTTTGTGCTGCTGGCGGGCTTTTCGCTCGTCACCTGGAGGCTCGCGGTCATCCACATCAAGGAATCGCCGCGTCTTTCCAGCCTCGCCGCGAAGAAATACCAGCGTCACATCGTCCTGCCGGCGCATCGCGGCGCCATCAAGGACTTCAATGGCGAATACCTCGCCCATGACGAGGACGTCAGCGAGCTCTACACCGACCGCACCCATCTGCGCGAGATCATCACCGTCCGTCATCATCTCGCTGCCGTGCGTGGGATGAAAGCACTGGACCTGCGTGGACAGCTCGACGAGGCGCAGACCATCGCCGCGTATCACGACCACGTCGCCAGGGTGCTCGCGGGCATCCTGCCTCAGCCGGAGGCTGAGATCCGCTCCCAGGTCGCCTCCGACAAGCCGGAGATCGTGCTGGCAAAGCAGATCGACGAGGAAACCGCGAAACAGTGGGCCGTGCTGTTCAAGGCCGAGCACATTTTTGGCATTCACATGCGCCCGACGGTCGCCCGCCGTTTCCCGGCGAAGGACCGCCTTTCGCTCGTGTTGGGGGACACCGACACCAGCAACAAAGGACGCTGGGGCGTCGAAAAGCTCATGGACGCAAGGCTCGCAGGTGTCGCGGGTGAGCAGTTCATCGAGCGCGACAAGTCCGGCAACGAGCTGCCGGCCTATCGAGGCAGCGTCGTCGAACCGCAAAACGGCAGCGATGTGCATCTCACCATCGACATGCAGCTTCAGGACAACGTCGAGGCCATCTGTGAGCGTGCGTGGAAGGCCAACAACGCCCGCCGCGTCGTCATCGTCGTCACCGAACCCGCCACCGGCACCGTCCTGGCGATGGCCGCGCGTCCGCATCGTGACGTCAGCAATCCGGACCTCAGCACCTGGACCAATCACGTGATTGCGGAGCCGTATGAGCCCGGGTCGATCTTCAAGGTCGTCACCCTTGCCGCGGCGCTCGACAATCACAAGGTCACCCCCGGCGAGCGCATCGACTGCGGCCAGATGTTTTATGAGGATCCCGTCCGCAAAGTGAAGCTCAGCGACGACGAACCGCTCGGCATGCAGACCGTCAAAGGCGTGCTCGTCCATTCCTCCAACATCGGCATGTACAAGATCAGCAAGCGTGTCGGCCAGGACCTGATGCTCGATTACACCTCGCGTTTTGGTTTCGGTGCCGTCACCGGCATCGGACTGATGGGAGAAAAGGCCGGCTACGTGAACACCGGCCGCTGGAGCAACACCACCTACTCCCGCATGCCCATCGGCTATGAGGTCTCCGTCACGCCGCTCCAGATGTGCATGGCCTACGGTGCCATCGCCAATGGTGGCGTGCTGATGAAGCCGCGCCTCATCGACCGCGTCGTCAAACCCAATGGCGAGGCCGAAGTCATCCCGCCACAGCCGGTCTGGCAGGCCTGCACCGCGAAGACAGCGGCCTCCCTGCGTGACTTCCTCGAAGGAGTCGTGCTGGAAGGCACCGGGAGCCGTGCGGCCGTCCCGGATGTGCGCGTCGGCGGCAAGACCGGCACCACACGTCGTTATGACCCCGAAAAGAAACGCTACATCGATGGCGCCTACCTCACCTCGTTCGTCGGCATGGCTCCGATCGACAACCCCCAGCTCGTCTGCCTCGTGATGCTCGACGATCCCCAGGCTGAAAGCTCGAAAATGATCCGCGGCGGCCGCGTCGCCGCCCCCATCTTCGCCGAAGTCGTGCGTGAGACGCTGGATCACCTCGCCATCCGCAACCAGCGCCCCATCAAAGTCGCCGCGAAAGGAGGTGCACAATGAAACTGCGTGACATCATCCCGCACCTGGAACGGCCGGCCGTTTCGGGAAGCCTCGACACGGAGGTGACCGGCTTCACCTACGATTCGCGCAAAGCCGGTCCTGGCATCGTTTTCGTCGCCATGCGTGGCTCGAATGCGGACGGCCACAGCTTCATTCCGAAGGCCATCGAACTCGGCGCCGCCGCCATCATCGCCGAACAGGCTCCGGCGGAGGATTGTGCCACGCCGTGGGTTCACGTGCGCCATTCGCGCATCGCCCTGGCCCAGGCGGCCGCGGCTTTGAACGGCCATCCGGCCAAGGTGCTCACCATCGCCGGTGTCACGGGCACGAACGGGAAGACCACCACGGCCTTCCTCATGCATCACCTTTTCAACGCCGCCCAGTTGCGCAGCGGCCTGCTCGGCACCGTGTTCTACGATCTCGGTGGCGAGCAGCACATGCCCGCCACGCACACCACGCCCGAATCGCTCGAGATCCAGGGCCTGCTGGGCCAGATGCGGGACAATGGCTGCCGCGCCTGCGCCATGGAGGTTTCCTCTCATGCGCTCGATCAGGATCGCGTGTTCGGCCTGCCTTTCGCCGCTGCGATCTTCACCAACCTCACGCAGGACCATCTCGATTATCACGGCACGATGGAGAAATACTTCGAGGCCAAGGTGCGGCTGTTTGAAATGTCCGCCGCCCTGCCGCGCTCGTCGCTCATCATCAATGGGGACGACTCCTGGGGCCGCAAGCTGGTGGACCGCTTCCAAAACACCGGCCGCGTCACGCGTTTCGGCTTCGGCGTGCACAATGAGTTCCGCGCCATCAACGTGCGGTACGACTTCACCGGCACCACCTTCGAACTGGAGGCCCGGGGCCGCAGTTTCCTCGTCCGCACGCCTCTGATCGGCGACTTCAATGTGTACAACACGCTCGGCGCGCTCGCAGCCGCTCACGGCGTCGGTTTGAACCTGCGTGAAGCCATCCGTCATATGCAAAACGCCCCGCAGGTGCCCGGACGGCTCGAACGCGTGTCGGAAAACACCCGTTTCCATGTCTTCGTCGATTACGCCCACACGCCGGACGGCATCGTGAACGCCTTGAAGACCGTCCGTGCGCTGCGTCCACGCCGCATCATCACCGTTTTCGGCTGCGGGGGCGACCGCGACCGCATGAAGCGGCCGAAGATGGCTGCTGCGGCCGAGGAAGGCAGCGACATTTGCGTGCTCACGTCCGACAATCCGCGCACCGAGGACCCGGAACAGATCCTGAACGACGCCAAGGCCGGCTTTGCCCGTCCGAAGGGCCATGCCATCATCCCCGACCGTCGCGAGGCCATCCGCGTCGCCTTCGAAGGCGCCCGTGAGGGCGACATCGTCGTCATCGCCGGCAAAGGCCACGAAGATTACCAGGACATCAAGGGCAAGAAGCATCCCTTCGACGACCGCAAGGTCGCCCGCCAGCTCCTGCACGACCTCAAAGCTGCCCGCGCCCAGGAGCGCGAGGAGAAAGCCGCCGAGCGCGAAGCCCAGCGCGGCGGTTTTGGACGCCCACCCCGATTCGACCGCTGATGATCGCCGCTCCAATGACGAATGCCGAATGCCGAATGCCGAATGCCCTCGGCATCTGGCCTGCATTTGTCATTCGTCATTCGTCATTCGTTATTTTTTCATGAAGCCGACCCCGATCCAGACTCTCGCCCAATTCGCCGCAGGCACGCTGCGGGGCGACGGATCGCGCCTGGTCACGAAGGTGAACACCGATTCGCGCAAAATCGCTGATGGCGACGTGTTCGTGGCGCTGGTCGGGGAAAAGTTCGACGCGCATGACTTCATCCCGCAGGTCGCTGCCGCCGGAGCCGCCGTTGTTGTTGTCAGCAAGGTGAACTCCGCCTGGGGCACCCTGCCTTGCGCGGTGATCGAAGTGGGTGACACGCTGGTCGCGCTGCAAAGCATGGCCCGTGGTTATCGCCAGCAGCACAACCCGCTGATCATCGGCCTGACCGGCAGCAACGGCAAAACCTCCACCAAAGACCTCACCGCCATCGTGATGGCGAAGAAGCTCCAGACCCGGGCCACCTTTGGCAATTTGAACAACCACATCGGTGTTCCGCTCACGTTGCTGTCGCTCCGCGATGGCGATGAATGCTGCGTCACCGAGATGGGCATGAATCATCCCGGCGAGATCAAGGTGCTCACCGACATCGCCATTCCCGACGCCGGAATCGTCACGAACGTCGGCATGGCGCACATCGAACACATGGGCACGCAGGATGCGATTGCGTGGGAAAAGGCCACGCTGCCAGCCCAGGTGAAGCGCGGCGGTGTCGTGGTGCTCAATGCCAACGACAAGTACAGCGCTGTGATCGCCCGCCATTGCCAGGGCAGTGTCTCGACGGCCGGAGTCGGCTGTGGGGACGTGGCGGCATCGAATCTGCGCGCTGATGCCACCGGAACCAGTTTCTCGCTCGACTTCAGCGGTGAGAAGATTGAGGCGCGCCTGCCGATTTTGGGCGAACACATGGTTGGAAACGCCGCCTTGGCTGCCTGCATGGGCTGGAGGCAGGGAATTTCACCGGCGGACATCGCCGATGCGCTGAATCAGGCCAAGCTGACCGGCGGTCGGGTCGAACCGAAAGTCGTCAAAGGCGTTCGTTTCATCGATGACTCCTACAACGCGAATCCGGACAGCATGATCGCTGGCTTGCGCACGCTGAGCACGCTGGGAGAGCCTCAAAGCCGCCGCGTGGCTGTGCTGGGCCGCATGGGCGAGCTGGGGCCGATCGCCGAGGCCGAACATCGCCGCGTGGGCGAATTCGCCGGCTCGCTGAAGCTCGACGCCGTCTTCAGCGTCGGCGGCAACGAGGCCGCATGGATCACCGAGGCCTCGAAGGCTTCCTCCTCCGAGCATTTTCCAGATCATGCCGCCTGCGCCGCCCGGCTGCGCGAGTGGCTGCGTGAGGGGGATGTCGTGCTGCTGAAGGGCAGCCGCTCCGCGCGCATGGAGCAGGTTCTCACGCACTTTTCCGCATCATGATGTATTGGCTCTACGAACTCAGGGAATGGATGACCGCTCACGGCTGGATGAGCGATGACGCAGCCCTGTACAAAATCCTCAATCTCTTCAAGTACCACACCTTCCGTGCGGGTGGAGCCGCGATCACCGCCTTCCTGCTCTCTCTTTTTTATGGCGAGCGCCTGATCCGCAAGCTGATCTCCCTCAAGATCGGCCAGCCGATCCGCACGGCCGAGGAAGTGCACAAGCTCTACGAACTGCATGGCAAGAAAGCCGGCACGCCGACCATGGGCGGCATCTTGATCCTCGGCGCGATCGTGGTTTCCACGCTCGTCTGGGCCAAGTGGGACAACATCATGGTCTGGATCGTCTTGCTCACGACGATCGGCCTCGGTGCGCTAGGGTTCCGTGACGATTACCTGAAGATCAGCAAGAAGAACTCCAAGGGCGTGAGCGCACGCACCAAGCTCATCTGGCAGACCTCCGTGGCCGTGGTGGCCGGGTTCCTTTTCGCCTACGCGGTCCCCGGCGACAACGGCCTCACGTTGCGGGCGCTTTACATCCCGTTCGTGAAGGACGCGGTGATCACCGACATGCACGTCTTCGCGGTCGCCTTGTTCGCGCTCATCATCGTCGGCGCGTCGAACGCCGTGAATCTCACGGACGGGCTCGACGGGCTCGCCACCGGCTGCTCGATCACGACCGCCATCGCGTATGCCGCGTTCGGCTACATCTGCGGCAATGCGCGTTATTCTGACTACCTCGGCGTCGCGCACAACAGCCTCGCGAACGAGCTTCCCATCATCGCCATGGCGCTGGCGGGCGCCTGCCTTGGCTTTTTGTGGTTCAATGCGCATCCGGCCCGGATGTTCATGGGGGACACTGGATCGCTGGCCCTCGGCGGATGCATCGCGACGCTCGCCATCGGCTGCAAGCAGGAGATCGTGCTGGCCCTTGTCGGCGGCGTGTTCGTGATGGAGGCCTGCAGCGTCATTCTTCAGGTCTGGAGCTTCAAGAAACGCGGCAAGCGCATTTTCCGCATGGCTCCGATTCATCATCACTTCGAGCTCGGCGGCTGGCATGAGAACCAGGTCATCGTGCGCTTCTGGGTGCTCTCCCTGCTCTTCGCCATGCTCGGCCTCGCCACGCTCAAGATTCGTTAAGTCATGAAATTCGCCTCCCAGCACTTCGCCATTCTCGGTGCCGGCCGCAGCGGCCTCGGCGCCGCCCGGCTGGCGCGTCTGCATGGTGCGGAGGTGACGATCTTCGATGAAGGCGACAAGGCGAAGCCGGTGGAGGATTTCCCGTGCGTGCTGGGCCAGCCGGCGCGCGATCTCGTGGTCAAGCCGGGTGATTTTGATCTCGTCATCATCAGTCCGGGTTTGGATGAGCACTGGCCGCTGCCGAAGAAATTCACCGACGCAGGTGTCCCGCTCGTTGGCGAGACTGAATTCGCCTTCAACCTGACGGACATGCCCATGGCGGCCATCACCGGCACCAATGGCAAGAGCACCTGCACGGAGCTGATCGCGGCGCTGTTCAACGGCTGCGGCATGAAGTCGATCCCCTGCGGCAATCACGGCATGTCCTTGAGCGAAGTCGTCGCCAGCGGCGTGCGCCACGACGTGCTGGCGCTCGAAATCAGCAGCTTCCAGCTCGAAACGATCAAAAACTTCCGCGCCAAGGCCAGTCTGTGGCTCAACTTCGCCCCGGATCACCTCGACCGCTATCCCGGCATGCCGGAATACTTCGCCGCGAAGGCCCGCATCTTCGAAAACGTCACCGCTGACGATGTCGCCATCGTGCGCGCCGGTGAAAACGTCTCCAGCGGCCAGGCGCAGCGTTGGACCTTCAGCGCTTACGGTGCGGAAGCCGACTACACCTATGCTGGCGGCAAGTTTTACCTCCACGGCGGCGAGATCGGCAGCGCCGCCGGTTTGAAGCTGCGCGGCAAGCACAACATGGAGAACGTGCTCGCGGCATTGATGACGGGGCGCGTGTTCGGTCTGGAGTTTTCCGCGATGCTGAAGGCGATGGAAAGCTATGAGCCGCCGCGTCATCGCTGCGAACTGGTGCGGACGCTGCGGGATCGCGAGTATATCAATGATTCCAAGGCCACGAACCTGCACGCGCTGGAGGCCTGCCTGCGCTCGCAGGAGCGTCCGATCGTCCTGATTGCCGGTGGCAAGGACAAGCAGCTCGATTACACGCCTCTGAGGGCCGAATTGAAGGGCCAAGTGCGTGCGATGGTCTTCATCGGTGAGATTGCGCAGCAACTGGAGCAGACCTTCGGCGATCTGCTGCCCTGCAAGCGTGGCAAGGACATGGCGGAGGCTGTTTCCATCGCCACCGAGCTCGCCCAGGCCGGCGATGCGATCATCCTGAGCCCCGGCACCTCCTCTTTCGACATGTACACCGGTTATGCCCAGCGCGGCGATGTGTTCCGCGACGCCGTCAATTCCCTGAACTGATTTTGAAATACAAACTCCCGCCACCCTCACGTCCCATGAAAATGAAGACGACACCCAAGACCAAGGACAAGAAGCTGCTGCTCAATCTCATCGATGGAGAGCGGCATCGTCATCGCGTGGCGCTCGTCACGGAAGAGGGCGAATGGAACCAGCATGAGCCGAACTCCGGCATGGCGCGCATGTTTGTCGTCATGTTGCTGGTTCACGTCGTGCTGATCGGCGGCATCATCATCTACGATTTCATGGGTGAGGATGAGTCTCCGCAGCAGACCGTGACACAGGCCGCCCGTGCCATGACGACCAGCTCCGGCCTGCCGCAGACGGCGCCTGAGATCGTTACCGCGCAGGCGCAAGCCGCGGCGGACACGGTGCAATTCGACAGCTACGAGATGCGGTCGGGCGATTCGCTCAAGAGCATCGCCACGAAGTTCGGCACGACGGAGGAGGAGATCACGCGGCTGAACATGATCGACAAAGGACTGCAAATCGGCCCTGGAACGATGTTGCGCGTGCCGAAACAACCGGTGTTGAGCGCCATCCCGGTGGACCGGCAGACCTTGAAGCCGCAACTGCCCGAACCTGATGCGACGAAGCCGTTGGCGGTGCAGGATCAGCCGCCCACGGTGACGAAGGAACCGAGTGAGGCGGTGAAACCGTCCGAAGCTCCCGCCAGCCTTTCGGCCGCGCTGACTCCGATGTCCCTGCTGACACCCGGCGAGACGCCGCCGGCCACCAGTGCGATCGCCTCGGCCGACATCCCGGCCACCACGGCCGCTCCGAAGGAGGACATCGCCGCCCTGCCGGCACCGACGAGACCTGGTGTTGCTTCCCTGCTGCAATCGGAGGCGCCCGAACACTCCGGGTCGAAGGAAACGCCGAAACGTGCGGAGCCCAAAGCCCTGCCCAAGCCCGCACCGGTGCTGCCGCCGACCCAGATGCTCAAAAAAATCGCCGACACGCCGCCTGCGCCGGTGAAGAAGAGCGAGCCGGCACGGAAGCCGGTGGAAACGCCTTCCAAGTCCGTCGCGAAGGCGACACCGGTGCGCATGCACGCCTTGCAGTCGGGCGAGACGCTCTATCGCTTGTCATCGAAGTATGGCGTCTCCGTGACTGCGATTCAGAAGGCCAACAACATCAAGAATCCCAATGCCATGCGTGAAGGCATGAAGCTGGTGATCCCGGCGAAATAGCAAGGAGCGTAGAGCGAAGGGCAAAGAGACAGGCTCAGGTCCACATCGCTCCAAACCATTTGTGAATCGTCCAACTTCAGACTCTTCGCTCTTTGCCCTTAGCCCTACGCTTTCATGGCCAGACACTCCATCTTCCTGCTCATCCTGGCGGCGGTCTCATTGATCGCTCTCGGCATCACGATGCTGGCGAGCACCACGTTCGAAGTCGCTGGCGAAGGCGCGGAGGATTATGTGACGCTCTGGCGGCAGCTCGTCTGGCTGGGCGTTTCCGTTGCCGGCTGCATGGTGGCGGCATTGATCGACTACAATGTCTGGATGCGCTGGCGCTGGCACATCCTGATCACCGCGGCGGTGCTGCTGGCGCTCTGCTACGCGCCGCTGATCGGCGTGAAGATCAATGGCTCGCGCCGCTGGATCGGCATGCAGGGCTTTGGCATCTCTAGCTTCCGCGTGCAGCCCTCCGAATTCGGCAAGATCGCCCTGATCATCGTGCTGGCGGGCTGGTTTGCCACGCATGAGACGCTCACCCGGACGTTCTGGCGTGGATTCGCCCTGCCGGGTCTGATTTTGATGGGAGTGGTGGGGCTGATCGGCTGCGAGTTCGATCTCGGCAGCGCCCTGCTCACGGCGACTGTGGGCATGGGGGTGATGTTTGTGGCCGGAACGAAGATCCGCTATCTCGTGCTGATCATTCTGGCCTGCGGAGCGGGTTTGTGGGCGGGCGTGAAATACCTGCCGAACCGCTTTGACCGCATCATGGTCACCTTTGACCTCGAAAAGCACAAGGAGGGCCTCGGTTTGCAGCAGTGGGTGTCCAAGCTGGCCTTCGGCTCCGGCGGCGTCGATGGCCGGGGCTTGGGCGAAGGGCGCATGAAGCTGTCCTACCTGCCCGAAGCACACACTGACTTCATTTTCCCGATGGTGGGGGAGGAACTGGGCCTGCGCGGCACGGCGGCCGTCGTCCTGGCCTTCGCGGTGCTGGTGATGAGCGGCTTCATGGTCTCCGCCTATGCGCCCAATCGTTTTGGCAAGCTGCTCGGCGCAGGTCTCACGTTTCTGCTGGGGATGGAAGCACTCTTGAACATGGGGGTGACGACCGCGTTGCTGCCGAACAAGGGCCTCCCGCTGCCCTTCGTGAGCTACGGTGGTTCCAGCCTGGTGGCTGCGATGGTCGCGGTGGGCATCCTGATCAACATCCATCGCCAGGGCGTGCATCTGACCTGGGATCAACTTCCCGTGATCCGCCGGAAGCGCCGCTGGACGCCGCAGTTGTAGGCGGTCTTAGCCCTTGATCATGGACGCTTCGTGGCTTTCCTCAGCTTTGCCGGGGTCGTCCTCCGCCAGGGTCAACGGGACCCGCGAAGTGCTTCCGGTTCAACCCTTTCAGCCTTTTGAATCTCAGTGAAACAGAAAAATCCGAAGTCCGTCCACGTGCTCATTGCGTGTGGCGGCACCGGGGGGCATTTGTTCCCCGGCATCGCCGTGGGTGAGGTGCTCGCCTCACGCGGCCATGACGTCACGCTGCTCATCAGCGAAAAGAAAATCGATTCCCTGGCCGCCTCCGGCCACAAGGAGCTGCGCTTCGAGAAAATGCCGTTCCTGGCCATGCCGAAGCCGTGGTCGCCGAAGATGATCGGCTTTTTGAAAGGACTGTGGCAGGGCACGAAACGCTGCCGCCAGATCATCCGGGATCATGATGTCAAAGTGGTGCTCGGCATGGGCGGCTTCACGTCGTTCGCGCCGCTTTATGCGGGCCGCAAGGAAGGCTGCCGCACCTTGATTCACGAAAGCAATGCGATCCCCGGCAAGGCGAACCGCCTGAACGCCCGCTTCAGCGACATCGTGCTGTGCGGGCTCGAAGCCTGCAAAGAGCACTTCCCGAAACACGGCGATGTGCGTGTCGTCGGCACGCCGATCCGCAGCAGCATGAAGCAGCAGAACGGCGACGACCCGAGGGCGTTTTTCAAGCTGGACAAGGACAGGCGTACGCTGCTCGTCATGGGCGGCAGCCAGGGAGCTCGTGGCGTGAACCGCGCGGTGGGCATGGCGCTCGAGCAATTCGAGAGCATGGGCATCCAGGTGCTGCACATCGCCGGACCGACCGATTACGAGGAGGTGCGTGATGTTTATGCGAAGATCCCGATGCTGAAGCAGCATGTGGCCGCGTTCTGCCATCGCATGGATCTGGCGTATCGCGCAGCGGATGTCGCCGTCGCACGTTCAGGGGCCTCGTCGATGTCGGAGCTGGCTTACTTCGGCGTGCCGAGCCTGCTGGTGCCTTATCCGTATGCCGCTGAGGATCATCAGACGCGGAACGCGGAGATTTTCGACCAGGTGGGTGCTGGTCGCATGATCAAGGAGAGCGATTTGAACGCCGACTCGCTCGCCGACGCCGTGCGGAGCATCGTGAATGACACGCGGAAGGCTGGCGACATGAAGAAGGCGGCGCAGAAGCTCGCGGTGAAGAATTCCGCCGAGAAAATCGCCGACCTGATCGTCAAGGAGGCTGACAAGGCCCAGACCGCGTAAATCCAGCCGATCTTGCCATTTCCTGTGCTTCTGGCCGGACCGGAAGCATCCTTGTTTGAAACACCGGGCGGAACCGCTATGTATCCAGCCCCTCAAACCCCAACCTCACCTCCTATGAATCTCACACGCACGGCTTACGGCACCTGGAGTGGCGGCCGCTTCATGCACTACGGCGAACAACTCTCCGAAGAGCACTACATGCAGCTCATGCGCGATTCGTTTGCCAAGGGTGTGCGCACCTTCGTCACCGCGGATGTGTATGGCGTGGGTCGTGCCGATGCCCTGCTGGGCGAGGCGCTGAAAGGCATCCCGCGTGAGGAATACTGCCTCGTCGGCATCGTGGGCCACGACATTTACGAAGGCATCCGCCAGGGCTCCCGCGGCTACCCGCGCTTCACCGATCCCACGCTGCGCGGGCCGGAGAAGTATTACGACTACCTCAAGATGGCGACGGAAAAGAGCCTCGAACGTTGCCAGACCAGCAAGTTTGATCTCCTGATGCTTCACAACCCGGACAGCATCAGCTACACGAGCGAAAAAGTGTGGGATGCCTTCACCAATATCCGCGATGAAGGCCTCACCGACCGTCTCGGCATTGCTCCCGGACCGGCGAACGGCTTCACGCTCGACATGATCGAGTGCTTCGAGCGCTACGGCGACCGCATGGACTGGGCGATGATCATTTTGAATCCCTTCGAGCCCTGGCCCGGTCAGCACGTGCTCGCCGCGGCGGAGAAGAACAAGGTCGATATCCTCGCCCGCGTCGTCGATTACGGCGGTCTCTTCCACGATGACGTGAAGCCCGGCCACAAATTCCGCGATGGCGATCATCGCACGCACCGCCCCGGCGAGTGGATCGAGCACGGCGTGGAGCGTCTCGAAAAAGTGCGCCCCATCGCGCAGAAGCACGGTTTGAGCATGCTACAGCTCGCCTGCTTGTGGACTTTGGGGAACACAGCCGTGAAAAGTGTCGTCCCCACGCTCATCCAGGAGCACGGCGAAGGTGCGCGCAGCATTGAGAGCAAGCTCGACGACCTCGCCGCACTGCCGGAGCAATGCCTGAGCAAGGAAGAGATCGAAACCATCCGTCAAATCGGCGACAACACCGGCTGCATGGCCCTCAAAGGCGCCAGCCAGCGTCATCCGGGTGACATGGAACCGCGTGCCGACGAATGGGCGATGCGCGATGATCTCATGGCTCTCGCAGGCCGTTTCGGCGTGCAGTGGGCGTGGTGAACTCCTGATTGACGCATCCTGCGGGCGAAACCAGATTCATCCAAACATCCGTTACTCGTTTTGAACCATGACGAAGCTCCTTCCGCCCTCGAATCGCGTCTTGAAAGCCAGGCGCGTGCTTTCCACTCTGCCGCGGAAGACCTTCAACGGCGAACAGGCGGCGGAACAAGTGCGACAGCACCTCGCGGAGGCGAAACGGCACATCTTGCAGAGTGGGCACGGGAACGAGGCGTCCTGACTGACGGGCGGGAATTTGAAATCTGCGCGCTTGTCTCCAACAGCACCAGTGAACATGAGGTGCGGTATCACAAAGACCAAAACCGTGCATGGAAGCGCACATGGGCGGGTTTTTACGGCCAGGTGCCTTGCCCCGATAACGGCCGCCTTGGACGACGAAACGCCACGCCCTCCGAGTACCTGCGGCGCATGGCGCTGCAGATCCGTGTGTTCGCCAGCGACATCCGGTTGGAGGGAGTCTGTGTGTCGGAAAAGCCCAGCATGATCATCGGGCAGCCCGCAGGCGAGCCTTCCTTTATCATCTCCCAAGACTGGCTGGACAGGGTCCGGGACACGACTCCCTCGGACATCGCCGCTTTTCTCAACGACGAAGGCTTTGAACCTGTGACACGCTCGTATTTCGGCTGGTATCGCGACGCGGATGGCACGGTGATCGTTGATGCCAAGGCGGACAATTTCATCACCACCGAGGCGGATATCATCGCGCTCGACCTGCAAATGGCCCAGTTTTCGCGTGAAGAAGCCCTTGCAGCGGGTTTGACATCTCCGCCAGACATGGACGAAGACTCCAGCCTATTCTCTTCATGATCGAATCCGATTTCATCATCGTCGGAACCGGCGCGGGTGGCCTTAGCGCGGCGTTACATGCCTCGGAGCATGGGAACGTGGTGATGATCACGAAAAGAGGCGCGCTCGATTCGAATTCGAACTGGGCGCAGGGCGGCATCGCCTGCGTCACGGCGGAGAACGACTCCATCGAGAAACACGTGAGCGACACGCTGATTGCCGGCGCCGGTTTGTGCAAGGAGAGCGCGGTGCGCACGATCGTGAGCGAGGGGCCGGCCCGCATTGCCGAACTGGTGAAGTGGGGCGTTCATTTTGACCAGCGTGAGTCCGAGAGCGGCCATCTGGAGTTCGATCTGACCAAGGAAGGCGGCCACACCGCCCGTCGTGTGCTGCATGCCGCCGATGCCACCGGGCGCGAGATCACGGAAAAGCTGCTCGCGGCCGTTCGCGCGAAGCCAAACATCACGATTTACGAGAATCATTACGCCATCGACCTCATCACGACGGCGAAACTGGGCCTCGTGTCCGAGGATCGCGTGCTCGGGCTCTACGTGCTCGATGAAACCACGGGTGAGGTGCACACCTTCCGCTCGGATCGTGTCATCCTGGCCACCGGCGGCTGCGGACGCGTTTATTTGTACACGACGAACCCACGGGTGGCGACGGGCGATGGCGTGGCGATGGCCTGGCGGGCCGGAGCGACGATCTCGGACATGGAGTTCATCCAGTTCCATCCGACCTGTCTCTACCATCCGCAGAAGCGCTCGTTTTTGATCACCGAGGCCATGCGTGGTGAAGGAGCGCGTCTGATCGGCAAGGACGGCGAGGAGTTCATGCAGAGTTACGACCCGCGTGGGTCGCTCGCCCCGCGTGACATCGTGGCGCGTGCCATCGACCACGAGATCAAGCGCACCGGCGGTCCCTGCGTGTACCTCGACATCAGCCACAAGCCGGCAGACTTCATCGCACACCACTTCCCGAACATCCAGAAGGCCTGCCTTGAAGTCGGGATCGACATCACGAAAGAGCCGATCCCCGTCGTTCCCGCTGCGCATTATCAGTGCGGTGGTGTTTTGACCGATGTGAACGGCGCCACCAACATCCGCGGCTTGTGCGCGGTGGGTGAAGTCGGCTGCACCGGATTGCATGGTGCGAACCGTCTGGCGAGCAACTCGCTGCTCGAATGCTGTGTCACCGCGTATCGGGCCGTGAATCACCTCCTCAAAAAGATTCCGCCGGGCAAAAAAGCCGAGCAGAGCTACGAACTGCGGCCCTGGCAGGTCAGCGGCGTCGTGGAAAATGACGAACTCGTCGTCATCTACCACAACTGGGATGAGATCCGCCGCCTGATGTGGGACTACGTCTCGATCGTGCGCACCAACAAGCGCCTCCAACGCGCCGCCGCCCGTCTGCGGAACCTCAAACGCGAGGTACAGGAGTTTTACTGGAACAACCGCGTGACGAGCGAGATCCTAGAACTGCGCAACCTCGTTGAAACCGCCTCCCTCATCGTCGAATGCGCCATCCGCCGCCACGAAAGCCGCGGGCTGCATTTCACGCTCGACTACCCGCAGCCGGACGACTCCAGGAGTCCGCAGGACACCACCCTGAGACGCTACTGAAGCCACCGTCGAGGGCGGCTTCGCGGTCGTTTTGAACGGTTGTGCCTCGGCTGTGTCCAGCATCCTCCCCGCAAGGTGGACTGCGAATTACCCATTGCGGGTTCTGCCCTTTACCTGTTACAATTCCCAAAACTTTGCCAACCCCATGCCTGTCGGACATCTTTACTGCCTGATCAGTGTCGCCTCGCTGGCTGCCGCCATGCCGGCTGTCGGCCAGGGGGCGGGTTCGGTCTCCGCTGCGGGTGCTGTGGCCGCGCTGAAGAAGACCGGTGCCAGTCCGGCCGCAAAAACCATCCAGGTCCGGCCGCCGTCTCCCAGCAAGCCCGAGACGACCCGGAACATCAGCATCGCCGTTCCAAGTTTCAGCACGGGAGGGATCCCCAACCTCGGCTACGCGAGGTATCCGTGGAAGCTGGACATCGTGGCCACCGTGTTCTGGGTGGGCGAGGAGCCGACGGAAAACAACCCCACGCCGAACGACAAAAGCTCGTGGGACACCAAGTGGATGGAGAGTTTCGGCGGCTACGACGACCCCGATCCAACCAAGCGCACGGAAGCCTTCACGCCGATCGGTTTCACGCCGAAACAAAACCCGTTCTATGTGGCGCTGCCGTACAACGACTGCATCGACTACAACTCGCACAAGCCTGAGGCGTCAAAAATCATCCCCTGGTTCAAGACCCGCTTCACCCGTTCCGGCCGTACGGTGCTCAAAGGCCAGTGGGTGGCGATCCGTCACGGCAACCGCGTCTGCTACGCCCAGTGGGAGGATTGCGGCCCGTTCGTCACCGACGACCATGAGTACGTCTTTGGCAACTCACGGCCGAAAAACACCAGCAACAACGGCGCGGGCATCGACATCTCCCCCGCCATCCGCGATTACCTGGGCCTGAAAAGCATGTCACGCTGCGACTGGCGCTTTGTGGATGTCAGCGAGGTTCCCGCCGGTCCTTGGCGCACCTTCGGCACGAACAACCACTTCGTTCATCAGCAGAAGGTCGAGAAGGAGCGCGAGCACTCGGCGATCTCCTCCCGTCTGGAGGAACTCCGCCGCATGCGTGACGAGTACTTCCGCCAGAACGGCACTGGCGCTGTGCGTTGACGCTCAGCGGGGTGGAGTTTGAAAGTCCAGCCGCCCGCGCTGGAAGACATGTGGCAGCGTCGCGCCGACGGGTGATGCGAGTTGCGCCGTCGGGCGGGCTTCGATGCTGCGTCCGGCACCCGCTTTGGGCTGGTTCAGGCAGTCCTGCACATAAACGACCGCTTTCAGCGGGGATTTGACCGGCAGCTTCTCCTCCGGCTCTCCGAAGGTGCATTTTTCAAAGACGCAGTTCCGCGTGGCCAGCGCGAAGCTCTCCGGCACGCGGCAGTTGATGAAGCGGCAGTTCTGGATGCTGAGCCAGTCCTTCGTCACCTCCATGCCCGCGTCCTCCTTGAAGACGATGGGGACCAAATCCGCATCGTGCATCGTGCAGCCGTCCAGTTTCATGCCCACGTCACCGATCTTCCAGTTCTGCATGAAGCCACCGGTGATAACGCAGTTGGCGAAATTCCAGCGGCTGCTGAAGTAGGCGGTGAACCAACCCCCTTCTTTGGCAAACGCGCAGTCCTGGAAGAGGCTGTTTTTCGCCTCGAAACTGCCGCCAAGGTCCGCAGTGACCTTCACATCGCGAAAGTGTCCGCCGTCGGTCTTCCACGAGCCTTCGCGCATGTGGAATCGCACATTCTCGATGCGCATGCCGGGCAGGCTGGTCACATCGCACCGCTGCTCGTCGTAATTGGCCTTCGGGTCCTTCTTGCCGGGCGCTCCGATGTCGATCCGGCGCAGCGGACGGTAGGTGCCGGCCGGCAGGGTGAGTTTGCCGGCCCACTCCAGCTTGTGCAGCAGCGGCTCCTTCAGCTCCGGCACGCTCGACACCTCATTTTCGAGCGTTTGAAGGTCCACTTCCTTCAATTGGATGGATTTGATCGTCACGACGTCGTCGAGCCCGAAGATCTCCAGCGGTTTGTTCAGCTTGGAATAGTCGCCGAAGTGCAGGTAGCGTCGTTCGCCGTTCACGTTGAGGCTCTGCATGTGGGGCATGACCCGCCACGTGATGGTGACGAAGGTGTCCTCGGGAATGCGGCCCTTGCCGGCGGCGTGACGTCCACCTGCAAAGTCTGCGTCCATCCGCAGTTCGTCCTGATTGCGCTCCCAGTTGAAGATCACCTGCTTCGCCGTGTAGGCCAGCCGTAGATTGTTCTTCTGCGTCTTGGCCGTGATCGTGAGCACCAGCGGCGGCTGGAAGCTTTCTGCAGTCGTGAAGCGCTCGCCACGGTTGAGCACGAGTTCCTTGCCTCCGGGCAGCAGTTCCCGGGCTTCGTCGAGCACCGTGAGCTTTTGCCGCGCCAGGTTGCGGATGCGTTGCGCAGCCAGACTGGCGTCGTCGCTCTTCCCCGCCTGGGTCCATTCCGCTTCGGTGGCTTTGAGCAACTCTTCGTATTTCAGGAACAGATTGATCACCCCATTGTGGCGGGCGAGTTCGATGGGACGAAGGCTGGTGCGATAGGTGGAACGCAGATTTTTCAGCGACACGGGCAGATCCGCCGCGTCGTCGGGCGGCAGCGGACTTTGAGCAGCCACACGGTCTTTCTCGGCCCGCAGGACGAGGCTCTCGGACTCCTGAGAGGCAGCGGCCAGCGCACGGTCGAGCGCTGCCGCATACTTGGAGTTCAGATCGGCCAGGGCGCTTCGATGAACGGCAAGGACATCGCGCTCCAACGCGGCGTGGAAGCTCGCATCCAGCTCACGCAGACGCTTCGCTCCTTCACTTTCCACGACAGGCTCCGGCATCGGTGCGGGTGTGGTGGGTGCCGTTTGCGTCTTCCCATCCCACTCGATGATGAACGAGCGGCCGGCGGTTTCGAATCCGCTGCCCCAGCCGAGCACCGGGTCGGTGCCGAGCGTCATCTTGAGCACGAAGGTCTTCTCGGGCTCCTGGTCCTTCGGGCCGGAAGCCCAGCGGGTGTATTCAAACGGCTCCCCGGTGATCCAGCGCCACACACCTTTCTCACGAATCGCTCCAATCGTGACCATGCGGGCGGACACCTCCTGCACATACACCGGCATCACACGCTCCAGCCACTCCTGCTCTTCCTGGCTGGTGACGGTAAGCAGGTGGGCACCCAGACTTTCCGCGTGTTTGACCGCAGTGCTGAAGCTCATGCGCTGCTCCACCACCTGATAATGATGTCCGTTGTGGCTCAGCACAGGAAAGTTCGTCAAAGGACTGCCTTTGGGGGCATCGGGAGCGGATTCCACCACGACGGGCATGGGCGGCGGAGGAGTTGGCGGCGGAGAAGGGATCGTCGCCGTTGCGACCGGCTTCGCATCGTTCGAATCCGTCGGCGCGGGCTTGTTTTCGACCGTCGTGACGTCGGACGACGGTTTTTTCGAATCGCCGCTCCGCAGGAAAAAGAATGCCGCGCCGCCCAACACCACGACCGCCGTCATGATGAGGCCCCATGGGGCGCCTTGCTGCGGCGGCGGGGTGAACGGCTGCGGACGCGGGCGCGGCGGCATGCCTGCCTGGCGTTGCGGCTGGGTCCGGGCCTTCGCCACCGGCACGGTGAGGATCTGGTCGAGATCACGCCGGATTTCGCGGGCGCTCTGGTAGCGTTTCGCCACGTCCTGCTCCATGGCCTTGCGCACGATGGCATCGAAGCGCGTGTCGCAGCCCGTCTTCTCGCTCGGCAGCTTGAAAAAGCCGCGCGGGATCTCCCCGGTCAGCATGTTGTAGAGCATCACGCCCACCGCGTAGAGATCAGCACGGCCGTCCACCATCATGTTGGTGATCAAGGCCTCCGGCGCCACGTAATCCGGCGTCCCCATCGTCATCCCACCCTGCGTGAGGCCGCTGGTCTGCGCAGGATCGTGCATCCGTGCCAGGCCGAAGTCGGCCACCTTCACCGCCCCCTCCATGTTGATGAGAACGTTGGCCGGTTTGATGTCCCGGTGGATGACACCGTGCTCGTGCGCGTATGCCAGGGCGTCGCACACATGCGCCGTGACCGCCAGGGCGTGGTCCGGCGTCAGGCGGCCCTGCGCCTGGATCATCTTCGCCACATCCGTGCCGTCGATGTGCTCCATCACAAAGTAAAGCAGGCCGTCGGCGGTCGCGCCGAAGTCATACACGGACACGATCCCCGTGTGGTTCATCTTCGCCATCGTGCGTGCCTCGTTGGTGAAGCGCTCCACGAACTCCGCCTCGTCCTCCGCCGCCTGTGGAGGCAGCACCTTGATGGCCACCAGCCGGTCCAGCGAAGTCTGCCGCGCTTGGTAAACCGCACCCATCCCGCCACACCCCAGCATGGTCCATTCGTCGTACTGCGGCAGCATCGCGTGCAGGTGCTCCGGAGCCGGCGGCACCCAGCGCACCACGCCTCCGGAGGAAGAAGTCTCTTCGCGTTGAGGATTCTCATTCATGACCGGTGAAAAAATGGGGTTCGCTGCAGAACGTATCTGCCGCACGCCCTCTTGGGAATCCTAAAAAACTCAAACCAGGCCGCGTCGCTCCAGCGACTCCTCCATCGCACGGTCGATCAGCATCACCGCGAGGGATTGGGTGGCGTCGTCGAGGAGTTGAGTGGCGGCTTTGAGGGCCTTGGCGTCGTGTTCGGCGGATTCGAGCAGGGATCGCACCAAGGCGGCGGCATTCAGCACGGTTTGTTTCTCCTCGGCGCTGACGACATCGCCAAGCTGGCCAAGCGCGGCATCCACGGCGGGCAGCAGTTCCTCGGCTTTCAGCTTCGCCTCGGTCCAGATGCGCTCGTTCATGTCCTCGAAGGCGAAATCGACGCTCTCGGCGATCATCTGCTCCACGCGTTCATCAGCGACATCGACGGCGGTGCCGCGGATTTCGAGCGTGGTGTCCGTGTTCGTGGCCGTGTCACGGGCCAGCACGTGGAGAATGCCGTCCGCGTCGAGGCTGAACTGCACGCCCACCCGGGCGCTGCCTTTCGGGCCGGCGGGGAAGGGGACTTCAATGCGTCCCAGCTCCCAGTTGTCCTTCGCCAGCTCACGTTCGCCTTGGAGAATGCGGATCAGCATCGAATCCTGGTTGGCGACGGCATTCGTGAACATTTCGCCCGCTTTGGCGGGAATCGTCGTGTTGCGTGGGATGATGATGTTCATCAAACCGCCGAACGTTTCGATCCCGAGCGAGAGCGGCGTGACATCGAGCAGCAAAACCTGGCGCAAGCTGCCGCTGAGGATGCCGGCTTGGATCGTGGCACCCAAGGCAATCGCCTCGTCTGGATTTTGTGAGGTGTTCGGCTCACGACCGAAGATCTCGCGCACGTATTCGCGCACCAGCGGCATGCGGGTGCTGCCACCGACGAGGATGATTTCATCGAGCTGCTCCGGCTTCACGCCGGCGTCGCTCAGGGCGCGCAGACAGTGCAAACGGGTGCGCTCGATCCACGGCCGGGCTAGTTTGTCGAGTTCGCCCCGGCTGATTTCGAGACTGCCGGCGAGTGGAATGTCGATGCGCGTCGTTTCGTCGCTGGAGAGGCGTTTTTTGGCCAGTTCAGCCGCCTCGATGAGTCGGATGTCGTTGGCGGGCAGGTTTAACCGCTCGGCGACGAATTGAGCGAGCAAGCGATCGAGATCATCGCCGCCGAGTTGCGTGTCACCCGCGGTGGAAAGCACCTGGAAGACGCCGTCGCGCATTTCGAGCACGCTGATGTCGAAAGTGCCGCCGCCGAGGTCATAGACAGCGATCTTTTGATGCTCGGAAAGCTTGTCGAGGCCGTAGGCGAGCGCCGCGGCGGTCGGTTCGCTCAAGATGCGAACGACTTCGAGTCCGGCGAGTTCGCCCGCGCGTTTGGTGGCGTTGCGTTGAGCGTCGTTGAAGTAAGCCGGCACGGTGATGGCGGCCTGCGTCACGCCTTGTTCCAGCGCTTGTTCGGCGATGGCCTTCAAGTGCTTCAAGATCTCCGCCGAAACTTCGACAGGCGTCGTCTTCAAATCGCTGAGCACGTAAGGCGGCACCCATCCGCCTTCGCCCGGACGACGGCCGATGAGGCGTTTCACGGAGGTGATGGTGCGTGCGGGGTGCAGCGCCCGTTGCCGTAATGCAGCGGCGCCGACGGTGATCTTGCCATCCTCACCAAACACGACGGCACTCGGTGTGCTGCGATCACCGTTCTCATCGGCCAGCAGGATCGGAAAGCCGCTGTCCACGACGCCGACGAGGGAGTTCGTGGTGCCGAGGTCGATGCCGAGGATCGGTTTCGAGTTCAAAGTGTTTTGAGTTTCAAGTTCGAGGGTTGCTAAACACGGGGCGGCATTCAAAATCAAATCATGGAATCGCTCACCAGCCAGCTTCTCTCCCACGTGCATCTTAACGACGGCCAGATCGCGCAGGCGGCGGCCGGCCTGGTCGATCTTGCGGTCGAGTCGGTGGCGAAGGCGGATTTTCTGCGGGCGCTGGCCCGGAAAGGCGAGACGCCGGCGGAAATCGCGTCGTTTGTGCGGGAGTTTTTGAAGCTGGCCGTCGATCCGTGCCTGGATCGCGCCAAGCTGCCCGGCCCGATGCTCGATGTGGTGGGCACAGGCGGGGACAAGCTGCATCTCTTCAATGTGTCGAGCACGGCGATGTTCATCCTGGCTGCCGGCGGCGTGTGTGTGACGAAACATGGCAACCGCGGCATCACTTCGAAAGCAGGCGGCGCGGATGTGTTGGAGGCGCTGGGCATCAAGATTGACCTTCCGGTGGCCACCGTGGTGCGTGGCATCGAACAAATCGGCCTCGGGTTCTTTTTTGCGCCGCTCTACCATCCGGCCTTCAAGGCGGTGGCCGAGGCGCGGAAGATGCTCGCCGCGGAGGGCCAGCGCTCGATTTTCAACGTGCTGGGACCGCTGCTGAATCCAGGGCGGCCGGATTACCAGCTCATCGGTGTGTTCGATCCGAAGCTGACGCGGGCGTTTGGCGAGATCCTGGTGCAGCTCGGTCGCAAGGGCGCGTGGGTCGTCCACGGCAGCGCCGGAGGCGGCCAGGGCATGGATGAACTCTCCACGCTCGACATGAATGACGTTTGCGAACTCAAGGATGGCGTCTTGAACGAGATGAAGATCGACCCGAGGGCGCTCGGCTTCGGCAAAGCATCGCTGCAGGACCTCGTCGGCGGTGATGCGGGTGAGAACGCGATCATTCTCGAAGGTGTGCTCGCTGGCACGATCAAGGGGGCGAAGCGTGACATCGCCGTGCTGAACGCGGCGGCGGGCTTTGTGATCACCGGCAAGGCGGCGGATCTTCCCGCTGGCAGAGCCCTTGCCGAGGAGTTGCTGAATCGCGGAGCGGCCCATGCGAAGCTGCGGGCGATGCAGGATTTGTGCTGAGCTGCTGGCGTGATTTCCCGCGAGACAGCGCGGCGGGAGGTGTTACGATGCGCGCAAGTTTTTCCGCCGTGCCACTGCCCGCGACCGCCAACGAAGTCCTCGAAACCGTCCAGAAGGTGCCCTCCAGCACGTGGGTGACGTGGGCCACCATCGGCTTCATGTGCTTCGCGGCCGGCATTGCTTTCGTGAAAGGCGTGATGCAGCAGATCATGCGGGTGCTGACGCTGGCCGTGTCCGTGGGCGCGGCTTATTACGTGTTCCGTCATCGCGCCCAGTTCTTTGGAAACACCAATGTCAGCACGGATCACCTGCTGCTGCTGTGCGTCGCGGCCGGGCTGCTGACGTTCTTTCTCTGCAAAGGCGTGCTGTATCTCGTCGCCGGCTTTGGTTTGCTGCGGCTGACAGGCGGCATCGCTGGCTGGAAGGGCATGATGATGAGCTTCCTGCCCTCGGGAGCGTTGCTGTGGATCGCGTCCTTGGTGCTGCGGCTGATGGGCAACCTGGAGGGCATGGAAAGCGCCGCCGACATGGTGAAGAAGGGCGGTGCTTTGGAAAGTCAGGCCAAGTCGATCTGGCACAGCCTCAGCCAACGCATGGACGGGACACCTTTCGGGAAGCTGTCGGCGAAATTCGACCCCTACGACATCAAGGCCACGGCAAACCTGGCCCGGTTGCTCATTCTCTGGCCGGAAGGCAGCATGTGGCAGCGGCTCGCCGCACAAAGTCCCGCCACCGCACAGGCCCTGAACCATCCGCGGCTGGTCGAACTCGGGTATGACAAGGACGTGCAGAATGCCATCGACCGCCAGGACTTCGCGGGCCTGATGCAGATGCGCAAAGTCGAGGACGTGGCGCAGCATCCCGACCTGGCTCCGCTGCTCAGCAGGCTGGAACTCGAGCAGGCGATGGATTCCGTCGTCTATCAGCGCCCGCAGCCGGTGACGCTGCGGTGAAACGGCGGCCTGTGCATCATCACACGATGTCCAGCCCGCTCATCTCGCCCGTGCTCGTCGCGAAGGTCTCATCCTGCATGCCGAGACGATGCAGGGCGCTCAGGTAGAGGTTCGGCAGCGGGTAGTTGTTCTTCTGGTCGAACGCCAGGTGACGCCCATGCCTGAAGCCACCGCCGGCGAAGAGCAGCGGCATGTTCTTGTTGTCGTGGCTGCTCGCATTGCCCAGGTTCGAGGTCAGGACGACCATCGTCTCGTCGAGAAGCTTGTCCGCCTTCAGCTTGCGGATGAAGGAGCCCCACGTGTTCACCACGCCCTGCTCCACCAGGGAGAGCTGCGTCAGCTTCTCCTCGTCCATCCCGTGATGGCTGAGCGTGTGATAGCTCTCATCCACGCCTTCGATGCCGTTCACGTTGTTTCCGGTCACATGCAGTGTGACGAAGCGCGTGCTGTCCGTCGCCAACGCCATGTGGACGATGTCGAGGAAGATGCGGTCCACCTCCACCTCGTTGTCACGCGGGATCTTGGTGGGGGCGGCGAGACTCACTTTGGGCTTCGGCTTGTGCGTCCAGGCCTCGTTCGCGGCGAGGCGTTGCTCCAGTTCGCGCACGCTGGTGAACCAGGCGTCCAGCTTGTCACGATCGCCGGAGCCGACCTCGCGCATGAGCGATTTCGCCTCCGCGCCCACCACATCCATCACGCTGCGGCCACGGCGGATCAGTTCCGCCTGGCGCTCCTGCTCGGCGGGCGTGTCATTCACAAACAGGCGCGTGAACAGGCGCATCGCGTTGTTTTCCGCCGGGATCATCGAGCCGTTCTCCGTGTAGCTCGGGCTGCTCTGGCTGTTTGTATTCAGCACCAGCGAGGGAAAGCGCGTCTCATGCCCCAGATGCTTCGCCATGTATTGGTCGAGTGAGATGGTGTTCCTCGATGTGGCTCCGCGTGAATTCGGGCAGGCTGAAAAGATGCTCCCTTCGGCCGAATGGCCGCCCGAAACCCCGGGATGCGACGAACCGGACACGATGGTGAAGTCGTTCCGGATGTCCTGCAGCGACGTCAGGTAACGCGATGGCTTGTAATCCGTGCCGGCTCCTTCCGGAACCAGGTTCGGATTGTGCAAACCGAGCGCCAGGCTCATGCCGACAAAGCGTTTCGCCTGCCTCGTCTCCCGGGCAGCCGCAAAGGCAGGCGTCATCGCATCGAGCAACGGCAGGCCGAGCGTGATGCCGGCCCCCCGCAGCATGGCGCGGCGGGAAAGGTGTTTTTGAAAGGTAAAGGTGCTCATGGGGGGATAATGCGCCAACGATGGTGATTCATCTGTCTTTCGGCTTTCGCTGCGTATCGCTTTCTCACGCTGAGTGGTTCGTGTTCGCAAGCTGGTAGCGTTGACGAGTTCGTGCTGAAAGGTTTTGCGAGTATGACTGAATGGTTTGCGCCCAATCTGGCTCGAACTGGCCGAGCATTCGAGGTCGATCTTTCGGTTTGGCTTCGAGATAGTCCAGCCAGGTGCCCAGCATTCTAAAAACATCAGATTCAAACGTCGCGGGCGTAAATATGCCTGCCCCCTCCGAAAAGAGGTCACGCAGCAAGTTCAGTGGAAGCCCGGCATCGACTATTCTGAAAAAGATAAAGAATTGCTCTTTCAGCCCGTCGGTTCCTAGAGCGATGAGAATGCGTTTTCCGAGTTGGAAGGCTCCTGCTTCGCCTTTGTCATTCCAAGCATCCCAGATTGCCTCGGCAAACTCCTCAACGGTGACATCCCAATCAAACAAATTCGTGCCTTTGTGAGTAGTTGCATAGTCCCACGCGGATTCGAATGATGAAAGGCGGCAGAGATGGCGTGCAATCTGTCCGTGATTATACGCCAGGCGCTCTGTTAGTGGCTGGCCTTCCCAGGCTTGAAGAGCCTGCTTTTGGTATTTCATCGCCTCAGCAGTCTTGCCTGTGGCCGCAAGGCACCAAGCCATCTGCTCCAGGCTGTCCACGGTCGAAATCGGGTGATTATCGCCAAACGCGAGCGATGCCTCGAACGCCTTCACCGCATCATCAAACTGCTCGGATTCTTTGAGGAGGATGCCTTTCAAGCGACAAGCTCGACAGGCGTCTTTGCGGTCCATCTTCTTCAGAACCTCTTCAATCGGCGCTAGGATGCGCAGAGCAGGTTGTTGCGCGTTCTGCCCCCTGCTGAGCTGAAGCAAAAAGTGCTCTGCCAGCATCCAGGATTTCGCTGTTGTTTCTCGAATGCCTGCATTTGCCCACAGGCAAACTGCTCGGGCGGCCCATTCGGCGGCTTGTTGGATGGTTGGGCCCGCCAATCCATCTAGATGCTGGAACGCAAAATCAGATGCTTCCGTCAATGAAGAGGCGAGGGGATATGCTGAATCGAGTTCGACCAATGCATGAACCCATTCCGAATTTGTGAAGACAGATTGCAAAGCTTCCGCTGACTGGGAAAACCGGGAAAGAGTTCTTTTCCTGTCATCGGCAGAGTGCTGCTTCAGTAGGCTAGCGTGGAAATGATACTTTATGACTGAAGAAACTGGCATTCCAGCTAGTAGCTGGAGCGGCCGTCGCTCGCTTTCTACAGTAATAGCAGCATCTGCCAGATGCTTCGCCTGCTCACATGCCGTCCGAAGTTCCTCATCGGTTTTGAATCTGTCGAAAACCTGCGCGTAAAATGTGGGCATGTCCTGGCCTGTGAATAGCACTTCATCCATCCAAAGCCATTCTCGGCCCAGCCGAACCAAGCTTTCCGCGTCTCGCATGCTCTCAGGCAGCAGCTTCACATCCACGCCGCGTTCGGAGCAGGCGAGTTTAGCCATGAACTCGGCCTCGGCGGGTTTGGCGCTGCCGAGGTAGCCTTCAGCGAAGTGCCACTTGTGGCGGAACTCGATGCTGGTGGCGAGCAGGTCGGCGAGGATGGCTAGTTGGCAGGGCTGGTCAGGATCGACGTAGCGCATGCGGTAGAACTGGACGAAAAGCCGGTCGGTGACTCGGTAGGAGTGCTCCTTGTTGCCAGGGCGGCGCTCATTGACGACGTAGCCGTAGTCCACGAGCCAGCGGAAGGCACGTGAGATGTCATTTTGCCGGGCGTGAACACGGGCGGCGAGTTCGACCTGCGAAGCGGGCTCGCCACCGCGGATGAGAGCGTCAAAGACCTTGCGCGTGTTCGCCGGGAGGCGCTCGATGAGCGAGCGGTAGTAGTCGGACATGCGGTCGAGCGTGGCGGTGAGGTCAGCACTGGCGCTGACGGGGTCCTGCTCGTCGAGAATGGCGGAGGCAAGCACGGCTGCCACGCGGGCGCTGCCACCGGTGAAGCGGCTGTAGGCATCAATGCGGGCGAGCTGGCGCTGCGTGGGCACTTTCCCAATCAACTCGGCACGACGGGTCAGGTAGTGACGGTGGTCCAGCTCGTTCCAGCGCGGCATGGGATGGTGCTCAAACTGCCGGAAGAGCCTTTTTTCATAGGCCTCGTCAAACTCTCCTTCAACCGCCGTGGCGAGGAGCATGATGCGCGGCTCGTTTTCCATGAGCGAACGCAGGCGTGAGGCGCGGACGGGCGAGTCAAAGGCCTGCTGGAGCAGCATGTCGAAGTTTTCGACCCCGATGACGAGCAGCGTGCCGGTGAAAGCCTCGAGCAGGGACTTCAAGGCAGTCTCCCAGGCGGCGGCCTCGTCTTTTTCACTCGTCTGCCAGGCGGGCGAGCTGCCTTTGCTACGCGGTTTGCCGGGGAGCAGCCTCTCCACCTCGCGCAGCCACTCGTGCGGGGCATAGACATTGGGCAGTTCTTCCGGCAGCAGGACAAACGCGGCGCTTTCGGTCATGACCTTAGGCCACATGGCCTGCACGAGGCAGAGGAAGAAGGACTTCCCCGCGCCACGCGGCCCGGTGACGAGCCAGTGGCGGCCTGCCGCTGGCTCCCGGTGCCGCTGGCGGACAAGAAGATAAAAATCATGCAGCAACTCCTCCCGTCCGGTGCTGAGCCGCAGAACGGTTTCCGAGCTCATTTGACGCGGATTGAACCACGGGATGTCCTTGGCGGCGGTCATGGATGGTGGGAGGTTTTTTTCCAAATTCAGCTCACGCCGCGCTCGGCCCGCCACCACTGCCGAAGGAGGTTCAGGCTGAAGAGCCAGCGAAAGTCGGCTCCTTCGAGAATGAAGTTGTCGTATTGCAGCATCTGCACGACCCGGCGGTAGCCTTCGGGCAGCTTTTTGCCGTTCAACCTCGCTCCAGCGGCTGTTTTGGCCCGCGCGATGGTGTCGAGCACTTGCTCGGCGATGGGGAGTTCTTCGCGAGAGTAGTGCTTCGAGAGCCTCTCACGGAATTGCTGGAGGAAGGAGCGGTTGATGGCAGGAAGCACGTCATCGTGCATCAGCGCCTCAAGCGAATCCTGTGGGCGCATTTGCGAGAGGTATTGCGTGGTAATGTTCAAGAACTCGGGAACGAAGTCAGGCAGGATCTGGAGCGTCGATTCGATGTGAGCGGGCTTTGAGGCTGTTTTTCCTTGGAGACGGCTGGCGAGGTATTCCTGCGCTTCCTCTTTGGAAAATGGCCGGATCGGCAGGCGAAAGAGCCCTCCGAGCACGGTATCTGGAATGCCGTGCAGAGTAAGCAGGTTTTCCATGCTGATGGAGCCTGCGATGATCATGCGAAGACCGGCATCGCGGAGCTTGCGCAGGCTGGCGAGCGCTACCGTCAGCTCCACATCTGGCACTCCGGCCCGGATGAGATTTTCGAGGAGGAAAGGTAGCTCGTCGATGCAGAGAACAGGCAGCTTTTCCGCCGGATGCTTTGACAAAACCTGGCCCAGCGCCTCCACGAGCGGCTGCCAGTAGCGCGGCAGGGATTCGGGTGCCTGAAACTCGATCACGGGACCATCCGGGATGCCCACCTTGCCCACATGCTCGCGAAGCCACCCCATGAGCTTGTCCGGGACGCTGCCGAGCGTTTTGAGCAAATCTGTGGTCTCTGCTAGCAGGGATTTGGGCATCTCCCGTAGCAGATCGCGGTAGAAGTCATGCAAGCTCGTGTAGTCCTGAACATTGAGGAATCCGATCTGACCTCCCGCATCGGCATGCCGCACCAGCGCCTCTTTGGCCACCCAGCTCTTGCCAGTGCGACGGATGCCGGTCAGGAGCACGCTTTGGCGGCTCTGCCAGCAGTCGCGAATGAGTGCGAGTTCCTTGTCACGAAAGCGAAAGGATGGGTTGCGGAGCTGGTTGGAAGAGATGGGCATGGCGGAAGTTTTGTAAATTCATATGAATTGCAAATCATATTTATGGCGGGCTGGCTTTGGAAGGGCCTGCCAATGCGAGTCACCCAGTGCCAAGAAGTGGCTACTTCCTTCGAAACACCTCGCTCAACACCACCTCGCGCATGATCGAACGCAGACCGTGGTCGGATGTTGCGGTGTCCGTGACGATCTGGTCGAGCGCGGCGGCATCGCTGAAACGCGGGGCGGCACCGGTTGCATAAGTGACGAAATGCGCGGCAAAGCCACGGGCCAGCTGCGCCTTGCGTGCGCTGTAGAGGCCCTTCCAGACAACGAGGTCGTCGAACGGCGTGCCATCGGGCGTTTTGCCCGATGGATCGACTTTCGCGCCTTTGCCCATGCCGTAGCTGGCGCGCCAGCCGCCGACGGGATCGTAGTTTTCCAGCGCAAAACCCGGCGGGTCGATGGTTTGATGGCAGCTCGCACAGCTTTCGTTGTTGCGATGCTTGTCGAGCTGGTCGCGGATCGACGTCGCCCCGCGAATGTCCGGCTCGATGGCAGGCACACCGGGCGGTGGCGGCGGAATCGCCTCGCCGAGGATGCGTTCGTTGATGAACACCCCGCGCACCACAGGCGAGGTCGTCGTGCCATCCGCCGTGACCTTCAGCACGGCGCCCTGCGTCAGCAGTCCTCCCCGTCGGCTGTCTTTCGGCAGCGACACCTTTTGCAAGCCGGAGCCAGACTCCAGACCCAGCGATTGCAGGGCACTCTCCACATCGACACGAGCTGTCGTTTTGTCCTGTGGCTGCGGTTTGGCCCCCTTCCGCTTCTTGTCCTTTTCCGTTGGTTTCACAGCGTCCGCACGGGCGAAGTAATGCCGCGCCAGACGACCATTCAGGAACGTGAAGCTGGAATCGACGAAGTGGCTGATGCCCAGGTCGCTCCGGATCATTTCGGCGAAGTAAGTCCGTGTCTCTTGCAGCATCGACTGCTGCAGCACGGTGTCGAACGTGCGGAACTGACGTGGGTCAGGGGTCGTGAAGTCGATCTCCTTCAATTTCAGCCACTGATCGGTGAAGCTCGCGATGAAACGCTCCGCTTTTTTGTCTGCCAGCATGCGTTCCACCTGCTTCGTCAGCACCGCCGGCTTGTTCAGCTCGCCCCGGTCCGCCAGCTTCATGAGCTGCCCGTCCGGCATGCTCACCCACAATGCGTAACTCAGCCGCGTGGCGATGGCGTGATCATCGAGCGCGCCAGGAGCTTCGATGAACGTCAGAAAACGCGGTGAGCACAGCATCGCACGATAGCTGGCCCGCAAAGCCTCAGTGAACGAATCCCCCTCGGAGAGCGACTTGCGTCCGATGTCGCGATAGGGAGCCAGATGCTCCTTTGTTTCGGGCCGACGGAACGCACGCCGTGCGAATTCGCCCACCAAACGGTCAAGATCCTCCGCTGTGCCCTTCTTTGGATCGACATCGCCGAAAAGATGACGGCGCACCGTCGCACCATCGGCATAAGGGTGGATGCGCTCCATCAAAATGCCCCGATGCGCGATGCCGCGATAGCCTTCCTTCTCAAGATCGCGGCCGATGAAGCTGACGTTGCCGCCCTTGGCCCCCGTGGGCGCCACCTTGTTCTCCCCATCGTTCGGACGCAGTTCCAGGCGGTGCGTTTCCTGAATCCACGCCTCGAAAACCATGTCCCGCGGCTGCGCGGTCGCCTCGACCAGGCCGATCATGTAGAGCATCGGCGCGTTCGACTCGCACTCACCGGAGCGCAGCGTGCCCCACGCCGCGCCATCGGGTCCGGGATTGATCGCCTGCACGTCCTTCAGCGTGATCCGATACCACCCGCCATCAGGAACACGCGTGGCATTCATGCGCCCGAAGAACTGGAGCCCGATCGGCCATGAGATGCTGCGTCCGCCGCGAAAATCCGGCCCGCGGTAATTGCCGCGGCCGTTTTGTGTCGTGTCCTTGGCAGTGGTGAAGCGTGAGAAAGGCTTGTCGCCCTCCAGGGCGCGCGAGAAGGCGTCGTCCAGCGCCAGATCCGCCACATCCAGGTAGCGGGCCAGTTGATGATGCGAAAGCTGCTGGCCGTCGGAAACCGTCTCAAAGCCATGCGAGGCGCGATCCTCCGGCAGCAGGTCCTTCAGCGGGATGTCGATGCCGAGCAGATCGTGAATCGTGTGCTCATACTCCGTGCGTGTCAGCCTGCGGCTCCGCACGCGGCCATTGGCCGCGATGTCGTCGGCATCCGCCTTGACCAGCGGCGTCTTCAGGGCAGCGAGAAAGCCGTCTTTCTCCGCCTTTTCCGGCTGCGGCTTCTTCTTCGGCGGCATCTCGCCATCGCGCACGCGTTCGAAGACGTGCTGCCAGGTTTTAAGCGAGGCGGCGTCGAGCTTGTCAAAGTGCAAGGCGGTCAAATCGAGGCCGCCCTTCTTCACGTCCGCGTCGTGGCATTCGACGCAGTGCTGATCGAGAAAAGAGGCGAACTTCGGTGGTGTCCCGGCGTGGAGGCATCCGGTGAAAATGGTCAGGATGGCGGACAAGGTCGTGCGCATTCGATGAGGGGTCATGCTTTCCACAAATCTTCACCGTAATTCCATCCTTCGCGAACAGGCTCTTTGATCCAGGAGTCGAATTCGGGGGCGTCTTTGACTTTCATGGCCGCGGCGTCCCATTCGATGGTTTTGCCGCTGCGGATGGCCAGCACGCCGACGTTCACGAGTTCGGTCAAAGGGCACGCGTAATCGAAATGGGAGCCGGCGTGCGGGATATCACCCCGGATGGCAGCAAAAAGCTCGCCAATCGGCTCCCCCGCAACCGAGCGCGGCAGCGGTTTGCGACGCAGCACATCGATGATCGGCGTCATGCGTTCGCGAGGCCAGAGCTGCGGGCTTTGCACACGCATGCCTTCTGAGAAGAGCGTTTCCTTGCTGCCCTTCATGATCATGCCGTTGTCAGGCAGGCCTTTTTCCATGCCCGGCAGCGCCTCGGGCAGCAGGCCGCCCTCATACCAATGAATCTCCACCGGCGGCATCTCGCCACGTGCGGCGAAGTGGAAGATGATGTGCGATTTCGGCGCGGTGTAAGCCTTCAAATTGCCCGGCGTCTGCTCCACCACCTCCACCTTCTCCGGCATGCCGAGCTGCAACGCCCAGAATGGCGCATCAAGGCAGTGGCAGCCGATGTCGCCGAGCCCGCCGCAGCCATAGTTCCACCAGCCGCGCCAGAATTGCGGCAGGTATTGCGCGCTGTATTCCGCGTCGGCCACGGGGCCCTGCCATTGCTTCCAATCGAGACCTTCCGGCACGGGCTCACTTTTGGGAATCTCCGTCGGAAACGTCTGTGCAAACCCCACCTTGCCCGAAGGACGGTCGGTCCAGCAATGCACCTCCTTCACCTCGCCGAGCACACCGGCCTCGAACCACTCCTTCACCAGGCGGATGCCTTCCCAGCAGTGGCCCTGGTTGCCCATCACCGTCTGCACGCCGTGCTTCTTCGCGGCCTTCTGCAGCGTGCGCACCTGCCAGATGTTGTGCGCGAGCGGCTTTTGCACAAAAACGTGCTTCTTCGCCTCCATCGCAGCCATCGCCGCCGCGAAGTGCGTGTGGTCCGGCGTCGAGATGAGCACGGCGTCGATCTCAGAGCCCTTCTTGTCCAGCATCTCGCGGAAGTCGGTGAACTTCGGGATCTTGGGATGCTTCTCCGCGATCACGCCCGCGCTGCGTGTCCCGAGTTTCCGCCAGTCCACATCACAAAAGGCGACGATCTCCTCGTCACGCGCCCCGCTGACCGCACCATTGCCCATCTGCCCGATGCCGACGCAGGCCACGCGGATTTTCTGCTTCGAGTCTTGCGCCCGCAAAACGTTCGGCGCGGCGATGGCGCCCAGGGCGGCGGTTTGGAGGAAATGACGGCGGGTGGACATGGGAAGGCAAAACGCGGCATCGCGTCCCACATTACGTTGAAATGCTCGTTGCTGCCTCACGGCTTCTGGCGACTGCTTCCTGATGCCCCGCAAAAGTCGCATCAACGAGCCTGACATTCCCATTTGTGCTCGGGCGTGATGTCCTCGTAAAGTTTCTCCCGTGACTTCCTTTCGTTCGCCAAAGCATGCTGCCCCTGTTCGATCAACTCGGGCAGGTCGGGGGCTTCCAGCATGGCGTGGAGTGCGGCGGCGCTGATTCGATCATCGTGCACCACCCTTGGGAAACCGTTAAGAGGGCGCAAAACGCGTTGGCACCATTGTCCCGCGCCTGCTCAATGGCCTGCATGCTTTCTTCGGTCCCCAACGAGATGATCCTCGGCTCCGCGGCATGGTGGTCACGCTTTGACCGGCTTTGCTCAAGCCGTCCAGGCTTTCATTCGGACCGGAAGCTCATCTGCTCCGCAGGCACATCCAGCCGGATGCGGGTGCCGTAGCCGAGTCCTTCTGTCCACGGCAGCAGCAGTTCGAGCACGTCCGGCGTCTGGAAATGCGTGGGTTTCGTGTCGGGATGCGGGAAGTAGATCCAGCCGCTCACGGGCGGCGCGTCTTCGCGATGCACCGCGACGTCAAAGAACGAAAATCCTCCGCCGGGTCCTCCGGATGCCATTTCAACTGCCGGAACGTGTGCCGTGCCCTGCCGATCCGATAGCTGAAGGGCGCGATGCTCACGTTCAGCGTGCCTGGATAAAATGCGCCCAGATCCAGCCCCAGCGCCGCGAAATGCGGGAGCTGCATGCGAACGGTGCCGCCGGGATACTTGGGGTTTTCATTCAGACCGGACGCGACGCGGTGGCCTGGGACGATGACGGCGGGGATCATGGGCTGAGTTGGTTGTCCCATGGACGAGGCTTCATCGTTTTGCGAGTGGAGTTCTGATGCCGACCCTGGCGCGGGTTCCGGCTGGGGGTCAGGGGAAAAGAGGGGTGGTCTGGTGCGAGTTTCGCCGCAGGCACCCTCTGGAAGATCACTGAGCGCGTGGACCGGGGCGGGGGAGGAGGTCTGTGGCTGTATTTTCCACGAAAGGCAGGACATTTGGGAATTCAGGCACGGCGAGGGAGCAGGGGTGGATTCGCTGCAAGGCCTTGAGGCTGAATGGATTACCGCGCATCAAGGCATAATTCTGAGATTGCGTGAACTAAGTCACTACTTAGAGCTTGGCTTTGGAGCGGGACTTGCTACAGATGGCCGCCGGTAATTTCTGCTTTTCTGCCCATGTCCCGCATCCGCCTCTTTTCCCGCATGCTTCAACCGCGGTGCTTCCACCTCACGGGACAGCTTTGCGCCCGGGTTTCCTCCTGGCCGCAGAAAGCAGGTTTCCTGCGCCTTTTGATTCCCTCTGTTTGGTCCTGCTGCCTCAATCCTGCTCCTGCCATGAACACTCGTTCCTCCCTCCTGCGCTCAACCCGCGCTCTGCTTAACGCCTTGGTTGCTCGAAGCCGGCTGCTGGTCGTGCTAACTCCAGTTTTGCTGGGAACCCTTTATGCCGGCACAGCCGTTCAGTTCACGGCACCGGGCACTGTCAGGACCAATTTTACCGGGACAGTTGGGTTCACCTTCACGCCGTCTTCGTCAATTACTGTGACACATGTGGGCTTCTGGGACAACGGTGACGACGGATTGGCGGTGAGCCATCAAGTCGGCATTTGGCAAAACACTGGATTAACGCTCCTGGCATCTGAGTCAGTTCCCTCAGGCACCACCGCGCCGCTGACGGGTGGGTTCAGATATGTCGAACTTTCCTCACCTTTGGTGCTGTCTGCGGGGGTGCTCTATCGTATCGGGGCGAGCGTGGAAAGTTCTGATGGCTTTTGTCAGGATCCCACGGGGTTCACATCGGACTCTAAGGTCGGATATGCCAACAGTGCCTATGAAACAGCGCCTTTTGGCTTTCCCGGCAGCAACGCCAATCCCACCATCGGTTTTTTTGGGGTCAACTTTGTATTCGTTGCTTCCCCGACAGTGACAGGCATCACCCCAAACTCCGGTAGCACGGTGGGTGGCACGAGTGTGACAATTAGCGGCACGGAGTTGACTGGTGCGACGGCCGTGAAGTTCGGTGGCACGGATGCCCAGGCATTCACGGTTGACAGCGCCACGCAGATCACGGCTACGACACCTGCCCATGGTGTCGGAGCAGTCAGTGTTCAAGTGACGACGCCCGGCGGCACCAATGCGGCGAACACCCTGTTCACCTACGTGAACTTTGCTCCGACTGACATCGCTCTTTCGTCCTCCAGCATCGCTGAGAACAACGCGCTTGGAGCCACGGTGGGCATGCTGAGCGCCACGGATGCCGATGCTGGCCAGACGCACACCTTCAGCCTCGTGACCGGCACGGGAGACACGGACAACAGCAGTTTCGACATCACCGGCAGCACCCTGACCCTCAATGGCAGCGCCAATTATGAATCCAAGAACAGCTACAGCATCCGGGTGCAGGCCAATGATGGCAATGGCGGAACGTTTCAGAAACAGTTCACGGTAACTGTGACCGACTTGAACGAGGCGCCGGTGATCACCAGCAACGGTGGCGGGGCGGCGGACAGCGTCACTGTGGCTGAGAACACGACTGCAGTGACCACCGTGGTGGCCACGGACCCTGAGGTGCCGGCCACGCAGACGCTGACGTATTCCAAATCGGGAACGGATGCCGCATTCTTCACGATCAACAGCAGCACGGGGGTGCTCAGTTTCACCAGCGCGCCGAACTATGAAAGCCCGTCGGATGCTGGAAACAACAACGTGTACAATGTGACCGTCACGGCGACGGACAACGGCACAGGGACGCTGAGCGATTCACAAGATCTGGCGGTGACGGTGACGAATGTGAACGAGGCACCAAGCTTCGCCAAGGGCGCGGATCAGTTGCTTCCCAGCAATACGAACAGCCTGCAAACGGTGACCAACTGGGCTACGGCCATCGACGACGGCGACAGCACGGTGACTCAGGGGCTGACCTTCAACGTCAGCAACAACAACGCCGGCCTTTTCACGACGGCACCCTCCATCAGCAGCAGCGGCACGCTGACCTACACCCCCAGTGGCACCGCGGGCACGGCGACGGTGACGGTGTCCTTGACTGATGACAACACGATCAACGGCAACCCGGCGCTGACGACCGCGGACCAGACCTTCACCATCACAGTGGAGGTGGTGGCGGACTACACCGTGTCCACGGCGGGCAATGCTGTCGTGATCACTGACAACAGCGGCAACGCGGACACGCTGTCCATCAGCGAACCCAGCGCGGGGAACATCAACTTTGCCGCCACAGGCCGCACCTTCAGTGTCAACGGCGGGCTCAATCTCACGGGTGCCTCGGGCAGCCTTGCCCTCGCCGGTGTGACCAGCATCACGGTCAACGCCGGGGCGGGTGCGGATGCCATCAGTGTGGGTGCCTTCACCGGCACGCTGCCGAGCCTCACTCTGAATGGCGGCATCGGCGACGACACCGTGAATTTCAACGGCGACATTACCTTTGCTTCCGGTGCGAGCCTGGACGTGGACCTGCAGAACGACAATGTCACACCAGGCACGGACGCTGTGATTGTGGCGGCCAATGCGAACGTGATCACCGCCGGCTCGGGCACTGTGGCGGTCAAGGTCAGCAAGAACATCGCGCTGGCCAGCGGGTCGAGCTTTGAAACGGTGGATGGTGGCATCACGCTGGAGGCCAATCAGCAGGGGACGCCAACAAGTGGCGGCTTTGTGGGTGTGGATGTCAGCAACGGCCTGGTCCGTTCGACCGGCACAGGAGTGGTTTCTGTTCTGGGCAAAGGCGGCAGCACAGGGAACGACCAGATCGGTGTACGCGTGCATGCTGGCGGCGACATCATTGGCGGCACGAGCGGCACCCTGACGGTCATCGGTGCTGGTGGCGCTTCGACTGGCACGGGTAACGCGGGTGTCAATGTAAACGGCAGTGGTTCCACGATCACAGCTCTCGGTGCGCATGTGCAGGTCACGGGCACGGGTGGAGGGGGTACATATAGCATGGGACTTGACCTCTATAGCTCGCCCCAAATCACCTCAACGGGAGCGGGCAATCTCACGATCACTGGCAATGGCGGGCTCAACCCTGCTGCTGGTGCGTTCAATCATGGCATCATCATGAGCGCAACCACGTTTGCCTCGACCGGAGGCAACATCAGCGTGACCGGCAACGGTGGTTCTGGTTCAAATGCCAGCGGAGACTTCACCGGGATTCAAATGGACGACAGCACGATTACCTCAAGTGGTAGCGGCTCGGTGACGGTGAATGCCACAGCAGGAACAGCAGCAACGTCGCAAACCACCATTGGCCTGGATATCCGGTTCACCTCACAAATCACCTCCTCTGGAGGCGATGTCAGCGTCACGGGCACGGGTGGCAACACGAGTGGCTCATCGACAGGTGCGGGCGCTGGCGTGCGACTCATCGGCAATGGCACGATCACGGCGGGCGGGACGGGTTCAGTCAGTGTCACCGGCGCGGGTGTGGGGGGCTCTGCCGCTGGCCATGAAGGCATCGTGATCAATGGTTCTGGCTTGAATTCGAATCTGGCGCGCATCGGTGCCGCCAATGGCGCGACGACGTTGACCGCTACCTCGGGCAACAGCGCCAGTCATGCCTTGGTGGTCGGGAGTTCCAACGCCGGGCGTATCACCACTGGCAACAACAATCCGATCATCATCAACGCCGACAGCATTAACTTTGCTGGCTCTGCCATTGTTTCCAGCGGTACGGCCCCGACGACCATCAACACCCGCACAGCAGGCACCTTGATCAACCTCGGCGGCGCTGACGTGCTCTCAGGCAGTCCCCTCACTCTCGGACTTACGGACGCTGAACTGGATACGATCACCGCCAGCACGCTCATCATCGGCAGTGCCAGCAGCGGAAATGTGACCGTGAGCGCGGCCATCAGCCCAGCCAGCTATGCGACTTTGGACATCCAAAAAGGAGTCACCTTCTCCGCTACTGGCGGATTCGCCTCGGATGTGACTTCGATGGCCGTGTTTGAGAAGATGAAGGCCAACGGTGCCGTGGTCATCAACACCAGCGCCACGCTGACGGCGACCGCCCTCGGCGGCTATGTCCCCACCCAGTCGGATTCGTTCACGATCCTCGACAACATCTCCGCCAGCACGACGACGGGTAATTTCAGCGGCAAGTCCGAGGGCACGCTGGTCGCCATCGGTGGCACCAACCGCGCCATCACCTACACCGGGGGCACTGGCAATGATGTGGTGTTCACCTCCCTGGCACCGACGCTCACCACTCCCACCAGCACGGCACTGGCGGCTCTCACGGCCACGCTGGGCGGCAATGTCACGAGTGATGGTGGTGCCGATGTCACCGCACGGGGGGTGGTCTATTCGGTCACCACCACCAATGGCGATCCCCAGATCGGGGGGACGGGAGTCACCACGGTCACAGGGACCGGGACCACGGGCGTGTTCACCGTCGATGTCAGCAGCCTTTCAGCGAGCACCGGCTACACCTATGCCGCCTATGCTACCAATGCGGCAGGCACCAGCTACAGTGCCACAGGCACCTTCACCACGACGGGTGACTTTGCTCCCACGCCGGGTGTCCCGGTCCATTACAGCGATGTGATCGGCGGCTCAGGTCCCGTCAAGATCACGGGAGGTGGCGAACTAGTGCTCAGCGGCGCCAACACCTACACGGGAAACACGCTGGTGCAGAACGGCAAGGTGTCCATCAACTCCGTCGCCCCCGGCTCGGCTCCGCAGCCCCTCGGCCGGTCAACCGACGTGCACCTGGGCGTGGCGGGCGCCTCCTCCGGCACGCTGGTTTACACCGGCGGCGCAGGCACTTTGGACAAGCACATCAGCGCCTTGGGCAATGGCTCTGACACCATCCAGAACTCCGGCAGTGGTCTGCTCACTCTCTCTGGGACGCTCACGAAAACAGGCACCACGCTCACCTTGAAGGGCGGCGCCTCTGGCATCCGGGTGACCGGCGCGATCACGGGCAACACGGGTAGCCGGAACTCCGACCTGGTCATTGACGGTGGCACCACCACGCTGGCCAGCGCAAACACCTACAACGGCCCCACTTACATCATCAACGGCGGCACGCTGAACGCGGACGCGGTGGACGCCCTTCCCACCAGCCCGGCGCGTTCGGACATCCTGATGGACCAGACCGGCACGGGCGGCTCCACGCTGGCCCTCGGCGTCAGCCAGTCGGTATTCTCCCTCACCGGGGCTGCCACCTCCTCCCTGAACCTCAATGCGAACTCGCTGACGGTGGGGGACGCCTCCGGCAGCAGCACCTTTGCCGGCGTGATCAGCGGCGTCGGCGGCAGCCTCATCAAGGATGGGGCCAGTGAGCTGACCCTCACAGGAGCGAACACCTACACTGGTGGTACGACGGTGAGTGCCGGAACGATTGTCCTGGGCAACCAGGACGGCTTCGGCACAGGAACCGTGACCCTCGCCGACGGGGTCACATTCCGCACGGCCAATTTTGAGGGGAACAGCGCGGCGGGAGCTCTTCCGAACGACTTCGTGCTCAGTGGCGGGACGGTGAACGTGGATGTCAGCTTCGCGACCGGCAAGGACATCTGGATCAACACGTCGGTATCAGGGACTGGCGGCCTGTCAGTGTCGGGCTCAGGACGAGATCCTGGATTGATGCTCTCTGGTGCCAAGACTTTCAGTGGCGGCGTCACGATCGGCAGCGACAGCCGGGTGACGATTGATCACAACTCCTCCCTGGGAACGGGCGGCCTGCAAATCAGTGGCGGTACAGGCACCCTGCGAGTGGCTGGCAATGTTTCAGGAGTGGCCAACGACATCTCCGTCGCCAGCGGGGCGATTCTCGGCGCCGTGGTGGACAGCGGCCTGACGGGCGTGCTGTCCGGGGTGATCAGCGGCTCCGGCGGTGGTCTGACCAAGAGCGGCGATGGCACCCTGGCTCTGAGCGGAGCGAACACCTACACGGGAGACACGACGATCAGCGCGGGCACCCTTCAGATCAACAATGGCGGCTCGCTTTCCACCAGCAGCGCGATCATCAACAACGCCACCCTGACCTTCAACCGCAGCACGGACATCACGCAGGGAACGCACTTTGCCAGTGTGATCAGTGGCACCGGTGCGGTGAGGAAGTCTGGCAGCGGCATCCTCGTGCTCACGGGAGCGAACACCTACACGGGCTCCACGATCATCAGTGGAGGCACGCTGCAGATCGGCAATGGCGGCACCACCGGCTCGCTTTCCACCAGCAGTGCGATCACCAACAACGCGACTTTAGTCTTCAATCGCAGCGACACGATCACGCAGGGCGCCGACTTCAACAGTGTCATCGGTGGCAGCGGCGGGACAGTGACGCAGTCGGGCAGCGGTACGTTGGTGTTCAATGGAAACAACACCTACACGGGTGCCACGACAGTGAGCACGGGCGTGTTGAACATCCGGCACGCGAACGCTTTGGGCACGACGGCGGCGGGCACGAGCGTGACCTCTGGGGCTGCGTTGCAGATCCAGGGCGGCATCACCACCGGAGCGGAGGCCTTGACCCTGAACGGCACGGGCGTGAGTACCACCGGTGCTCTGCGCAATATCAGCGGCAACAATGACTTTGCGGGTCTGGTGACGCTGGGCAGCGCGACGCGGATCAACTCGGACTCCTCGGGTGAAACATTGACCCTGAGCAACACGGGCACGATCACCGGTACTTTTGGATTGACCGTTGGTGGCGCAGGAAAC
The DNA here is from genome assembly GCF_014879935.1 of Prosthecobacter sp. Lineage (GTDB taxonomy): Bacteria > Verrucomicrobiota > Verrucomicrobiia > Verrucomicrobiales > Verrucomicrobiaceae > Prosthecobacter. The sequence continues at coordinate 48,039 of NZ_JACSRD010000146.1, forward strand.
ACGACGATCGCCAGCATCATTGGAACCGACAGCGGAACCCTGACCAAGGATGGCGCGGGGACGCTGACTCTCACGGCCGCGAACACTTACACGGGAACGACAACGATCAGCGCAGGCACCCTGGCCCTCAGTGGCAGCGGCCGCCTTTCCAACAGTTCCGCTGTCTCGGTTTCTGGCGGCACTTTCGACATCGGCAGCGTGAGCGACACGGTGGGAGCGGTGACCTTGGGTTCAGGCAGCATCACCGGCAGCACGGGGGTGCTGACGGGATCGAGCTACGCCGTGGCCTCCGGCAGTGTGAGCGCGATCCTGGGCGGTTCCGGAGTGGCTCTGACGAAGACGACGGCCAGCACGGTCACGCTCTCCGGAGTGAATACTTACACCGGGGCGACCACCATCAGTGCAGGCACCCTGGCCCTGAGCGGGGCGGGGGCGTTGTCCGACAGCACCGCCGTGAATCTGACCGGAGCGACCGGTGTTTTTGACATCTCCGGCATCACGGCGTCTGGCGAGACCGTCGGCTCACTGGCCGGCGTGGCCTCGTCTTCGGTGGTGATCACCGGGAAGACGCTGACCGCAGGTGGAACGAATGCCAACACGACCTTCGCCGGTGTGATCAGCGGCGTTGGCGGGGCGCTGACGAAAGCGGGGGCCGGCGAGCTCACCCTGAGCGGAGCCAACACCTACTCTGGCAACACGACGATCGATGGTGGGGCGATCTTCATCAACCATGCCACGGCGATCGGTTCCGGAGCCTTGGTGGCCGGTGCAACGGCCCGGATCGACAACACATCGGGGAGCGCCATCACTCTTTCGAACAACAACAACGTGACCCTGAGCGGTGGCAGCCTGACCTTCACCGGTTCCAATAATCTGAGCTTCGGCTCGGGCGTCCTGACCATCAGCGGCAATAACCGCACGATCACCACCGATGGAGGTGTGCTGACCTTTGGTGGCATTGATGCCGCTGGCTCCAGCCCCACGACGCGGAGCCTGACGAAGAGCGGAACGGGCACGCTGGTCATCACCGGTGCGGCTGGTGCCAATTTCCAAGGAGGATTCATCCACGATGACGGAACGCTGATCCTTGGAAACAAGGCGTCTTTGGGCACCGGGGCGCTGACGATGCAGGGAGGCATACTTCAGGCCTCCACCGACCTGGATGGGGCCAATGCGCTCACGGTTTCCGGCTGGAGCCTGGCAGCCAGTTCCAACTTCAGTGGGAACAGCAGCATCACGCTCGGAAACAGTACCGTTGGCATGGGGGCCAGCCGTTCGATTTTCAATGACATCACCGCAGGAAAGGCCCTGACACTGGGTGCCTTCGCGATTTCCAGTGACTCGACTTCGCAAACCCTGACCATCAGCGGGAGCGGGGCGACCACAGTGAATGGAGTCATCAGCAATGGCGGCACCTCGACGGGCAGCGCCCTGACCAAGAACGGAACGGGGGTGCTGACCTTGACGGCCGCCAATACGTATGCCGGTGCGACGACCATCACCGCTGGCACTCTGGCCTTGAGCGGTGCGGGTGCCCTTTCCGACAGCTCTGCGGTGAATTTGAACGGGGCTACAGCGGTGTTTGACATCTCCGGCATCACGGCTGCAAGCGAGTCCGTGGGCTCGCTGGCGGGTGTGGTGAGTTCGTCAGCGGTCCTGGGTGCCAAAACCCTGACCGCAGGCGGCAACGATGGCACCACCAGCTTTGCCGGGGTGATCAGTGGAACTGACGGCAGCCTGACCAAAGCGGGCACCGGAACCTTGACGCTGTCTGTAACGAACACGTTCACAGGCACGACGACGGTGAGCGCCGGAACGCTGTCGATCACCGGCAGCATCAATAACTCGGCCACCATTGCGGTGAATGGGGGCCTGCTTTCGACCAACGGTGCCAACAAACTGGCCGATACGGCGGCGGTGACGGTGTCAGGTGGTACTCTCACGGTGGGTGGGGCGGACACGGTTGGAACGCTGACAACCAGTGGCAGCGGCAGCACGATCGGCGGTTCGGCCACGTTGACGGCATTGACTTATGCCCTGGGTGGCACCGGCACGACCGTAACGGGCAACCTGGGAGCGGGAACGATCAACAGCAGCGGCACAGTGGCGCTGAACGGAACGGCGGCGGCGGCGACGGTGAACGTCACCGCTGGAGCGCTGACGCTGGGAGCCAGCAGCGCGATCAACAGCGCCACGGTCGTGGCCATCAGCGGTGGCAGCCTGACTCTGGGAGCCTCCAACCAGATCGGCGACGCGGCGGTGACGGTTTCCAGCACGGGCACCCTGGCCTTGGGAACCAACAGTGACACGGTCGCCTCGGTCAGCCTGACCGGGACAGGCAGCATCACCGGCAGCACCGGGGTGCTGACCAGCACGGCGGCCTACGACATGCAGGCAGGCAGCGTGAGCGCGATTTTGGGCGGCACGGCCGGGCTGAACAAGACCACGACAGGGACAGTGACCCTGAGCGGAGCGAACACCTACACCGGCACGACCCAGATCAGCGCGGGAACGCTGGCCTTGAGCGGGTCGGGTGCCCTCTCCAACAGTTCATCCGTGATCGTAACCGGCGGCACCTTCGACATCGGCTCGGTGAGTGACACGGTGGCCGGGGTGCAACTGGCATCCGGCAGCATCACCGGCACCAGCGGGGTGCTGACGAGCAGCAGCACCTACGATGTGCGTTCTGGCGATGTCAGCGCGATCCTGGGCGGCACGGTGGGACTGACCAAGACAACGACCGGTACGGTGACCCTGACGGGGGCCAACAACTACACAGGTCTGTCCGCTGTGAGCGCGGGCATTCTGAACATCCGGCATGCAACGGCTTTGGGCACCACCGCAGGCGGCACCTCGGTGAGCAATGGAGCCACCTTGCAGCTGCAGGGCGGCATCACCGTGGGAGCGGAAGCCCTGACCCTCAATGGCGGTGCCGCGAGCGGCGAGACGGGAGCCCTTGTGAATGTGAGCGGAACCAACACCTATGGTGGAGCGATCACCGTGGCGGCCAGCAGCTCGATCTCGGCAGCGACTGGATCGGAGCTCAACCTGACGGGCGGTGTGGTCAAGAATGGCACCACAGCGACCTTCAACGGCGGCGGCACCATCAACGTGGGTACGGTCGGCATCAGTGGAGCCTCGGCGAACTCGGACCTGATCATTGATGGTGTCACGGTGAATCTGAATGTGGCCAACACCTACAATGGGCCGACAATCATCCGCAACAGCGGCACGCTCAAGGCCAACGTGGTCAACGCATTGCCCACGGCCAACGGGCGCACGGCGGTCACCTTCGACGGCTCGGGGACATCGGTGCTGACGCTGGGCGCGGCGCAGTCGGTGGCGTCGTTGACCTCCGCTGGGGTAGCGACGATCACACTGGACACCAACACGCTCACGGTGGGAACCTCGGCTGGCAGCACGACCTTTGCTGGGACTATTGGCGGCACGGGCGGCCTCACGAAAGATGGAGCGAGCACGCTGGTGCTCAGCGGCAGCAACACTTACACGGGCTTGACGGACGTGCAGGCCGGGACGCTCAGCTTTGGTGCCAGCGATGTCATCGCTGACACCGCCAGCGTGAGGGTTTCGGGCGGCGCCCTGGCCGTCAGCACGTTCAGCGACACTGTGGCAGGCGTCCAATTGACGTCCGGCAGCATCACGGGGAGCAGTGGCGTGCTGACCAGCACCAGCGCCTATGACATGCAGGCTGGCAGCGTGAGTGCGATCCTGAGCGGGGCGGTGGGGCTTACAAAGACCACGACAGGCACGGTGACCCTCACTGGAGCCAACCTCTACACCGGGCTCACGACTGTGTCCGCAGGGATCCTCAACATTCAAAACGCCAGTGCCCTGGGAACGGTGGCGGCCGGGACCAGTGTGGCTTCAGGAGCCGCATTGGAACTCCAAGGCGGTATCACGACTTTGGCCGAAGCACTGACCTTGAACGGCACCGGCGTCAGCAATGGCGGCGCACTGCGCAATATCGGCGGGAATAACGATTTCGCCGGTCTGGTGACCCTGGGCGGAGCGGCGCGGGTCAACTCGGATGCTGGGACGCTGACCTTGAGCAATACAGGAGCGATCACCGGTTCTGGACTTGGATTGACAGTCGGAGGTGCGGGCAACACAACGATTAACAGCATCATCGGCACAGGCACAGGTTCATTGACCAAGGATGGCTCTGGAACACTGACTTTGACTGGTGCAAACACCTTCACAGGTGCAACCGCGATCAATGCCGGGACGTTGCAAGTGAGCGGATCGCTCGCTGCTGGCAGCAACGTGGCTGTAGCCACGGGAGGCACCCTGACGGGTGCCGGCACGGTGAACGGAAACGCGACCTTGACGGGCAATGGGGTGATCAACCTCACCAATCCAGGTGTGATCAGCGGCACCTTGGGAGTGACCGGAGGCAACTGGAACGGAGCTGGTAGTGTGACCGGTGTTGTCACCTCCAGCAGCGGCACCTTCAACATTGGCAGCGGGGCGAATTTGACCGCGACCAGCGGACTGAACGTCACCGGGGGCACCATCGCGAGCGGCAGTGGCACTAGTACCATCACGGGCAGTGTGAACTACACGAGCGCCAGTTCCAGCACCTTCAACGGTGTGATTGCTGGCAGCGGCAAGACGGTGACCATGAACAACGGCTCAGGCAGCCTGACGCTCGGTGGCAGCAACACCTATACTGGATTGACGGACGTCCAGGCTGGGACGTTGGCCTTCGGTGCCAGCAATGTCATTGCTGATACAGCCAGCGTGAAGGTCTCTGGCGGCACCCTGGCCATCGGAACACGCAGCGACACAGTGGCTGGCGTGCAATTGACCGCCGGCAGTATCACCGGAAGCAGTGGTGTCCTCACCAGTACCAGCACCTACGATGTCCAGGCCGGCAGCATCAGCGCAATCTTGGGTGGAACAGTTGGCCTGACCAAGACCACGGCGGGCACGGTCATCCTCTCAGGCACCAACACCTACACAGGGGCCACGCTCTTGAGTGCGGGCAGCCTGGTGGTCAATGGCAGCATCGGCAGCAGCAGCCTGACGACCATCGAAAGCGGTGCCACTCTGCTCGGCACGGGGACGGTCGGAGCGATCCAGCTCAACAGCGGCGGGGCGATCAATGCCGGCGGTGTTTCCTCGGCAGGCACTTTGAACACCGGCAGCATTGCCATTGTGGACGGCCAGTTGGTGTTCAACCTTGGCGGCACAGGCAGCTACGACAGCTTGAACACGACCGGGACAATCGATCTGACCGCAGGCGGCACAGGTGCACAACTGGTTCTTAACGCGATCAGTGCTTATACGGCCACGCTTAACAACGCGTTTACTCTTGTGACCAACGATTTTGCTGACAGCATCAGCGGGGCGTTTGCCAAGGGAACGTTCGGCGGCACGAAGGTGATCACCCTGAGTGGTGTGGACTATGTGGAGAATGTTCTGGGCTCAAATTATTACGGGCGCATCAACTATGCGGGCAGCTCCGCCACGCCAGCCAACCTCAGTGCTTCTGGCAATGACTTGGTGCTCAAAGTGGTGACACCGGAGATCACCATCACAGAGTCTGGCAACAACCAGACGGACGGCGGGACCTACAACTTTGGTGATGTGGACAAAGTCGTGCCAGCCGTCCCTCTCACCAAGACATTCACCATCAAGAATGACGGCGAGGTGGATCTTCTGGACATCTACGTGAACGACCCGACCGGAGCCCATGCCGGCGACTATTCGGTCAATCGCACTGGAACAGCGACCTTCCTGCCTCCAGGAGCGAGCACCACTTTCACCGTTACTTTCGACCCGAGCCGGATCGGAACGCGCACTGCTGCCATCACGATCGACAGCACCGATCTGGATGAAAACCCGTTCAATCTGGCGCTTACAGGTGTTGGATCGATCGCGCGTGATCTCAGTGAGCCTTGGACGGTGCTCTATGGGGGCGTCGATGCTCCTGCCACACGGCGTGACGGCGTGGCCATGGCGGTGGCCATCCAGCGCAGCACGACAAGGGACGAGGCGCTGGCTGTCTTCGCCACCGGCTATACGACCAATGCAAACGGCGACCGTGACATCTACACGGCCAAATATGACCCGGTGACTGGGGCGAAGTTGTGGGACCAGATCTTTGCTGGAGCGGCTGGCGGTGCTGACGAGGCGGCTGCCATAGCGGTGGATGCCAATGGGGACGTGGTAATCACAGGGTTTACGACCGTCGGCACCAGCAATACTGACGTATATATCGCGAAGTACTCCGGGGTAAACGGGGTGGCCCTCTGGGAGGACACATATGCCGGGAGCGGAGGTAGCTTTGACGAAGGCAACAGCATCGCCGTGCATTCGAGCGGCCGTGTTTTGGTAACGGGTTATGGCAGGACGTCCACCACCGGAGCAGACATGTATGTGGCAGGATACTCCCCGGCGGGCGGGCTTTTGTTCGAACGGTTGATTGATGGAGGCAGCAACGGAGACGATGTGGCTCGTAGCATCGCCGTGGACAGCGCGGGCGATGCCGCTATCGCCGGTTATGCTCGCGGATCTGGAAAAGACTTCAGAATCTACAAGGTCAACGGCTTCACAGGGGCCACTTCCTGGCAATGGAACGTCAATGGCAGCACCAACACCGATGACGAGGCTTTTTCCGTGGCATTCGACTCAACCGGTCAGGTGGCTGCCACCGGCACGGTCCGCAGCACGAATTATGATCTTTACACAGTCAAACTCACCGCCGCAGGCGGGCTTGTATGGCAGAAACAATGGAACAGTTCGTTCAATTCGTCGGATGCGGGGTATGACATCGCCGTGGATTCCTCTGGCAACGTGATCGTGGGTGGGACCAGCTATCGTGCCGCCAGCATCATGGACGGTTATGTCGTTAAGTATGCGGCTGCGAATGGAGCTTTGGTCTGGGATCGCCGTTTTAATGGATCAGTGTCAAACCAGGATGTCATCAACTCAGTCGATCTCGACGGCCTCGACAACGTGATCGCGACGGGATTTTCGTTCAATGCCATTCCGAACTCCGATGTTCTGACAGCCAAGATGTTCGCCTCCGATGGCGGGCTCGTTTGGGAGAAGCGCTACAACAGCGCTGCTAGTGGCTGGGACAACGGAGTGTCAGTGGCTGTCTCTACCGATGGAAACGTGTTTGTGGGAGGTTATGCAGGCAGTTCGAGCGGCACATCCGACTTCCTCGTCAAAAACTATCAGGCCTTGGTTCCCCCGGTCCAAAATGCTCAGACCATCGCGTTTGCTAATCCCGGCGGTCCCCGGGTGGCTGGATCAGACCTGCCGCTATCTGCCTCCGCCTCCAGTGGCCTTGCCGTGAGGTTCTCGGTGGTAAGCGGACCCGCGACACTCAACGATGGCAACAACACCTTGAGTTTCACAGGAACGGGCCCAGTGACCATCCGGGCCAGCCAGCAAGGCAATAGCACATGGGCCAAGGCGACGCCTGTGGACCAGTCATTCACCGTCATCAAGAGCAGCCAGACCATTGACTTTGCCCTTCCCTCCACCGTCCCTTACACGACCAGCACGGTGGTCCTCTCTGGGGCGGCCACGAGCAATCTGGCGGTCACCTATGCGATCGTGAGCGGCCCTGGCACGATTACAGGAGACGTGCTGTCGTTCACCGGCAGCGGAGTGGTGACAGTGAGCGCGAATCAGGCCGGGGATGCCCGCTTCAACGCCGCCACCGAGGTGCAGCGAAGCATCAATGCTTCCAATACAGCTCCAGTGATCATTCCTGCTGGCGTCCAGCAAGGGTGGCTTTTGTCTTATGCTGGAAGTGGAGCTGGCGAGGGCCGAGCCGTGGCACTGGAGGTTTCTGGGAGCAGCGCTGTGGCGTCATTTGTTGCTGGCTACACTACAGTGGGTGGCAACAAGGACATTTACCTTATGAAGTTCAATAATGATGGAACTGCAGCATGGGGGGCGCCAACGATCGTCCCTGGTTCAGGCGGCGGCGATGACGAAGCTGTGGCCGTCGCAGTTGATGCCTCTGGGAATGTGTACATCAGCGGCTATGTCACCATGGGATCCGGCAACACAGATGTCTATGTGGCCAAATTCAATGGTGGCACAGGTGCGAATGTGTGGACGCGCACCTTCGCCGGAAGCGCTGGAGGTGCCGATGCGGCAGTGGGGCTTGCGCTTGATGGTGCAAGTAACGTGATTGTCGGGGGCTACACTCGCAGCATCGCGGGCACTGGCAATGATTTCTTCGCCGCCAAGCTCTCACAAGCGGCCGGCACCACTGTCTGGACGGCCACACACAACAGCAGTGGAGCAGTCTCGGATGTGCCCAATGCCGTCGCCGTCGGCGGCAGTGGGGACGTGGCACTTGCCGGAATCGCGGGTAGCGATGCGTGGACTCTTCTCCTTCATTCGAGCACGGGGGGCATCAAATGGCAACGTCGCTATGATGCGCAGAGCAAGCCTGATGCCGTTCGGGGCGTGGTGGTGGATGCTAACAACGATGTGATCATCACCGCCTACAGCCAGGCTGCCAACTACAACATCTACACTGCGAAATACTCGCGGGTGGATGGTGATATCATTTGGGAGCAGACATACAATAGCAGCTTCAACAGCTCCGATGCGCCTTGGGCGGCAGTCCTTGACTCCAATGGCGATATCATTGTCGCCGGGACCTCTTATAGTGCCGCAAGCACGCCAGACAGCATTACTTTGAAATACAACGGTGCCTCTGGGAGCCTGGTCTGGCAGCAGCGTTACAATGGTCCTGCTAGCAAGGCCGACGAACATTTCGCGGTCGCCGTGGACGCCAATGACAATCCGGTCGTAACCGGATATTCGCTCAATAGCGACAACACTTCCGACATCTACACAGCAAAGCTCGCGAGTGGTACTGGTATGCCGATGTGGGAAACTCGCTTCAATGGAGCTGCGAACAAAAGTGACTATGGACGGGCGGTGGCTGCCGATCCGACTGGCCGAGCTTGGGTGGCAGGCTACCAGACCAATGCGTCCAATATCAAAGAGTTGCTCCATGTTAAATACCAGCCCGTCGGCGCGCCTCCGCCTCCGCTTCCGTTCCTGGCGGACGAGGACTCTGCTATGACCGCGCCTCCTCCGCCTCCGGGGCTTCAGATGTTCATGGAAGTCGAGCAGGGCGACGCAGCACAGTTCTCGGCTGGATATTTCGATGCTGAAGGTAACAACACCGTCGGATTCAGCGCCGTGTTGGATGGCCTGCCGGCAGGGGTGGTGGAGTCCGACGCGTCCGCAGGAGCCTTCGAGTGGGAACATGATACCAGCACCCTTGCTCCAGGCCCTCACGAGTTGGTAATCACGGCAACTGACTCGGCGGGTGCCAGTGCCAGCGTAAACGTCCAGATCAACGTCACGTCCAATCTCGCTGATCGAGCATGGCGCTTTGCCCACTTTGGCACCACCGCGGCAGGTGGTATTGCAGATTTCGGAGCCGACCCGGACGGCGACGGTCTGGACAACCTCGGTGAATTTGCGTTTGGACTGAACCCCCTCCAGGCTGCTGATGCTCGCCAGACCTCCCGCGTGTCGGTCGCAGACGCAGAGGGCGGGCTCCGCGCCATCTTCCGCCGTCGCAAAGATTATTCTTCGGCGGGCCTGACCTATGTGACGCAATTCTCCAGTGATCTCTCCAATTGGTTCAACAGCACGGCCATCCCGCAAGTGCTGGCCGATGACGGAACGATTGAGGAGGTGTCACTGACCTTCCCGGTCCTGCCCAATGGGCAGCAAGGCAGGTTCTTCCGCGTCGTGGTGGATTCGGAATCGTCACCGGCGCAATAATCCAGGATTCGCGCCCGGGCCATTGCGGCTCGGGCGAGGCAGTCGCTGACGTTCAACTCAGCGATTGTGTGACGGTCCGAGCACCATTGTTAGCTGTTGCACCGGCAGTTCTCTCATCCCACGATCTGCCTGATCACCTTGCACGGCTCCACGCCGGTGAGTTTGAAGTCGAGGCCAGCGGCACGGAAGGACAGCCTTTCGTGGTCCATGCCGAGCTGATGCAGGATCGTGGCGTGGATGTCGGCCACGTGGACTTCGTCTTCGATGATGTTGAAGCCCATTTCGTCGGTCGCGCCCATCGTGACGCCGCCTTTGATGCCGCCGCCGGCCATCCACATGGTGAAGGCCTGCGGATGGTGATCGCGGCCCATGCTGCGGCCGAGCGACACGCTGGCCTCGACCATCGGCGTGCGGCCAAATTCGCCGCCCCACACGACAAGCGTGCTGTCGAGCAGACCGCGTTGCTTGAGGTCTTTGACGAGCGCGGCGCTGGCCTGGTCGGTGTTCTTGCAGTTGTTGCGCACGTTGCCTTCCACGTTGCTGTGCGCGTCCCAGCCTTCGTTGTAGATGTTGATGAAGCGCACGCCGCGCTCGACCATGCGACGTGCGAGCAGGCAGGCGCGGGCAAAGGACGGCACCTTCGGATCGCAGCCATACATTTTCAGCGTGGCCTCGTCTTCCTTCGTGAGGTCCATCAGCTCTGGCGCGGAGGTTTGCAGGCGATAGGCCATCTCGTAGTTCGCGATGCGTGTGGCCGTCTCGCCATCGCCATCGAGCTTCAGTCGGCGGTGATTGAGCGAGTTGATGAGCTCGATGGTATCCTTCTGCGTGCCGGGTGTGATGCCTTCCGGCGTGCTCACATTCAAAATGGGATCGCCGGTGTTGCGGAAGCGCGTGCCGGAATACACGCTCGGCAGGAAACCGCTGCTCCAGCACGCCGCGCCGCCGCTGATGCCGCTGCCGGTGCTCATCACGACAAAGCTCGGCAGATCCCGCGTCTCCGCGCCGAGGCCGTAAGTGATCCACGAGCCCATGCTGGGCCTGCCGGGCTGCGAAAAGCCCGTGTTCATGTAAATCTGCGCCGGAGCGTGGTTGAACTGTGTCGTGCGGCAGGACTTCACGATGGCGATGTCGTCCACGATGGTCGCCAGATGCGGCAGCACCTCGGAAAGCTCCGCGCCGCACTGCCCATGCTTCGCGAACTTGAAGCGCGGCCCCAACACCGCCGCGTCCGGCCGGATGAAGGCATAACGCTGCCCGCCGATCACCGAAGGCGGCAGCGGCTTGCCTTCATACTTCGTCAGCATCGGCTTGTGATCGAACATCTCGAGCTGCGACGGCGCGCCGGCCATGAACATGTGGATGACCGCCTTCGCCTTCGGCTGAAAATGCGACGACGCGGCCACATTCGGGCTCTTCGCCGCTCCATAAGCCGATTCCGCCAGCAACGAAGCCAGCGCGATCTTGCCCGTGCCGACGGCGCAATCCTGGAAGAAGTGTCTGCGGGTGATGTTGGGGGTGTTCATGGGGTTTGAAATGTTGATTTGAACCAGTGCTCCATCGATTCGCGCCGTTCAGTCGATACGTTAGACCATCTTGTTTCGGGCCCGAGACGCAACGAGCCTGCAATGGTCATGATATGGCTAAACCATTCGGGATATGTCCACTCTCTGGGCACTGGTGAATGAAGCCTTCTCAGTTTGGGATTCCAATGCACATCAGCTGCCTCCCGATAAATCATCGGAAAGGACTGTGATCGTGGGCACAAGTAGAGCTTCCCCTCCTCATCAATTCCCACTTCATCTATGATGTCAGTCTCCATGGCAGTTACGGGTGAGTGATCGCCTCATCGAGATTCAACACCGCACGGCACACCGACGTCCACAGCGCTTCGCCGTCGAGTTTGTTGGCGCGTTGTTTGGCGAGGAAGGTTTTGAGCATGGTCAGCTCATCGGCGGCGGGCGGGCGGGTGAGGCAGCGGCGAAAGGTGTTGGTGAGGCGGGAGTCGTCGTCGGGGGATTCGGCGATGACGGCTTTGGCCATGGCTTGGGCGGCTTCCATGAACATCTGGTCGTTGAGTAGCGTGAGGGCTTGCAGCGGGCTGTTGGAGACATCGCGACGGGCAAGACAGGCCTCGCCGGTGGGCGCGTCGAAGGTGGTGGCCATGGCGAAGGGGGCGGTGCGCTTCGTGAAGGTGTAGAGGCTGCGACGGTAGCGGTCCTCGCCCTCGCTGGTCTTCCATTCCACTTTGCCGTAAGTGCCCTCGGTGGTGACGCTGGCTGGCTGCGGCGGATACACGCCCGGGCCGCCCATTTTGAGTGAGAGCACGCCGGCGGCTTTGAGCGCGGAATCGCGGATGATTTCGGCATCGAGGCGGAAGCGTGGGGCGATGACGTAGAGCGAGTTTTCCAACTCGCTGTTTTCTGAACGAGTTGGAAAACTCGTTCTACGGCTGGCCTGCTTATACGTCTGCGACATCACGATGAGCTTGTGCAGCTTTTTGAGGCTCCAGCCTTGCTTCACAAACTCCACGGCGAGCCAGTCGAGCAGCTCAGGATGGCTCGGCGCCTCGCTTTGATAACCAAAGTCCTCCAAGCTCTTAACAAGGCCGCGTCCAAAAAAGGCCTGCCACTGGCGGTTCACGGTGACACGGGCGGTGAGCGGGTTTTCGGGGCTGAAAAGCCACTTCGCGAAGGTGAGTCGGTTGGCAGGCGCGTTCTTCGGCAGCGAGGGCAGGAAGGCGGGCACAGCAGGTGGCACGATTTCCTTCGGCTGGAGGTATTCGCCGCGATGGTAGCGATTCGTGGGACGCGGATTCGACGCCGGACGCTCCTTCAATGCCAGCGTGGCCTGTCCACGCGGCATCTGACGACGCGCAGCAAGCAAAGGCGCGGCAGCTTGCTTCATCTCGGGAGCAGTTTCGAGAAAACGCATCAGCACTTCTGACTTCTGACCTCTGACTTCTGACTTCTGCTCCGCGAGTGCATTCTCGACTTCCAACGGATGCCCGGTGGCCTCAGCGTGATCGCTAGTGGTCACGGAGAGGCGGAAATGACCAAGCGGGCAGGCGAAGTGCTTCTCGAAGAGCATTTTCAAATCGAAGCCATTCGTGAGATCGACCGGCTTCTCGAAATGAAACACCGCGGCGTGGCTTTGACCGTAACCGCCGAGCACCTGCCAGCCGCTGCTCATCTCGGCGTCGAGCGTGGCCATGGCGTTGTTGGTCTTTTTCGCGGCGGCTTTGCGTGCGGCTTTCTTCGTCGGCTTCGCAGCGGCGGCGGCATCGTTGATCTTGTCTTCCTCTTCTTCGTTGGTGGCCTCGGCGTTCGTGATCTTCACGCGCTGTCCGTTTTGGAAGGCCTGCAGCTCGCTGAGGAAGAATCCGCCGATGGGGCCTTCGTAGTAAGTGAGTCCGGGGCCGTCGTTCGGCAGGCTGGGATGGCTGGCGACCTCAAGTTTGATGGCGGTGACGCCTTTGATCGGCGCTTTGAAGCTCAAATCATAGACATCGCTCTTCGAGATGTCGCCACTGCCGAGGATGAAGCCGTCGGGCTGCTGCTCGAGATGTGGCATGGTGGTCTTCATGGCCGTGGGGCGGATGATTTGCCAGTTCGAGGCCCGTTTCGACTCGCCTTCGATCCAGCCGGCAAAACGGCTCTGCATCGCCGCCTCGCCTCCGGGGAACCTTTTCGGCAAATCGGCCTCCAGCTTTGCGATGCGCTCCGCGTGGGCTTTTTGCTGCGCTTCGATGTCGGGCGTCGGGATGTGGTAGGTCGGCTCGTCGGCGTTGTTGAGCAGCGCCATGACGCTGTAGTAGTCGGTGTGCAGGATGGGATCGTATTTGTGCGTGTGGCACTGGCAGCAGTTCAGCGTGAGGCCCATCCACGCCGTACCAGTGACGCCGACGCGATCGACCATGGCGTAAAAGCGGTATTCATTCGGATCGATGCCGCCTTCCTCGTTCAGCATCGTGTTTCGATGAAAGCCGGTCGCGATGATGTCCTCCGCCGTGGCATTTGGGAGCATGTCTCCGGCGAGCTGCTTGATGCTGAACTGGTCGAAGGGCATGTCGTCATTCAGCGCCTTCACCACCCAGTCACGGTAAGGCCAGATCTGACGCGGCCGATCTTTCTCAAACCCATTCGTGTCGGCGTAGCGTGCGAGATCCAGCCAGCGACGCGCCCAGCGTTCGCCGTATGGTTTGGAGGCGAGGAGGGTATCGACGAGCTTTTCGTAGGCTTGACCGGATTGACCGGATTGACTTTGGACGAAGGCGTCGGCTTCGGCGGGTGTGGGGGGGAGGCCCGTGAGGTCGAGATAGAGGCGGCGGACGAGGGTGTAGGGGTCGGCTTCGGGGGAAGGTTTGAGACCTTCTTTTTCGAGACGCTCACGAATGAAATGATCGATGCTGGCCTTCGGGTCCTTCGAAGGCTGTGGCGGTGAGTAGGCCCAATGCGCCTCATACTTGGCCCCTTCGGCAATCCATTGCTTCAGGATGCTCTTCTCCTTGTCGGAGAGCACCTTCTTCGTGTGCGGCGGCGGCATGATCTCGTCCTCGTCGGTGGAGAGGATGCGTTTCACGACCTCGCTGGCGCCCGGTTTGCCGGGAATGATGGCGATCTCGCCGGATTTGCCCGCGCCGTGGGCGGAGGCCTGCAAATCAAGGCGCAGCTTGCCTTTGCGGGCCTTGTCATCCATGCCGTGGCAGGTGAAGCACTGCTGCGCGAGCACCGGACGCACGTCCCGATTGAAATCGAGGGCAGTGGCGGTGCTGGCGAGCAGAAAAAGAAGGAAGGGGGGCTTCATCGCGGAATAAACGAACGACGAAGGCAGATTTCGCCAGTTGAACCGGGGAGAGGCCAACATGACAAGCCGGGGGCACGATCCGACAATCTCGGACGATCACCGACGACGGCGACGCAGGAGGGCGATCAGGCCGAAAAGGACCAGCGTGGCCCGGCCCGGTTCCGGCACCACGACGACAATGCCATGGCTGAAGAACAGGCTGGTGTCATAGAGCAGATCCGGCAGGCTCAGGTCCGGCAGCCCGAGGTCGCCCACGAGGCCATCACCCCGTCCCATGCCGCCGGTGCTGAAGCCGTTGGGGTTCACGCTGGACCAGTCGAGCAGATTGAAGACATCACCAAAGACCGGCTGGTAATCAGCGCCATTGTCATTGGTGAAGCTGATGATGCCACCGCTGTTCATGGTGAAGGAGCCGGTCACGACGACGCGGTCGTGATTGCCGCCCGTCTGCGTGTCGTAGGCGTCGCCCTGGGTGGTGATCCAGGTGTCGAAATCGCCGGTCCCGAGGTGGAGGAGGAAATTGGCGGAGTCGTTGTAGTCAGCACCGTTGGTGGCACCCATCTGGAGGGTGAGTCGGGTGACTCCCGTCGCATCACCTGCCAGTTCGAGATTGCCGTTCACGGTGAAGGTGCCGATTGCATCGCCCGCAGTGGCGACGGAGGCAGGGTCGGAGGACATGCCGGGGCTGAGGAAGCCGGGGGAGCCACTCGTGCCGATGATGAATGTTCCAGAGCCCGTGGCCACGGTGCCGGCACCACTGACGGGGCCGTTGAAGGTGAAGTCGCCAGCGTTGGAGGCGGAGAAATCGAGCGTGCCGGCCGCCGCGACCTCGATCCAGCTCGTGGAGGAGATGTCCGTGTCGCCAGCGAGGGCGAGTGTGCCTTCGGCGATGGTCGTCTTGCCGGTGTAAGTGGTGTTTGGATTGTCGAGTGTCACCGTTCCGGGGCCTTCCTTGCGAATGTTGAGCGTGTCGCCGGGGTCTGCGGTGGTGATGGGGCCGGAGATGAGCACACCGCCGCCCGCGTCGTTGGAGGACGAGATCAGGGTCAGCTCGCGGATGTTGTCCACGCCCGGAAGCGTGAGGTGCTGCAGGGTGATCGCTCCTGCGAACTCGGTGGTGCCGCTGGTGAAGGTGCCGCCGATGTAGGTGGCTCCGCTGCCGTTGGTGTCGTTGATGTCGATGTCGGTGCTGATGTAGAGATCCGGGACGGCGGCGATGAGGCCGACATCCGGGCCGGCATCATCGGCCAGCCAGTAAACAGGATCCGTGCCGTCGCCATTGACGGTGGTGACGTCCGTCGTGGCCACAAAGAAACGGCCGCCAGCGTGCGTGGCACCGTGTGTGACGAGGATGCTGGTGCCGTAGAGCATTTCCGTGGTCTCATCGAAATCGGCCGCGCGCACGAGGTTCATGTGCGTGCCGGTGGGATCGAGGCTGACGATCTCGTAAACGCCATTGCGCTCGGGGTTGTTCCCCTCGGACATGACGAGGATGCGCCTGCCGATGTCGGCGGTGGTGATGACGACACCGTCCACGATGGTGGACACGTTCAAGAAGGCCCCGTTGCCGGCACCGCCAGCACCATTGCTCGCTTCATTGAAGCTGCCGCCCGCCGCCGCAGTGATCAGAGACCGTGTGGTGGCCAAATAGGCATCCGTGCCGAGCTCGCGGCGTGTGTCGCCCAGTTCCACGATGGTGGTGGAGAGGGCACCTGAATCAAAGAGGCTGAGCGTGCCATGACGCACGATCGTGCCGCCGTCGATGCCCGGACCCGCCGCCCAGGAGCCTCCGGAGCCATAGGTGTTGGCCACGTGCAGCTCCACGGTGCCCGCGCCGATCTTGATCAGCGGCAAACTGCCGAAACCGATGTCCATGATCATGTCACCAAAGCGGAAGACCGAGTCCCCTTCCGCCTGGAGGAACACATTCGTGGCGATGTCCTGATAGAGCGAAACCGTGCCGCCCGTGGCGAAGCCGTAGGTGCCCGAGGTGGCACGAGTGCCGATGACGGTGATGCCCTCGTCGTTGCCGTCGAAGTTGTTCATCACCACGGGATTGACCACGGCGTCGGCCGTGCCATCCAGCAGCAGTTCCACGCGGCCATCGACGGGGTTGATGGAGACGAAGGGAATGCCGCCGAGGTTGATCACATTGAAGGCATCACCAAACGCGGTGTTGCTGCCGCCGATCAGGGTGCCCTGGAGGACGCCGATGTTCGGCGTGACGAAGGTGTTGGCACCGGACAGACGTTGCGAGCCGGAGCCGATCTTGAAGACACCGCCGGCACCGGCGCCAGGATCGCCAAAGGCATCGGTCGTGGTGATGATGCCGGCGAAGTCGGCGTCGTCGGTGTCATCGCCGCCCAGATTGAAGATCGAGTTCTCGATGTTCACCGTGGCGCCACTGCCGCCGGAGAGCGATCCGATGGTCACATTGAAGCCGGTGCCCGCATTGTCCCAGAAAGGGCTCAGTTTCGCCCCGTCAGCGACGATGAAGCGGGAATAAGGGGAGAACGGGTTGTTCGAACCCGCGTAGAGGGTGCCTTGCTGGACAAGCGTCGTGCCGTGGTAGTTGCTGAACGTGTCGAAGGTCTCGCCACCGCCCGTGCTGGCACCGAAGACGGTCTCGCCAGCGCCGGTTTTGACGACGTTGAGCAGTCCCTGATTGTACAAGGTGCCGCCAAAGGTGAGTCCGTCCGCCATGCCGACGCCAATGTCCTGGAAGTTCACGCCGGACTGCGTGCCGGAGTCAAAAGTGACTGTCACATCGGTGAACGCGGCGTTTTCGATCTTCGCCGTGGGCGCCAGGCCGGTGGCGCCGACGAACAGAAAGTTCTGCGTGAAGGTCTTGTTGATGCCCGCGAGCTGCAGGTGGCCCTGGGAGGCGAATTTCACCAGGTTGTCGTTCAGCGCATACACATTGCCGAGGCGGAGGATGGCGATGCGGTCCACATCGTCAGCGCCGTTGGTGTTGCTGTTGTTGGTGATGAGGAGATCGCCGGTCCAGGAGCGGTTGTCGCCATTGAGGCCGAAGATGGCGTTGATCACAAAGTCATCCATCGCGCCGGTGATGCTGCCGTTGGCCGAGTTGGCATTGCCGCCCTGCGGGACGTTGGTGGAGATGTTGCCGGTGCCGGTGATGACGCCGTTGAAGTTGATGAACACCGTCTCGGCATTGGTCGGAGCACCGACGGAGCGCGTGTCGTTGCGAATGTTCGAGGCGGTGGTGCTGTTGCTGTCACGCACGTCGTCCTGGTAGAAGAATTCGACGTTGTCATGGAGCGTGAGGTCGCCGTTGTAGTTCACCACGTCAGCGTGGGCCAGGTAGCGTGCGCCGATGCGCTTGAGCTGCGTGCCCGCGCCGGCGTCATGGCGCACGATGATGTCCTGCGTGATGTTCGAGACATCACGGTAGCCGCCTTCATCGCGGAAGAGCAACTGCACGGCGGTGTTGCCGGTGACGAACTCGCCTGCCAGCTCCGCTTCGAGATTGTGGCCGAGGATGATCGGCAGCGTGCCCACGCCGAGCGGATTGCCCGCGCTGAAGACGTCCACCGCGCCCTCGCTGATGATCAACTGGCCGGTCCATTCCGGATTGCTCTCGCGGATGCCCATGTAGCCGGCCCCGGCCTTCGTGATGCCGCCGTCGCCGGTGATGTAGCCGCCGGCGTCGTTGAAATAGACGGTGTCGCGGTTGTAGATGACCGTGGTGCCGGCCAGAGTCGCGGCCGTCTGGGTTCCATCGAGTGTTCCGGGGTTGCCGAGGCTGTCGAACTGCATGATGCCGCGGAAGTAGGTGTTGAAGTCATGCGGGTTCTCCGTGGTGTTCTCCGGTGCCAGGTCCAGGATGCTGCCGCCCTGGAAGGTGAACCACTCCTGGAAGACAAAGTTCTGGTTCGAGTTGTTCGCCACCGTGCCTGGATGCAACGCGAGCGTCGCGCCGCTGTGGACGGTGGTGCCGTCGAGAAAGGCGCTGTTGGAGCCGAACGGCGTCACGGTGGCAGCCGCCTGGGCCAGCGGCTCCCATTTCAGGGTGCCGGCGATCACGTCGGTGAGGCCGTTGTAGCTGTTGTTGACGCCGCGAAGGATCAAGGTGCCGTCGCCGGTCTTGTCGATGCGGCCCACGGCGGGATTCGCGGCATAACCGACGATCACATTGGCCTCGGAGACGATCACGCCGCCGTAAGTCAGCGTGGTTCCGGCGGCCACGTTGATCTCCCCGCCATTGCCGCCCAGCATGATGCCGCGATTCGCATCCAGCGACATGTCCGCCGTGGTCTGGAGCGTGCCGCCGTTGATGTGAATGCCGTCCGCCACGGGCGAACCGGAGGCCGTGCCGAGATTGGCATCTGCGGAGATGCTCAAGGTGCCGCCGTTCAGGAAGGTGCGGCCGGTGTAGGTGTTGATACCCGAGAGAACGAGCTCGCCGGAACCGGTTTTGACCAGTGCATTGCCCGCGCTGCTGCCTGCATGGTCAGCGATGGCCGAGGCGATGGTCAGGGTGCTGCCACCATGCTGATGCACGATCAAATCCGCGTCCGCGCCGGCGCTGAGAGCACCGCCCGTGATGGTTTTGGCCGATGCGGCGTTCAAAACGAGCGAGCTGACCATGATGCCGCCGCTGGTGATCTCCAATCCGCCCGCATCCACGGTGATGGTGCCTGCGGCATCCGCGTCAAAGTGGAGCGTGTTGACGACCGCGCCCGCACCGGTTGTTCCCGTAAAGCCGAGCAGCTCGCTGATGTCGTTGCCATTGGTCCATGTCGCGGCGGTGTCGTTGTTCTCGCGTGAGGCACCGGAGAAGGCGGTGAGATCGCCGGTCGTGGTCATGGCAAAGTCCAGCGCGTTCAGTGTGTAGGTGGCTGAGGCGGCGTTGTAGCTGTAGCTGTCGCCATAAGTCGCCCAGGCGATGGCGGTGCCATCCGCAGGAGCACCGGTGCCCAGCAGGCTCAGCACCGAGACGCCGCCGTTGCCGTTTTCGACGAAGTTCACCGTGCCGCCGGACATGCGGTTCAGGGCGATGGTGGCCGAGCCGATGTTCATCGTGGTGGTGCGGCCAGCCTTGGAGGTGACGATGACATCCGTGCCGCCGGGGGCGATGAGCGTCTGCGCGGCAGGAAAGGCGGCATTCGCCACGACCGCCGCGCCGGTGTAGTTCGCGGTTTCGTCCTGGATCGAGCTGGCGCCATCCATTTCGATGCCGCCGCCAGCCAGGGTGATCATCGCACCGGTGTCAAAGCGCCGGCCGGTGGCGTTTCCGTAGTTGGTGAGGCGCAGCAGGCCTCCGGACATGTTGAGCTGCTCGACATCGCCATTCTGGGCGGCTCCGTTCACGTCGTTCTGGCCGTTGAAGTTCACGACGCCGCGTCCGATCTTGGTGAACGAGGTGTGGGAGTCCGAATCGGTGTCGTCCAGGCGGAAATTCAGCTCCATCGTGCCGCCGCCGGCCTGATAGACGGTGAGATCGCGCACAAACGCGTTCGCGGCATTCGATCCATTGAACACGACACGGTCCGTGCCGTCGCCAAAGGTCACCGTGCCGGAGCTGTTCGTGCCGGCCAGCATGTCATTGCCGAGCTGGTTGTAATCGTTCGTGCCATCACCGCCGATGTCGATGCGGCTGATGTTCAGCGCCTGTCCCGGCTTTGTCAGGATGACTGCGGCGTTCCACAGGTTGCTGTTGCCGCCGATGCGGAGGCCGCTCTGGCCGTTCGCGGCGTTCATGTTCGCCGCCGCCTGCGGTGTCCAGAAGTTGCCCTCACCTTCGTAGCGCAGGATGCCGTTTTCGACGAAGATCAGGCCCGCGGCATCCCACTGCTGCCGTGCATTGACCACGGCCTGGTCGCTGCCGCGGATGAAGAAGCGCAGGAGCTGGTTCTCGTTGTCGCTGGTGACCGGCGTGGCGATGGCGCCGTTCGCGTTGTCATGCACCTGGCCGTTGATGTTGATCACGCCACCGGCCGAATTGATGCCGTTGGTGGCGATGAGACGCGCGTCGTTCAGCGAGGTGTCGGTGTTGATCGGATTGGCTAGCTCGTTGCCATAGATGTCGCCATTCAGGTTCAGAGTGGCGAGGGCGTTCGTGCCGATGTACGAGGTGAAGACCCAGTTTCCGGTGTTGTCCACGTTGTCGATGATGATGTCGCCGCCCCAGGTGTTGTTGGCGTTGTTGCTGTAGAGGATCGTGCGCGAGGCGTCGTTGATGCCGACAAAGAGGTCCGGCGGGGCGCCACCGGAGGCGGAATCGACCACGTTGGTGCCCAGTTCGAGGTAGAGCTGGCCGGAGCCTTCGATCCTGACGAGCGGTGAATCCCCCAGCGCATGCTGGTCGCGGATGTCGAGGATCCCCTCGGCGATCGTTGTGATGCCGGTGTAGGTGTTGCTGTTGTCGAGGTAGATCGTCTGCACGCCGGCCTTCGTCAGACCGCCGCTGCCGGCGATCGTGGAGCGGATCAGGGCGCTGTTGCCGCTCTCATTCACCAGCAGGGCCTCACGCGTGCCGAAATCCAGCACCCCGCCGGCGATGTACTGGTTGCTGCCCGGACTGGTGCCGGAGATGTCACGGCCGAACAGGATCATGCCCGAGCCGTGTGTGTCGATGCCGATGCCATTCGTCGCGCCCGAGGAGTCGCCCAGATACAAGGTCACATCGGCATTCAGCACGAGCACGGAGCCCAGCTCGTTGGTGTTGTTGCTGTTCACCGTCGAGGTCGGCGTGTTGGTGCCGAAACGCAGGGAATTCATCGCCACGTTGACCGTGATGCGGTTGGGATTGTCGCCGAACCAGTTCACGTCGCCATCGGGATCGCCAGCACGGTCCACGTTGTAGTTGAGCATGAAATTCTGGTCCACGCCGTAGAGCACGGTGTAGTCGCCATCGACGAGGCCTTTGACCGGCAGCGCGGAGCTGAGCAGATGCTCGGTGTTGAAGTCCAGCGGCCGCAATTCGTTGGGAGAACTGCTGTCGAAGGTCATGAACTGGTCGGCGATGTTGTTCACCCCGCCGAAGGCACCGAGGACGATGGAACGCGTGGTGGTGCCGTTTCCAGTGCCGCTGCCATATTGCACCGCGCTGGCCCCGCCGTCGGCGAAAAGGAGGCGTGCGGTGGTGCCGAGAGCACCGGCGATGTTGTCGATGACCTGGAACTGCGTGATGGCGCCGGCCTGACGGGTGTAACTGGCGAATGTCAGGGTCGTCAGCTGCGGTGTGCTGTCATCCAGGTCGAAATTCACCTTTCCGGAGCCGGTTTCCTGAAGCAGGGCTCCGAGAGTTTCGCTTACCGCAGTGCTGCTGTTGCCGATCAGGCGCAGGCGGGCGTTGGCGCGCAGTTGGAGGTCGGTGCTGTTGCCGAGGCGGCCAATGCCATCCGTGCTTTGATCCAGGACATCAGTCGAATTGTCGAGATACAGGCTGCCATCACGGCTCAGCACGAGCGCATTCGCGGCGGAGAGCGCTCCGTTGGCCCCGGTGAGCACGAGTCCGCCCTGTGAATTCACGGACTGCGTGCCAGGACCTGCACGTTGAACGTAAATGTCGCCGGAAATGGGATTGTTCGCGGTCAGGATCAATGCGCCGACGTTCACCTTGCTGAATCCGCCCGTGCCACCCAGCGTGCCGGAGATCACGTGCTCCTCAGGCTGGGTACGGTTGCTGGTGCTGACGTCGTTTACGTCGATCAGGTTCGTCTCGGCCGCTCCGGTGAAGTTGATGTCGCCGCTCCAGATTTCCTGACCGGTGCCGACGGTCACGAGAGTGCCGAGGTCGCTGACCAGCCAGCCGCCGTTGATGTTCAGCGTGGCCGTCTGGGTCGATTCGGTGTTCACGAGGAACAGGCGAGGAAACACGCGGAAGCCGGTGCCGCCGGTGGTGACCAAACCATCGCCGAGATTGATGGTGGAGGCGCTGATGATGTGCGAGTCCGGCGTGCCTGCGATGCCATCCACGCGGAACTCGCCGTTGAGGATGTCGATGGTGCTGACGTTGTTGATCCGTGTGGGATCGCCGTTGAAGCGCACGCTGCCAGTGCCCACGGTGCGGATCGTGCCCGGCCCGTTGATCACCGCCATGTTGGAGTCGATCGTGACCGTGGAGGTGTTGGAGAACTGCAGCACTCCGCCGTTGAGGTTCACGGTGCCGGTGGAGTCCCCGATGACCGAGGCCGCGTCCACCGTCTGTCCATTGAGATCGACGGTGCCGCCGGTGACCGGATTCAGCGTGTAACCCGTGCCGATGGAGACGCCGGTGCCGACGCGGATGGTGCCGCTGCTGGCTGTCAGGGTGCCGGTGCCGTCCGCATCCTGCGCCAGGGTCAGGATGCCGCCGCCTGCCTGATTGAGGCTGGCAGTGTCGCCCATGCTCGCATTGAAGTCGTAGTCTCCGGTCTGCACGACGGTCAGCGTGTTGTCACCCAGCACACGGCTGGTCGCGCCATTGCCGATGAGCTGCAGAATGGTGTCGCTGTTGTCCACATCGAGCCAGGCTCCGGCTTCGAGCGTGATGGAGATGCTGTCGTCGATGGCGTTGGTGGCGCCGATGAGCAATTGAGCGCCGTCGATGACATGCAGCATGCCACCGGCGCTGTCGGAGGTCACTTTTGCCAGCCGCAGATCGCCCAGGCCCGGATCGCCATCGACCACGTCGGCGTAACCGATGGTGAGCGTCAGTCCGTGAAGCTCCACGTCTTCCAGGATGTTGAAGTAATGGCCGGTGGAGGCCGCGAAGGTGCCGCCAGCGCCTCCGGGCTTCAATTCGATGAAACCACGTGAGGTGGCGTCGAGATTGCGGTCATACGCGTCGTTGATGACCAGGCCGCCGTCGAGGGAGAGGATGGGCGTGCCTGCGACGCTCGGATTTGCCGCATTGGCGTTGGTTCCCCATTCGTAGATGCCTGTGCCGTCAAAGTAGGTGGTGAGGGTGGGTTCCGCCGCCGTGCCGAAATTGTCCGCGTAGATCTTCACGACCGCGAGATTTTGTCCGCTGATCAGCCCGTTCGATGGCAGCACCTGCGAACCAGTCCAGCCCGTCGCGTTGGAGATCTGGATGATCGAGCGCTCTTCAAACGTGAGCGTGCCGGTTCCGGTCAATCCATTCAAGTCCTGGGCCAGGAAGCGACCGCGTGACCGCACGGTGACCGCACCGTTGAACGCGTCAGCCGCCGCCAGCGTGCGCGCGGTATTGGCGGTGCTCACCGTGCTGCTGTAAAACTGCTGCAAGGTGCCGCCATCGAGCACTTCGATGCTGGCGATGCCGTTGCCACTGCCCATCGCGTTGGCCTGGGAGACTTCCAGCGTTCCGCCCGGCTCCACCAGGAAGGTGAGGGGGCTGCCGTTGGTGGTGTCGCCAAAGACGGACAAATCGTCCTCGAGCCGCACGATTCCACCGGTCACATGCGCCCGCAGCGCTCCGGGTGCCGAGCCGATGATGACCGGGCCGTTGCCATTGGTGACTCCGGCGGTGTTGTTGCCGAGTTGCAGCGTGTAGGCGCTTTGTCCCTCACCGTTTTGATTGGGGGCCAGCATGCCGTGCAGCTCAAAGTCGAATCCGTTCACCGTGATCGTGCCCAGCTCCCAGGCGCGCGTGTTGCGGTCCGTGCCGATG
The DNA here is from genome assembly GCF_014879935.1 of Prosthecobacter sp. GTDB lineage: Bacteria > Verrucomicrobiota > Verrucomicrobiia > Verrucomicrobiales > Verrucomicrobiaceae > Prosthecobacter. The sequence goes on from NZ_JACSRD010000146.1 coordinate 72,241, forward strand.
CCCTTCCACGGGGTTCCGATGCCGATGGTGACGCCGGAGTTGTCGTTCTGTGTCGCCGCATCGCCAAAGTAGAACTGCATGTCGTTGGGCAGGTTCTGAATGGTGCGACTGCCGACACCCATGTCCGTCGAGTTGTTCCCGTGCAGAATGGTCGCACCGGGCTCCAGATGCACCTCGCCACCGGCGCTGACCGCTCCAGCCACGTAAGTGAGGCTGTTCAGGCCGCCGCCGGTCGCGGACACGCCGCCGATGGAGCTGTTCCCGTCGATGGTGAAACGATCGCCCGGCGTGTCGAAGGCCACAGCCGAGCTGTCGAGGTAGATGCTGCCGCCTTCAAACGCGGAGAAGCCCTGCGTCGAGGATGTGGCACCCATGCGCCGCAGGATGAGGATGCCGCGTGTCACGAAAACCGGGCCGGAGCCGAAGTAGGTCTGGTTGCTGTTGAAGCCGGTATAGACGTTTCCAGCGCCGTTGATGTAAGTGCCGCCGGAGTAGGTGTTGTTCGCGGTGCTGTAGAGCACCAGGCTGCCGCTCTGCGTCTTCACCAGCGCGGTGGGCATGTCGCCATCCACGATGACGGAGTTGAGATAGAGGTTCGATTGCGCGTTGTGCACATACAACGCGCCGCCGTTGGCCGTGATGGTCGCGTTGCCGCCGCTCTCAGGCTGGATGTACTTCGTGTAGTTGCCCAGCGTCAGCAAACCGCCGGTGTCGATGGTCAGCGTGGTGCCGTCGAGCTGCTCGATGGTCGAATTGTTCGCCGTGACAGTCAGTTTGAGCGCGTTGAGCGTCGTGTTGCCGATGGTGGTGGTCGTCCCGGCCAGATCGAGGTCCACGTTGTCCGTGGGACCGGCGGTGGTGATGTCGGTGGAGGTATAATCCGCCACCCTCACGCCGAATTCAGCGTCGTAGTTCGCGAAGTTGACCAGGTTCACCAGCGCCCAGCCGCCGAGGATGCCGTCGTTCACCGGTTCGGGCAGATTCCCGAAGAGGATGCGTGGATTGTGACCGGGGCTGCCCAGCGTTCCGGTGGAAGTCGTCCAGTCAAAGCTGATCGTCGCATCCGGCGACCGCAGCAGATCGCCGAAGTAGAGCACCGTGTCGGCGCTGCTGCTGGTGCGGTTGATGTAGATGCGCGAGGTGCCGCGGTCGAGGTTGAGGGAGCTGAAGTTCTGCTGCCACACGCCGTTGCCTGCGCCGTTGTTGGAGGCGAAGTAGAGACGCCCGCCCTCCAGATGCAGCGGCGCGGCCTCATTGATGATCGAATACGAAGGCGTCGAGCCGAGCGAGTCGTAACGGAGCTGCAGGTCACCGCCGGAGCGCACCGTGTAGCTGCTGGCGTTGAGAATGGGGACGTTGTTCACCTGTCCGCGGTCGGTTTCAGGCCGCAACTGCACCACGCCGCTGTCCACGATGAACGCGCCGGTGAATCCCGAGCTGTCGCCATCCAGTCGCAGTTCGCCGAAGCCCGTCTTGGTCAGTGTCGTGGAGCCGCTGATCGTGCCGCCGAGCCGCATGGAGCCGAAGGTGGAGGCGGAGCGGGTCACATCCAGCGTGCCGCCGCCATCGCCCACCGTGATGTCGCGTGTGGAGTAGAAGTTGTTTCCCAGCGCCCGCAGCGTCCCGCCATCGAGGATGATGTCACCGCCGCCGGTGCCGAGGCTTTGATCCTTGTACACCTCCACCACACCGGCGTTGATGGTGGTGTCGCCGCTGTAGCTGTTCGACGTGCCGAGGTTCAGCGTGCCATTGCCGGTTTTGAGCAAGCCCGACGTCCCTGCGAGGGTGGAGTCGATGCGTGCGAAGTTCAGGCCGGTCACATCGATCGTGGCGCTGCCGCCGAGCGTCAGCGTGCCGCCGCTGAGCAGGTAGCCGCTGCTTTGAAACACGAGTGATCCCGCGTTCAACGCTCCTGCGAGAACGACGTTCCCGGCGGTGCCGGAAAAAACGGCGGTGTCGTTCACTGAATCTGGCCAGGCAGTGTTTGCAGACACGCCATCCCACCACTGCGGTGACACCACGTCCCAGGTGCCGGAGCCACCGAGTCCCGTGCCGTCGGTGGCATTGCCGGCCGCCGTGGCATCGGCATCCCAATAGAACGTGGCGGCGCTTGATCGTGTGACGCTCATTCCGGTGAGTATGAGCAGCAAGCAAACGGCGTGGTGGATGCGAAGCTGCGAAGGCTGGGTGTGGATGGTCGGCGTCATCATGGTTCCTGGTGGTTTGTATCCCCGTTGTGCGGGGAGGCGTTGTGATGCCCCCGAGACTAGCGAACCCACCTCTCCAAAATCCATGCGGCGAACCTGCAACGTGTTCCGGCCTCTGGCGCATCGCCGCCTACGCCATCCGCCACCGTGATAGGCCATTGGCGTATCCCTTAAACAGGGTTGGCTGATTGTGCGCGCGGGCGTGTCTCGCCACTGTCTGCCCCGTCCGGGTTCCCGGCTTCCCATGCTTCAGACTCACACATCGCAGGCGGTCATGAAACCGTCCTCAAAGAAACCCGCGAGACCGGGGGCGCGGAGGATGGAGCCCGCCTCGCACGTCAGGCTTTCGTCCGCTGAACTCGAAGCCGCCAGCGCCCTTCCGGCGCTCGTCGCCGTGCTGGATGCGGAGCGCCGCTACCGCTACTGCAATCCGGCCTTTCGTGTCTGGTTCGGGCTGGATCCGCAAAGCCTCGTGGGCCGCCGTTTCGAAGAGGTGGCGGGTGAGGCGGTGCATGAGGTCGTCAGACCGCATGTGGAGGCGGTGCTGGCGGGCCGTGAGGTGAGTTTTGAAGCGTTGTTTGTCTATCGCCATGGCCCGGCACGCCAGGTGAACGTCCATTACACACCGCAGCATGACGGCGCCGGCCGTGTCATCGGCTATGTGTCGCTGACAGTCGATGTGTCGCGTCAACGTGAGGCCGAAATGAGCCTCCGCCGCCTCACAGCGGAGCTGGAGGCGAAGGTGGACAAGCGCACGCACGAGCTGCACCAGACCATCGAGGCCCTGCAGGCCACCGTGCAGGGTGCGCCTGACACGGTGCTCGTCCTCGACGCCTCCGGCTGCATCATCAATGCCAATCCACCGGCCCGTCGCCTCTTCGGCCTGGCGCCGGAACGCATCCTCGGCCAGTCGCTCAGCGCCTTCCTGCCAGCCTCCGATGTGGAGGACTTCAGCGAGTTTTTTGAGGAGGCCAAACGTAGCTCGCCTGACATCCGTTCCACCGAGCCGCGCCAGTCTTTGCTCCGCCATGCCAGCGGCTCGCTCATTCCCATCGAGGTGGCCATCGGTGTCAGCCCGCGGCTGGATCACTTCACCGCCTTCATCCGTGACATCACCCGCCGTCGCAATCTGGAGGCGGAACTCATGCGCGTGGCCGTGGATGAGCGGCGTCACATCGCGCAGGATCTGCACGACAGCCTCTGCCAGGAGATCAGCGCGGTGCATTTCGCCGTCGTGGCCCTCGCCCGGCGGCTCGCGGAAGCCGGATCCGCCGAGGCCGGCACGACGCGGAAGATCGGCCACATGATCGAGGAGACCCTCGATCACGCGCGTCACATCGCCCACGGCCTCGGTCCGGTGATGGAGGAGGGGGATGACCTCGTGCGGGCGCTGCGGCGGCTCGCCCGCACCACGGAGGACCTTTGCAAAATGCCCTGCGGCATCGTTTCCAGCGGTCACTTCGCCGATGTGGACCGCGATGTGGGCACGCAGCTCTATTACATCACGCAGGAGGCGCTCAACAACGTGCTGCGCCATGCGCAGGCCAGCCGCATGGACATCCGCCTCACGCGTGATGGCGGTGATGTGGTGCTGTGCATCACTGACAACGGCCGCGGCTGCCATCCGTGCGGAGAATCGTCCGGCCGCGGCCTGCGTTTCATGCGTTATCGTGCTGCCGCGCTGAATGGCAGCTTGCGCTTGCGGAACCGGCCCTCAGGCGGCACAGAGCTCGAGTGCCGTGTGCCGGTGGAGGCGTCGTGAACCGCGTCCCGGGCACGTGGTTCCCGGATGCCGTCATGAATCCCCGCCAATCCAACTGCATTCGTGTCCTGCTCGTGGATGACCACCCGTTTCTGCGGCAGGGCGTGGCCTTGAGCCTGCACTCCGCGGCCGACATCCAGGTCTGCGGTGAGGCGCCCGACTCCGCCACCGCCATCCGTCTTGAGGAAGAACTGCAGCCGGATGTCGTCCTGACCGATCTCACGCTGCCGGACAAGAGCGGCCTGGAGCTCATCCACATCCTGCACGAACGCCGGCCGGAGGTGAAGATCCTCGTCCTCTCCATGCACGAGGAGGACATCTACGCCGAGCGTTGCCTCCGCGCCGGTGCCAAAGGCTACCTGATGAAGAGCAAGGCGCCCGAGCTGCTCGTCGCCGCCGTCCGCGAAGTCGCTGCCGGACGCATCTATGTCAGCGGAAACCTCGCCCAGCGCCTGCTTCAAATCCTCACGCAGCCCGCCACCGCCGAATCCGACCGGCCGGACGGGCTCAAAGAACTGAGCGCACGCGAGTTTGAGGTCTTCGAGCTCATCGGCCGTGGCAAAACGGCGAAGGAGATCGCCCACATGCTGGGAATCAGCTCGAAGACGGTCGATGTGCATCGCGGACGCATCCGCGAGAAGCTGAACATCCAGACGAATCCGGATCTGATTCACCACGCGGTCCGCTGGGTGCAGGCGCATGAGGGTGGTGGTGCCATCGGGCCTCAATAGCCGCCGGTGCCGATCTTGCCGGACGACTCGCCGCTTTCACCGGCAGCCTCGCGCTTGCGATAATCATCCATCATCGCTGCGGTGGCCGTGGCACCGCAGCGGGTGCCACCGAGATCGCGCACCTTGATGAGGCCGTCGAGATCACGCACGCCACCGGCGGCTTTCACCTGCACTTTGGGCGAGCAGCTTGCCCGCATGAGCGCGAGGTCGTGCTCAGTGGCTCCTTTGTAATTGTAGCTGCCATCGGGCTGCTTCACGAAGCCGTAGCCGGTGCTCGTCTTCACCCAATCGGCCCCGGCGCGCTCGCAGATTTCGCACAGCTTGCGTTTGAAGTCATCGCTGCTGAGGCCAGCGCCACCATTGGTGAGGTAGTCGTTCTCAAAGATCACCTTCACCTTCGCGCCATGCTCGTGCGCCTCATCGCAGACGGCTTTCACATCCGCTTCGACGTAGCCCCAGTCGCCACCCATGGCCTTGCCGATGTTGATGACCATGTCGATCTCGTTGGCGCCGTCCTTGCAGGCGAGTTCGGTCTCGTAGCGCTTCGACTCGGTGGTGCTGTTGCCATGGGGGAAGCCGATCACGCAGCCGACCAGCACGCCGGAGCCGCGCAGCCACTCGACGGCCTGCTTCACGGCGTAGGGTTTGATGCAGACCGAGGCCACCTGATACTTTGCGGCCAGCTCGCAGCCGGCTTTGAGGTCCGCGTCCGTCATCGTGGGATGCAGGAGGCTGTGGTCGATCATCTTGGCGAGGTCGGAGTAGCTGTATTTCATGGTGTCTGGATTGGCTTAGCCAGTTTCTAAATTGGCTAAGCCACTTGTCAAAGCCGGAATTGGCTCCAAGATCGCCGCGCATGGCCGTTCGCGCCTCCTTTCACCAGCAGCTCATCGAAAAACTGCGCAAACTGCTGCGCGGCCGCCAGTTCGCGCCCGGGGCGCGTTTCCTGACTGAGCGGGAGATCGCCGAGCGCTTCAAAACCAGCCGCCCGACCGCGAACAAGGCCCTCAGCTGCCTCGTTTCGGCCGGATTGCTGGATATTCGTCAAGGTGCAGGCACCTTCGTGCGCGAGAGCGTGCTGGACTACGATCTGCAGCGTCTCGTTAGCTTCACGGACAAGGCGCTCGCTGCCGGAAAGGAGCCGGGAACGAAAGTGGTGACGCTTGAACAGGTTTCTGCTCCTGAAATGGCTGCGGCGATGCATCTGAAGCCTGATGAGCCGCTGTGGCTGCTGGAGCGTGTGCGCCTCGCCGATGGCCAGCCGGTCATTTTTGAGCGCAGGCATGTGGCGGCGTCGCTTTGCCCGCGATTGACGAAAACTGAGGCCAAGGGCTCGCTGTATGCGTTCTGGACGCAGAAGTGCGGCCTAAGCATTGCTGGAGCCAGCGAGGTGATCCGTGCGGTGAATGCAAACAAGGTCCAGGCGACACATCTTGGCCTCCGTGAAGGTGTTGCGTGCCTCCAAGTCGTCGCCACCGGCCATCTGGCCGATGGGAAAGTGCTCTGGCACGAAGAGACGCTCTACCGCAGCGACGTGTATGAGTTTCGCAACCAGCTCGGTGGACTCACGACTCCGAAACCGGCCGTCGGCGCGATGCGCTGAGGCTCACAGGCTCGCAAACACCTCGCGCACGTGCTCCGCACTTTGCTGATGCGCCTTCACGGCGTCCATCGTGTGGGGTGTGCCGTTTTCGACGGCTTGTTCGAGGACGAGGTGCGGTTTGAGGCTGTGCTGCTTCAGCCACGTAGCGAGTCGGGTGTAGTCGATGTCGCCCTGGCCGGTGAAGACTTCCGTCCACACGCCGCCCGTGGACTGGCGTAGGTGCAGCTCGGCGATTCGAGTGCCGTAGTGCTCCAGCGTGTCAAACAGTGCCACTTGCGAGTCGCCGCAGCCGCGAAAGACCCAATGGGCGTCGAGGCAGAACTTCACGTGCTCGGGATTCGTGGCGGTGAGCATGTGGTGAAACTCGCGCGCGCCGTGGCGCAGCTCGATGTCGTGATTGTGATAGGCGAGCGTGATGCCGAGCTTGCGCAGTTCGCCGCCGAGTTGATCGAGCGCGTGGGCCTGCGTGATGAGTTGCGCGTCGGTTTTGTTCTCCGCGCCGCCCCATTTGATGGGCGAGGGGTTGGTGACGATGATCTTGCAGCCGATCTCGGCCGCTTGGCGGACGATGGCGAGGATGGTGGAGAGATTGGCGGCCACCTGCGCCTCGTCGTGCAGCAAACTGCCGACGTAGAGCGAACGCATTTCGAGGCCGTGGGCCTTCAGTCGCGCACCGAGGCCATTGAACTCGTCCGGCGAGCCGACAGCGGGCTCGTAACCGGTGATGCCGCTCGAAGCGATGGCGGCGAGTGCTTCATCGCTGTGGAGTTTGAAGCTCTGGCCGTCGCGTTTGGCAAAAGTGCCCCACGGATAGGTGTTGGTGGCGATGTGCATGGCGGAAGGAGTGGCCGCGTGTGCGCTGGCGGCCGCGGTGGTGGTCAGGGCGATGAAGTGACGACGGTTCATGCTATTCGAGACGGAGTTCGGGACTGGAGACGGTGAGCGTGGAGCCGTTTTCGGTCTGCGCATGCACGGTGATGACATTCAGCGTCTTCACATCGCCTGCGACAGTGGTTTCGCCGCTGTAGGTCGCGCTGCTGGTTCGCTGCATCGGCGTGGAAGACCACGTGTCGAACTCCATCTGGATGCTGTAGTCGGGATGGCGGTTCACGGACCACCAGAGCGCGTTCGCCTGTGGTTCGGTGCCATCGGGAAAGGTGACGGTCACCGCGAGACGATGCGTCTCCTTGTTCCACTGCGTGGTCACCTTCGGCGGTGCGATCATGCGGCGCGTGCCGAAGAAGTGATGCGTGGCGAAGGCGTAGAGGTTTTCATCGACCTCAGGCAGTCCGCCGACGGATTTGACAAAGCCGGCCTCCTTCGCGCCGCCGTGTTGGCCTCCGGGCACGATGTAAACGGGCAGCTGCGGGAAGCGGCGGCCGAGTTCGACGAGTCCGGGACTGACGTTGTCGTTCGAGCCTTGGTTGTAGAAGATCTCGGTGCCGCGCTGCTTGAGTACGTCGAGGTAATTCGTGGTGCGGCAGGCTTCCCACGCGGCGTTGCAGGCGGTTTTCATCTCTGCATCGCTCCAGCCGGCATCGCGGGCCATCTTCACGGTGATGCGCTCATCGGAGCGTGCCTTTTGACGAATGAGCAGCTTCTCCTTGCCCACGGGATCGGTCATGGCGGCGATGAAGGCGTCGTTCATCTGCGTGATCTCCGGCGGCATCATGCCTTCCACGTACGGGCCGCCTGGACTTTCAATCACGGGCGCGACGACGGGCATGATGGCGGTGAAACGATCATCCGCGATGCCAGCGGCCGCGGTGGCGACGCCGCGCTTCGATCCGCCGGTGGCGAGCACATTCTTCGGCTGAAACACGTCCTTCTCTGCGATGGCGGTGGTCAGCGCGCGCATGTCGCTGATGCCCCAGATCCATGCGGGCGTGTAGCGTGTGTCCTTCGTCTGAATGAAATGCTCCTCCATCATGAGGTGGAGTTTTCCGATCGGTTCCATCGCATCAATCGGCACCATGCCGATGAAGACGAGGCCGACGCCGTGCTCCTTGAGCAAACGCAGCTTCGCGCCGGTCGCGGCGGCCGGTTTGGGCTGCAATCCGGTGTTTTCGACGAGCACATTCGTGCAGACACCAGTCACGGGCGCGAGCAGCGTCACCGGCAGCCGCACCTTCATGCCGGGCCACCATTCGCAGACGGTGATCTCGACGAGTTTTTGCCGGATCGACGCGTCTTTCGGGTTCGCGTGCCAGTCCATGATGACCTTTGGCTCCAGCGTCGAGGTGTCGCGGATCGACGCCATGTCGAACTTGCCGATGGTGATGTCCGCGTGCGCGTAAACGACAGACAGGATGATGGCGGCAAAAAGGGCGGCTGGTTTCATGCGTTCTTCAAACGAGCCCGTCACGCCGGATTGCACCAAAAAAACCGGCCTTGCGGACGCAAAGTCACGCAAGGCCGGAGGGAGCGACTTGGAAGCGGTGAATTAATTGCCGAGCACGGAGGCGACGTTGCCGACGATGTCCTTGCCGGGCTTCAGCGTCTTCGCGCCGGGCGTCCACTTCGCCGGGCAGGCCTCGCTCGGGTTCGCCATGAGATGGACGTTGGCTTCCATCTTGCGCACGAGTTCGGAGGCATCGCGGCCGACATTGTAGAAGTTCACCTCGGAGGAGACCAGCTTGCCTTCCGGATTGATGATGAAGGTGCCGCGCAGCGCGAGGCCGGTGCCGCTGTCATACACGCCGAAGAGACGGCTCACCGTGCCGGTCGGATCGGCGGCGAGGGTGTACTTCACGTTCTTGAGCAGGCCTTCCGTGTTGCGCCAGACCATGTGCGCGAACTTGGTGTCGGTCGAGACGGCGATCACATGCGCTCCGAGTTCGGCGAGCTTGTCCTGCTGGTCGGCCAGATCGGCCAGCTCCGTGGGGCAGACGAAGGTGAAGTCGGCAGGGTAGAACACGAGGATCGTCCACTTGCCGGCCTTCTTGATGTCGGCGAGCGACACCTTGCCGAAGTCGCCGTGCGTGGGCTCGTAGGTTTCCATTTCAAAGTCGGGCACGATCGCGCCGACAGATGTGAGGGGGGCGGTTTCCATGAGTTTGCGTGTGTTTGGGTTTCGAACAGGCGCTGCCAAGAACGCCGGGGGCGCGATCTTTGACGCTCAAAACTTCGCGGGTCAAACGCAAAGGCTGGTGGGCGGGGACGTCATTTGATCTGAGTGGGAAGGAAACATCCGAGGACACATTCCGGATTGCGCACGCATACCTGCAGGTGGTTTTGATGGCGCAAGTCGCCGCCTTCATAAATCGGCTCTCCTTCGGCGAAGTAGCCGATCACGGTGTCGTAGGGTGGCTTTCCGTCGATCTCACGGAGATAGTGGAGGTGTTCCATGACCCGATGATCGAGCGCACGTCGCTTCCCTTGATTCTTCGGAAACTCTTCCAGCCGGCCTTGGGATGCATAGGTCTCTTTCAAGTCCTGGTAGGCTGCCGCGACAGCTTCCACAGACTCGCGCTGGCTCAAGTTCAGGCACCGGCCCAGATCGACGATGACCCCCACCACGGCAGGAGATTTCAACCGAGGACGGCGTTCGCGGCCCCATTCGACGCCTCGCTGCAAGTCGTTCACCCAAAGATAGCGACCTTCACCCAGCCAGTCATAGCCGTTCCGGCTGGGTTCCAATGCCGCCTCTCCAAGAGCAAGTCGCCGGGCTGTCTCAAGCTCACAGCCATGAAATCCAAGAATCAGGCCATGCGGCATCATTGAGTCACTTTGCGTTCTTTTTCATCAATGCGTGCTTGTCCGTGCCTTTCCTGATTTTTGCACTCCCGTAGATGCCAAGCTTTCTCAGATAATTAGCATGCTGCTCGGGATGCGCGCGCAACTGGTCTCCTGCCCTCCGAATCGTGGCGAGCTCGGAAGCGGCTTCCTCAGATGAAATGCGAGGCAAGAGCAACAACATGACGGGATACTGCCACGCTGGCAGAGCGAATGCACCTCTTATTTTCCCACGTCAGCAGCACGCTCACTTGTTCCTGAAAACCTCGCTCTGCACCACGGCGTGGAGGAGATCCCGCATGCCGTGGCCTTTGGCCTTCGAGGCGGTGAGGATGTGGTCGAGTTCGGCGCGGTCGGAGAAGCCCATGGGGCGGCCGGTGGCGAAGACGAGGAGCTTTTCGATGATGCAGCGGGCGACGCGGTCCTGATCGGCAACGAGGAGCTTTTGCAGCTCGGCAAAGCTGGCGAACTCCCGGCCATCCGGGAGCTCTCCGGCAGCATCCACGGGCGGGCCGAGGCGGTAGCGGACTTTGCGGCCTTCGATCTTGAGGCTCACCTGATCACCCTTGTCGATACTGCGGAAACGGTCGCGCCAGCCGCCAATGACGTCGTAGTTTTCGAGCGCAAAGCCGGGCGCGTCGATGACCTTGTGGCAGCCGTTGCAACTCTCCGTGTTGCGATGCTTGTCAAGCAGTTCGCGCAGCGTGGTGGCGCCGCGGATGTCGGGCTCGACGCCGGGAACACCTGGCGGTGGCGGCGGCGGCTCCAGGCCGAGGATGCGATCCATCACGAAGATCCCACGCACGACGGGCGAGGTGTTGGTGCCGTTGGCGCTGACTTTCATCACGCTGGCCTGGGTCAAAACGCCGCCGCGATGGCTGTCGGCCGGCAGCTTCACTTTGCGCAGTTCCATTCCAGCCACGCCGGGGATGCCGTAGTGGCGGGCGAGGCGTGCATCGAGCATCGCGAAGTCACTTTGGACGATGTTGGCGGCGCTGAGGTTGTTTTGAATGAGCTCCGTGAAGAATCCACGTGTCTCGCGCAGCATGGAGTCGAGCAGCAGTTCGTCGTATTCGGGATAGAGCTGCTTGTCGGGCGTGGTGAACTCGATCTCGCGCAGGTTCAGCCAGCCGTCGGTGAAATCGGTGACGAAACGCTCCAGCGTGTCCGCTTTGAGCAAGCGTTCCGTTTGCGCGCGAAGAACGGCGGGCTGTGTGAGCTTCGCGGCGAGCAGTTCCGCGTCCGGTGTGCCGCGGGTGAGGAAGTAGCTGAGGCGTGAGGCGATCTGGAGGTCGTCCAGCCTGCCCGCAGGCTCCTTCAAATACAGAAACTCAGGCGAGCACAGCACGGCGATGGCTGCGGTGCGCATGGCGGCGAGGAAATCCTTCCCTTCGGCGAATTCGGCATCGAAGAGCTTCACAAATGGCTCCACCTCAGATGCCGTGACCGGACGACGAAACGCGGCCTGGGCGAACGGCGGCAGCAGTTTGCGTGCATCAGCAGTGGGATCGGCGCTGTCGGCGGTGAAAACGGGCTTGTAACCGGCCTTGCCACGCATCCAGGGCTTGTCGGGCATCAATTCGCGCAGCTTGGCGTCGCCGAGGAGCATCTTCTGGCCTCGTGGCGGCCATGCGTCGATGAAGGGGCCTGCCAGCTCGACGGACAGGAGGGCGAGTCCTTCGCCGGGATAGTTGGCGGGGCCGTCTTTGACCGGCGAATGCCCGTCCGGGCCATTGAGACCCTGCGGACTGATCCAGATGCCTTTGTTCGCGTCGAGGTGCAGCGTGATCTCGACCGTGCCGGCTTTGTCGGCGGGCAGCTCGTGAAAGCTGTGCGTGACGTTGTCCGCGTTGCGGAAATTGAAGCTGCCGGTGATGAGGGCGAAGACGGCGGGCTCCTCGATTTGATAGCCGTAGCCGGTGACACGCAGCTTGTAGGTTCCGGCGGCCTTTGCGCGCAGATTCGGAATCACCGTGCTGGGGAAGCCGCCGTTGTTGAAAACGACGATCGCGCCGTCGTCGCGCTTCAACCAGTGCTTGCCGATGTTGTCCTTGTTGCGGTCGCTTTCGAGCGTGGCGGTCTGCGTGGTTTTTTCGGGTTTCGCATCCGCATAGAGCGCGGTGTTGAGCGCCGTCTCGGCGACTTCCATGTAGCGCTGCATCTGGATGCCGGAAATGGAGAGCGCCTCGCCGATGTTGTCGAAACCGAGCGCACGGCCGTCCTCAGGCAGCGCGTCGATGATGTTCACCTTCACACCGAGGAGGTCGTTGATCGTGTTTTGATACTCGCGGCGGTTCAGACGGCGCAGCACGGTGCCCTTCTGCGCGTTCGACTTCACCACGAGATCGGCGCCGAGAGCGCCCATGAAATCCTGTACCGCATCCTGCGACGGCTGCTTCTTTTTCGGTGGCGGCATCTCGCCCGCAGCCACGCGGTCAAAGACGCGCACCCATTTCTTCAGCGCGGCGGCGTCCGAGCCATCCGTGGGCAGGGCCGCGAGATCGAGGCCGCCTTTCTTCATCTCCGCGTCATGGCAGTCCATGCAGTTCTGGTCGAGAAACGGCTGGATGGCCGGAATGGCGGCGAAAGTCACCGGTGGGAACAGGAAGATGAGCCAAAGGCGGTGCATGGGCTGGGCTTCAACGTCTGAGCGGCGATGAATCTGACGCAAACTCTCTGGTGCGTCCGACTCACAGTTCCCGCAGCTTCAATCCTGCGGCATCAGAACACGCGCCACGCCTTCTCATCCAGTTCCTGCTTGAGCGCGTCATCGTTTACGCGGCGGAGCAGGGCGTAGTAGCTGTAGGGGTATTTGAAGGCGTGGCCGATATCGACCTGCTTGTCGCCGCGCTTCTGCCAGTATTCCGTGCTGTTCGGCCGGAGCGGGGAGCGCTTGTGCGCGGGACGCGGCGCGTCATCGGGGCCAGGGCCGTTGCGGGTGATGGTCACGTATTTGCGGAAGGCCTCGCGGCAGCTTTCGGCCCATTCGGCATCGCCCATTTCGGCGAGTTCCACGAGCGCCTGGCCGAAGGTGAGCATGTGGCCGGAAAAGCCCTGACCGTGGGCGTTCCATTGATCAATCGCGGTGCTCGCTTCGCGCAGCACAAAGGTCGCGGCGGCGGCGGTGTCCTTGAATGGCGGTGGATTGACGGCCTCATTGATGGGAACGTCATCGCGCCAGGGTTTGATGGCGCGGATGAGCTTGCACACGCCATCGATGCGCTGCGGGGTGGCCAGTTCCGGCATCAGGCGGAAGCCACGGATGGCGTGCATGGCAAAGATCGCGTTGTGCCCCACCTCGCGCAGCGATCCATGAGCCTCCATCAGCGCCTCGCCGATCTTTTTGACCTGCGATGGGTCCGCGTCTTCCTGAGGAAAGGCCGCGCACAGCGGCGTCTTCGCCCAGTTCAGGTCAAACATCTGCTCGATGCGTGCATGAGCGGCTTCAGGCAGGTGATTCTCCTCGCACATCAGATGCGCGGCGACCAAGGCGGCCGCGCGATGGCCATCGGTGAAGTAATTCATCGTGTGCGCCCGGGCGAGCCCGTTGAGGCCGAGCACGATGAGCCGTTTCGCCGCCGGATCGCGTTCCGGCGTGCCGGTTTTGTCCGTGCCGAGGAGGCTGCCTGCCATCAGGCCACAGAGGCCCGAGGATGCCTGCCAGGCGAACTGCCTTCGATTGAGTGATGTTTTCATGGTGGTACAAGTGGTGTGAGGATACGGCCGCGGTCATCCTCATCGTTTCACGAACTCCTCCTCGCTCACCTTGCCGTCGTTGTTCTTGTCGAAGTTTTTGAAGCGTTGCGGGGCATTTTCCTTCTGCGCGAGGCCATTGGTGTATTCCTCCAGCGATAGAAAGCCGTCGCTGTTCTTGTCCCAGCGTTTGAAGGCGGCGGTGTAGTCGGTTCCGGGCTTTGAGGGCGTTTTGAGAGCTGGAGCGCGAGGGCGGCGGGCCGTGGGTGCCGGCGGATCACTTTGTTCGGGCAGGGTGGCTTTCCAGTTCTTGATGGCCGCGACCATCTTCGCGGTGCGATCGGGTTCGCTGGTGGCGAGATCGTGCTGCTGGCTGCGATCCTTGGTCAGATCGTAGAGTTCGACCTGCTTTTCATCGCGCGACATGACGAGGGTATGGAAGCCATCGCGCATGGAGAGCTGCGGCCAGTCGTGATCATGGGAATTCGGGCCACGCCATTCCCAGAAGAGCGGTTGAGGACGTGTGAAGGCCTCGCCTTGGAATGCGGCGAGCACGTTGACGCCGTCGGGCTGATAGTTCGCAGGCATCGACACGCCGGTCGCGGCCAGCAGCGTCGGCAGCATGTCCACTCCGGCGATGACGCTGGTCTTGTCCACGCGGCCTGCGGGCACATGACCGGGCCAGCGCACGAGGAAGGGCACGTTCACGCCGCCCATGTAGAGGCTGCGCTTGCGCCCGCGCAGCCCGCCGGTGTCGCCAACGCTGAAATAAAACTTCTGCCCTGGCTCCGGCATCGAATTCTCCGGCCCGTTGTCGCTGGAGAAGAGGACGAGGGTGTTGTCGGCGATTTTCAACTCGTCCAGCAGCGCCAGCATGCGGCCGATCTGTTTGTCGGCACGAGTCACGGCGGAATAGTAGGTGCGCTGCGGCTCGGCGGTGTCGGGATACTCCTTTTTGTCCTCATCCGTGGCGGAAACGAGGTGATGCGTCTCATGCAGCCACAGGTTCACGTAAAATGGCTTGTCCTTGGCTTTGCGGATGAAATTGAGCGCATGATCCGTGGCCGCGATGGTCATGAATGACGCGGCGTGCTTGTCATGCGCATCGCCGGAGATTTTTTCGACGCTGCTGCCTTCAAAAACGCCCGCGCCGGGTCCAGTCCACGCACGGGCCTCATCGTAACCGTATTCGGCGGGCAGTGGCGGGCTCGTGTCCTTGCCCTGGCCGGAAAGATGCCATTTCCCGAAGTGCCCTGTCGCGTAACCCGCCTCTTTGAAGATACGCGAGAGCAGGGGCGCCTTCGGATCGAGCCAGTCCGGCATCTGCCGCGCCTCATTTTCCGCATGACTGGCGAAATGCTGATGCACACGATGCCTTGCCGGATACTGCCCGGTCACGATGGCGGTGCGGCTCGGTGAGCAGACCGGATTGCACACGACGAAGTGATGAAAATCGGTGCCCTCCTTCGCGATGCGGTCGAGGTTCGGCGTCTTCAGGTGCGGGTGGCCGTGGCAGGCCAGATCACCCCAGCCCCAGTCGTCGGCGTAGATGAAGAGGACGTTCGGCCTCTCTGCGGCGGAGAGCGCATGAACGAGGGAAAAGCCAAGGAGGCAAAGGAAGCGGCGCATGGCGCGGGTAAACGCGGGTGAGGGCGGCTTTTTGCGCGCGATCCCACAGGCGGCCGCCGCACCCGGATCTGGCGGGAATCGATAGCCCGGGCAGGGGAGGCCGTTTGCCCCGTGAAAAAGCAGGCTTTCCCTATTTGCACTCGCGTCGATTGGGCGCATTCTGCGAGCCCCCTCCCCGTAAAAAAGCCCCAATGAGTGCCTCACTCCCCTACCGCGCCAACGCGGACTTCCTCGAGTCGAAATACCTCGACTGGAAAAAAGACCCTGACTCCGTCGAGCCGCTGTGGTCGTCATTTTTTGAAGGATTCGAGCTCGGCATGGCAAAACTGGCCGCCCAGCCGGCCAAAGGAGGCAGCGCTGACAGTTCCGTGGCGCTGTCCGAGAAAACGCTGAGCTTCCGCATGCGGGTGACGAACGCGCTGCAGCATTTCCGCTCCCTGGGCCACACCGCCGCGCATCTGGACCCGCTCAGCACGCAGGGACCGGAGGTGGCCTCGCTCACCGTGGCCGGGCTGGGCTTCACCGATGACGAGCTGGAGGAGGAGGTGCAGACGCACATGTATCGCGGCGGACAGCCGATGAAGCTGAAGACGATGCTGGCGGAACTGCGCGCGATTTACTGCGGGAAGACGGGTTTTGAGTTCATGCACATCCACAATCCGGAGGTGCGCACCTGGCTGCTGGACCGCGTGGAGGTCACTGAAGTGGCAAAACCGGGCGCCAAGGAGCACATCGACGCGCTGCGCTGGCTGCTGGAGGCGGAGACCTTCGAGCGCTTCCTGCACCGCCGGTTCGTGGGGCAGAAGCGCTTCTCCGTGGAAGGTGGAGAGAGCATGCTGGTGGCGCTGGAGACGATCCTCGAAGGCATGCCGGCCTACGGCGGCAAGGAGATCATCATGGGCATGGCCCACCGCGGCCGCCTGAGCGTGCTGGCGAATTTCCTGCGCAAGCCGCTGGAGTATCTCTTCTACGAGTTCAGCGAGAACTACGTGCCGAACATGGTCGCCGGGGACGGCGACGTGAAATACCACCTGGGCTTTGAAACCATGCGCGAGACCAGCGGCGGACACCATGTGGGTGTGATGCTCGCCCCGAATCCGAGCCATCTGGAGGCTGTCGATCCGGTGGTTGAAGGCATGGCCCGTGCACGCCAGCGCGCGCTGGGCGACACGGCCGAGCGGAGAAAGGTGATTCCCGTGCTGATCCACGGCGATGCCGCTTTTGCCGGCCAGGGGCTCGTCGCCGAGGTGCTGAATCTCTCGCAACTCCCCGGTTACCGCACCGGCGGCACCATCCATGTGATCGTGAACAACCAGATCGGTTTCACCACGCAGCCGGCGGATGCCCGCAGCTCCGATTACTGCACGGATGTGGCGAAGATGATCGAGGCCCCCGTGTTTCACGTGAACGGCGACAGCCCGATGGAGGTGATGCGTGCCGCGAAGCTGGCGCTCGAATTCCGCCAGACCTTCGGGCGCGATGTCATCCTGGACATCGTCTGCTACCGCCGTCACGGCCACAATGAGACCGACGAGCCCGGTTTCACGCAGCCGAACATGGCGCGTGCCATCGGCCAGCATCCGTCCACCGCCACGCTGTTCCGCCTGGATCTTGCCAGCCAGGGCATCCTGGACGAGGCCGGCTCAGCCGCGTTGCAGAAGGAGCTGGAAGACGAGCTGGAGCAAGGGGTGCAGACTCTGGCGGACAAGGACAAGTCCGCGAATGGCGGCAATCCTTTCGAAGGCAGCATGGCGGAGCCTCAGGCGGCTTACGATTACCATCCGGTCAAAACCGGAGTCGAGTTCCCCAGCCTCAAGGCGGTGGGCCAGCGGCTGCTGGAGACGCCGGAGGGCTTCAATCTGCATCCCACGATCGCCAAACGCTTCCTCGCGGCCCGCAAAAAGGCCATCGAAGCAGGAGAAGGCATCGACTGGGCCTACGCCGAATCGCTGGCCTTCGGCACACTGCTCACGGAAGGCCACGGGGTGCGTCTCAGCGGTCAGGACGTGCGTCGTGGCACGTTCAGCCATCGCCACAGTGTGTTCTATGACTCACAAACACGTGAGCGCTACATCCCGCTGAACAACCTGGAGGCCGAGCAGGGCCGCTACTGCGTTTACAACTCGCTTTTGTCCGAGGCCGCCGTGCTCGGGTTCGACTACGGCTACTCGCTGCTCGCGAGCAACCTGCTCGTCTGCTGGGAGGCTCAATTTGGCGACTTCGTGAACGGAGCGCAGGTCATCATCGACCAGTTCATCGCCTCCGCCGAGAGCAAATGGCAGCGGCCGTGCCACATCACGCTGCTGCTGCCGCACGGCTATGAAGGGCAGGGGCCCGAGCATTCCAGCGCCCGCCTGGAGCGATTCCTGCAGCTCTGCGCCGGCGGCAACATGCAGGTGTGCAATTTCACCACGCCCGCGCAGTACTTCCACGCCCTGCGCCGCCAGATCAAACGCGGCACGCGCAAGCCGCTCGTCGTGATGACGCCGAAGAGCCTCCTGCGCCATCCGAAGTGCGTCAGCAAGCTCAGCGACATGGCGGAAGGCACCACATTCCGCGAGGTGCTGGACGACGAGCACCTGCTGGGACCGGCGGAGCGGGTCACGCGCCTCATTTTGTGCTCCGGCAAGGTTTATTATGACCTGCTTGAGTTCCGCGAGGAGCACAAGATCAAGAACGCCGCCATCATCCGCATCGAGCAGCTTTACCCGCTGAACTACGAGATGCTGAAGGAGATCGTCTCCAAGTATCCGCGGGCGCAGAAGAAATGGATCTGGTGCCAGGAGGAGCCACGCAACATGGGTGCCTTCTACTACATCCGCCCGCGCCTCGAAGAGCTCAGCAATCACAAGCTGCGCTACGCCGGCCGCGAGCGCTCCTCCAGCCCCGCCGCAGGCTCCAAGGCCATCCATGTTCTTGAGCAGGAGAAACTGGTCGAGGACGCCTTCAGCGTGTAATCTGACCCGTCATGAAACAGAAACTCACGTTCACCTATTGGCGCGATGGCGACTGGTGGCTCGGCTATTTGGACGAGTTTCCTGACCATTGGACACAGGGCGAGTCTTTGGAGGAGCTGAAGGTGATGCTCGCAGACCTCTACAAGGACCTCACCAGCGGCGAGATCGCGGGGATCCGTCATCGGGGTGAGATGGAGCTCGAACTGGCATGAAACGGCTCGACCTTATCCGCAGACTCGAAGACATGGGTTGTTATCTCGTCAGGCATGGAGGCAATCACGACTGGTATCGCAATCCGGTCACGAATGTTGCGGATGCCATTCCGAGACACCGCGAAATCAACGAGCATCTCGCCCGCAAGATCATCAAGAAGCTTTCCAACGACTAAACTCCCCCACGACCATGGCTGACATCAAAATCCCCGCACTCGGCGAATCCGTCACTGGAGGCCAGATCGCCAAATGGCACTTCAAAAACGGCGACTTCGTCAAAGTCGGCGACATCCTCCTGACGCTCGAAACCGACAAAGTGGCCGCTGAAGTCACCGCCGAGGCCGCCGGCACGCTCAGCATCGCCAAACAGCCCGGCGACGATGTCGTCATCGGCGACGTCGTCGGCCAAATCGCCGAAGGAGCCGCTCCCGCCGTCGAAAAAGCCCCCGAAGCGCCCAAACCGGCTCCTGCCGCCGCTTCCGAGCCAAAACCGGAAGCGAAGCCCACCAACATCACCGAGTTTAAAGTCGTTCCGAAGCCCGAACCGACTCCAGAACCCGCCGCGAAGCCCGCGCCTTCCCCTGAAGGCCGCATCACGCGGAAGAAGATGACCCCGCTGCGCAAAAAGATCGCCGACCAGCTCGTCAGCGCCCAGCGCACCGCCGCGATCCTGACCACCTTCAACGAGTGCGACATGTCCAACGTCATGGCGCTGCGTTCCAAGCTCCAGGATGCCTTTGTCGCCAAAAACGGCGTCAAACTCGGCTTCATGAGCTTCTTCATCAAAGCCGTGGTCGAAGCCCTCAAAGCCGTCCCGCAGATCAACGTCCGCGTCGAAGGCGATGAAATCGTCCATCAGCACTACTACGACATCGGCGTCGCCGTCGGCACCGAGCGCGGCCTCATCGTCCCCGTCCTGCGCGATGCCGATCAGAAGTCCTTCGCCGAACTCGAGCAGGACATCCTCGGCTACGCCAAAAAAGCCAAGGACGGCAAACTTCAGGTCTCCGACCTTACGGGCGGTGTCTTCACCATCAGCAACGGTGGCGTTTACGGTTCTCTGCTGAGCACCCCGATCATCAACCCGCCTCAGAGCGGCATCCTCGGCATGCACAGCATCCAGCAACGCCCGATCGCCGTCGATGGTCAGGTCGTCATCCGCCCGATGATGAACCTCGCCCTCAGCTACGACCACCGCGTCGTCGATGGCAAGGAAGCCGTGACCTTCCTGATTCGCGTGAAGGAGTGCATCGAGAATCCCGCACGCATGCTCGTGGGAGCGTGACTTTCGTCCTGGACGCGTCGATTTTGGCTGAACAAAGCAGTTGCAGTGCGTTCTCATTCACGCACTGAAAAGACACGTCATGACGCCGACTTCCCTCCACACGACTTCACCCGCCGAGGCGCATGCGCCGAAAGGCTGGGGTGTGTGGCTGCGGAACAAGTTCCTGGCAGGTCTGGCGCTGGCCCTTCCGCTGATCATCACTTTCTGGATCCTCTACTCGATCTACGACCTCATGCACGGCTGGAGCAAGCCGGTGCTGGCGCAGATCGTGAGCCTGGTGAACGAACTGTCCGACCAGCCGCTGCTCGACATTGATGATCCGAAGCTGGAGAACCTCACCAATTTCATCGGCTTCCTGTTCTCGCTGCTGGTGATCCTGGGGCTGGGATTCATGGCCACCAACGTGATCGGAGTGCACTTCGTCACGGCGGTGGACAAGCTGCTGCTGCGCATCCCGCTCGTGGCGGTGATCTACCGGCCGCTCAAGCAGGTGATCGACGCTTTCCGTGGCCTCGGGGCGACGAAGCAGAATTTCAAGCGTGTGGTCTTTGTGGATTATCCAGTCACGGGCATGCGCATGATCGGTTTCGCCACGGGCCAGTATTGTGATCCGCACAGTGGAAAGGCGCAGACTTGCGTGCTGCTGCCGACCGCCCCGAGTCCCATGACGGGAATTCTGCTGGTGGTGGACTCCGAAAAAGTCAGCGATGCACCGATCACCATCGAGGAGGCGATGAAGATGATCATTTCCGGCGGCCTGGTGGTGCCGGTGAATGCCGTGCCACCGCTGAATCAAAAGATGATCGCTCCTCCCTTGCCCGAATCGCTGCCGGTTCCGGAGCCGGAGCCCGAACTTCCGGCGGGACTGCCACGGGCGGAGGATTTCGACGCGGGAGACACGGAAATCCTGGCCCAAGCGCTCGACATCAAGAGCGGCAAGCGCTGGCTTCGGGCGCTTCCCTGGAAAAAACGCTGACTCACGGTGACGATCGACTGGCAGACCTGGCAGCCTGGCGTCCGAGCGACGCTGATGTTCATCATCGATGAGGCAAAGCGTGAGGTATTGCTCATCCGCAAGAAGCGTGGCCTCGGTGCTGGCAAGATCAACGGCCCCGGGGGCAAGATCGACCCTGGGGAGACCTCTCTCGAATGCGCGGTGCGAGAGACCCAGGAAGAACTGGGTGTCACCGCCTTGGATCCAGTTCATCATGGCGAGTTATGGTTCCAGTTCGTGGACGGTTTGCGGATGCATGTGGATGTCTGGATCGCCACCCGGCACGAAGGGGAGCCTGTGGAGACGCCCGAGGCGCTGCCCCTGTGGACCTCCCTGGACGAGCTGCCTTTTGACCAGATGTGGGCGGATGATGAGCACTGGCTGGCGCAGACGCTCGTGGATCGTCGGCGTTTCATCGGCCGTTTCGTCTTCGACAACGACACGATGCTGTCGCACGAGCTCGAATGGCGCTGACGCGCCATTTTTTGGATTCCAGACGCGGCGTGATCTGCCTATGATCGTGGCATGAAAATCTCCGCGTTGCCCCTTGCCGTCATGTCGCTAGCCGCCGCCACCGCGTTCGCGGTGGAGCCGCCCAACATCGTGCTCGTGATGGCGGATGATCAGGGCTGGGGAGACATGGGTTACAATGGCCATCCGCATGTGAAGACGCCGAACTTCGACGCGATGGCGAAAGAAGGGCTGCGATTTGACCAGTTTCACGCCGCGGCACCGGTCTGCTCTCCCACACGCGGCAGCGTGATGACCGGGCGGACGCCGAACCGGTTTGGCTGCTTCTCCTGGGGGCACACGCTGCGCCCGCAGGAGATCACCATCGCCGAGGCATTGAAAACCGCCGGATATGCGACCGGTCACTTCGGCAAATGGCATTTGGGCTCGGTGCAGAAGGCCAGTCCGGTCAGCCCGGGAGCCAGCGGCTTCGACGAGTGGGTGTCGTCGCCGAATTTCTTCGATCTCGATCCGGTGCTGAGCGTGCAGGGCAGGGCAGAAGCATTCAAAGGCGACAGTTCGGACGTGACCGTCGGGCATGCGCTGAAGTTCATCCGCCGCTGCGCTGAAACGAAACAGCGTTTCTTTGCGGTGGTCTGGTTCGGCTCGCCGCATGACCCTCATCAGGCGCTGGAGGCCGACAGGGCACCGTATGCGGGCCTCCCGGAGAAGCAGCAGAACTTTTATGGTGAGATCACCGCCATGGACCGTGCGTTTGGACGGCTGCGATCCGCTCTGAAGGAACTGAATGTCAGCGAGGAAACTCTCCTGTGGTATTGCAGCGACAACGGAGCGTTGCCCAAAGTCGGCTCCACAGGCGGGCGGCGGGGGTTCAAAGGGCAGGTTTATGAGGGAGGTCTCGCGGTGCCGTCGCTGTTGGAGTGGCCGGCGGTTTTCAACGAACCCAAGGTCGTCAAGGCACCGTGTGTCACCTCTGACATCTATCCCACGGTGCTCGGCATCGCGGGAGTGACCATGGAAAATCAGCCGCCGCTGGATGGGATCGATCTCATGCCTTTGCTGACTGGACAGACGTCGCGTCGCACCAAGCCGATCGGGTTCTGGGATGCGGGTGTCAAAGGCATCAGCACACCATCCAAGGCATGGATGGATGAACTGCTGGCCGCACAACACCGGGGTGAGGAGCCTGAAGATCCGGCTCGAATCCGACCCGACGCGGGAAAAATGGGATCTCCACAGTCACTCACTGAGTTTCCAGGACACGCCGCCTGGCTCGACTGGCCTTGGAAGTTGCACCGCATTGAGAATCGACGCACCCACGATGTCACCTGGGAACTGTACAACCTCGCCACCGACCCCGATGAAAGCACTGTTCTTCTGGCGGAGCAGCCCGAGCGTGTGCCGGAAATGCAGGGGAATCTCGAAAAGTGGCTGGAAAACGTGGTCCAGAGCCTGAGTGGCGAGGACTACGCCGACGCTGATTCTTCAAAAAAATGAGGCAGCGGACCTGTCGCGCGCCCCAGGTCGGATGGATTGCATGAATGTTCAGGTCAAAATGGCTTCTTTTGACTCCCTGCTTGCCACCTTCCTCATTGGTGCTAATAAACAGCCGCAATTGAAGAGTCAGATTGGTAAACTTTTGAAATTCTGAATAGATCAGTGTTTCTAAAATTTTAAAATCTTACATTTAATTCTAAAAAATATCTTGCGGCAGTGAGGTGTTACGTGATACTATAACTTTAATTGCGGGTATAGCTTAATGGTAAAGTTCCAGCCTTCCACGCTGGCCATGTGGGTTCGATTCCCACTACCCGCTCTGATCACGCATAAAACCTTCAAAAAACTGTAAATTCACTGCCGCTTATGAAAGCTGTATTTGCATCTCGCATCGCGATCGCAGGCATGTTCTCGTTCGCAGTTCTTACCCCGGTTTTCGCCCAATCAGCGGGCGGTTGCGCTGAAATCTCCAGCGATGTGAGTGCTGCTGTCGCCAAAGATCCATCGAAGGTGCTGATGGTGGTGGAAGACGCTTTGGTGATCAATGAAAGTTGTGCGGCAGACATTGTGAAAGCCGCCATTGTGGCCTCAAAGGCCGATGCCGGGCTCGCCAGCCAGATCGTTCAAACCGCCGTCTCAGTGGCACCTAAGATGGCTGGCGTGATCAACGACGCCGCAGGTTCTGTCGTCCCTGGTCTGGCCGCTGTTACACCAGTCGATGACACACCGCGCCCAGTCACGGCGTCTGAGAAAAACCCGGTGAATGTTAAGAATCCGGTTTTGCCCCCGGCCCCCGTTGAGGAAGACTTCTTCGTCCCTTCTTCCATTCGCGGTGTGTTCCTGATCCAGCCACCTGCTTCCGGCCCGCTGCCCTGCCGTTGCGACACCAATCCCGTGTCTCCTTCGACCTCGATTCCCTGACGAGGCATCCACCGACGGCATTGACCCCCTAATTCCCCACCTCGGACCCTTTTCGCCATGCGCTTTTCACTCGCTATGCTGATTCTGGCAGCTGGACTGCTCAGCCCAGTGGTTGCGCGTGCTCAGGGATTGGTGGCCATTCAGAATTACTCCGCAGACTTTAGAACGGAACAACCGCTCACCTTCTCTTTCACGGGTCAGAGCGGTTACGACATGCTGAAATACCGCGTCAATTCGCCGCTGGTTCAGGACATCGAGTCCTGGTATGTCCAAGGAGGATTTGGTGCCGCCTATACGCGCCCGGACCGCACAACGCCGTTCAGCTTCAACCTCGACACGAGCGTCATTCACTACATCGACGGAGTGCCGCGTTTCGGCGGAACGTTCTATAACGCACGTGGGTCGGCGAGCTTCGAACACCGCTTCTCCGAGCGCCTGAAGATCAGCAACAACTTCTATCTGACCTACGGCGTCGATCCCGGCACGGCCTATGGCTATGGCGCGTCCACCACGCTTTGGAACGGGCAGTACCTCTATGGCTACAATAACTTCAATGTCAGCTACGCCTGGACGCCCCGGCTTTCGACCACCACTTCGTACACCATTGATGGCATCGGATATCAGGATGACTTGGTGGCCGATCCTGAAGATCGGTACACCCATCTCTTTGCCCAGCAGGTCTCCTATGCGCTCAACAAGCGCACCAGCCTGACGGCGGAATATCGATATCGCATGGCGACCTATGTCACGCGTGCGGACAAGAACTTCACCTCTCAGTTTGCGCTTCTCGGCGTCGATCACGCATGGAGCGAGCGCACGTCCGGTTCCTTCCGGGCTGGTGCTGAGTTCTACGATTCCGATCGTGTGAACCAGACTGCCCCTTACGCAGAAGCGGCGGTCAGCTATGCGGTGGATCGCCAGACCATGGTGCGCTGGTTTGCCGCGCTCGGCTTCAACGGGGCTGAACTCGCCGCCTTCAACAGCCGCTACGGTCTGAACACTGGGCTGCAGCTTCACCATCAGGTCACCAAGCGCTTCAGCGTCAACACCAGCGCCTCCTACGCTTACAGTGAGTTCGACAACGGCGGAACGGGCGATGTGACCGAGCATTCGGGCCTGATCTCCGCAGGAATCGGGTATCAGCTTCTCGAAAACCTCAATCTGAACGCCAGCTACTCATTCTCCACGCTTCAGTCCACCGATGCTCTGCGCGAGTTCGACCGCCACCGGGTCTCGCTTGGTGCCACCGCCTCCTTCTAGTCAATCTCTCACAGCCAGACACCAATCCGCCGGCGGGCAGTTTCGGACACCACGAACTCCCGCTGGCGGCGTTTCAAGACCCGTTTGTTAAGCTTTCCAAAAATCTAACGCCAATGCCGGCATGAACGAGACAGGATCAGAACTCCAAAAGCATGCGATGGACACCTGGCAGGTGGTCAAAAACCGTCTCGGCCTCATTTCCCTCTGTTTCATCCTCATCTTCGCCGCCGCAGCGGTCCTCACCTACATCATGCCACGCAAATATCGCGGGCATGTTGAAATGACGATTGAGCGCATCACTCAGGACATCAACGTGTTCGACCGCAACCGTGGCGACAGCCTGGCTTTCACCCAGGAATACATCAAGACCCAGTTCGAGACGATCACCAAGCCCACCACGCTGTATCCTGTCATCGAGAAACTCGATCTCACGAAGCGTTGGGAGTTGCCCAGCCGTCAGGCAGCCCTGGCCCGGTTGCGGGCGAACTTGGAAACGCAGTCCATGCTGCGCTCTGACTTCGTCATCATCGACTACTACGACCAGGACTCCCAGCTCGCGGCCACGATCGCCAATGAGATTGCGAAGAGCTACATGGCCCAGCGCAACAACATCGAGGTTGAAAGAAAACAAAAGGCCCTCACCGTGCTGGAACAAAAAATCTCCGATCAGGAAAAACTGCGCGAACAGGCGCAAATCCGCGCTCAGGAGGCCAAGCGCAAGGCAGGCATCGTCGGTGAATGGTTCATGGGGGGAGGCAGCTCACTGAATCCTGGCAGCGATCTTCGCACCTCTGAGGAGAGCATCCAGATGTCACGCGAGCAGTTGCTCATGCAGTCAGACCAGGACATCCTCACGCTTCAGGCCGAGATCGATCAGGTCGGCAAACTCAGCGCTGACGAACTGATCGCACGTGCCTCGGGGCTGAAACTCGAAAATCCGTCACTGATCGCCAATACGGCGAAATACAACGAACTTTTGGTGCAGCGTGAGGGATTTCTGAATGCCGGCATGGGCCGCCGTCATCCTCAAATTGAAAGCCTCACCAGCCAGATCGACACGTTGAAAAAACAAATTGTCGATGAGGCGCAGGCGCATGTTCAGGGCCTCCAAAATCGCCTTGATGCCGCGAAAAAGAAACACGAGTCGCTCGTGGAATACACTGGCAAAGCCAAAGACGAGATCCTGGGCATGCAAACGCTCTACAACGAGTACAAGAGCGCCAAGGACGAGGTGGCTCAGCTTGACAACATTATCGTCAACTTGAGCTCCAGAAACCTTGAGGAAAAGGTCGGCATCGAACTCCAGAAATCACCCGCCACTATCTACGCCGAGGCGGAGCCCGAAGGGAAACCCGCCAAGCCCAACGTTCCGCTGCATCTGGCCCTCGGCGGCGTGCTGGGTCTCATGTTCGGCCTCGGCCTCGCCTTCTTCCTCGAGTACATGGACACCACCGTGAAGAGCCTCGATGACGTTGAGCGCTTCCTTGGAGTCCCCGTTCTCGCCGTTGTGCCAAAGAACGTCGGCGTGCTGCACCGCTCCAGCGGCTTCAATCCCGATGCCGAGGCGTATCGCATCCTGCGCACGAACATCGAATTCAACCGCAAGTCTCCTGATGCCAACTGCCTCACTGTCGTCAGCGGTGGTGCTGGCGAAGGCAAGTCCACGACGATGGTGAACCTCGCCTACGTCTGTGCCCAGGGAGGTTACAACGTGCTGCTCATCGATGCCGACCTGCGTCGTCCCAGCATGCACACGCACTTCGACGTCAGCCACACCACGGGGCTGACAAATTACCTCACCACCGACATCCGGCTGGAGGACGTCGTGTTGCGCACCCAGGTGGAAAATCTGTTCTTCCTGCCCAGCGGCCTGCTTCCGGCGGACAGCGCCGGATTGCTCAACTCCCAACGCATGGTGGATCTCATCGCCGACGTGAAGAGCCGCTTCGACCTCGTGCTCATCGATTCGCCGCCAATCCTCGGTGTCAGCGACGCTTCGGTGCTCGCCAACGAGGCTGACATGACCATGATCGTCGTGCAGCACCGGAAACTGCCACGCCACATGCTCATGCGGGTGAAGCAGACCGTGGACAATGTGGGTGGCAAGGTCATCGGCGTCGTTCTCAACAACGTCGATCTGCAGAGCGACGCGCAGTATCAATACTACACGAGCTACTACACCTATTACTCGCCCACCAATTCGCCGAATGGCAGCAGTGGCAAGTCACGCCGCCGCAAGGTGAAGGCGGAGAGCACGGCTCCGGCCCTTGCCGGAACCCGGCCCATGGCACGCGCCGAGGGCGATGATGTCTTTTGACCCCGAACCAGCCAACTCACATGAACTTGCGAAAAATCCTCCTCGCCATCGCCGCCTTCGGACTCCTCGTGGCCGCTGCACGTGCGCAAAACGGCGAACTGGCCCTCAAGGCCAACGACCGCGTCACCCTGTCCATCGGCGGCATTCCCGACAGCGAAGTCGCCCAGATCCGGGGCATCTACACCGTCAGCGACAACGGCACCATCAACCTCCTTTACATAGGAGAGGTCCGTGCCGCCGGCATGAAGCCTTCCTCCCTCCAGCGCAGCATTGAGCAGACCTACATCGCCCGTGAGATTTACACCCGGCCGACCGTCACCGTCTCCATTGATGGCGACGCTGCCACGGCCCGCATGGTGTATGTGATCAGCGGTTGTGCCAAAAACGGCCCCGTGCCCTACAGCCCCGGAATGACGATCCTGAAAGCCATCGGTGTCGCCGGCGGCTTCACTCCGTTCGCCAAACCCAGCCGCACCAAGCTCATCCGCAACGGCACCACCTCCGAGATCAATTTGAAGGACATCAGCGCCGACCCGCGTCGCGACGTCCCCCTCCAGCCGGAGGACCAGATCATCGTTCCAGAGTAAACCCGGGACCACGGACGTCTTCGCCCTCCGAACACTCCACCGCGTTGATTTATGTCCCTGATCATGAAAGCGTGCCTTGGGCTGCTTCTCCTCGCGCTGCCAGCTTTCGCGGAGAACACAGAACTGCCTCTCAAAGCCGGTGATCGGGTTGCCTTGTCGATCGGCGGGATCCTGGAGAGCGATGCGGCGCAAATCAGCAGAGTTTACAGCATCAGCGACAGCGGAACGATCAACCTCGTGCACGTTGGCGAGGTCAAAGCAGCCGGCTTGAAGCCTTCAGCCCTCCAGCGGGCCGTTCAGGACGCCTACATCAAGAGCGAGATCTACACCAGACCTGTCGTCAACGTGACCATTGACGGCGGCAACACCCCTGACCGCATGGTGTATGTGGTGAGTGGCTGCCGCAAGAACGGTCCCGTCGCCTACAACGCCGGCATGACGATCATGAAAGCCATCAGCGTCGCTGGAGGACTCAATGAATTTGCCCGGCCTAAGAACACGAAGCTCATTCGGGCTGGCAAAACCCTCGAACTGGACCTTCGAAACGTCACATCAGACACCGCGAAGGACATCAAGCTGGAGCCTGAGGATCAGATCCTCATTTCCGAGTAGGAGAGGAATGGCCCGGGTTGTCTCTGGAGCCTGCTTTCGCTCAGCCTTGTGAACGGTCACAGCCCCAGATCCGTTACCGCGCCATGGCTGGCGTCGCAGGTGAGCTTCGCATACTTCGCCAGCACACCGCGAGTGTAGCGCGGTTTCGGCTGCTTCCAGGCCTTGAGGCGGGTTTTGAGCTCCTTGTCAGGAATGCCCAGCGTGATGCTGCGCTTCACCGCGTCGATGGTGATCGGGTCGCCGTTCTTGATGACGGCGATCGGGCCGCCGACAAACGCCTCCGGCGTGACATGGCCGACCACGAAACCGTGGCTGCCGCCGCTGAAACGTCCGTCGGTGATGAAGGCGACATCCTTGCCCAGTCCTTTGCCCATGATGGCGCTGGTGGGGGAAAGCATCTCGCGCATGCCGGGTCCGCCTTTCGGGCCTTCCATGCGCACGACGATGACGTGGCCCTTCTTGACCTTGTCGTTCAGGATGGCCTGCAGCGCGGTCTCTTCAGACTCGAACACGATGGCCTTGCCGCTGAATTTGGTGCCCTCTTTACCGGTGATTTTGCCGACGGCGCCTCCGGGGCAAAGATTGCCTTTGAAGATGACGAGGTGGCTGTCTTTTTTGATCGGATCAGCGAGCGGGCGCACAATCGTCTGGCTCTTCGGCCACACGATCTTGGAGTTCCGCATGTTTTCCTTCATCGTCTTGCCGGTGACGGTCAGGCAGTCGCCGTGCATGAGGCCTTCCTCGACCAGCAGGCGCATCAGCGGCACGGTGCCGCCGATCTTCACCAGGTCGTTCATGAAATATTTCCCGCTTGGGCGCAGATCGGCCAGCACCGGCGTCTTCTTGCCGATGCGGACGAAGTCCTCGATCCCAAGCTTCACGCCTGCGCTGTGAGCGGCGGCGATCAGGTGCAGCACGGCGTTCGTGGAGCCACCGAGCGTGATGATCAGCGTGATGGCGTTCTCAAAAGCCTCCTTCGTCATGATGTCGCGCGGCGTGATGCCGCGTTTGATCATGTTCATCACAGCAGCGCCGGCGTCAAAGCAGTCAATCAGCTTCTCATTCGAAACTGCCGCCTGCGCACCGCTGTTGGGAAGGCTCATGCCCATGGCTTCTATGGCGCTGGCCATCGTGTTGGCCGTGTACATGCCGCCACAGGAACCTTCACCCGGGATGGAGTGCTCTTCGATATCGACGAGCTGCTTGTCAGAGATCTGGCAGTTCGCGTGTTTGCCGATGGCTTCGAAGACGGTGACGATGTCCGCATCCTTCTTCTCCGGTCCGACGCAGCCAGGAAGGATCGTGCCGCCGTAAACAAACACGCTCGGACGATTCATGCGCCCCATGGCCATGATGCAGCCGGGCATGTTCTTGTCACAGCCGCCAATGGCGACGTAGCCGTCCATGCCTTCGCAGCCGACGACCGTTTCAATCGAGTCGGCGATGACCTCGCGGGAAACGAGTGAGTACTTCATCCCCTCCGTGCCCATCGAGATGCCATCGGAGATGGTGATGGTGTTGAAAATCACCGACTTGCCGCCGGCGGCATCGACCCCTTTGGCCGCTTCCTTCGCGAGGCGGTCGATGTGCATGTTGCAGGGCGTGACCATGCTCCAGGTGCTGGCGATGCCGATCTTGTTCTTCTTGAAGTCCTCGCGCTTAAAACCCACCGCGTGCAGCATGGCACGGCTGGCGGCGCGTTCCACGCCATCGACAACGACGGCGCTGTGTTTGCGATGCAGGGAGGGCTTGGAAGCGGCTTTCTTGGACATGGCTTGGGGAGGATGGGCGCGCAAAGTGCCAGACACGATCCCGCACGCAAGCAGCCTTTGCGGCAAAGGACGTGCTCTCAGCGCAGACTTTGGCGCCACCCTTCCAGCATCTGTTTCGCCTTCACGTCGATGGGATCGTCCAGGCTGACGCCGGCAGACTTCACACACCAGTCCAGGAACTCGCGTATGGCAGCACGATCGACGCCTGGCGTGGCGAGGGTGGTGTTGACCTGCGCCTCCACACGATCTCGAAACAGGCCTTTTTCAGAAGCGTGGTGAACGCTCCACGCGATCAGCATCCGTGTGATGGTGGTGGGATCGGGCTCATTCCACACGGCGAGTATTTGCCGGGGCAGATGGAAACGGCCGGTCACCGCATGTGCCTGTCCGCCTGCTGTCCTGGCCTCTCTCCCTTCGACGTCCGTGCCATCAAAAGTGGCCACGCGTTCCAGTTCAGACGCGGTGTCACGCAGATTGAGCACGTATATGGCGGCAAAGACGGGGTTCAGCGCCGAATTGGTGTGGTGAAGCTGCTTCACCAGCAGGGTGCGGCATTCGTCCAGGTGCTGGCCGTTGTTGCTGCCCGAGACCAGGCGGCAAAGATAGTCGTTGGCATCCAGATTCAGGGCGATTTCCTTCTGATGGAAGGCATTGAAGGCCTCCCAATGCCGGATCGCTCCGTCGCGTTTTGTCAGCGCCTCTGCCGCCATTCGGCCAGTGCCGGCGAACTCGCCTGCTTGATCCTTCATTTCTTTGAGCAGCGCCTTTTCGATGCGGGGATCGCGATGTCGCATCGGATCATCGGGCGGCACCAGCTTGTCGATCACCGTTCGTTTGCCCTGGTCGCCGGTCTTGGGGTCGGCTAGTACGGCGACCAAGTGGTCCACGTCCGTTTCGATGCCTACAACAGGTGGCGCGATGACCGCGCAGGCTTCACGAGCCTTTCCTTTCATCTGGGGGAGCAGTCGCGTGGCAGCGTTGATATCCGCGTCGCAAAGTTCCTCGAACAAAGCCACTGCTGTGGGCACTTCATCGGCAGATGTCAGCTTGAGCAGGTCTGTGGAAAGAACATCGACGTAGGCTCCCAGGTCCAGCTCCCGCAGGCGACGCATGGCCCACGCAGCCTCCGGTCCGTGTGCCAGCGCCCACGTCTTCAGAGCAGCCACGTCGTCACGTGCGGCGAGTTTTCGGCGGACGACGGGCAGCGTGTTGCGCAGCATGAAGGAAAGGTCGTCCTCAAGTTCCTGGCGCAATTCGTGAGCACGCAATTCATCGTCGAGCCGCTCTTGCGCCAGCTTCTGTGCGCGTATTTCAACGTCTGATGGCTGTTTGGGTCTGGCTGCGGTCGTATTGACGTCGCCAGCTCCACCAAAAGGATCGTCGGCTCCGGTAAACGTGTCCGGCAAGGACGGAAGAGGTCGTGGGCCGGCGGCCTTGACGCGCCTTTCCAACTCGCGCAGTTCGTTCTCCGTCCTGGACGGCGGGTGCATCCGGGTTTCAAGCTTTGTCGCCACATCTGCGATCGGCACACCGGTCTCCGCGGCCGCTTCAAGCGCGAGGGCAATAAAAGCAGGCTTGAGGGCAGGCGGATGGTCCAACCGTTCCAAAAAGCGCTCCAGGATCACGCGGACCTCCTGTCTGCGCTTTTCCGTTGTGGTCGGGTCGGGCGGTGCGTCCTGCCACCCTCGCAATACGGGCATGGCATGATGCAGAAAGTCACGGCTGCCGCCCCAGCGCGATGGAAGCTCTTTTTCAATCAGCAGACAGGCAAAGTTCAGCGCCGTCTCTTTGTTGTAGTCGGCGTTCCAGCGCAGGCAGACATCGTTCGAGAACACCGTGCCGTCCAAGTCCACCAGCGCCTTGCCACCTGCGGACGGCTGGAGCTTGAGCTGGGCGAAACCATCGGCGGTGGACATGGACATGCCCGATCCGCCTTGGTCTTTGCGCCGGTCACGGCTGCGCACTCGGTCCAGCCACCAGACGGTGTGCGCGAGATGCCGGGCGTCCGCATCCTTCAGCTCGTGCCAGCTAAAGTCGTAGTACACGCCATCCCGGAGTGCATTGTGAGTGGCGGCACCATTGGTCGCCGTGCGTGCACAGGCCATCCAGGAGTCGCCAGGATGAAAGGAAATGAAGATTGCCCACTGGCGGGCATTGTAGCAGCCGGATGAGCTGTGACTGAGATGGAGCGTTCCCGTTTCCGGAGGTTGCCGCCCGTCGCGATCGTCCACAGCGAGTTGAAAAAACGAGCGGTGCCTGTCTGAGCGATTGATTTCCACCAGCTTCAACGCGGCCGCCTGAGGTGCCATGTCCCAGAAACCTTCCGGAACGCGATCACGTGACTGATGCTCGCGGGCATGATCGTGAAAATTCTGCCCCGGCCCCATGAACGCGAACAGCTCTGCATGGCTCAGCCCTTTGCGTGACTGCTTCACATACGGCCGGGCCGGCGGAGGTGGTGGCACAGGTCCGTAGGCTGGCTCTGCGTCCGCCAAAGGAGATGGCTGGACCACCACTGGGTAGGCAAGCCCGCCATCGGAATGCATTTTCTCCAGGGCGTCGCTCCATTGCAGCAGGTCGTCCTGCAGACGCGCAAAGTGGCTGCCCTTGCCGCCATCGGGACCAATGAATCGCTTCCTGGCGGCATCCCATTCATAAACCGCGCCGGGCTTTTCAGGTGTGCCGGTGCTCGGAAAGAGCACCACCTGCCAGGTGCCATTGGTCCCCGCTCGAATGTCCCACGACCAGCGGTTCTCAGCCGTGTCAGCGTCTCTGGCGTGCCAGTTCAGCACCACGGTCAGCAGCGTTCTCGGTTTCAGCTCTGCTGTTTGAATCGTGAGAACCTCGACCTTGTCATGGCCGCCGGACACCCCTGTGTTGCAGGTGTCCAGCATCTCCACCAAACCGTCACCGTTGACGTCGAGGAGGTAACCGTCGGTGATCATGTTGTCCCCGTCGAAGGGGGTGAAGCTTCTGCCATCCGGGTGGAAGCCGTCCAAGGACTGGTCCACCAGACGAGGCGGCCCCTTGCCGCCCGTGCTGAATGATGAAGGCCGCTCTTGGAACAGCTCGTCAGGCCTCATGATCTCGTAGTCGTCAGGTGAGATCAATTCTGACGACCTCCAGTCGGGGTCATGGGACACGATATACAGCGGCGGTGCCGAACCGCGTTGAGGACACACGGTCACCCGGAGGTTGGCGTGTTGTTCGGCGAACTCCTCAAAGCTCTGTTCCTTCGCCCCGTTTTCCATTTCATACAGCGCACGCATGCGGGTGGCTGGATCGAGCAGTTTTCGGACAAGCGCGCTCTCAGTCCTCGCTGTCGTGCATGACAGCAGCATCGCCACGGCGATGCTGCATAGTGAGATGGACGCCAGTCGCATTCGGGCATGATGCCTCGCCAGCCGAACGGCAGTCAAGACGGATGTGGCTGCCAGTCGAGGCTCGCTGTCTGCCAAGATCGGCGTGGTTTTACGGTTTTAGTGAACGATTCTCTTCACCCAACCATGGTGACGCGCGCCCGAGTTTTCTTCCTGCTGGTCTGCTTCCATTTCCCATCGCTTTTCGCTGCGGAACCGGTGCAGCTCGACTTCAACCTGTACATGGAGGGGAAGTACATCTATGAGCGCAATTGCATCGTCTGCCACGGCCAGCGTGGCGATGGGAATGGCGAGATGAGCCCGACTTTGAAGCCGAAACCGCGTTCGTTCCGCGAGGGCATGTTCAAATTCCGCACCACACCGCTCGGTGCCCTGCCCACGGATGACGATCTGCGCCGCACCATCCGCCACGGGCTCACCGGCACGGCGATGGGCATGTTCACCCAGCTCACAGACGGGGAAGTCGATGCCGTCATCACCTACGTGAAGTCATTCTCCCGCCGCTGGCGGAAAGCGGAGAGCTACGCCCAGCCGCTGACGTTCTCCGCCGCGCCTGAGTGGTTCAAAGCACCCGATCAGGTGAAAACACACGCCACGGCGGGTGCGAAGCTCTTCGCCGGAAACTGTGCCGCCTGTCATGGCGAGAAGGCGGATGGCAAAGGCGCGGCCGCTGTGGCCCTGAAGGACATCTGGGGCCTGCCAGCCGCGCCTGCGGACCTGCGCCAGCCGCATCTGCGCTGCGGCGACGGGCCGGATGATCTCTTCCGCGTGCTGGCCACCGGTCTGAACGGCACGGCGATGGTCAGCTTTGAAAAAACACTCACCGAGCAGCAACGCTGGGACATCATCGCCCACATCCTCAGCATCCGCCTCCCGGCGGTTCCGGTGCTTGGCGGTGCGGAGTGAGCCGGCCTCGGAGATCGAAAATCAGGCGCAATCGTCCTGCTGTGTGCCTCGTTCAGGCTGCATGACAAAAATCACTCCCGCGCTTCGGACGGTCGCGTTCTGCCTGCTCGGTGGCGTGTCTTTGGCCGCGGCAGACGAGCGAAAGCCGAACGTCCTCTTCATCGCCATCGACGATCTGTCGAACGCGCTCGGTTGTTATGGCGATCCGGTGGCCAAAACGCCTCATATGGACCGTCTCGCGGCCTCGGGCGTGCGGTTTGACCGTGCCTACAATCAGATCCCGCTCTGCAATCCCAGCCGCGCGTCGTTGATGACCGGCCGCAGACCGGATGCCACGCAGGTGTACGACCTCGACCGCCATTTCCGTGCGGCGTTGCCGGATGTGGTCACGCTGCCGCAGCTTTTCAAAAACAACGGCTGGTTCACCGCCCGCGTCGGGAAGATCTACCACTACGACGTGCCCAAAGGCATCGGCACCGACGGGCTCGATGACCAACCGTCATGGCAGGTCGTCGTGAATCCAAAAGGCCGCGATGTGGTGGACGAAGACAAGATCACCAACCCGACGCCCGCGAAGCCCGTCAGCGCCGCTCTGAGCTGGCTCGCCGCCGATGGTGCCGACGAGGAGCAAACCGACGGCATGATCGCCAGCGAGGCCATCAAGCTCCTCAAACAGCATCGCGACGAGCCGTTCTTCCTCGGTGTCGGTTTCTTCCGCCCGCACACACCTTTCGTCGCGCCGAAGAAGTACTTCGACATGCATCCGCTTGAAGCGATGCGCCTGCCTTATGCGCCGCCTGATGATCGTGCGGACATTCCCGTGCCCGCGTTTGCACATAACAACCCGATTCCAAACTACGGACTCGACGAACTCACCTGCCGCAGGGCGATGCAGGCCTACCATGCCTGCGTTTCGTTCGTGGACGCGCAGGTGGGTCGTCTGCTCGATGCGCTGGACCGCCTCAAACTCGCCGACCGCACCATCATCGTGCTATGGAGCGATCACGGCTATCATCTCGGCGAGCACAACGGCATCTGGCAGAAGCGCACGCTGTTTGAAGAAGGTGCGCGGGCTCCGCTCATCATCCGTGCGCCAGCGGCGAAGGGAAATGGCCGGGAATGCCCCCGCGTTGTCGAGTTCGTGGACATTTTTCCCACTGTCGCCGGATTCGCCGCGCTGCCGCTCCCAGCCGGACTGCATGGCCGCAGCCTGGTCCCGCTGCTGAACGACCCGCTGATGGAATGGGACGGCGCCGCCATCACCCAGATTCTGCGTCCCGCCGACGACCGGCTGCCGCAGCAGGTCATGGGCCGCAGCATCCGCACCGAACGCTGGCGCTACACCGAGTGGAACGGCGGAACCGACGGCATCGAGCTCTACGACCACCGCGACGACCCGCATGAGTTCCGCAATCGTGCCCAAAACCCGGACCCCGAGGCAGAAGCCGCCATGAAACGGCTTCACGCTCAGTTTCGAGATCGCGCCTCGCCAAATCCTCCGGCATCTCCGGTCAACCCGAAGCGCTTGTAATGCCGTTCAAAGTCCAATCCAGATCCATCATGATTGTTCGAGTCATCCTCAGCCTCCTTGCCATGGCCTCCGCATCCTTTGGTGGTCAGCGTCCTCGTCTCGCCATCCTGACTGACATTGGCGGCGATCCGGATGACCAGCAGTCGATGGTGCGACTCATGGTGTATGCGAACGAGTTCGACATCGAACTGTTGCTGGCGAGCGCGGCTGGAACGCCGGGCGAGTTGAAGGAGGCGGTGACGAAGGCGGAGCTGATCCGCGAGATCATCGGCGGTTATGAGAAGGTGCTGCCAAATCTCAAGAAACATGCGGTCGGATGGCCGGAAGCGGAGGCGTTGCGCAAGTGCGTGAAGTCCGGCAATCCTCATCGTGGCCGCGAAAACATCGGTGAAGGCCACGACAGCGAAGGTTCGCGTGAACTGGTGCGGCTGATCGACGCAGGAACGGCGGAGCGGCCTCTGAATGTGGCGATCTGGGGTGGCCAGACGGATTTTGCGCAGGCTCTGTGGCGGGTGAAGAAGGATCGCGGCCTGGATGGCCTGGCGACATTCGCGAAGAGGGTGCGCGTGTATGACATCAATGATCAGGATCGCATCGCCGACTGGATGCGCGTCGAGTTTCCCGGGCTGAACTACATCCTGGCGAAGGCGCCGGAGGGGCGAGACAAACGCGAGGGCACCTATCGCGGCGTTTATCTCACTGGCGATGAATCCCTGACCGGCGCAGCGTGGATCGAGGCGAATGTGAAGTCGCGAGGGCCGCTGGGGACCTTGTATCCGATGAAAACGTCCACCGCGCCGAATCCGAATCGCTGCATGAAGGAGGGCGACACGCCGTCGTGGTTCTTCTTTCTCCCGCTCGGAGGCAACGATCCGGCTGATCCGACGAAACCCGGCTGGGGCGGCCAGTTCCGGCGGGAAGCCGACGGCTGGTGGCGTGATCTGCCGGCGAAGGAAGGTTTTGACCCGCGTAGCACGGTGACGCGCTGGCGTGGTGATTTTCAGGCCGACTTCGCGAAGCGCATGACTTGGTGTGTGGAATGAGTCATCGATGATCATGATCCGATTGCTGCTGATTCTCCTCACCACCTCGTTGTCCGCCCAGGACGCGCTCACCGGCCAATGGTCGCTCGATCTGCCCAAGGATGAGAAAGGCTGGCTCTCCGTCGAGCAGGACAAGGTCGAACTCATGTGGGGCGTCGGTTCGGCGAGGCCGCTGGACTCGTTCGAGCGGCAAAACGGCACGCTGAGCTTCGACAAGGCCATCAAACGACCGCTCGCGCCGAAGGAGGAGCCTGCGGTGAAGTATCGCATCACGATGACGGCGGAAGGCGAAGCAATGCGTGGATCAATGCAGCCTGAAAACGGCCTCGCAGTCGTCTTTTCCGGCAAAAAGCAGCCACCGATGCCTCCGCCGCCTGATTTGTCGAAGGTCGTGTTTGGCGAACCCATCACGCTCTTCAACGGACGTGATCTCACGGGCTGGCGTGTCAGCAATCCGGCCAAAAAGAACGGCTGGAGCGCGCGTGACGGCTTTTTGACCAACGACACACCGAAGACGGACTTCAGCGCCTATGGCGAGCACACGAACCTGCGCACCGAGGCCGAGTTTGAGGACTTCCAGCTTCACATTGAGTATCGCCTGCCGCCCGAGACCGGTGGGAACAGCGGCATCTACCTGCGCGGCATGTATGAAGTGCAGGTGACGCATCGCGACAGCAAGATGCAGGGCATCAACGGTCCTGGTGCGGTCTTTGGCCGCATCACACCGACGCACAACGCGGGCAAACCGGCAGGCGAGTGGGATGTGCTCGACATCACGCTTGTAGATCGTCACGTCACCGTCGTGCTCAATGGCGACAAGGTCATCGACAACCAGCCTGTTCCCGGCTGCACCGGCGGCGCGTTGAAGAGTGATGTCACCCAACCCGGCCCCATCTACTTGCAAGGCGACCACACCAGCGTGCAATATCGCAACCTCATTCTTCGTCCCGCCCGCCAGCCATGAAATCTCTTCTCTGCCTTCTCCTTCTCTCTGCGGTGTCATCTTTTGCCGCCGATGTTGAAGCACTCAAGAAACTCGGCGCGAAGGTCACGGAAACCGGTGGTGTCGTCACGCAGGTGCAGGTGAAGTGCGATGCGTTCACCGAGGCGGATTTCAAAACGCTCGGAAGCTTCACGACGATCAAGGATCTCTCGATCAGCGGCAAAACGATCACCGACAGCACGATCGCGTTGCTCACCGGGCTCACGGAGCTCGAACGACTCAGCACCGACGGCATCCAGCTCACCGACGCGGGCTACAAGCACTTTGCCGCGTTTCAGAAGCTCAAGACGCTCGCGTTTTTCCATCCCGCGTTTCGCTCGAAGGACTTCACCGGCAGCGGATTGATTGAATTGAAGGCACTGCCAAAGCTGGAGAATCTGACCTTCGCCGGATCGACGGCCGGGGATGTCGCGCTGGAGGCCATCGGGCAGCTCACGCAGTTGAAAGGGTTCCGCACCTGGCACACGGCGCAGACACAGGCGGGCAATGCGCATCTCGCAAAGCTGTCTCTGACCTCGCTCCGCATGGGCCAGCGTTTGCCCGAATGGGGCAAGGATTCGCCCGCGAGCTTCGATGAATCGACGATGGAGGTGATCGCGCAGATCAAGACGCTCGAATCCCTCGAACTCACCGAGGCGCGTCTCAGCGCGAAGATCATTCCGCAGCTCAAATCGCTGCCGAAGCTGACCAAACTCAAGATCGAGACCGTGGACATCTTTGAAGCCGATGTGGAGGCGATCAAGGCGGCGCTGCCGAACTGCAAAGTCGATTTCAAACCGATGACCGAGGCCGAGAAGGAGGCCCTTCTTGCGAAGAAGCTGCGGCTTTGATCAGGCTGGTAGTCTGACGTTCGCGATCAAGGTGGTGCCGCCTGTGGGCTTGCTTTGGATCGTGAGACTGCCACCGAGGCGTTTCATGCGCTCCTTCATGCCCTGGACGCCGAAGTGGCCCTGCTGAATGCCAGGAACGGTGTCGGGATCGAAGCCGCGGCCGTCATCATGGATGGCCAGGGTGACGACGGTGTCCTGACAGGAGAGTTTCAGGGTGATGTGCTTCGGCTGGGCGTGCTTCAGGGCATTGGTGATGGCCTCCTGGGCGATGAGCAGCAGGTTCCCGGCGATGTCGTCGGGGACGTGCGGCAGCGAGCATTCGCCTGCGACCGTGATCCGGGTGGCGATGCCGAGAGAGCGGTCGTCGGCGATGCGTTGGAGCGCGGCGGCGAGGCTGCCGCCTTCGAGCAGGTGCGTGCGGAGGTTGAAAACGCTGCGCTGCACATCCTCGCGGCTGCGGGCGAGGAGCTGGCGTGCGAGATCGAGGTGATAGGCGCTTTTTTCCGGCTGCCCGACACGCAGATCATCCGCGGCCTCGAGCTGCATGGCCATGCCGGTGAGGGTTTGGGCCATCGTGTCATGCAGATCGGCGGCGAGACGCGTGCGCTCGCGTTGAACGGCTAGAAACTCGACCTCCGCATCGCGTCGTGCGCGGGTTTCCTCGGCAAGCTGGCGGCTGCGGACGTTGACGAGATGGCGCAGCACGCGCACCCAAATCAAAGCGAGCAGCAGAATGACCAGCGTGATGCCGAGGGCGATGGCGAGGCGGCGCACGTTCCACCACGGTGCCGCGGCGATGACACGCACATCACCGGCATTGCGCAGCAGGAGTTCGATCGCGGTGGGGCTGAATCCCTTGTCCGGCACGAGGCGCTCGCGCTGGAAAGTCGTGCGGCAGACGCCGGTGATGGACAGTTCGGCTCCGGTCAGGAGCGCATCGAGCGTGCCATGGGGGTGTGCCTCCGGCAGGCTGGCGCGGATGAGTTCGCCATCGCACTCGAAGAACAGGTGGACGGGGTTCCCGGCCACATGCTGGAGGCTGATCATGCGGCCGCGCAGCGTGACGAGGCGGCCGTCGTAGTCCTCGACATACGAGCCGCTGCGGCCGAGGCGCACGCCGCGGATTTGCGCCAGGGTGGCCGGCGCTGGTGGCGGCGGTGTGCCGGATGACTTCACCCGCAGCAGCGCCTCCTCCATTTCAGCGTAGTAGTGGGGCGTGGCGATGAACCCTGCCGCCTCAATGACGGAACCCAGCGCGAAGGCGTCTTCCTGCCGTGTCTGCACACGGACACCGCGACTGCCATGCTGCAGGTAGAGAAACCGGCCGGGCTCGATGTAGGTGAGCACACCCGTGATGCGCCGCAGATGCAGCGGATCGAACGAGGCGTGGAAGCCGGAGATTTTTTCCAGCGGCACCAGCGGCGCGGAGAATGGATCGGCGATGCCGGGTTTGAGGATCGCGATGTCGGAGGAGTCGGTGGACTGGATGCGCACGCCGACGAGTTCGCCGCGGGAGTTGAAGCTGGGGCCGCAGACGCCGGTGACTTTCACCTCGGCGTCGAGGTAGCGTTCAGGCCGGGTGTCTGTGCCAAGATCGAAGTGCCAGAAGAAGGCGCGGCCGCCGAGGGTGGAAAGGGTGAATTGGAGCACGGGTTCGTCGCGGTAGGTTCTGGCCCTCTCGACGACTTGCACGACTCCGGAGAGCGAGACGCGCTGGCTGTCGTGAAATCCGGTGTTCAGCTCCGCCAGAGTCACGGGAACGGCGGGCGGCAGCGCACGCCGGCCGATGATGCGGGCGCGTTGCGGCCAGATGGTGGAGGCAAAGTGCCCCAGGCCGCTCACACCGGTGATTTCGATGACATCGCCCACGTTCATGGCAGGAAGCGGCTGCTGGAGGAACTTCAGCTTCACATCCTCGTTGGTCGAAACCCACACCCCGGCATCATCGTGCACGACGAAACCGTTCCCGCCGGCGTCGATCCGGGTCACCACGCCCGTCACTTCCACGGGAATGGCCGTGGCGGCCTCCTCGCGGGTGAGCAGGCGGATTTCGGAGCAACTGCGCAGGACCTGCGGGGCCGTCTGGGCCACGACCGGACCGCAAAAGCCCAGGATGGCGCAGACGATGACGCGGGGTGACATGCGCGGCGAGCCTAGAGTGCGCGGCTGTGGGTGGCAAGGAGCAGCCATATCGCCGGATCGGGCAATGGAAGGCGCCGCGGTTTGATGGTATCACAGCGAACTCATGCCTCCGCGAACTGCCATCCG
The DNA here is from genome assembly GCF_014879935.1 of Prosthecobacter sp. Lineage (GTDB taxonomy): Bacteria > Verrucomicrobiota > Verrucomicrobiia > Verrucomicrobiales > Verrucomicrobiaceae > Prosthecobacter. The sequence goes on from NZ_JACSRD010000146.1 coordinate 113,447, forward strand.
AATCATGCTGGTGGACGATCATTCCATCGTCCGCATGGGACTGGTGACGCTGCTTTCGAGCGAGCAGGATCTGCTCGTCGTGGCCGAGGCGGATGACGGGATGCAGGCGGTGAAACTGCACGCCGAGGCGCGGCCGGATGTGACGCTGCTGGATCTGCGGATGCCGGGCGGCATCGACGGCATAGAGACGCTGAAACGAGTTCGCGAGCAATCCCCCGAGGCGAAGGTGATCGTGCTGACGACCTCGGAGTTCGACGAGGACGTTCTGAGGTCGGTGGAGGGCGGTGCGGCGGGTTATTTGTCGAAAAACGTGAGCCGTGCCGACTTGGCGGCGGCGATTCGTCAGGTGCACGGCGGTGGGAGCTGCCTGCCCGCGCGGCTGGCGCAGCGCATGGATGAGTGGGCACAGCGGCGGCAGCTCACGGGGCGCGAGCTCGAGGTGCTGGAGTTCATGCGCCGGGGGCTTTCGAACCGGGACATCGGAAGGGCGCTGGAAATCAGCGAGCACACGGCCAAGGCCCACGTCTGCGCCATTTTGGGCAAGCTGGGCGCGGCAGACCGGGCCGAGGCGGTGAACATCGCCTTCGAACGCGGGCTGGTGCGGGCATAGCCAGATCGGGTAATAGCCGTTTCGGGCAAAAATGGTCAGGATGGCCGGATGCGCGCTTCCAACCTCACGCGGGTGCACTCGTTTCGTGCCCTTTTCCGGCTTCGGATCCTCGGCCTGCTGCTGTGCTGTGCCGATGCCGGAGCGGCGACGCTGGTCTGGAACGGCGGAGGCGGTGACGATCTGTGGTCCACGGCGGCGAACTGGTCCGGAACCGCGTTCACGGCCGGTGATGTGCTGCAGTTTGGCGGCAGCACGCGGCTGGCACCGGTGAACGATCTGGCGGCGGACACGATCATCGGAGGCATCACGTTTCTGAACGACACGAATCCGAATGTCTCGGCCTTCACGCTCAGCGGAAACCGCGTCACGCTGGGCGGTGACATCGCGACCAGCGCGGGAGCCGGTCCCACCTTCAACGCGACGATCACCGACACGATCGGGTTGGATCTTCTGCTCAATGCCACGCGAACGATCACCGTGGCCAACAGCGGTGACAAGACACACAACCTGACGATCAGCGGCAGCGTCAGTGACGGCGGTCTTGGCCACGGATTGACCATCGCGGGCGGAGCCCGGCTGACGCTGGCAGGCGCGAACACTTACAGCGGCGGCACCACGCTCGGCGGCACGGCGGTGGTGGTGCTCAGTCATGCGAATGCCTTGCCCGGCGGCATCGGCGCGGCGGGCGGCCTGAGCGGGCTGACCTTCGCAGGCGGCATCCTCGGCCTTGGCGCGGGCGATTTCACCCGTGGCCTCGGCACGGGCGCGGATCAGGTGCAGTGGACGGGAGCGGGCGGTTTTGCCGCTTTCGGCGCGGATCGTGGGGTAAACATCGGCGGTGCCGGAGAGACGATGGTGTGGGGCGCGGGCGGCTTCGTGCCTGCGGGCAGCGCCCTGCTGTTCGGCTATGGGAACGGCAGCGACACGCAGGATTCCTCGCACACGGTCGATTTCCAGAACCCGATCGATCTGAACGGCGGCACGCGGACCATCACTGTGAACGATGGCAACTCGGGCACCACATCGCTGATCGATGCCGCGCTGAGCGGAGGCGTCATCAGCGGCACAGGCACCGGCTCACTGATCAAAAACGGCTCCGGCACGCTGAGCCTCACCGCCGCAGGCACCTACACCGGCCAGACTTTTGTGAATGGCGGCGTCTTGGTGCTGAATCATGTGAACGCGCTGCCCGGCGGCGTCGCAGTCACGGGCGGCACCAGCAATCTGCGCATCGGCGGCGGTGGTGTGGCGGGCCTCGGCACGGGGAATCTGACTCGGGCGCTCGGCACCGGAGTGGATCAGGTGCAGTGGACCGGCGGCGGTGGTTTTGCCGCGTTCAACGCAGATCGCATCGTGAACCTCGGCGGCGCGGGTGACACCGTGATCTGGGGGAGCGGCAGTTTCGTGCCGAACGGCTCCTCTCTCTATCTCGGAGCAACGTCCGCCACCCATACGATCGATTTCCAGAATCCCATCGACCTCGGTTCCGCTGTGCGGACGCTGGAGATCGCCAACGCCGCCGCAGTGAACCTCGACGCCATCATCAGCGGTGCCATCGGCGGTTCCGGCGGCCTGACGAAGAACGGCGATGGCACCCTGCTGCTGCAGGCCACGGACAGCAGCTACACGGGGCAGACTTATCTCGCCGTGAATGTCACCATGATCACCAAGATGGCCGACTACGGCCAGAACAGCTCCATCGGCCAGGGCGAGGCTGGGGTGCCGGTCCTGATTAGCACCCAGTTCCGCATGGGGACGCTCGAATACATCGGCAGCGGTGACAGCTCCGACCGCAGCTTCCAGCTCGGCACCAGCACCGCGACCCACGGCCAGGGAGGCACGATCGCGAACAACGGCACGGGGGCACTGGTCTTCGATGCCCCTGTGTTCAATGTCGCCGTTCCCGGCGTCACCACGGCACGCTCTCTGACGCTGAGCGGCTCAAACACGGACCTCAACACGATCTCCGGCGTCATTCAGAACACGGACGGCACCACCGGTGTCCTCAGCCTGACCAAGAGCGGCACCGGCACCTGGATTCTCTCCGGAGCGAACACTTACACCGGCACCACGACCGTGTCAGCCGGTGCGCTGCATCTCAACAGCACCTCCGCCATCGGCACGGGCGGCCTGACTTTGAACACGGGATCCATGATCGACAACAGCAGCGGGGCCACGATCACATTGAGCACCCCGAATGTGGTGACGTGGGGCGGGAATTTCGCGTTCGGTGGCACCAACGACCTCAGCTTTGCCAACGGCACCACCCTCGCCACCGGCAGCCGTACGATCACGCTGAACGGCACGGGCCGGACGCTCGCATTCGGCCAGCTTTCCATCACGAATGCGACCACGATGACCGTGAACGATGCGGGAACGGGGAACAAGCTCGTGCTTGGCGGGCTGGTGCTGGCGGAGAACAACCAGACACGCACGCAAACTTTCGCCGGCAGCGCTGCCATCGACATCGTCGGCGCGGTGGTGGATGGCACGGGAACAGGCGCGGACGCCCTCAGCTACACCGGCAGCGGCACCCTGAACCTCGTGGCAAACAACACCTACACCGGTGCCACGACGCTGAACAACACCGCAGGCACGCTCATTCTCGGCGGATCGAGCACCACCTCGCTGGTCACTCTTTCGGCAGGCACGCTGCACATCAATCATGCCGCCGCCATCGGCAGCGGCACGCTGGACATCAACGCTGGTGCCATCGACAACACGAGCGGGGCCGACATCGTGGTCGCCACGGCCAATCTGGTCACGCTGGACGGCAATTTCTCCTTCGGCGGCACGAACAGCCTCAGTTTCATCAATGGAACCGCCAGCGCCGGCGGCAGCCGCACGGTCACGCTGAATGGCACGGGACGCACGCTCAGCTTCGGCCAGCTCAGTTTCACCAATTCCACCGTTCTCACAGTGACCGACGCCGGCACGGGCAACAAGCTGGTGCTGGGCGGAGTGGTGCTGGCGGAAAACAACCAGGCGCGCACGCAGACCTTCGCAGGCAACGCCGCCATCGACATCACCGGCCCGATTGTCGATGGTCCGGGCACGGGCGCGGACAATCTCACCTACACCGGCAACAACGTGCTCACGCTCTCCGCAGCGAACACCTACACCGGCACCACCACCGTCAACACGGCCGCCGGCACCTTGCGTGTGACCTCCAGCAGCAGCCTCAGCACCGCCAGTCTGGTCGTGGTGCAGGGCTTGCTCGAGCTGAATCAAGCGGCGCAGACGGCCAGTCTGCTCACCTTTGGCTCCACCACAAACACCGCCCAGACCGTTGCGGCCACCATCACGCTGGCCAGCGGCACGGTGCTCACCCTCGGCGGCAATCTGACCGCCAATGACAATGTCAACGGCCAGGCTTCCTTCCTGAGCGGCGGCACGGTCGATTTGAACGGTGTGCGCACGTGGACGGTGGATGATTCCACGGCGGCCGATGTCGATCTGACCGTCACCTCGGTCATTCAGAACAGCGGAACGCCGGGGACCTTCACCAAGAATGGCCTGGGGCGTCTCGTGCTCTCCGGCGCCAACACATTTGCCGATGTCTTTGCCGTGGGGGACGGCGTGGTGCGCATCCAGCATGCCAGCGCCCTGGGCAGCACGGCCGGCGGCACCACGATCAACAGCGGCGACGCGCTGGAGATTGATGGCGGCATCACCGTCAGCGGCGAGAGCCTGCTCATCGCAGGCGGCGGCCCGTCATCCACGGGAGCGCTGCGCAGCGTCGCGGGCATCAATGCCTGGACCGGTGCGATCAATCTCGCTGCCGATGCACGCATTCATGCCGATGCCGGCTCAAAGCTCACCGTTTCCGCCATCGTGGCCGGCGGAACGTTCCGTGATGTCACCTTTGGCGGCGAGGGCGACATCATCGCCAGCGGCCGGATCGGCTCCGGCGATGTCTCTCCGGTGGATCAGGTGCTCAAGGACGGCGCTGGAACCTTGACGCTGGAGAATGCCGGCAATGATTTCACGGGCACGCTCACCATCAACAACGGCACCCTCAAGCTGGGCGCGTCGCAGGTCATTCCCGACGCCGAGAACGTGACAGTCAATCGCGGCACCTTCGAGCTGAATGGCATGACGGAAACCATCGCCGCGCTCACGCTCGGCAGCTCCACCACCACGCTGGCAGGAGCCACGCCGGGCATCATCGACACGGCCGGGGGCGGTCTTTTGCGCCTGGGAGGCAGTGTGGCTTCCAACGCGGGCTCGGCGGGCTTTGAAAACGGCCAGGCGGTCATCTCGGCCGGCCTGGACCTCAACAACGCCTCCCGCACCATCACCGTGGCGGACAATCCCACGCTGGATGTGGAGCTGGTCATCTCCGGCGTCATCAGCAACAGTGGCGCGACGGCCGCTGGCATCGTCAAAGACGGCGCCGGGACGCTGATCCTCAGCGGAGCGAACACTTACAACAACACCTCGACCATCCGCAACGGCACGATGCGCCTCGGTGCCGACGAGGTGCTGCCGAACGGCTTTGGCCTCACGCTGGACCAGCGTGCGGCGGGCACTTCGACACTGGACCTCAACGGGCACGTCGAGACCATCGGCGGCACGCTCACGCTCGGTTCGAATTCGACCACGGTGGCCGGTTCCGTGAACCAGATCATCGACAGCGCAGGCGGTGGCGTCCTGCGGCTCGGCGGCGGCATCACCTACAACACCGGCGCGGCCACCTTTCACAACGCCACCTCGAACATCTCCGCGAACCTCGACGTCAACGGAGCCACACGCACCTTCACCGTCAACGACAGCACAGTGGCCGCCAACGATGTCGTCATCAGCGGCGTGATCAGCAACAGCGGCGGCAGCGCGGCCGGAATCGCGAAGAGCGGCACCGGCACGCTGGTCCTCACAGGCGCGAATTCGTATGATGGAAACACCGCGGTGAATGCCGGCGTCCTGCGTGCGGCGAACAATTCGGCCCTCGGCACCCTCGGAACCGTCACTCTGGCCAACACCGACGCCGTTCTCGAGCTCGCGCAGGGCGTGACCATCAGCCGTGCCCTCACCGTTTCTGATTCGGGCAACAACAAGGTCCTGCGCCTCCAGGACGGCGCCACTGCGGCCACTTATGCCGGAAATGTGGGCATCTCCGAGGCCACCGCCGGGAACTTGATGTCTCCGCCAGTTCTGGCGGCACACTCACGCTCTCAGGCGTCATCAGCGGCACAGCGGCGGCTGGCGTGAGCAAGGAAGGCGCGGGCACGGTGGCTCTTTCCGGTGCGAACACTTACACAAGCGCCACGAATGTGAACGCGGGCGCGCTGCAGGTCGGTGCCACCGGCGTCGGACAGACGGGCACGGGGGCGCTGTCCGTGGCCTCGGGCGCGTCACTGCTCGGCACGGGCGTGGTTCGCAGTTCCAGCGTGATCCTGGCCGCCGGCTCGACTTTGACCGCAGGGGACTCCGCCGCCGTTTCCAGCCACGGCACGCTCGTTTTCACGCCTGCGAGCGCCAGCGGCACCGTGCACGACCTGCAAGGCTCCATCGTCCTGGGCATCACGTCCGCCACCTTGGAGGACGGCACCTTTGGCGGTCATGAGGTCGGTTCCATTGGCTATCAGGCCTGGATCGATGCGGTGGCCGGAACGGGCAGCCACGACCTGTTGGTGTTCAACAATCCGGCCGCAGGCACCGGCTACACGCTGAACTTTCTCACCACCACCGGCACCTTGCAGGTCGCGCCTTCCTCTTTCACCGCACGCTCAGGTCAGGTCTTCAATCTGCTCGACTGGAGCGGCATGGTGACCGCCAACTTCACCGGATTCAGCTTCAACAGCGGCTATCTCGTGGGCAATGGTGACGAAGGCGCCGACCTCGACCTGCCGGACCTCACCGGCACCGGCCTGTTTTGGGACATGAGCCGTTTCACCCTCTCAGGCAACATCGCCATCGTTCCGGAGCCCTCCCGCATGCTCCTCATCCTGCTGGGTTTCATGGGGATGATCCTCCGCCGCAGCCGCCGTTGATGAGCAGCCCGGTGCCAGAAACACGATTCGCAGCCGTTCATGGCGGCACCATGAGCATGCGCCCCTCTCAGAACCGCCGCCGATTCCTGCAAACCACCGCCGCCGCGGCCTTGACGGCACCCTGGCTGGCCGAAGCCGCCGATGCGGGGCCGTTTCAGGCCACGGGCACGCGTGTGGGCGAGGTGACGGACTCCACGGCCATCGTGTGGACTCGCCTGACGAAGAACGCGACGCGCAACAACGACGGCGTGACCTTCGCCCTCCGAAAGGGCAGGAACAAAGGCAGGACGCAGCCTCCCGTGCCGCCTGTGGCCGAGATCGAGGGCGCGTGTCCGGCGGCGTCAGGCCAGGTGCGTGTGCGGTTCGGTTTGAAGGAGGATTTGAGCGATGCGGTCGAGACGCCTTGGACGGAGGTGAGCGATGCTGGCGATGGCATTCACCAGTTCAAGCTCAGCGGGCTCAAACCCGGCCGCACGTATCACTATGTCAGCGAGACACGAGGCGGGGGCAGCTTCGCGGGCCGGTTTCACACCGCGCCTGCCGCTGAGTCGCCCACGGCCCTGCGCTTCTGCGTGATGACCTGCCAGGGCTATCAGGACCGCGATCACGCCGATGGGCATCCGATTTATCCCTCCATGACCGCGCTCGATCCGCGCTTCATCGTCATGACGGGCGATCTGGTGTACTACGACAGCAATCCGCCGCGTGCCGTCTCGCCTGCGCTCGCACGATTGCACTGGGAGCGCATGTTCAGCCTGCCGCGTCTCGTCGCCGCCACGCGCAGCACCTCGACCTACTGGTTGAAGGACGACCACGACACGCTCACCAACGACGCGTGGCCCGGCATGAAGGCGGGCGAGCTCACGTTCAAGGAAGGCGTGCAGATTTTCCGCCAGCAGGCCCCCATCGGCGATCTCGACTATCGCACCATCCGCTGGGGCCGCGATTTGCAGGTGTGGTTCACCGACGGACGCGATTATCGCTCGCCCAACACGATGCCGGACGGGCCGGAGAAGACCATCTGGGGAGCGGAGCAGAAGGAGTGGTTCAAACGCACGGTGAAGGAGAGCACGGCCACGTGGAAGGTGCTCGTCAGCCCCACGCCGCTCGTCGGTCCGGACCGCGAGAACAAGCACGACAACCACAGCAACGACGCCTTCACTCATGAGGGCGATGAGATCCGCGCGTGGCTGAAGGCGAACGCGCCGGGCAACTTCTTCGTCGTCTGCGGCGACCGCCACTGGCAGTATCACTCCGTGCATCCGGTCAGCGGCCTGAACGAGTTCAGCGTCGGCCCGGCCAGCAATTCGCACTCCGGCGGCACTCCGGGCGAGGACAAGGCCTATCACAGGTTCCACCGCGTGAAGGGCGGCTTCCTCTGCGTCGAACTGCGCCCGGATGGAAACGAAAGCGAGATCGCCTTCCAACTTCGCGGAGTCGATGGCGCCATCGGCTACGAGGCCAACTTCAGACGCGCCGCAGGTTAGCCTTTGTGTCAGACTTCACCGCCCATCATCGTTCCCCATCCGCCATGTACACCGCCACCAAACGCCATCTCGACCGCCGTGTCTTCCTGCGCGGCACTGGAACCGTGCTCGCACTGCCGTTTCTGGAGGCGATGGTGCCGGCTTTCGCCACGAAAGCGCAGGCAGCGGTTGGGAACCCGCCGCCACGGTTCCTCGCGATGTGCGCCACGCTCGGCTTTCACACGCCGTTCCTGTTTCCCAAGGAGACTGGCGGCGACTACGCGCTCACGCCTTATCTGGAGCCGTTGAAAGACCTGCGGAAGGACTTCTCCGTCATCTCCGGCCTGCAGCACATGGAGCAGAATGGCGCGAACGGTCATACGTCCGAAATGACCTGGCTCACGTCTGCGAAGCATCCGGGGCTCGCCGGATTCAAGAACACGATCAGCATTGACCAGCTCATCGCCGAACAGATCGGCTCGCAGACGCGTTTCCCGAGCCTGATCCTCGGCACGGGGAGCGATTCGCTCTCCTGGTCCTCCAGCGGCGTGCCGCTGCCGGCGGAAAGTTCGCCGTCCAAGGCGTTCACGCAGCTCTTCATCGACGGCACGCCTGCGGAAGTCGCCGCACAGGTGCGCAATCTCAAACGCGGCCGCAGCATTCTCGACACGGTGATGGGCCAGGCGAAAAAACTGCACGGCGACCTCGGCAAACGCGACCAGGAGAAGCTCGACGAGTATCTGAGCGCCGTGCGCGATCTCGAAGGCCGCCTCGTGCAGAACGAGGAGTGGGCGCAGAAGCCGAAACCGAAGGTGGATGCGAAGCCGCCCACGGACATCCAGAGCCGCACGGACGCGATCGGCAAAATGAACCTCATGCAGGACCTCGTGGTGCTCGCTTTGCAGACGGACAGCACACGCACCGTCACGCTCCGCCTCAACGGCATGAATGCGGTGCCGGAGATCGAGGGTGTGAAGAACGACTGGCACAATCTTTCCCATCACGGGCAGGACGAGGCCAAGATCGCCGAGCTGGAGATCATCGAGAAGGCGGAGTTCGCCGCCTTTGCCAGCTTCCTCACCAAACTGAAGGCCGCGTCGTTGCTGGACACCACTGCGGTCATCTTTGGCTCCAATCTTGGCAACGCCAGCTCACACAGCACCGCGAACATTCCGCTCGTCCTCGCCGGCGGCGGCTACAGGCACGGCCGCCACATCGCCATCGACAAGGAGAAGCACGTTTTTTCGAACCTCTTCGTCAGTCTGGCACAGCGCATGGGCGTCGAGACGGACAAATTCGGCTTCAGCACCGGCGTGCTGGACGTCAATCAGGCGTGATCCCGGATTCTGAGGCATTCACGCGGGCGGATCCGCCGCGCGGAGATCAGGCCGCCGCTTTCATGTACCGCAGGACGCGGGCCAGGGTGGCGCGCATGTCCTTGCGATCGACGATCATGTCCACCAGGCCGTGCTGGAGCATGAACTCGGCAGTCTGGAAGCCAGGAGGAAGGTCGGCATGAGTGGTCTCCTTCACGACACGCGGACCAGCGAAGCCGATCATGCACTTCGGCTCGGCGATGATGAGATCGCCCAAGGTCGCAAAGCTGGCGGTGACGCCGCCGGTGGTCGGATGGGTGAGGATGGAGATGTAGGGCAGGCGGGCCTCGGCATGGCGGGCCAGGGCGCCGCTGGTCTTGGCCATCTGCATGAGGCTGAGGATGCCCTCATGCATGCGGGCGCCGCCGGAGGCGGAGAAGACGAGGACCGGCTTCTTCTCGGCGGTGGCCGCCTCGATGGCGCGGGTGATTTTTTCACCGACGACGCTGCCCATGCTGGCGCCGAGGAAGCGGAAATCCATGATCGCCAGCAGCACCGGGATGCCTTCAATGCTGGCACGGCCGGTGAGCACGGCTTCGGTGAGACCCGTCTTGGCCTGGTAGGCCTTCACCTTGTCGAGGTAGCCTTTGAAGCCGAGCGCGTTGACGGAATCGAGGTCCTTGTCCATCTCGGCAAAGGTTCCCTCGTCCACGAGACTGGTGACGCGTTCGTCGGAGCCGATGGTGAAGTGGTAGCCGCAATGGGTGCAGACGCGCAGGTTCTTGTTCAGCGCATCCTCAAAAAGGCTTTCGTTGCAGGACGGGCACTTCGTCCAGAGGCCCTCCGGCATGTCGCGTTTCTTTTCCCCAAGTTCGTCAACGGAGCGTTTTTTGAAAAATCCCATGGCAGGTCAGTCGGTGTGGGCGTCCTGCGGGGCGGGGCCGGGCGGTACGTCTCCCCGATAGGCATTCGCAGGAGGTGCCCGGGGGAGGCCCCGCGGCGTTCGCACTGTCCGGCCCGGACGGTGCCGGACGCGGGGGCGAGACTAGCCGCGTGCGACGGTGATGACCACTACTTTTTCAGCCCCGCCCTCCTGCCGCAGCACGCGGGCGCACTCGCTGGTGGTGGCACCGGTGGTGAAAACATCATCCACCAGGAGGATGCGACCACCCTGGAGGGATGGAGGCCTGCGGCGGTAGCGTGTGCGCCGCAGCGCAAAGGCTCCGCGCAGGTTTTGCAGCCGCTCCTCGCGGTCGAGCCGCGCTTGGGTGTCGGTTTCACGGCAGCGGAGGAGGGCATCGCTGACGGGGATGCCGGTCGCTTGGCCCAGGCGCAGCGCCAGTTCGCGGCTTTGATTGAACTCGCGATCATGCTCGCGGGAACGGTGCAGGGGGACAGGCACGAGCCGCCACGTGGCGAGGTCCTCGCCGGCCAGGCGCGGGTCGTCGAGCGTCTTGAGGAGCAAGGCGGCCAGGACACCGCGCAGGTGCAGTTTCCGCTCATATTTGAACTGATGCACCAGCTCGCGCACGGGGCCCTCCGCGCGGCAGGCGGCGATGGCGAAGTCAAACGCGAGCCGCCGTCCGTCGCAGTTCATGCAGCGGAAATCGTGGGTGAAAGCGCCGTCATACATCTCCCCGCAGACCTTGCAGAAAGGCGGCTCCACCCAGGGCACCTCATCCGCGCAGGGCTGGCAAAACCAGGCCCGCATCCCGGCACGGGGCGCGTCCAGAGGCACCGGCACCTTGCACAGGCAGCACAGCCGCGGGTAGATGAGATCCAGCAGTCCGCCGAACACCGGGCGCAGCAGGCCTTGCAGACGGTTGGGCGCTGGCGGACCGGGGAAGGGCATGGCGCGAGGAAGGTCCGCCATGGAGGCCGGAGATCGTGAAACTGCAAATCGAGAATGTGATGATGGGAACCCTGCCGCTCCCGGCCGGCGGACTCGAAAACGGACGTTTGAAAGGCGGCGCGGGCCGTCCTAAATGGCCGCATGGCACGCATCGGCACTCCTTTTTCCTCCACCGCAACGAAAGTCATGCTCCTCGGCTCGGGAGAGCTGGGCAAGGAGGTGGTGATCGAGCTCCAGCGCCTCGGTTGCGAGGTGATCGCGGTGGACCGCTACGCGAACGCCCCCGCCATGCAGGTGGCGCATCGCAGTCACGTGATCTCCATGCTCGATGGGGACGCACTGCGCCGCATCGTGGATGTGGAAAAGCCGAACTGCATCGTGCCTGAAATCGAGGCGATCGCCACCGACACCCTGCTGGAACTGGAAAAAGAAGGCTATCGCGTCGTTCCCACCGCCCGCGCGGCCAAGCTCACGATGAATCGCGAGGGCATCCGCCGTCTCGCCGCCGAGGAGCTCGGCATCAAGACCTCGCCGTATGTGTTTGCGGCCACGGAGGAGGAATTCCGCGCCGGCATCGAGAAGATCGGCATGCCCTGCGTGGTGAAACCGATCATGAGCAGCTCCGGCAAGGGACAAAGTGTCGTGAAACGCAAAGCGGACATCGCCAAGGCCTGGCAATACGCGCAGGAAGGCGGACGTGCGGGGAAGGGGAAGGTGATTGTCGAGGGCTTCGTCGAATTCGACTATGAAATCACCATGCTGACGGTGCGGCATGCCGGCGGCACATCCTTCTGCGCTCCAGTGGGGCATACCCAGATCAAAGGCGACTATCGCGAATCCTGGCAGCCGCATCCGATGTCGAAAAAGGCGCTCAAGGCGGCGGAAAAGATGGCGGGAGCCATCACCGAGGCGCTCGGCGGCCGCGGGCTGTTCGGCGTGGAGCTGTTTGTCAAAGGTGACGACGTGATCTTCAGCGAAGTCTCGCCTCGCCCGCATGACACCGGCCTCGTCACGCTCATCTCACAGGACTTGAGCGAGTTTGCGCTCCATGTGCGGGCGATTCTCGGCCTGCCGATTCCGAATGTCAGCCAGCACGGACCCAGCGCGAGCTGCGCCGTGCTCGTCGCTGGTGAATCCTCCCAAGTTCAGTTCGGCCGCCTCGACAAAGTGCTCGCCGAGCCCGACACGCAGATCCGCCTCTTCGGCAAACCCAACGTCAGCGGCCAGCGACGAATGGCCGTGACGCTCGCCCGCGCCAAAAACATCAACGAAGCCCGCGCCAAGGCCCACCGGGCTGCGAAAGCGATGCAGATCCGGCTCTGAGCCGGTCATGGGCTCAGCACGGCTCTGGCGCATCCGCTTTGCGGATGTCGAAGGCGTAGCCTGCCGAGAGGAGCCACAGGTGAAGGTAGCCGGGATACTTCGCGATGATCTCGCGGTCGAAACGGATGCCGCGGCGTTGCTTGAGGCAGAGGCCTGCCGCACAGGTGGCAGCCTTGTAATCGGCCAGCGTGTGTCTGAACGAATCGGTCGCCAGGCCGTGAAACAAAGGGATGACCTTCCGCTTACGCGACCAAAAGCTGCTCCGGAGGTCGGTGACGATGATCCGGCCATCGGGCCGCAGCAGCCGGGACATCTCCCGGAAGCAAGGAAGCAGGTTTTCGACGTGATTGAGGACGAGGCTGCAAACCACGAGGTCAAACGGCTCTTGAAGCGGGATTGACTCAAGAGTGCCCTCCACAAACCGGGCCTCAAGGCCGTCAGCCTTCCCACGGGCCACTGCCAGCATCTTCTCTGAAAAGTCCACGCCTGTCACGGATGCCTCGGCTTTGGCGAGGTCGATGGAATGGCGGCGGCTGTGCCGGCGTGAAGTTCCGGGCCATCAGCGTGCCGTCCATCTCGCCGGACCCCCGGACTGGCAAAGTGGAGCAGAACCGGCCTTTCCCGGCGGTCTGAAGGACGCGGGCCCGCGGTCGGTGCTGCCAAAATCATCATTGCCTTCATCGCGTCGCCCGTGCTAACAAGCTGCCCATGCCTGTGCTGCCCCGCCTCAGCCATTTGATCAAGCTGCTGGACGACGAATCCGAAGTCGTGCGCCAGGCGGTCACGCAGGAGCTGACGGTGATGCGTCGTGAGCTGCCGCAGCACATCGAGGCGCTGGACACGCCGCTCAGCGCCGAGGAGGAACGTCTGGTGTCCCAACTGCTGGAGCCCGCACGCCGCACCGAGCTGGAGGACACCTGGATGCGCTGGCGCTGGATGGACGGGCCGGATGCCCAGCTTGAGGAGGGGTTGAGCCAGCTTTCCGCCTTCTTGAACGGCTGGAAGTCCCAATCTACCGACCTGACGAAGCGGCTCGACGCGCTCGCGGAGGAAGCCTTTGCCGAAAAAGGCCGCATGGACGCCCACGAACTGGCCCAGTGGCTGTTCGCGCCGCATGGCGGCGTCACACGCTTCCGGGGCAACAGCAAGGACTACTACGCGCCCTGCAACAGCAACCTGTTCTGGGTGCTGGACACCGGCTTGGGCAATCCGATCAGCCTCTGCTGCCTTTATCGCCTGCTCGGTCATCGTTTTGGCCTGGCAATCGAAGGATGCAACTTCCCCGGCCATTTTCTCTCCCGCGTCAGTCACCGTGAGGAGACCTGGCTGGTCGATTGCTTCAATCGCGGTCGTTTCATGCTGGCTGGCGATGTGGCCAGACATCACCCGGCGGCAAATCCTGGCATGGAGGACCTCATCCGTGAGCCTGCGACCGCCGAGGCGACCCTGCTGCGCATCCTGCGCAATCTCGATGACGCCTACGAGCGCCTGGGCCAGATGCCGGAGCGCCAGTTCATGCGCCGCCTGGCCGTGAAACTGATGGAGGAGTGAACCGCACGATCATTTCGCCGGGTTTTCCTTCTCCCACGTGGCGAACTCAGGCGAGGCGAGGAATTCAGCAAACTGGGCGTCCTCCGCCATCGTGTCACGAGTCAGCGTGACGCCGCTGGTTTTCTTGAAGGCTCGCAGTTCCTCCAGCAGGCCTGCAAAGTCCTTCTGATCCGCCCGAATCGACAGACGGGCATCGACGGCTTCATACAGGCCGGGCTCCTCCTGCTGCGCTTCATGCGCCAGCTTCAGCGCACCCGCATAATCCTTCATCATCCGCCGGGTGTTGGCCCGCAGCACCTTCAGGTAGGGATCATTGCCGATGACCTTCTGCACGCGCTGGATGCAGGCATCCGCCTCGGCCAGTTGGTTGTCGAGAAAGAACAAATCGATCATGATCAGGTCAGTGGTGCTGTCCTTGCCGAGGATGTCCGGCGCAGCGCGAAGGACTTCCTTGTAAGCCGCGTCGTTTTTGTCGTCGTCCGTACCGCTCAGAGCCATGTGTGCCTGGAGGCGCATCATGAAGAACCGCCGGTTCGTGCGATATTTGGCCGGCAGGGCGTCGCACACACGCAGAGCCTCCTTGTACTTGCCAGCGCGGAGCAAATCGCCTGCGGATTTCAGATGCCCGACCATCTCCGTGTCCGTTTGTGAGATGCCCAGCAACGCTGCCAGCTTTCCTGCGGCAGAGTCTGGAAGCATCATCGCCATCATGTTCCGCGCTTCATCGGAGACCAGGCTCGCATACATGTACGTGAACATGTCCACAGCGCGGAAGGTGCTGCCTTCGGGCCTCACGAGGATGTCCACATAGTTCACGCCGCCTCCTTCCGGTTTGATGCGCAGCAGCACCGCGGGCAGGCCCTCGCGCTCATGAAGACGCAGCACCTTGATGTCAGCCCCCATCAGGTCGTGCAGCCACCCGCCCGGGTTCTTGGTGATGCCGGAGAAGAACCCCCGCTTCACATCCGCCACCTGCGGCACACCGGAGAGACGGTCGTCAAACACCCGCTCCGCCAGGGCTGCGGAATCCAGCATGCTTTTGACCTTCTCATCGTCTTCATCGGCTAAGGCCTCGGCCAGTTCATCGCCAAAGGCTTGCAGCGCCACCTTTTGCTCGGCAGTGAGTGGTTTGACCACCTGTGCGGCCTTCGCCCGTTTCTGCTTCTCCTCCTGTGCTAGTTTCTGGATGCTCTGAAAAGCCGGAACCGCCAGTGCTCCCAGCACCGCAATCGGCAGCACCACCGCTCCGACGACGATCAGCACGATCGCTCCGGTGCCAAAGCCCTTCCGCGGTACAGCCGGGACAGGTGTCGGCGGAAGCGGCGGGGGAAGATCAGGCGGATTCATCTCAGCAGTGTGAGTGAGACTGCTCTCGCGTGGCAAGCACTCCCTGTGATGCCGTCAAAAAACTCACACAAACCGCCGCAGGATCGGCAGGAGGTCTTCGACCGTCTGCTCCGGCCACAGTTTGCGATCCGTCATCAAGGCGGTGTCGAGGGCGCGGTGCTCGGGCCAGTTGGGCTCGGTGGGAACCTGCGGAATGACCTGTGCAAGGATCGCCTTCGCGGCGGCGACGTTCGCGTGAAGATGGCCGATGACCGATTCGGCGGTGACGGCCTCCTCCTCGACCTTCCAGCAGTCGTAATCCGTGATCATCGCCAGGGTGGCGAGGGCGATCTCCGCCTCGCGGGCCAGTTTGGCCTCCGGCAGGTTCGTCATGCCGATGACATCGAAGCCGAGCTGACGGTGCGCATTCGACTCTGCCCTCGTGGAGAACGCTGGCCCGTCCATGCAGACGTAAGTGCCGCCATTGTGGACACGGCGGCCCTGGGAGACGCAGGCATCGTGCAGCAGACTGCGCAGTTGGTCAGAAAGCGGGTCGCCAAAGGCCACGTGGGCCACGATGCCACGCCCGAAGAAGGTGTGCTGGTCGCGTCGGCTGGTGCGGTCGAAGAACTGGTCCGGCAGCACGATGTCACGCGGGTGGTATTGCTCCTGCAAACTGCCGACAGCGGTCACGGCGATGATCCAGCGCACGTTCAGGCTGCGCAGTGCCCAGAGATTCGCACGATGATTCAGCTCCGTGGGCAGGATGCGGTGCCCTTTGCCATGCCTGGGCAGGAAATAGACGCGGCGTCCGGCCAGCGTGCCGGTCACGAGTGCATCGGACGGCGGGCCGAACGGCGTCTGGATCGTGATTTCCTCGCGGTTTTCGAAGCCGTCGAGGTCGTACAGGCCGGAACCGCCGATGATGCCGATGGCAGGGGGGAGATCTTGACTCATTCGGGCAGGGTAGGAGGCACGCGGAGTGCTTCAACTGTGATCATTCTGTTGCTTGAAATCGTCACTTGGCGACGGATGAACAGAAACCGCGAAAGCCCGGTCTGATTTGTGCCGTTTGCCACGTGTTCCCAGTCATGAAAGCCCTGCGTTTCAGTGTTTTGCTCGTGCCCGTCCTTCTGGCTTCCTGTTCCATGCCTGATATTCTGGTTTCGAACGCCCCGCACAAGATCAAGCTCAAGGACGGTCGTGAGGTGATCTGCTCCGGCGTCCCTCAATACCAGGCCAAAACCGGCTACTATTACTACCGCACACCGGAAAACCGCGACGCGGTCATCCGCGCGGACGAAGTGGCCGGCATCGTGGGAACAGGCGCGTGATGTCCGCCGGAACCAAACGCACGCTGGTGCTGGCTTCCGCATCGCCCCGTCGGGTGGATCTGCTGAGCGGGGCTGGATTCGCCTTTGAGATCATCGTGCCGCAGGTTGAGGAGGCGCACGATGCCACGCTCACTCCTGAGCAGCTCACGGTGGAAAATGCACGCCGAAAAGCTGTCGCTGGCAGCCTGCTGAAGCCCGGAGCACTCGTGGTCGGTGCTGACACGCTGGTTTACATCGATGGCGAGCCGCTGGCGAAGCCTGCCGACCTGGAGGAGGCGCTGGGCATGGTGCGCCGCCTCTCCGGGCGCACGCATGAGGTCTGCACCGGTGTCGTACTGGCCTGCGACGGAAAAGTGGAACGCGAACTCCATGTGATCACCCACGTCACCTTCAAGACGCTCAGCGATGCGACCATCCGGGACTACCACTCGAAGGTGAACCCGCTCGACAAGGCCGGCGGCTACGGGATTCAAGCATGCACGGACATGCTGCTGGAGCGGATGGAAGGCTCCTTCACCAATGTCGTCGGTCTGCCAGTCGATGAAGTCGCAACGGCGATCCGGGCGGCCGCGTGAGTGGCGTTATCGCCGTCTGAGGAAATCCTCACCTCTCACGATCTTCCCATCGCCAAGCACCACGGTGAAGCGGCCGTTGTTGCGCCTTGCGAGCGTGTCCAGCTCACGCGCTGCGTCCGGCTCCTGCATCGCGCTGGTGTAGATCGCCGTCATGGGCAGGCGCCGCTTGTTCTCATCCGTCACGATGTCGATCCAGCCCTGCTCGTCGGACCGCAGGCCGTCCGTCATGAAAAAGATCACATCCGGCTTTGGGTTTGCATGCAACGCCATCAGCAGGCCAGTGCCCCAGTTCGTGCCACCGGGATTGTCCGAGTTCTGCACGATCTTCACGCTTTCCGGCAGGCTGAAGGGCGTGGCCGGGAGGTAGCGGAACGTGGGGATCTTCACCCGTTTGTAGTTCGTCGTGTCGATGTCCCAGCGATACTTCATCAGCGCCTCCACATTGCGGCTGTCCACCTGGTCATGCGGCCAGGCGAAGTCGGAGAAAAAGAGAATCTGATACTGCGTGCCCATCGGCATCTGGTTCAGGCTCTTGGTCAGTTCCTTCTTCAGCAGGTCAAAACGCGAGATGCTCTCGCCATTCTTGATGGCCGACATCGAGCCGGACACATCCACGACAAACACGACACGCTTCCCCAAAGCCGTCTGGCCGACGAAGCTGAATTTCCCACCACGTCCGATGCCGGAACCAAATCCGCCGCCTGCCCCTCCCGCGCCCATGCCCTGTGGCAATCCCATGCCCAGGGCGCCACGAGCGCTGCTCAGATCCATGCGGTCGTTGATCTTCGAGAAGTCAGGCATGTCGAGCTGCGGCATCTCCGGCAGCGTGACCGCTGTGTTCAGCGTCTGCGCTTGAAGACGCGGCTTTGATTTCAACCACGGGTTCTTTTTCTGCTGGATCTTGTGCGTCAGCTCCGCCGCGGCTGCTTCCCCCTGGGCCGATCTGCCACTAGGAAGGAAATCCACCTGCCGGTCCATCACCTGCTTCACGCCGATGAACGTGGCCGTGATCAGGATGAACAGATGCACACCCAAACTCCAGCCGAGCGACTGGATGCCGACCTTCTCCGCCAGCTTGCGCCAGCGTTCGTGTTTCGCCGTCTCTGGATCATCAGGCTCTTCGGGAGGGCGTTTGGGGATGTGAGACCGCTTTGAATCCGCCCATTCGAATCGATCACGATCGTTTCCGCTGCTGACCTGTGGCGTTTCGATCGTCCGGGTCGTTCGTTCCGTCGCAAGACGCAGCACTCGAGGTGATCGAGGTGTTGGAAATGCGTCCGCTCCCGCCAAGTTCGGCAGGTGCTGCTTCGGAAGAGGCGCAGGCGGGGCAATGAATGGCAAAGTCGGCGCTTTCACCTGAGGCGGTGGCTGATCGGGCGGCTCCTCACGAGGCACAGACTTCTTCTCCCTCCAGGAGCTCCGCCGTTCGATGACTTCCTCGTCCGTCGAATCAACGGAAGGCAGGAAACTGAAGTCATCAGGAACGTGCCGGGGCATGAGGACGCAAACGTCAGGTCCAAACCCCGGTCATTCAAGGAAGTTCCGCCATCGTGCCGCGGGTCACCCCGAGCTGGCTCTGGGCCTTCAAATCGCGCCAGATGTCCTGTTCGTCGCGATTTCCGGCCAGCAGCTCCTGATAAGTGCGCAAAACCTCGGCGGAGGCCGCTTTGTCTTCCTCCAGCAGCTCCACACGGAAGCAACTCAGGCCATAGCTGCGCAGTTCGGAGAAAAACTGCGCCCCCGTCTGCGGCACGGCGTTGAAAAGCGTGTTCCGGCAGCCCACATCGGCCTTCAGCGGATGCGCCATGCCCACGCGGTCACGCAGATGCACGCGATGCTTCTCACAAGGGCGGCCGCAGTTGGTGAAATCGGTGCCTTCGCTCAAGAACGCGGCAAAAGCGCAGTGCTCCATGTGAAACATCGGCATGTGCTGGTGCAACGTCAGTTCAAACCACGACGGTGGTGCCGAGGCCAGCAGATCGACCACCTGCTCAATGTTGAGATCGTAGCTGATGGTGAGCCGCTCCAGCCCCGTCTTCTTCAAAATCTCCGCCGTGAGCGGGTTCGCCACGTTCAGCGAGAAATCACCGGTGACGGGAATGCCTTCGTCGCGGAAGAAAGCGATCGCGCCGAGGTTGCGAATCAACACGCCGTGCGGCTCGGCGCGTTGGATGAGCTTGAAGAAGCCTGCCTCGCCCGACTTTTGGATGCGCGGTGTCGCCAGCCAGACCTGCGATTGATCGGTGCGGTCCTTGATGTGCTTCAGGAGGTCCGCGTAGAGCCGGATGTCCTCGAAATCGAGATAGAGTCGCGGAACACCGGCCTCCAGCGCGGCGTCGATTTGATCCCGCGTGCGGCAAAGCGCGAACATTTGGAGCGGCGACGATTCGTCGCCCTTCCCACGCGATGGCATAAGCGATTCGAGCGTCGTGATGCTCTTCAATGGTTTGTCTGGCGACGATTCGTCGCCACTCCACGAGGCAATCAACTCCCTCCGCATCCGGTTCAACTCGCTCACCGGCAGGATCACCTCGCCAACCACATCGAACTGCACGCTGCCGAGTTCGAACTCCGTGCCGCCGAGTCGGCTGAACTGATCAATGAAGGCCTGGGGTGTCAGCGGGCGCTTCATCGCTGTTTGCAGCGGCATCGTGGATTCGATCACCAGATCACCGCAACACACACGCAAAGGTTCACCTGCTGTGCCAGTGACGACCAAATTGAGTTTCGACTGCTTGCGGATCGGAATCTCGCCTTCAAACGACTGCCGCAGCGCACGATTGAGCGTGGGATCGCTCGTTTTGAAGACTCGCGTGCCGATGGGGATGCCTTCCATGCGCAGATGGCCGTGGCGGAAGCTCAAACGGCTGCCGCGCATCTCGTAGATGCTGCCGCCCTGCTCGTCGTTCGTGTTGTTCAGGTTCTCAAACACCACGCCATCGCCCGGCTTCATCGCCAGTTGCAGCGAATCGAGCTCCAGCGTGTCCGCGTCGATGATTCGAGTCACAGAGCCGACATACGGCCCGCGTTTCTTGCCGTAGTAGGCACCCACGAGCTCCTGATGATTCACGCCGTGCATCCAACCGGTGGAAAGACCACGCGAGAAGGTCATTTCGAGCGCATAACGGTCGTCCTCCGTCGCCGGAGCCGGTTTTCCGGCCAGCGCACGATCAATCGCCGCACGATAGACCTGCGTGACACCGGCGACGTATTCCGGCGTCTTGAGACGGCCTTCGATCTTGAAGCTGCGGATGCCGAGTTCGATCAAGCGCGGGATTTCATCCACGGCGGCGAGATCCTGCGGCGAAAGGAGATAACGTTTGTCGCCGAGGTCGCGCAGATCGCCATCCACGATCATTTCATACGGCATGCGGCAGGCCTGCGCGCATTCACCGCGGTTCGCACTGCGGCGGCCCAGCGATTCGCTCGTGAGGCACTGCCCCGAGTAAGCCACGCACAACGCCCCATGCACGAACACCTCCAGCGGCACATGCGCGTCTTTGAAGCGCTCCAGCTCGCGGATGGAAAGCTCACGCGCGAGCACCGCCTGGTCGATGTCGAGCTGTTTGGCAAATTCGAGCCCTTCCGGCGAGGTGATCGTCATCTGCGTGCTCGCATGCAGCCGAAGATTCGGTGTGAGCGCTTTCACCATGCGGGCGAGGCCGAGATCCTGCACGATCACCGCATCCACCCCGCTGTCTTCGAGCAGACGAAGCTGCGTTTCGGCATCCGGCAGTTCCTTGGTAAAGATCAGCGTGTTAAAAGCCACATAGCCCTTCACGCCATGCGCATGGAGAAACTTCATCAGCTCCGGCAGGTCTTCCTCTGTGAAGTTGTCCGCCCGCAGGCGCGCATTGAAGCGCGGCATGCCGAAATAGATCGCATCCGCCCCGTTCGCGACCGCCGCGCGGGCACAGTCCCAATTCCCGGCGGGTGAGAGGAGTTCAGGACGGGCATTGCCAGGCATAAGTGAAGAACAGTGTGTTGTGGCGTACTCGGCAGCCTTTTGTCATTTTGTGATCAACCGCCAAAGCTGGTTCAGACATTCTTCTTGGGATCGCGTGCCCGTGTCCAGGGAAAGCTCGTTGTTGGTTGCCTCCTCAAAGACCATGTCGCAACCAGGAAGATGAGTGACCTGCCCTGACGCGGCTTGTCGATACAGTCCCTTCACATCGCGGGCGGCACAGACAGCATGGTCGCAGCGCAGATGGATGGTGGTCAATACATCGCCGAGAATTTGCCCTGCTAGCTCACGCATCCGACATTGCGGTGTCATCAATGCCACCAACACCAGGACACCCTGGCAGGAAAGCAGCCGTGCCAGCTCGGCAGCACGGCGGACGTTCTCCAAACGCCCTTCCTCGGTGTAACCCAGCCCTCGGCATAGTCCGGCTCGCAGCTCATCACCATCCAGCACCACCACCTGCCTGCCATCAGACCGAAGTTGTCTGGCCGCCTGCTGTGCCAAGGTCGTTTTCCCCGCACCGGACAGACCATAGAGCCAGATGACAGGAGCTTTCACAATTTCTTGTGCCTGCGCATCATCAATAGCCTCTATAAATTTCTCCGTGTGCATTGCTTTACACTTGTTTCAGTTCCGCAGGCCAGACAAGGTGGTTGCCATTCTCCTGCTGATATGACAGATCGAGACTCTGGATGAGATCGTTTGGATCATGGCGCTGGACCTGGGTGGCAATCCGCCCGTTTGAGAAGTGATAATACACCACCTCCTTGAGCCACTGCTCGTCAAAACAGTAATACGGGAAGCACTTCAAAGGAACTCGCTCGCTGGGCATCGGACCCTCATATTCCTGTTCAAGAACGCGGGGAATCGCAGGCTTTCGGTCATGACGGTTTTCATACACAAAATTGGTGGGGCGATCTTCCGCCAAAATGTTGAGCACGATGTAGCCGAGCATGCTTTCGGCAGCGTCAAAATCCACACTCGCAGGCTTCGCCATGAAGTTGTTGCCAAGGATGAGCGCCATCTGCCCTCCGCTTCCGGTGGATTGCAGCGGGCGTGCCAGCGCAGTTTTCGGCTCTTGTTCCAATAGCTTGAGCAGATGATTCACCCGCCTGATCTCAAACTCACGGTCGGTATCTGCGAAGTAAACAGCCCGGCATTGGAAATTGAAGGCCAGATAGCGCCACATCGCGCCAGGACTGTGGGCGAGGCTGGAATGGCGCATCATCACCACCTTGATGCCCCGGTTTTCTAAAATGGGTTTCAGGCATCTCAAATCGGCCGCAAGAAAGATCACGCACTTGTACGGCTCCCACCGCCCCTTGATGATGGGCTTCACATAGTTGTCAAAGAACGAGAACGGTTCTCGCTTCGACCCCGCGAATGCTGGATGCGGTATCTTGTAAAGTTCATCCAAGGGAATCTGCCCGCTGGCATCTTGAATCGGATGAGCGTCGCGTTTGGCGTAGTTGCAGCCTTTGAAGAACAACGAACCGCTGATGATCACATCCTCCGGGAGAATCACGAATTCGAGCGGTTCGAACTCAAACATCTCACTGAGCCGATAATGACCTCGGTTCGTCCGGTTCAAATATTCGCTGATAAGCTTTTCGTAATCTGCCAGCAGCACACGCAGCAGTCTTTGGGAATAGCAAGGATAGACATCCGTGATGCTGGTTGGAGGCCCGCTGATCATTGCATCAGCAGCTTGAGGGTGTTGCTTTGTGACTTGGTGAGGAATCGCTCATAATCACCTGCTACCCCTTTGCGACAAAAGGCTGTTTTCACCTCGCGCTGCTTTCGATCTTGTTTGAGGTTGATGTCGATCTCCTGGAAATTGGAAGCTGCTGCTATTGCTGCCGCTCGTTCTGTGGAAAGTCCACCGGACACCAACTTTTGTCCGAGCAATTGCACGGTCCTTTGGAGTTCAGCTGCATCCAGCAACGCCTCGTACTCCAAACGGACATAGTGCTCGTGCGCCACCGGCTCGTTGAAAAGTTTCCATTGCACCAGCCAGTCTAGCATTTCCTTGGTGCCATAGAATTGCCGAACCATTTCCACCTCCGTAAGGTGCGGATGCTCCGCCACAAAACGGCACTCCACAGACAGGCCGACCGTGGGTAGATAATAGCGGCTATACATGAGCCGGGAGATCATCACATCACGGAAATCCCGCACAATGTTAAATACCCAGAAGTCCGGGTTCTGCTCCAGAAACAATGGCACCAACCGCAAGGGAAGATCATGGGTCTTGAACACTCTCGATCCGGTTCTCGCAGCAGCCTCTTTCACTCCCTGAGAAAATCCGGCCACTCGTTCAGCGTCATCACTGCCAAACATCGAGAGGTCCATGAGTCGTTGCGGCACACCCGCGACATATTCGGCCTTTTGCGACTGGCTGGTGATCTTGCAGCAGATGGACGAAATCCAAGTCGATCCACAGCGCTGCGTGGTGCTGACCAGGACGTTCCTGCATTCTCTGGAGGATTCACTCATGGCAACAAGGGATGCTCCTTGATGTGACTGGCATGCAAATCCCGCACATGCCCTAGACGGAACAATGTGCTGATCCGCTCCTGGAGAAATTGCTTCACATTGCAGGCCATGCCTTTGCGGCTTGCTAACTGCCAGTGCTGGATGGCGCCAGCCACGACTTCACTCTTTGGCGGGCAGGCCAGCAGCCAATGATCTTTGCCATGGCAGAAGCTTGTTCGGCAATCCCGGTGCAATTGTTCAGGAAACGCCATCATCACCCCTTGAAACATTACCCCGCCATGCACATAAAGGATTGCTAGTGCGCAAAGGAGTTGCTGTTCCTCTTTCGGAGTCAGGGACAAGTCCCAGACTCCCATGGACATGTCCTCCAGCATGCGCTGCGTGTCACCTGTCGTCCATTGCCGGAGGCTGAATTCATATTCAGCCAGTGTTTCTGCCAAATCTGTGACGGAAAGACCGTGATCAGGAAGCAGATGCACAATGCGTGGCACCCTTTGGTCAGTGGAGTAAACCTCCGACAGCGTGACGCCGTCGCCTTCAGTAAGAGCTTTGGCCCACTCCACCGCAGGCCCCAATACGAAGCCACCATAGTGCTGTATATGACGGGAAATGGCGCGTTCTTCATCCAGATTGGCATCAGGATCTGCTACCAACAAGACTTTTGATCCCAAGCCGTTGCAGGCAGCTTGGCTGAGCTGTGCCGCTCGAATGAGGGTAGCGCCCTGATCTTTGAGATTTTGCACCCGTTGGCCGATGCCTTCGGTATCGCCTGATGCCAGCATCAGTAGTTTGGGTTTAAGGCCCACCATTTTGAGCACTTCCAAGAAACGATCCATGACTGCATTTGCCGCGCGATCCACCCAAAGAATGATGGTCCCATGAGCTTCAGCAAATTCAGCCAGTGCACATGCAATCAAATTATCTGTTTCAGAGTATGCATCCCGCAAATACCATTGCAGCTTACGTTCTGTTTGCTCCCCTATGGTGCTTAATAGCACATCTGCATTTTTTGTGAGTGTGTTTCCGTTTGAATCACCTAGCCAAGTATGAAACCAATAATGCACAACATAGGTTTCACGTTGAAGCCATTGCCGGGAGCGTATCAAACCTCGGTAATAGTGAGCCTCCTCAAAAGCACATGTTAAATCGGGCAAAAAGTGAACCCATGTTGATGGGACCGCCCCCAAGCTATGCACACACTGTGCCCCTCCCAACATTTCAATTACAGAAGTGATCACACCAGGACCAGTTTCCAAAACAGCATTAGCGGAAGACTTGGATGAGGCCGGGCTTTGAGTCATCCAAATCAATATTTCACCAATCAAGTCATTGCCAGGCTCCGCTATCATGAAGTCGTTCATCCACATTGTGCGACCGGAGAAATGAATTCTCTCGTGTATTGGATGATCGCGCGTCAGAAACACTGACTTCGATGAGTCCAGTTTTTGTAACAACTCATCCAAAGGCCTGATGCATTCGATGTCAACGTCGGCATATACTCCACCGTCAAAATAGAGGACCAAGATCCGGAGAAAGTCTGCCCGGTGAATACCTGTGGGGAACGACAAATAAGTAGGCAACAAACGAGGGCACCGCTCCTTTATCCAACGGACACAATCCTCGTCAGTATAGTATCGAAGTTCCCACCCAGGGTTCATGAAACGAAATGATTCGATACAAGCAGCTAAAGCTGGGTGGGGGTGGCGATTTTTCCAAGTCTGATGAATGATCTTAGGTACAGGCATAGCGGACAAATTTAACTTTCGAGAAGGTTAAATAGCGTTAGACGTGAATCGAAAAAGTAGGTTCCCATAAAGAGACCAAACGCTGCTCTGAGTTTTTCTTGTCCAACAGCACCAACAAAGTGTGAGATACAGCGCTGTCTGAGGTTGGAACTTTTGATGCCAGGGTGATAAGGCATCGAGACTAGAGGGCCACAATCAAACAAGCAGTAGTTTGTGTCGAGAATAACGCGATTCAGCGACGCCTGATCGGCACAAAGACGCCGCCTCCTTTCGACAGATTTTTCTGACGCAGACCAACGGCGAAAAAAATCTTCAGCAACTCCTCGCTGCACACCGAATACACCCGAGTTTATGCCATCGCACTTCAATGTGTTCATTTCCGAGTCGGAAAGAAAACAGTTAAATTGGCTTTCTACTATCGATTGACCTGGCTCTCTACAAATCAACACTTCCCACTGGGCATTTAAAATGGGATCTAAGGATTTTAGAACTAAACAATCGGCATCAAAAAAAATTAGTCTTTGCCAACTGTTCTCTAATAAAATGTTAACAAGACGATGCTTTAAACTCCATATTGCTTCGACACTCAAATCACCAACTTCATCAAAATCGATGGATTCTTCTTTGACTTGCTCCCTAGGAAACAAGAAAAGCTTGTCGTTCGAGTTGTGAATTACGAGGATCTTTCCCGAAAATCCTGAACGCACAATCGACGAGACAAGAAGCTTGGCTAAATTGCGTTGTAGAAATTCACCTTTTCGATCAATGGCTATCGTATAAATTAAATCACACATGAATGCGATAAACTTACAGTAGCATCTCTTTATGGATCATGTGAAATCGTTTTCCTAAGCTTGGTTGTGCCAGCCGGAGCAGGGTCCAAGCTCTGAGGTTTCCATCCTTTCGGGTCACCTTTCTTGGCAGTTCCAGACTCGTCATCAGTGCCCAACACATTACCATTTGCGTCCAACCATTCAATTTTCACGCTCCATGTCACATCACTAGCGGAACTTGCGAAAAATGTCGGAGCAAATACGTCTCCCGGTTGCGCGTCTTCTACTACCGGTTCGCCTGCGTGCGCCATTGAAACGCAAGTAGCTCCTGCAGCCATCAATAACATAGAGGCCGTAGTAGCCGAGCTTTTGCGAAGAAACGACCGTCTATTAATAGTGGGATTAGTATTCATGTTCGTATTATCATCATGAATGCTTCAGCCGAAATCTGTCAACATATTTTTCCGAAAAGCCACCCGACCTGTATTATAATTATAATATTATTCATTTTCTCACTAATTGAGGTTTTTTTCCTTCACGCTCATTTTCAGCATATTCGGAACGAATTCATCAGGCTCTGCAAAAATTTGTAGCTCATGAGTCGTGTTGTCGGAGCTTGGAAAATAAACATTGTGCGACGGTTTGCCTGCGGTCCTGCCTGTCATTTCCACGCTAACATCCGCAAGCTTGAATTGTTGACCTGACATTGTCATTTTGACTGTTTCGAGTTTTACACTTACTACCGCCGAAGCCCGCTCGTTGCGTGTTATACTAGGCGTCATTTTTGTAAACACAAAGCTGCCAGGTTCCGATTCATACCCCTGTGTGATAACGGTTTCGCCTTCTGCTACCAGAGTGTCAAAGTTGGTTATTAGATGGTTTTTTTTACTTTCAAAATTTGCTGCGAGCTTTCTTAGCTCGTCGGTAGAGAGGTCTTCCAAATGCACGCCCTTATTCAATTTCGGTGGAGAATCACTAACGCGGCTGGTAGCCCGCGCTGTTTCTTTCCGCCCCGAGATTGACGTGGCCTTGGAATTCCATAGCCATACGCCTCCCTGCATCAATATCAAAAGTGTTAATGCCAAGCCGATGTAGAAAATCGTTCTTTTCATCGCAAATGCATTATTAGTGTTGTTTAAATAGTGGCGCAACTTCTAATCAGTCGGATGGCAGCATCTCTCTGTGAAATGAACGCAAATTATGTCACGGGTACACCGGGACTGCAATCGACTTTCGGTGTTGGACAGTCGGCACGATCAAATGATGAAGCAACTTTTTCCACCATTCGGCCAATATCATCTGCATCGTTTTTTTCAAGAAAGCGTTGCCGAAGAAAAGCTGCTTTTGAATAGGATGTTTCAGGTCGTTGACATCTTGAACCAACAGCCCTCCGATTTTGTTGTCAGCACCTCGCTTTACTGCAAGCCACATGACCCAGAAAACTATCCCATTTTTCCACTAACAGTGGAGGAAATTAGGAAGCCCCATACCAGCGTTCGACATGGAAACTCCTGGTGGCAAGAATACATGGAGCCGCTCCTGAGTGGGGTGGAGCGAATCCCCGATCCGTGGTCGGTGCGCATTCACTTGGCACCCGACCTGATATTCCTCGAAAGTTATCTTCGGCATCCACGGATTGAATTGCGTATCATGTGCCACAACTCCGAGTTCACGATGCCAGGGATGCTCTGGCGCTACCTGCCTTTAAATGAATGTGGAGTCGTTATGGCACGAGGGGCGGATTCAATCTGGCCGGATGCTGGCACCTATAAGCATATCCAGGCCATGTTGAAATCAGATGCCATGCTGATTCGACGTTTTCGCCCCAGGGACAGGGATGCCGATGGTTTGTGTGTTTACCGGTCCATTCCAGGGCCGTTGGTGATCAAGTTGAATAACCCGCTCAACTTCACGAAGATGGCAAAAGCCTGGCTCTGGCACGGCATGCACGGCCTGCTGCCAACGGAAGTGACCGCTCCTTTTTTTGAGAAGCCGCTGCCCAAACTGGGCATGTCCCACTGGGCACGCTATGGGCAGGATGAGCAAATGCTGAGCCACTGGCTCTACTACGTTGCCGCCGCCAAAGGCATCTATACCGTCATCGACAAGACGCATCAAAGCCAGATTTGGCCGTTTGATCAGGAGTATCTGGAATCTCGATCTCCCCATTCAACGACCGTGCTGGTTTGATCTTCATTCACCGCACATCGAAGCTGGATTCCAAACCCACAACCACAGTTTGTTGGTTGAGAATGAAGGGTTTGGTGACGCAAATGAAGGTTTGTTGGGGGGGGGACATTGATTTCCGGCGCAAAATCCTTCTTTTCTAGTAGTTGAACTCGAATTTAAGGCCATTAAAGGGTGATTTTACCGTGACAAACAAAGATTTGAGCTTTGTTTGAATCCTTCGACGGATGCTGATGTCGAACTCGTTCGCAACTCAGAACCGTTATGCCTGTGCCGGATTCAGAGGGAGAAGCAGCCCGATGGGATGACCCACGATTACGGTGGGATATGGAGGGCTTGTTGTGGGATGGACCCGTGCCGGAATCGGTTCGCAACCAGATGCAAACCATGGAACCCAACACCAAACCGATGAGTCCTGCCATGCAGGACGACGACAACAACGCTGCCATCGCGATCCTCGCGATGGCGGATTACACCAGCATGAAACCCGAGTTCGAGAAAACCGTGGCCTATCAAAAAGCGGCGGATGGCACCGAAACCGGCATCCGCCCCGCGCTCGCTACGGCGCAAGCGGACTACCTGCTCAAGCAAAACGCCCTCAACGACGCCCGTGACAAGATGGTGGCCCTGCAATGGCAGCAGCACGAGTGGGTGCTGGGTGCGCGTGACCAAGTGGCCGCCAAGTTCGGCAAGAACTCCGACCAATACGCGGCCACCGGCCTCAAGAAGAAGAGCGAGCACAAGAAGGGCGGACCGCGTGGGCCACGCACCGCCAAGTCAAATGGCGCTGGAACCTGATGATCAAACTCTTGCGCCTGCGGCGTCTGTTTGTGACCGCCGCAGGCGCATCCCAGCGCTGGCGGGAGTGAGGAATTCGGGTTTGTAAGTCAGGGGCATGCTGAAGGTTCTTTGACAGAATGCGCTGCCCTTCTCGGAGGGACACTTTTGAAGTCATGTGTCCTTTTGCGAAGGATACATTGTAAACCAAGAGCTGGCCCGCATGATGTCACGATTCAACCAACGATGATCCCCTTCGCCTTGCGTTCTTTTTCGCGTTCGAGTAGCGGGATTTTCTCGGCGGTTTCGAGCACTTGCACGCCTTGATCACCGATCTTCGCGAAAGTCATGCCGGCGAGCGCAGGGACTTCGGCGGCGAGACGTTTGAAGACGTCCTCAATGGTGTGGATGCCATTCGAGCCGCCGAGGGCGACGATGAGGTCGCGCAGGATTTCCCAGGTGTCGCGGGCATTGCCAGGCGTCTTGATCGCCTTGTTGAGGCGCTGGAGGCGGCCCGTGGTGTTGATCATGCTGCCGCGTTTTTCAGCGTAAGCGGTGCCCGGGAGGACGACGTCGCTGAGTTCAGCGCTGGCATTGGCCAGAATGTGCAGGGAGGCGATGAACGGCACTTTTTCGAGATCGCGCTGTGAGAAGCCGACTTTGAGCAGATTCTCGCCAAGGGCCAGAACGCCGCGCAGCAGGCCGCGGGACATCTTTTCCTGGATGTCAGCCAGCTTGGAGCCGGGTTCGATGCCGAGGACGAGTCTTGCGCCGTTGGTGTTCGGATTGAGGTCGTCGGCACGCAGGTAATTGTCGGCACCACCCGTGCGCGGCACGACATCCACATTCGTCGTGCCAAGCAAGGCCGCCAGATGCTTCACGAAGAACAATTCCTCGTTCGTCATGCGGGCACTGGCGATGATGGCGATCTCCTCGCCCTTCTTGCCGGCCAAGGCGCTGGCGATGGTGCTGAGCGCGGTCTTCCAGCTCGCAACCCCGTGTTTGCCGCCGGTTTTCACCATGGGATCGGTGAGGCGGAACTCGCTGTTCACGAAGTGGAAGTCGAGACGGCCGCTGTCGCACATCCAGGACGAGTTCACGTCGTTGTTGTCGCGAGGCGTCTGGCGGTAAACGATGTCGCCACGGGCACCGATCTCCATGTTGCAGCCCCGGCCGCAGCCGGTGCAGATGCTCGGCGTCTCGGTGAGGAACCAGACGCGCTGCTGGAAGCGGAAGTCGTTGCTGGTCAGGGCGCCGACGGGGCAGATATCGACCGTGTTGAGTGAGTAGTTGTGCTCCAGGCGCTTGCCCGGATGCACGGCGAGGGTGGTGTGGCTGCCGCGATCAGTGAAGCCGAGCACCGGCTCGTCGGCGATCTCCGCGGTGAAGCGGATGCAGCGGCTGCACATGATGCAGCGCTCGTCATCGAGGCGCACACGCGGGCCGATATCGACGTTCTTGGGCTTCTTGACCTTGTCCTCACGGAAGCGGCTCTCGCCCTTGCCGTGCTCGACGCTGAACTCCTGCAGGCGGCACTCGCCTGCCTGGTCGCAGATCGGGCAGTCGAGCGGGTGATTGATGAGGAGGAACTCCATCACGCCCTTGCGGCATTCCTGCGTGAGGACGCTCTCGGTGCGGATGCCCATGCCTTCAGCGACCGTGTTCGCACACGCGATGACGGGGCGCGGCATCCAGCCAATCTTCGGCATGCCGTGCTCGTCTTTCTCCGGCTCCTGACCGGGAGCCGGGCGCGGCGGCATGCCCATTTCGACGAGGCACATGCGGCAGTTGCCGGGGGATGACAGTTTCGGGTGGTAGCAGTAGTGCGGGACTTCGGCCTTGGCCTGCTTGCACGCCTCGATCATGCGCGTGCCTTTGGGGAACTTGTGCCAGACGCCATCGATCTGCACGTTCACCAGATCGACGGGCGGAGGTGCGGCGGGCATGGCGGGGGCTTCGGCAGGAGCAGGCATGAGCAAAAAGGGGGCTTGGAAGGCGATTATCGGAGCCGCATGGACTGCGGCAACCGCATTTTGTGAAAAGTTTCACAAGCGTGCGGCCCTGAGTCTTTGCCAAGCGTTCACGACGTGCCATGAGTGCGCCTTTCATGCCCATTCCGGTCATCCTGAATCCCGCCGCACGAAGCACGAAGGCCGCCGCGCTGGAGGAAGCGCTGCGTGCGCTTTCCCCCGCGCCGGAACTGCACCTCACCAAGGGCCCTGGTGACGCGACGGTGATCGCCGAGAACCTCGCTGATGCCGGGCACGAACTGGTCGTTTCGGCAGGTGGCGATGGAACGATGAACGAGGTGCTGCAGGGCCTCTGCCGGGCAAATGCCCGCCGTAAACCCGGCGAAAAACACACGGCGCTCGGTGTTCTGCCCCTGGGGACCATGAACGTCTTCTCCGTGGAGTTGAAGCTGCCGGGCAAGGACATCTCTGAGTGCTGGCGCCGCATCACCACCGGCACTCGCTCCGAAGTCGATCTGTGGATGGCGAACGACCACTACTTCGTTCAGCTCGGCGGTGTGGGTCTGGACGCCCAGATCGTGCAGGAGACCTCGTGGGAGGCGAAGAAGAAATTCGGCCCGCTGAGCTACGTGATGAGTGCGGTCAACGTGCTGCTGCGGCCGCCGCCGACGCTCAGCGTGCAGATCGACGGGCGCGCCCCGCTGCTGGGCACCGTGGTGCTGTTAGGCAACGGCAAGCACTATGGCGGACCGTTTCCCCTGTTCCGCGATGCCTCAAACACAGATGGAAAGCTGGACCTGATCATCTTCCGCGGCCTCGGCGGCATGGAGTTCCTGCAATTGCTGCGCGGCATGCTGCTCGATGGCTACCAGGCCTGTGAATACCTGGACTACGTGCAGGCAGAGCAGTTCACGGTGACTTCCGACGCGGGTGACGCTCCCGTGGAACTGGACGGTGAGCTAGCCTCCCATCTCAGCGGGCCGGTGGCCTTCCGCCGGGCTCCATTTCAGCTCGGCGTGGTGGCTTGAGCGCGACGTCAGGTCGTTCAGCGTGGCCTTGGACCGCGACGAGGTCCTCGTGGCGCTGGACGCTGGGATTGCGGGCCGGAACGACCACCGGGACGTTCTGGCCGCCCTGCGCCGCCGGAGCGTGATCGTGAGCTGAATGAATCGCGTTTCGGTTTGAAGCGGGAAGGCTTCTCATCCGAGAGTTCGTCGGAAAACCGGGCTGATGGCCCGCTGCGCTTGCCACGGGAAGGCTTGAAACGCTTTTCACCAGCCCCGGATTCACGGGCGGGGCGTGGGGGACGTCGTTCCTGGGCACCTTCGGCCTCAGAAGCGGTTTTGCGGCCCAGTTTGGGCTTGCTGGGCTCCTCTTTGAAGAAACGCTCAACTTCCGTCGGTGTCAGCTCCTTCCAGCCGCCCTTGGGCAGGCCTTTGAGTTGCAGCCAGCCAATGCGGATGCGTACGAGGCGCACCACCTCATAGCCCAGCGCATAGAACATCAGGCGGATCTGGCGCTTCAGGCCCTGTTTCAATACCACATGGGCGTGATAGGCACCGTCCATCCACGCACGCTCGGCCCGGGCGTAACCTTCCTCGGTCTGCATGCCTTTGACGAGCTTCGCCATGACCTCGATGGTCAGCGGCTGGTCCACCGTCACCTCGTATTCTTTCTCCGCTCCCTGGCTGGGGTGGATCAGGCGGTGGGAAAGTTCACCGCGGTTCGTCAGGAGGATCAAGCCCTCGCTTTCCTTGTCCAGCCTGCCGACGTGATGCAGGCTCTGGAACTTCAGCGGGAGCAGATCGTAAATCGTCATCCGCTCATGCGTGTCACCACGGGAGCAGAGGTAGCCCTTCGGCTTGTTCAGGGCGATCACCAGCGGTAACTCGGTCCGCACCGGGGAGCCATCGACGACCACCTTGTCTTCTGGCTGCACCTGGGTGGCCAGCTCGGTGATGATGTGCCCGTTGATCGAGACCCGTCCTTCGAGGATGATCTGCTCGGCCCCGCGTCGCGAGGCCACACCACATTGGCTCAGGTATCGGTTTAAACGCACGGGAAAGCCTTATTCCGGCTTGGTCTTCGGCAAGTTCGTCGGCAGACGGCCTTCCTTCCACTGACCACGGGACTTGAGAAGCTTGATGCGCTCACCGCGCTTCAGGACACTGCGCTTGGTGCCGACGGAACCGGCGGACTTGAGGCTGCGATGCTGGGACATGATGACGAATGGGCTGGAGGTGGTCTGAAAAAGGGCGCGGAGAATAACTGACCTCGCGGAGGGCGCAAGGGGTTTGTACGTCTTGGTTCGAGCGGAGCAGAGGACAGAAAAATGATGAAACCTCAATGAGGAGTGACGAATCAACGCCACGAGCCATGGAATTCCGCGTCTGGCAGGACATTTGGCTTGATTGGTCGTTGCCAGCTAGCTGGCAGGCTCAATAAAAACTACCAAAGACCGGAGGAATCTCCCGCACGACCACCCGCAGGCTCAATCCATGCTGGCTCAATTCTTTGTCGAGCGCATCATCCGCCTCTGAACTGGTCTCCAGCACCTTTTCCACCCAAGGACGATAGACTTGCGAAAAACGCCGGGCGTAAGGGTGTCTCTCGTCGTTCCAATGCTGAAGCAGCCGTGCCTTGGCGGCCGGTCGCTTCCACAGCAGACGGCCATACTCCAGCCGCGCCTGATCGTGCGGCAGAAGTGGCCAGCGCTGGTGTTTGGAAACATTCACGGATTAAGCATGCCATACGCTCGCGGCATCGCAAAGCCGTTAAATCAGCCCCAGCTTGGCCGCGAAAGCCTCATGCTCGCGATCACGGGCCTCATTGCGCATGCGCTTGGGTGCAAGCAAGTCCGCCACAGCTGGCACAATGAGTTTCAGCTTGTCACGGTAGGTTTGGGCAAAGGCACGGTCACGCCATCCTGCAGGCAAATGATCCAGAACCATGCGTGGCATGAGATTCACATGCCAGCCATGGGTTTGCTCAAACTCACTGCCGATGAGCGCATCATAGGCAAGTTCCGCGATGGCATCGCTTTCGGTCACCGGATCGGCATCCATGCTGTTTTCAGGCAGCGGATCATCACGACCAACCCGTGCCACATGCCAGAGGAGGGCCGCCGAACCGATCAAAATCATCTCAGCCGGTTCGGCCAGGCGCCCGGCCCATTCATGAAGCCAGTCGATGACCTGATGAGGATGGCTCAGTTCGCGCTTCGGCATGGCCTTGTTGGTTTAAACTCAGCCCAAAACCTTCTTCCGCACGATCTCGGTGACCATCTTCGGATTCGCTTTGCCCTGGCTGGCCTTCATTGCCTGACCGGTGAACCAGTTCATGGCCTTGTCGTTGCCGCCTTTGACCTCGGCAACTTTGTCCGGGTTGGCGGCCAGGATTTGGTCCACGATGGCCTCCAGGGTGCCCGTGTCGCTGACCTGCTCGAATCCTTTGGCCTTGATGATCTCGGCGGCGGGTTTGCCGGACTCGAACATCTCGGCAAAGACTTCCTTGGCTTGGTTGTTGGAGATTTTTCCGGCTTCAACGATCGAAACGAGCTCGCTGAGCGCTTCCGGCTTCACCGGGCACTCGGTGATGGTGAGAGAGCGGTCATTCAGCACACCCAGGAGGTCGTTGATGACCCAGTTGGCGATCTTTTTGGCCGGAACCTTCGTGTCGGCGGCCACGGCGGCCTCATACCACGTGGCAAGCTCCTTTTCGCTCGCCAGCACACCGGCATCGTAGGCACTGCAACCGTAGTCCTTCTCGAAACGGGCACGTTTCTCGTGCGGCAGCTCGGGGACAAGCTGCTTCACCTTCGCCACAAGACCAGCCGTGCGCACAGGCAGCAAATCGGGATCGGGAAAGTAGCGGTAGTCATGCGCGTCTTCCTTGGAACGCATCAGCGTCGTCTCGCCGAGGTCGTCGTCCCAGCGGCGCGTGCTCTGCACGAGCTTCTCGGGATTGCGGCCTTCGAGAACGTCGATCTGGCGCTCGGTTTCAGCCTTGATGGCCCGGCGCACGGCGGACATCGAGTTGATGTTCTTCAGCTCGATTTTCACGCCCAGTTCCTTCTGGCCTTCCGGGCGCACGGAGATGTTCACGTCGCAACGCAGGTTGCCCTTTTCCATGTCGGCATCGCTCACGCCGCCGTAGATCAAGATCTGCCGCAGGCTGGTCAAATACGCGAAGGCCTCCTCCGCGCTGTCGATGTCCGGTTCGCTGACGATTTCCATCAGCGGCGTGCCGGCACGGTTGAAGTCGAGCGTGGTGAACTTGTCGTGATGCGTCGATTTGCCCACATCCTCCTCCAAATGGATGCGCGTGAGCTTCACTACCTTGCCGGGATTCGCGATGCTCTTCTGCGCGTCCTTGGGATACGCCAAGTCATACAGCGGGACGCCGCCGCCGAGGCACAATGGCAGGTCGAACTGCGTGATCTGGTAGTTCTTCGGCATGTCTGGGTAGAAGTAGTTTTTGCGGTCCCACTTCACCACCGGCGGTGTTTCACAGCCCAGCATCATGCCGGTGAGGATCGTCTTCTCGATGGCGGCTCCATTCAAAACCGGCAGTGCTCCCGGCAGGCCGAGGCAGGTCGGGCAGGTGTGCGTGTTCGGCTCCGCGCCATACTCCACCGGGCAGGAGCAAAACATCTTGCTGCGCGTGGTGAGCTGAGCGTGAACTTCGAGGCCGATGGTGACGATGTACTTGGGCATGGCGGAACGAGCCAAGCCAAAGCCGAATTCACCCCCAGATGCAAGAGCGAAGCCGCCGTCAGTTTCGATGAGACAGCACAAGGCTGTGACTTCAGCGGGAACTGCGGCTGAGCGTCCACTTCGGCACGCAGCCTTCATGGGCCTGCGAGACGGTCGCGGCGAAATCGGCAAGGTAGCCGAAGGGATGCGAAACTTCGACGGGTTCGGCCTTGCGGGCTTCGAGATCGGCTTTGACGGCGATGGTGCCTTTGAGGAGGTCGAACTCGATTTCGTCGTCGTCCTGCACTTTGGCGATGGGGCCGCCCAAAACGGCCTCGGGGGTGCAATGCACGCCGACCGCACCGGCGGAGACACCGGACACGCGGCCATCGGTGATCAGCGCGACCTTGCCATAGAGCTCCGGCACGGCGAGCGCGGCGCTGGCGACGTGCATCTCCGGCATGCCGAGCGCCACGGGGCCGCTGCCGCGGATGATGACGATGTGGCCGGGCTTGATGCGGCCCTGCGCAGCGGCTTCGAAGACGCCTTTGCTGTTCTCAAAGCAGATCGCACGGCCGCTGAAGCGCGGTTCTTTGAGCGACGACACTTTGAAGACCATGCCGTGCGGCGCGAGGTTGCCAAAGCACACCTGGATGTCGGCGTAGTCTTTGAACGGCTTGTCGTGCGGCGCGATGAGGTCGTTCGGAAACGGCACCGCTTTCGCGTTGGCGAGATTTTCGGCCAAGGTGCGGCCGGTGACGGTCATGCAGGAGCCGTCGAGCAGTCCAGCGTCAAAGATGTGCTTCAAAAGCATCGTGGTGCCGCCGAGGCGATGCAGATCGACCATCGTGCCGCGTCCGCGTGGCGCAAAGCTGCACAGCACGGGCACTTTGCGGCAGATGGCCTGCACATCGCGCAGCGTGAAGTCCACACCGGCCTCGCGAGCGACGGCGAGGAGGTGGATGACGCCGTTCGTGCTGCCGCCGATGGCGGCGATGGCCGTCATGGCGTTGGTGAGCGACTGCTTCGTGATGATGTCGCGCGGACGGATGTTCTTTTCGAGGAGGTTGCGCACTGCCTGGCCGACGCGGAGGCATTCCTCGCGCTTTCCGGCCTCGATGGCGGGCATGGACGAAGTATCGGGCAAACTGAGGCCCAGCGCTTCGAGCGTGATGCCCCAAGTATTGAAGGAAGCCGCGATGCCGCAGCCGCCGGGGCCGGGACAGGCCGTGCGGATGATCTGCTCGCTCTCGTCCCAGCTCATCGTGCCC
The DNA here is from genome assembly GCF_014879935.1 of Prosthecobacter sp. Lineage (GTDB taxonomy): Bacteria > Verrucomicrobiota > Verrucomicrobiia > Verrucomicrobiales > Verrucomicrobiaceae > Prosthecobacter. Next base: position 150,670 of record NZ_JACSRD010000146.1, read on the forward strand.
TGCGCTTCCTTCGCGGCGGCGTCATAGACATCGAGGATGCTCGTCGATTGCCCTTTGTGGCAGCCCGGCATGATGCTGCCGCCATTGACGATGAGTCCGGGGAAGTTCGTGCGAGCCAGCGCCATCGCGAAGGCCGGGCCGTTCTTGTCGCAATGATGCAGGCCGATGATCGCATCGTAGCTGTGCGCCGTGCAGATCATCTCCGCGCCGTTGGCCATGAGGTTGCGCGAGCAAAGCGAGGCCGCGCCGCCGATGTTGCCCTGCGTGATGTTGTCGCTCGCCGGCGAGACACCAAACGGAAACCCCACCATGCCCGCCTCCGCGCAGCCTTGCGCGAGCAGCTTCGCCAGCTCGTGCGCGTGAACGTTGCAGATATTTCCATCGAGCAACGGCGTGCCGATGCCAACCTGCGCCTTGTTAAAGTCCTCTTCTTTAAAGCCGAGGCCCCAGAAGAAGGCCGTGATGCCGCGCTGCCAGCCACGGGTGACGTTGCGCGAGTTCCAGTTGAGGTGGTTTTGGTCTGCCATGAGGGGGCAGAGGCTAGCGAGCACGCCGGATCACGGCAAAAGAAAAGCTCCCGGCCTGCGAACAGACCGGGAGCTTCCCAACCTTATCAGAGAAATGCGGATCGAGATCCGCGTGGGTTAGAAGGCAACGCTCAACTTCACGCCACCGAAGATCTCGTTGTCATGGGTGACGTTGAGGTAATTGCGGGTGCTGCCGGCGAAGTTCCACGCGACATAGGGTGTCAGAGTGGCGATCTTGGTCAGCTGAATCGGAGTGCTGATGGAGAAAAGCACGTGCGTGAAGCCGCTCGACTGGGTGGCGACACCAGTGAATGCTGCATTGGCAAAGCTGCGCGTGCCAGTGTAGTAATCAATGCCGTAGCCGCCCTGAACGGAAGGAACGATGCTCAACCAGTCGGTGACGGCGATCGTATAGTCAGCCGCCAGCTGGAAGTACTGTCCATTGACGGTCAAGTCATAGTAGTAGCCAGCGTAGAAGTTGAACGCACCCACCGGGATGGTCAGTGTCACCCCGAGCTCATGAGCGCCGGTGAGACCCATTTCTGGGTCGCCGTTGTTCACGCCGGTGCCATTGATGGAACCAGAGTAGGTGTCCGGATAGCCGTAATACTGATACTGCACGCCCAGGGTGGACCAGCCAAGGTCATAGCTGAGGCTCGTGTAGATGTCGTATTCGGAGTAATCGAACGCTTGATTGGTCACGCCAGGCTGCGGGGTCTGGAGCGTGGAAATATATCCGGCACCAACACCCAGGCTCAGGCTGCCTGCGCCATCCTCTCCGGTGCCGGAAATCAGCGGAATGGAGAGGTTGATGAAGGTGGAGATGATGTTGTCAGCGAACCAGAGGCCGCGGAAGTAGTAGCGGCTGTCGTAGGCGGCGCTGATGCTGGCTCCCATGGAGTCGAACAGGGTGCTGGGCTCCGCCACGGGTTCAACGGGCGCTTTGGCTGGCGCAGTGCCAGCATTGGCGTTCAGCGCTGCACAGGCAGCAAGAACGGCCACGGACTTGGCAATGAGAGATGTCATGCTTTTGGGCTTCATGTGTTTGGTCGTGTTTCGTTTTGTTGGTGTTGAGGCGCTGCTTGGCCGGGAAGACGTTCACAGCGGACACGAGTCAAAGCAGTTGGCATGCCAGATCGCCGGGTTATTTCACCAAGCCGAGTTTCGCGGTTTTTATCCAGACAGAGCCGGTGCATGAGATTTCGGTCCCGCGGCTTGGAGCAAAAACAAAACCCCCTGGCGACTTAGTCACCAGGGGGTTGAAGTAACCGATTGGCTACGACTCGTGGCGATCTTAGAAGCGGATGCTCAGGGTCACGCCACCGTACACCACGCTTTCAAAGCCGGTGGAAGGAGGGTTGATGCCAAGACCGACGAGGGTGTTGCTGGACTGGGAGGACTGGGCGACGTTCTGAAGGGCTCCAAGCGGAACGTTCAGGGCGATGTAAGGAACCAGTGTTGCGCGGCTGTTAAGCTTGATCGGGAGGGAGAAGCGGATGTTAGCCGCTGCCCAACCTGAGATGTCATCACCACCGCTTTCAGATCCGGCGAAGAGCGTGGTGCCACCACCAAGGAAGGTGTTGGCTCCGTCGCGGGTGAACTGCCAAGTGTAGTTCTTGGCATAGCCGACATTGAAGCTCGGGACGAAGCTGATGGCATCAGTGATCGCGATGGTTGTGCTGGCCGTCGCGTCAAAGTACCAGCCGTCGCTCACCCAGTCGTAGTTGGCGCTGCTGGCGATGTCGATCGGGCCCAAAGAGGTCTTGAGACCAAGCTGAACTTCCTGACCGTCCTGCAATCCCTGATATCCACCGTTGCCAAAGTTGTTGATGGCAGGATTGGTGAGATCACCAGTGTTGTAGTAGTAGCGATAACCAAGGCTGAGAACAACCGGGCCAAGATCGTGCGCGAAGGCAGCACCGAACTCAAAGCGTTGGAAGGAATTGTGATCGCCAAGGCCGGCTCCGACTGCTCCTGGGAAATTCGGGGTGAAGGAATCGTTGTCACCAGCCAGGAATCCGTATTGGAAATCCCAGACGAGGGAGGTGGAAGGAGCGTCTTCGCTTTCTCCGCCGATGAGGAGGATGGAGCCGTCAACTCCGGCACGCACCCAGTTGGAACCGAAGTTCACGCCACGCCAGACATAGCTGGAGTCGTAGCCGAGGGAGGCGTTGATGCCGAGGTCGTCGTTCACCGGAGCGGGAGCGACCGGGTTTTTCGGGGCGGGAGCTGTTCCGGCCACAGCGGGAGTGGCGGCCAGTGCCAAGAACCCCAGCGTTTTCAGCAATGCATTCAATTTCATAGTCTGATCAGGTTGGTATTAGGTTGGTTGGTTTGAGGTCGGACACTCGCATGAAATGACCTGAAAACAGAGTTTCCAGGTCAAAGTACGTGAGCCGTTCAGGAAGTGAAGCTAGCAGGGGCTGTAATCACTGGAAAGAACTTTTTTCCGCGTCTCGGCATTTTTTTAGCTCTACATTGGCCTTTGGGTCTGTGCTCTGGAGTTCACGTGCTTCCTAAGTCACCTTGGCAGGCGGTCGTCCTGCTTGTGTGACAAATTGATCCCAATCGATCCCTTCGTCCGTCATGAGGATTCTCGTCGTCACCTCCATCATCCTGTGGTCCTGCCTCCGCCCGATCGCCGCGCAAGATCAACCTGCAACGCTGCTGACACTGCCGGTGCGCGTGCACCTGATGCGATCACAAATGCATGATCGGTTGCGAACGACTCTGAATGACGAGGCTGTGCGGAAAGTGTTTGAGGAGGTGAATGCGATCTGGGCGCAGGCAGGCATTCGTTTTGAACTGGAAGCCATCGCACCTCTTCAAGCTTTGGATCTGCCTGCCAAACGATGGTTCGTGAGGGATCGCGAATGGGTCAAGGCCACCATCCCCCCGTCTAGTTTCAGGCCGGACGCCATTGATGTCTGTTTCGTGAAGGACATGGGGCCGAATGGCTTTTTCTACGGCGAACCGGTCGTGGTCTGCGAGAATCCCGATTACACCAAAGTCAAAAATGGGGCCAAGAACCCTGTGGCCCGTGTGGCCGCGCATGAATTCGGCCATGTGCTAGGCCTGCAGCATCGACAGGATCACACCAACCTGATGGCATCGGCGCGGAACGGCTTCTCACTGAACAACCAGGAGATCAAAGACGCCCGCAAGCGTGCGATGGAGATCATCGCGGGCTGGACGTCGCAGCGGTCGCTTCCTTGATTTTGTTCATGGCCTCGGCGAGGGCGGCGACTTGGCCTGCTGAGTGGCTGGCGCTCAGGGTGATCCGCAGTCTGGCGCTGCCTCGGCCGACAGTGGGATAGCGTATGCAGGGGACGAAAAAGCCTTCGTGTTGCAGTTGCTGGCTTGCTTGAAAAGCAGCGTCCTCCTGGCCGAGGATCACAGGCAGAATGGCAGCGGGCGCGTCAGGTTTCGCCAGCAGCGACGTCAGGTGCCTGACATTGTCGCGCAATCGACGTCGCAGACTGTCACCACGACTTCCCCCCAGCCACCCCAGCGCCCGCAAGCCCGCGTAAGCCAGGGCAGGGGGGGGGGCGGTCGTGTAGATGAAGCTGCGCGCTCGATTGATCAGAAGGTCAATCACCGGGCGGGACGCTGCCACGTATCCTCCACTGAGCCCGAATGCCTTGCTCAAAGTGCCCATCTGGAGCTCAATTTGCGCTTCAACCCCAAGCTCGGCCGCCAGTCCTCTTCCGTGCGGCCCGATGACTCCCACGGCGTGGGCTTCGTCCACCATCAGCCACGCGCCATGCTTGGTTTTCAGTTCCACGATCTCCCGCAATAGAGATGCATCCCCGTCCATGCTGAAAATCGACTCGGTCACCACCAGCACGCGGCCTTCGGCGGTGCCCAGCAATCGTTCCAGCTTTTCGAGGTGGTTGTGCGGAAACACACGCACCGTGGCTCCACTCAATCTCGCGCCGTCCACGAGGCTGGCATGGCAGAGCTTGTCGAGAATGAGGGTGTCTCCCGGTCCCACCAGTGCCGGGATCGTTCCAAGGGAGACCGCAAAGCCGCTGCTGAAGCACAAGGCCGCCTCCGTGCCTTTGAAATCCGCCAGCGCCTCCTCCAATGCGCTGTGCGCCTTGTGCGTCCCGCATACCAGCCGTGAGGCGCCGGACCCGGCACCATGCTTTGCCACACCATCTTCCAGCGCGGAGCGGAGGTCTGCAGAGCCAGCCAGGCCCAGGTAGTCATTGGAGGAAAAATTCATCCATTCCCGGCCCTCGGACCGGACCATCATTCCGTCCACCTCGTCGAGCGGGCGCAAATCACGCCACAAGCCCTGTCCGCGTAGTTCTTCGAGCTGTGAGGTAATGTTCCAGCTGTTCATGTGCGGTTCACTCCTTCAGCCGTCGCTCCACCACCTCGTCCCTGGCCACACCGAGGCTCAGGGCCTTCTCATAATGCCTGCGGGCGAGTTCCGTCGCTGGCGGACGACGTTCCAGGAGCATCAGCGCCATGTTGAAATGGGAGATGCCGTAGTCCGGTTGCAAATCGATCGCCTTTTGCAGTTCTGCCTCCGCGGCGTCAGTCCAGCCCAGTCCTTTGACGGTGATGGCGAGGTAATTGTGTGCGCGGGCATCTTCGGGCTCTTCGTGAATCGCCCGCGTGAAGCAGGAAATGGCCCGGTAGGCGTCTCCCTGGCGTTGAACGAGCAAGCCGAGAGCCGTCCACGAGGCGGCGAGTTTCGGATTGAACTGCACTGAATTCTCAAAGCACTCGATCGCTCGTTTCACATCACCGGCCTGCTGCTCCACCGCTCCCAGATTCGCCCAGATCAGCGCATTCCCATCATCCAGTTCCAGCATCTCCAGGTATGCCTTCCGTGCACCGGCCCAGTCCTTCTTCGCAAAGGCTGCCACCGCACGTTCTCCCAGGACTTTCGTGTGTGGCGGCAGCATGCCGGTCTTGTTCATGTCCGCAGGGTTGAGGGGCGCGGACTCCTGCGCCTGGCACAGCATGACCAGCAGCCCGAAGGCAATGAACTTCAGCAGTTTCGATGACATCATTCGCTACATCATGCCCAGAAAGCCGCCGTGGAAAACTCCTTGCGCATGGCCGATGACCGGGAATGTTCGCGCGAACAGCCTCACAAGCCCATGCTCGCCGACACCGACACCCGCCTCACTGCGCGTCAGCAGGAACTGCTCAATTTCCTCCGCAGCTACCAGCGTAGTGAAGGCGTCATGCCCTCCACGCGGGACATCCAGCGCCATTTCGGCTTCTCCAGCCAGACGGCCGCCATGAGCCATCTCCGGGCGCTGGAAAAGAAGGGCGTCATCCAACGCCATCCGCACAAAGCGCGTGCGGTCGTTTTCCCTGAGGACCTCGATCGTGCGGAAATCGTGGACATCCCCGTTTTCGGCCAGATTCCCGCCGGAATGGCTGCCGCCGACATGGTCCAGCACGCGGAGAAGTGCATCTCCGTCGATGTCGAGACCCTCGGCATCCCCCGCACCGCGAAAAGCTTCGCGCTCAAAGTGCGTGGCGAATCCATGATCGGTGCCCTCATTGGCGACGGCGACATCGTCATCCTCGAAATCCGCGAACCGCGCCCCCGTGACATTGTCGCTGCGCTCATCGACGGTGAAACGACGCTCAAGCGCTACCTGGTTCAGGACGCCCAGCCCTACCTCAAGGCCGAGAACCCCGAGTTTCCCGACCTTCTGCCCGCCCGTGAGCTGATGATCCAAGGCGTGATGATCGGACTGATCCGTCACGTGCGTTAGAACTGAATGGCGATGTCATGAACTCCCGCCAACGCATCAACCGGCGACGCGGTTTTATCGCGCTAGGAACCTTGCTTCTTGTGTTGTGCTTGGGAAGCCTGTTGTGCTGGGTGATAGCCACGGAGATGCAGGGAGCCATGCCGCTGCTGATCATAGCGATTGTTTCTCTTGGTGTTTTGCAACGCTTCGATGTGTGTCCGTGCTGTGGCAAGAACATCAGCTTGCTCCCAAATGGCGGATTCCTTTCATGGCCGCATTTATCTCTGGACGTGAAATGCTGCCCTTTCTGCGGAGACGATTATTCAACAGGCGTTGCGCAGAACGATGAGGGGACGCCATCTTGATGCATCACCCCACATACCTATCCCGCAGGTGCGCAATGTGCCACTTCGCATCCGTCGGCTTGCCAGTCGCATGCTGCATGATCTCCGTCGGCGTCAGCGCCGCGCCGTGCGCGTGCACGTTGTCACGGAGCCACTTCAGCAGCAGTGCGTAGTCGCACTTTTCCAGCGCGTTGGCGATTTTCTTCTGCTTGTTCGCCGTGGCGAACAATTGAGCCGCATTGAGGTTCCCCAGCGTGTAGGTCGCGAAATAGCCCAGTCCGCCCATGCTCCAGTGAATGTCCTGCAGGCAGCCGCGGCGGTCATCCGGCGGCGTGAGGCCGAAAAGCTCGCGATACTCGTCATTCCACACCTTCGGCACGTCTTTGACGGCCAGTTCGCCCTTCACGAGACGACGCTCGATGCCAAAGCGCAGCAGGATGTGCAGATCATACGTCGCCTCGTCCGCCTCGACGCGGATGAAGCTGAATTCCGAGCGCAACATCTCCTTCATGAAGGCATCCAGCTTCACCTTCTTCAGATGCGGGAACAGCTCCTTCGCGCGCGGCAGCCACTTCGCCCAGAACGTGCGGCTGCGGCCCACGTGATTCTCCCACAGGCGGCTTTGCGATTCGTGGATGCCCAGCGAGGCCGCACTGCCGCTCGGCAGGCCGTAATCGAGTCCCGGCAGGCCCTGCTCATACAGTCCGTGGCCCGCCTCGTGCATCACGCCGAAGAGCGACGACAGAAAATCCGTCTCATCATATCGCGTCGTCAGCCGCACATCGCCGGGGCCGAGCGTCGTGCAAAACGGGTGCGCCGTCGTGTCGATGCGGCCCGCTTCGAAATCAAAGCCCAGGCTCTCCGCGATCTCGCGGTTCAAAATCTGCTGCTTCTCGATCGGATAGCACCCCTTGAGCACGCCCGGCTTCACCTTTGCCGACTTCGCCACCGCTGCGCGGGCGATCTCGGCCAGTTGCGGCCGCAGTTTGGCAAACAGCGCCGCCACCTCGCGCGTCTTCGCGCCGCGCTCATACAGATCGAGCAGCGCGTCATACGGCTCGTCCTCATAGCCATACAAATCCGCCTTCTTCCGCGCGATGCCGAGGATCTTCTCCAGATGGGGCGCAAACAGCGCGAATTCCGACTTCGACCGCGCCTCCACCCACGCCGCCTTCGCGATCGCGCACACCTCGCTCTCCTCCTGGACCAGTTTCGAAGGCAACTTCGTCGCCTTGTCGATGTCGCGGCGCAATCCGCGCACGTTCGCCGCCTGCGTCGGATTCGACGGCATCTCCGTCTCCGCGCGCTCCAGCAACTTCAGCGTCTTCTTCGAGGTCAGCAAGCCATGCGCCTTGCCCGTCAGATACGACAACTGCCGCGCCCGATGCTCCAGCGCCTTCTCCGGCATGTAAGTCTCCTGATCCCAGCCCAAAACGGACTCCGTGGAGGTGATGAGGGCGATTTCAGAAACAACTTCGCAAAGGGATTGGTAGGCGGACATGCGTGAAGCCGTGGCGAGTCCGCGCCAGCGTGCAAGCATGATTCACCTCATGGTGCCACTTCCAGCCCCTCGGCCTTCGCCAGTTCGCGCTGGTGCTTGTCGAATGTCAGCATTCCCTTCGCCTTCAAGATCACCGCAGCCGCCACATGCAGCACATCAAGCGCACGGCAAACACAGCCGGTTGTCGCATGCATGCTGATGCGATGCGCTTGGGGAAACCATTGATGCGGAGACAGCTCCTTCTTTTCCAGAATGCCCTCGATGAGCCCTTGGCGAAGTCGCTGCTGTGCCAGCATCATCTTCTCGAATGTGATCAGGCCGCCTTGGACTGCCGCACGCAAGGCCGTTTCGTTCTCGAGAACAGACAGGCGACTGACGTAGATCGGAAATTCGCGGTTCTTCCGCATCCAGGATGAAGCCCTGGGTGTGTTCACGTCATCGCCAAACGACGAAGTAATGAAACTCGAATCTGAATACCAGATCATAACCGGCCTTCACGCATGAGAAGCACCGGATTCTCCGGCAACTGGTCCAGCGGGGGCAGTTCACGATCCACCAGCCAGGAGATGTCCCACTTTTTTGTCTTTTTTACCCGTGCTGGCGCAGGCGCGCGTTTCACGGCTCTTCGAGTCTTGGAAACTGTCTTGGTCTTCATGACTTGAGGGTACGATATGTCGTCTGGATTATCAAGCCCCCACCGGATGCCACGTCGTCTTGAACTCGACCAGCGCCCGAATCTCCTCCGCGCCCTGCGTCTTGTCCGAGAACCAGTCGATGGGCTCCTCGGCCTTGCGCAGGTGGACGCGCTTCACGCTTTCGGCCGCGCCGAGGCGCAGCGCCTTGCGCTCGTCCTCGTTCGCCACGCCGCTGATCGCGCGCAGATGCTCGTGCGTGGCAAATGTCGGGATCAGCTCGCTGCGCACGCCCGTGAGCAGGTTCACCACGCCGCCGGGCAGGTCGCTCGTGGCGAGCATTTCGCCCAAAAGAATGCTCGGATACGGCTGCGTGGTGCTGGCGAGCGCCACGACGCTGTTTCCGCTCGTGATCGCAGGCAAAATCAGCGACAACAGGCCCAAAACGGGCGCGTCATCCGGCGCGAGGATGCCGACGATGCCCATCGGCTCGGTGACGGTGAAATTGAAGTGTGCCGAGGCCACCGGATTCACGCTGCCGAGCACCTGCTCGTATTTGTCCGTCCAGCCCGCGTAATGCACCACGCGCTCGATCGCCGCCGCGACCTCGCGTGAGGCCTCCGCCTTCGAAGCACCGCTCAAAGTGATGCTGTCCGCCAATTCGACGCCCCGCGCCTCCATCATCTCCGCCAGCCGATACAAGATCTGCCCGCGATTGAACGCCGACCTCTTCGCCCACCCCGGCCCCGCCTTCGCCGCCGCCTCGACGGCATTGCGCAGGTCCTTCCGCGTGCATTGCGGAACATTCGCAAAAAACGCCCCCGTGGCATCCAGCAACTCGGCGACGCGTCCGCTCTCACTGCGAATGAAAGCGCCGCCGACGTAGCATTTGGGGGTCTTTGTAATGTGAAGGCGGCTAGACATGGGAGGGAGGGGTGAATGACGAATTCAGAATGACGAAGGACGAAGGACGAAGCAAGCCATGTCTTCGCCTCTCGGCACGGATTCCACCCCCAAACGCCGAAACTAGCGATAGCGCCGCGAGAGCGAGTGATGTACTCTCCTGCCATGACAGCATTAGAAATTTCTCATTTTAGCCTGCGCGAAAAGCTCCAGATCATGCAGGCGATCTGGGAAGATCTACGCGGACACGTGGATCGCATGGATGTTCCAGAGTCTCACAGGGTGATTCTCGATTCCCGCCGGAAGCGCGTTGAGAATGGAACCTCAGCTCTTTTGGACTGGAATCAGGTGAAGCACTCCATCGGAAAGCGACAATGGACATTCGCATCTCGGCAAAAGATGCCACGGCATCTGTCTTCCCGCTCGCCGTCACCTGATCCGAAGCGTTAGCCCATACAACCAAGCCTCATGCCAAAAATCATTAGCGTAATCAATCTCAAGGGAGGTGTCGCAAAAACGACCACTACAATCCAGCTCGCGGAGTGCTTGGCTTCAGCGTTCAGTAAGCGCGTTCTGGTCATTGACCTTGATCCGCAGACGAACGCAACAATTTCTCTTATTCCAGAAGTGCGTTGGGAGGAACTCGACTCGAAAGGGCAAACCCTTTACCACCTATTCAATGACAAATTGGAGAGGACCAAAGTATTTGATTTAGCTTTGGCGCGACAGAGGAAGGTTTCCAATCTTAAACTTCGCAATCTCGATCTACTCGCCTCCAGCATCCGATTCATTGACATTCAAGATCGGATTTCGGAGATACCATCAATGACAGGGTTCGCCCTGAATCCAATGGAGATACTTAAGTCCGTGGTGCATCCCATACTAAGCGAATACGATTTTGTGTTGATCGACTGTCCACCAAATCTCGGTTTCATCACACGGAATGGCATTGAGATCAGTGACCATTATCTCATCCCATCAATACCAGACACTCTCTCTACCTACGGCATACCACAGATTGTCCGCAAGATACATCAGTTCACCCAAGAACGGCCTCTCAAAATATCCTGTTTGGGTTTAGTAGTCACAAAGTATGATTCGCGTTCTGATTCACACTCTCGCGGCAAGCGCACACTTCCTGCCCGTTTCTCAAAGATCTTCGATGACTTAGGCCTGCCTCAGGCTCCCATCTTTGATACCGTGATGCCCCAAGCGAATGCTACTGCGGAAGCGATGGAGTTCACGAATACGCCTGTTTCTTTCAAACAGAAATACGGCAGATCAAAATCAGGGGACCGCTACCTTTATGAATACGTTGAAGATTTGACCCGTGAACTCATTGCTCATGCCAACAAATAGCCAAAAGGACGCCGTTTATACAAGGTTGCGTGCGCTTTGTGATGCTGTCTATGATGAGGCATTACGCAGCCCTGAGTTTTTCGCTCGCATTGAGGAAGTTTTACTTTCACCAGATGCGAAGGTGTCCATTCAGCAGAAGTCTTCCACGCCTCAAAAGCCTTCATTGAATACAGTCGAGATATTACACCGAGATGGCGAAAGCGGTCTTCTGGCTGCGCTAGAGCAACTTACCAATGATGATTTGATTCGACTTTGCACGGCTGATGGTATCAAGAAGTCCAAGGACGCTAAAGCCCTCGACAGGCAGCAGCTTATCGACCTTCTCACGAGCACAGCTTCTAGCAGGCTCAATCAAGGCGAATCGTTCACCAAGAAGAGCTAACAATTGCGCTATGAGAACAGGCATCCTTTTCCTCACGCTCTTTTTCGCTGCCGCATGTGCAAGCGCAGCCGAACTCAAGCGAGTTTCGTTTTATCAGGACACCGTCTCCGAACTCAACGGCAAGGTTCTCACTTTTCTTGGAGGCTCCACATGGATTCTGGAACGAGAGATTGTTGCATTGCCGCTCGGCGTCGGCGTCATCATCTGCGACGGCCCGGCTCCGCAATTCAACAAAGACCGGATGACCGATTACATTAAAGCCCTCCCGAAGTCCGGTGTCTTGGTTTACAACGATAACACAGTCATCGTTACACGCGTCGATGGTGCGTTCACACTACAGAACGGTTTTCTCACCAAGGTCGTGGAGTCGCTTGGAGACGGTGCCATCCTCAAGACAGACGATGAGAGCCTTTGGTCTATCCCGAGCTATGACCGCTACGATACCGGCTTTTGGCTTCCGCCGTATCCTGTCCTAATATTCGCTAACGAGCTTCACATGATTAACCTCAAGAAGGGAAAGAAAATATGGATCGAAAGACGAATAAAATAGCGCATCCCGTGAACGAAGCCAATGAAGAAGCACCAACCGGAATACAGACTCGAGCCTGAACAACATGTCAGAATAGCTGTAGAGAGGCGCTTCGGGTGCTCGGCTACGCTCGAGACAGCGCTAACGGCTCCTGAAACACGCGGTCACACGGTCATGTTGTTTCAACTCGCTAACCCTGATCGAGCAAAGGTGTATGCTTGGGTTCAGTCGAGAGAGGACAATCCTTTGATTCCCACGGTCGTTATCGTTCCCGCAAGCGCTGAAGTGTCTTCCGAGAATGCTGCCGTCGAATCGCAAACAAAGACTTCAAATGAGGACAACCAAATAGCCTAACCATGCGCGGGGCTGTGAAGAACTCATTCGGTTGGCGATTTTTGGGTCTCGCGTCCGCATCTGGACTTGGAAACGCAGGCTGGAGACAGACTGCAACTGCTTGGCTGATTTGCCACAGATTCAGGAAAGCGACCGATTGGATGCATCTGCGGCTCTCCTGAACCTGCGACATTCCCTTTTCACATCAGGTGACGACGCGCTCACACCTGCTATCGGCTTCGTGTCATCTGTTTCAACGACGGATCGGTTTGGAAACCAGCCGACAGCGTACCAATATGAAATAGCGCAACAAAACCCCGCATGAAACCGTTCAAGCTGAAATTGTTAGCAGAAAACTCAAATAAATACCCACAATGTCGAGCACTTCCCATTTCCAACTTCATCAGATCAACACGGCCCCAGAATCCTCCGGTCTCAAGTCTTGGGAAGTCTCAATCTGTCTTGGTTTTCATTCCAAAGACAAAGATGGCAACTTACAGCTCGGTGCAGAGTGCCGTTCTCAGGCCGATCTGGATGAACAGGTCACTTTTCTCATCCGAGAGCTGGAATCTCTTCGTTTCCCTACTTCGTGACGGCTTGTTGATAAGTATTTTAAAATGCGGACTACCGACGAGCCGGTCGCTTGGGAATTGATTCGTCATTCCTCATTCTGGTTTCGTCATTCCGCGCAGCGGCCTCAAGCCACCTTGAGATAATCCAGCAGTCCCTGCTTCCCGCCTTCTCTTCCAAACCCGCTCTCCTTGAATCCCCCAAACGGGCTCGTGGGATCAAATTTGTTGTAGGTGTTCGCCCAGACGACGCCGGCCTTCAGCAGCGTGCTCATTTTGAGGATGCGGCTGCCTTTGTCGGTCCAGACGCCGGCGCTGAGGCCGTAGGCGGTGTTGTTGGCTTTTTCGACGGCTTCTTCGAGCGTGCGGAAGGTGAGGATGCTCAGAACGGGGCCGAAAATCTCCTCGCGGGCGATGCGGTGGCTCATGCTGACGTTCGCGAAGATCGTGGGACGGAAGAAGAAACCTTTCGCGGGCAGCTTGCAGCCGTTGTCGTGCTTCTCCGCGCCTTCCTCGACGCCGCTTTTGACGAGGTCGGTGATCTTGGCGAGCTGCTCGGCGCTGTTGATGGCTCCGAGGTCGGTGTTTTTGTCGAGCGGATCGCCGACACGCAGCGTGGCGATGCGGCGCTTCAGCTTGGCGAGCACTTCATCGGCGATGCTTTCCTGCACGAGCAGTCGCGAGCCCGCGCAGCAGACGTGGCCTTGATTGAAGAAGATGCCGTTCACGATGCCCTCGACAGCCTGATCGAGCGGCGCGTCGTCAAAGACGATGTTCGCGGCCTTGCCACCGAGTTCGAGCGTGAGCTTCTTGTCCGTGCCGGCAAGGCTGCGCATGAGGATCTTCCCGACCTCCGTGCTGCCGGTGAAGGCCACTTTCGAGGTGAGCGGATGATTGATCACCGCCGCGCCGGTCTCGCCCGCGCCGCTGACGATGTTCACGACACCATTCGGCAGTCCGGCTTCCTGACAAATCTCGCCAAACTTCAGCGCGGTGATGCTGGTAGTCTCCGCGGGCTTCAACACGACGCAATTCCCCGCCGCGAGCGCCGGAGCAATTTTCCACGCGAGCATGAGCAGCGGAAAATTCCACGGAATGACCTGCCCCACCACGCCGTGAGGGGCGAGTTGCCGACCGGGCGCGAGAAACTCCAGTTTGTCCGCCCAACCCGCGTGATAAAAGAAATGCGCCGCAGCCATCGGCACATCGAAATCACGCGATTCCTTGATCGGCTTGCCACCATCCATCGTCTCCGCCACCGCGAACTCCCGCGCATGATCCTGCAGCAGCCGTGCGATGCGGTAGAGATACTTCCCTCGCTCTTTACCGGGCAAACGCCCCCACGTGATGAACGCCCGCTGCGCCGCCGAGCAGGCCGCATCGACATCCGAAGCATCCGCGAGTGCGATGTCGGCGATTTTGGCCTCCGTGGCCGGATTGATCGTCGCGAAGTATTTGCCGGAGCGCGACGGGACGAAGCGGCCATTGATGAAGAGGTCGTATTTCTTCTTCAGCTTCGGATCGGCCGTCTCCGGTGCCGGATCAAACTCCCACAGATCGCCAAACACGAGTTCGCGGGCGGGATTCGGGCGTGAAGGAGTTTTTTTGGCAGCAGCGGGCATGACGGGCGGAGTGTGGGAGAAAGCCCGCGTGTTGCCAAGAAGGGAGTTTGGCCCTTGGCACCCGCCTTACTGGATCGTCAGGCCGCCGGTGAGCGTGTAGCTGATGGTCGCCCCTTGGGGATTGAGGAAGCTGACGACGACATTCGCGGCACCTGGCGTGGCACCCGCTGGAACGGCGTAGGTGCAGGTGACGACATACTGCGAGGTGTGGACGATGCTGCTGATGCCCGTGGTGACGCCGCCGATGGTGAGATTGCTCACGGCGACATTGGCAGGCGGCACGGGCGGCGTGGAGGTCGTGGGGATGTTGATGGTCAGCGTGTAGCTGCTGCCCCGTGTGACCGTGCCTCCAGGAGCCGTGGCCGTGCCGCCGCCGCCTCCTCCGCCACCGGACGGCGTGTAGTTGAAGCCGGTGCTGTCAAAGGTGGCAAGCGCCGTGCGGGTGACGCGGTAGAAGCGGCGGCCGCTGGCGGTGCCGTTGGTCTCGGTATAGCTGCCGGTGTCATCGCCCGTCACCGTGGCGGTGGTGCTCAGATTGCTCCAGGCGGCGAGATCCGAGGTGCCTTCTACTTTGTAGGTGCCGCCTTCGATGCCGCTCCAGGTGAGTGTGACGTTCGCGCCGCTCAAAGCGGGAGCGGTCGCCGTCTCGGTCTTGTTCGGACCGCCGCTCCAGTGCGTCGTCACCGTCTCCGTGATGCTGCCCACCGATCCGCCGGTAGGGCTGCCGTAGTATTGACGGCCGGTGGTGTAAGGGTACGCGGGCGTGCCATCCGCATTGATCGGCGTGAAGTAAGCCCAGGTGCCGGAGGGATGCTCGGGTGTGACGCACCAGCGCACATTCTGCTCGTTCAGATCAAAGTGCGTGCCAAGAGTGAAACCGAGGTCGCCGAGGTAATCAAAGTCCTCGATGTAATGGCCGAGGAGGTAGTTCGTGCCGACAGCGGGGCCGTATTGATTCGCAGCCAGCGTGGCACTGCGGTTCTGCACGCGTGCCGCCCAGGCCGGAAGCGTGGCGCGGCCGGTGGAGCCGAGGTTGGTGGTGCCGTAGCTGCCATCGCGCAGCACGAAGCCGCTCACCATGCGCCGCACGCCGCTGTTCGGATCGAGCGGGGACGAGTAGCCGTAGGGGCCGTAAACGGGAATGCCATCCGCCGCCCAGCCGAGGATGGGCGAGTGCTTCGTCACCGCAGCGGCGCTCTCGGTGTAGCGATTGGTCGTGGCATTGTAATCGACATGATCACCGAGTTGGAAACGCAGGCCGATCGGATGCGCATGATAGTGGTAGTTGTTGCCCGCCTGATGAGCGAGAGCCGGGTCGAAGGTCACACCTTCGTTGTGATAGCCGTCACGGTTCCAGATGCCGTCACCGGTGAGCCCGTTGACCGGCGTGGCGTCAGTAGCGCTCGCATTGACGTAGGAAAAAGCATCGCGGCTGTCGAAGATGGACACGCCATTGACCATGCGCCCGGTGGCGCCGAGGCCCGTGCTGGTCTTCGTGCCAGGGATCACCGGCGTGCGCGGGATGCGATAGAGCACTGCGGTGTTCGAGGGGAAGTTGGGGAAGTTCTGTGTCTTCGCAGCGTCGAGATACCACGGGCCCATGATGTGGCTGGCGAGGCCGGTGGAGCGGATGTACACCCAGTTCGTCGAATACAGCACCTCGCTCACGCCAGCATAAGTCGGGTTGCTTTGCACACCTGTGCCGCGGCTCCAGGTGGTGGAGCTCGTCCCGGCGGTTTCTGCGGCCGTCGTCTGGTAGATGCGGGCATACTGGCCGGAATCGGCGGTGAACCACGAGCTGAGCTGAGGATCGGCGTGCAGCAGGCTTGCTGAGGCGAGAAAAGTGAGGATGGGGCGCGTCTTCATGGTCAGGGAGGAGGACGCTGGACAGAAACCGCTGAAGATGAACTGCGCTTCGGGTCGAAGATGAATTCGCGTTTATGTTCGTGTTTCCGCACTCGGAGGACCGGAGACCATTTTCGGATTGGAGCCAGCCTCAGATTCGGGGTGGCACCTAACACACAGGACACTTGCCAATCATCAATTGCCCTCTCCTTTTCCCGGCATTCCGCCATGCATGAGTGATGCCTCAGTTCCATCGGCCTCCCAAGGCAGCAAGCTGTCCGCGAGCGGCTTGTTTCCAGCCACGATGTGGTCGGCCATCCAGGCGGCCAGCACCGAGACGGAGGCCCTCCACGGTTTGGAGCGGCTGGCGCAGGCCTACTGGGAGCCGCTGCATGTGTATGCCAGGCAGCGTGGTGCCACACGGGAGGCGGCCGCAGACCAGGTCCAGGGCTTCTTTGAGCATCTGATCTCACGGGAGACGCTGGCAAAGGTCCGGCGTGGCGAGGTCCGCTTCCGCACCTTTTTGCTGCGTTGTTTTGCCAACTGGCTGTCCAACCAGCATCGCGATGAAACCCGCCAGAAGCGCGGAGGTGGTGTCCCTTTGGTGCCCATAAGCGAGATGGAGGTGGAGGATGACTCGCCTGCCATGCAGGACCGCCGTTCTCCGGACACTGCCTATGACCGGAGTTGGGCGCGCGCCTTGGTGGACCGGGTGATGCGGCGACTGGACACCGAAATCGAAGACCGTGAACGCAGCGTGTTCCTGGGGGAGGTGCGGCAGCGAGTCTTCAGCCCGGATGCGGGCCCCCCGCAGTGGGACAGCCTCGCAGACCGCCATGGCCTTTCTCACGGCGCCGTGCGAAAAGCGGCCACCGACATGCCGCGGCGTTTTGGCATGCTGCTGCGGGAGGAGGTGCGGGAGGTCGTTTCGAGCGAGGGCGAGATCGATGAGGAGCTGCGCTACCTCGTGAGCCTCATCACGACGGCATGAAAGCGGCTTCCTCATCCTCATGTCCGGTATGCGGCACCCGGCTCGAACGGGATGGCATCTGCCTGGCATGTCTGCTCAACGAAGGCATCGACGCGGCCGGTGAGCCGCCTAAAGGACCGCGCAGCATGCTCGGCGTGCTGCCGTGTGAGTTTGCAGGCCATCGTCTGGAGCGCGAGATTGCCGACGGTGGCATGGGCGTGGTGTTTGAGGCGGTGGACCTGCGGCTGAAGCGCCGCGTGGCGATGAAAGTCATCCGCAATGCGCAGTTCGCGCGGCGTGAAGAAGCCGCGAGATTTCGCGCGGAGATGAAGGCCATCGCGCGACTGCTGCATCCTCATATCATTGCGGTGTATGAAAGCGGTGAGGTCGATGGCACACCGTATTTCACGATGCGGCTGGCGGAGGGCGGCTCGCTGGCGGAAAGGCTGCAATCACAGGGTGCCATGCCACCGCGTGTGGCCGCCGCGATGATGATGCTCATCGCCCGTGCGGTGCAGCATGCGCACGACCGCGGCGTGCTGCATCGGGACCTGAAACCGGCGAACATCCTGCTCGATGCGGAGGGCGGGCCGCTGCTGGCAGACTTTGGTCTCGCAAAGCAGCTCGATGGCGAGTCCCAGCTCACCAATAGCGGCTCCCAACTCGGAACCCTGCACTACATGAGCCCGGAGCAGGCCTCCGGCGGCAAGCAGGAGACGACCACGGCGAGTGATGTATGGGCGCTCGGCGTGCTGCTGTGCCAGATGCTGACAAACAAGCTGCCCTTTCCCGGCGGCAACGCGGCGGAGGTGATCCGCAGCATCACACAGGCGGAGCCGGCCCTGGGATCAGCGGCCAGATCATCGCCACAGGCCAGTGTGGGACAGGCGGATGTGTCAAAGCTGCCGCCTGACCTCTCGACCCTGATCCGCAGCTGTTTGGAAAAGCACCCGGAGAAGCGCCTGCGCAGCGCAGGCTTCCTCGCGGAGGAATTGGAACGCTTTCTGGCCGGTGACGAGATCGAATCGCGGCCCGTCACGGGCATTGATTTGCTGTGGCGGCGTGCGGCGCGGCACAAAGCGGCCGTCGCGGCCATCCTGGTGGCTTTTCTCTCGCTCATCACGGGCACGGTCGTGTCTGTTTGGCAGGCGGTGAAGGCCCGCGCGGCGGAAAATGGTGCGCTGCGGCAAAAAGCGGAGTCGGATGAGATCGCGGACATCGTGCTCGATACCGTTCACGGCATGGATGAGCATGTCACCGGCCATGCGGTGGACCCGGACAAGTGGCGTGAGGAGCTGCTGCGCCGCCTGGCAGCCTTTCACGGTGATTCACGGCGGAAGGCCTCCATGCTCGCGGAAGTGGCCTCGATGATGAACAAGCCTGCGGACGTGCAGCTCTTCCGCGTGGTGCTGGCACAAGCGGAGCCGCTGCTCGACGCGGATGACCAGCTGCTCTGGAGCCTGCGCTACCGGCTTGCGCTGAAGACCATGCAGTCTGCCGTGGCGACGAGCGCGGAGGCCGTCGCCGCACGCGAGGAGCTGCGCCGCATCATCGCATGGCAGGAAGGTCATTTGCCTGCCGATGACGAACAGGCCTGCCACACCCGCTACGCACTGGCGGAGGAGTTGATCGACGAAGTAGCCACAAAGGAGGCCTTTGAAGAAGCAGAGACACTGCTGCGCACCTGCGTCGTGCATTATCACAGCAGGAAGGACTTCTTTGATGAAATCACCGCAAAGACGGAGCTGATGACGGTGCTGTTTGAGCTGGGAAGACGGGAGGAGGCGCTGAAGCTCGGGCGCGAGACGGTCACCCTCTCGCTGAAGGAGAAGGGGGAGCAGCATTCGCTCACCGGACGCGTTTTGGGTCGTCTGGCGAAGCATTGCCGCGAAGCCGGACTCATTGATGAATCCATCCGCCACGCACGCCGAGCACTCGACATCTACTGGCAGACCGTGGGGCCGGATTATGTCAAAGCGAACGCCACGCTCGATGCGTTGGCGGACACGTTGGAAGACCACTCCGGCCATGCGGCCGTGCTGGAGCTGCGCCGCTCGGCTTTGAAGGCCTGCGATCAGGATCTCGGCCCGTTGCATCCCACCACCCTGCGCCAGGCGGCGAAGGTCATCGAAACTCTGCGAGACCTGAAACGGCCCGAAGAGGCTCACGCGACAGCACGGCTCTGGATGGACCGGGTAAGTTCGCAGGGCCGCCTGCCGCCCGCTGCGGCCGCCATCGTGGTTTTTGACTTTCTTGCCCTTCAAGAGCTAAACGAGCCTGCAGAGGCGGAGAAGCTGCTCTCCCAGCTCCCCGGCATGCTGCAGGCGCAAAAGTGGGATGAATCGACTTACTTCACTCGATGGGAGGCCCTGGCCAACCGCCTGCGCAAAGCGGGCAAGCGCGATGAGGCCGTCCACATCCTCCAAAAGCTCCTCGAAGCCCTGCCCACGGCCCCGATCAGCGCCCGCAAAGCCGCCGAAATCCAGCCCAGGCTCGCGGAGAGCCTCCGCGAGGCCGGCGGCTGAATTTTTCTTCAGCCTGGAGGTAACATGACGGGGAAAACGGTGTGGATGGCGTGGACGATCCGCCATGAAATCCTTGCTTCTCCGTCTCCTCTTTTTTTTCAGCCTGCCGCTGTCTGCCGCACCGTCAAGCAAGCCCCAGCAGATCACCTCACCCGACCAAGTGCCCCAGGGGCTGGAAAAGTCCGACTGGGCCAGCATCCGGGCGGCCCACACGGCCTGGGAGCACAGCTTCATGCCGCTGGAGGGCGGTGGCTTTCAGGCACGGAACAAGGGGCAGCAGTGGACCGCCGCCTTTGACGGCCAAGGATTCGAGGCCAAACCCAAGGACGCCGACTGGCGGTGGGGTCTGGAACTGCGCAGCTACGGCTTCGGCAGCCTACAGACGACCGTCCAAGGAGAGCCGGAGGTGAAGGCGGACGGTCTGCGCCTGAGCTATCAGTGGGACGCAGCCGTGCAGGAGTGGTTCGTCAATGATCAGCGGGGACTGGAGCATGGTTTCACCTTGGATCAGCGGCCAAAAGGCGCGGGTGGTGGTGTGGCCTTGGACGTCGTCCTGGGCATCCGGGGCACGCTGAAGGCCAGTGTGGCAGCAGACGCACAGACAGTTTACTTCCGGGATGAGGCAGGAGCGCCCGTGGTGACCTATGCGGGGCTGAAGGTGTGGGATGCGGACGGACAAGTGCTGCCCTCCCGTTTTGTAGCCGGGCACGAGGGTGGAATCGTCGTCCGCGTCGAGGAGGGAGGTGCGCGATATCCCATCACCATCGATCCGATTGCCCAGCAGGCTTATTTGAAACCCTCTTTAGGCAGTTCGGGATATGGCAATGCGCTTGACTTGCTTGGCATTTCTATCGCAATCGACGGAGACACGGTGATTGTTGGAGCGACTGGTGAGGACAGCAGCACATCAGGTGTCAACAGCATCCCCGACGAGGCGGCCGTCAACTCTGGAGCTGCATATGTTTTTGTGCGCAGCGGGACCACGTGGACTCAGCAGGCTTACTTGAAGGCAGCACAACCCTCAGCAGGCGACAATTTCGGCAATGCAGTCGCGGTGAGCGGGGATACCGTGATCGTAGGTGCCCAAAATGAGGACAGCAGCACGTCGGGCATTAACAGCACGCCCGACGAGCTGGCCGGCAACGCCGGAGCGGCGTATGTGTTTGTGCGCAACGGCACATCCTGGAGCCAGCAAGCCTACCTGAAGGCCGCACAGGTAACAGCAGACGACGTCTTCGGCATATCAGTGGCAGCGAATGGAGACACTGTTGTGGTTGGGGCGTACAATGAGGACAGCAGCACCACGGGCATCAACAGCACACCAAACGAACTGGCCAGTGGCGCCGGGGCAGCGTATGTGTTTGTACGCAGCGGAACCACGTGGACTCAACAGGCCTATCTGAAACCTGCCAAGGTCACGGCGAATGACCGGTTCGGCAGGTCCGTGGGGATCAGCGCTGACACTGTCATCGTTGGAGCCATGCAGGAAAGCAGCAGCACGACGGGCGTCAACAGCACCCCCAACACATCTGCCAGCAGTTCCGGAGCAGCGTATGTGTTTGTGCGCAACGCAACAACGTGGACACAGCAGGCTTACTTGAAGGCCTCCCAAGTCACCGGTCTCGACTTCTTTGGTATTTCGGTGGCGGTGAGCGGGGACACGGTGGTCGTCGGCGCAATCGGCGAGGACAGCAGCACGAGTGGCATCAACAGCACGGCAAACGAACTGGCCAGCAGCTCCGGGGCAGCGTATGTGTTTGTGCGCAGCGGCACCGTCTGGAGCCAGCAGGCTTATCTGAAGGCATCGCAAGTCTCGGCGAGCGACAATTTCGGCAATTCCGTGGCTGTAAGCGGAAACACTGTTGTCGTGGGCTCACCGCAGGAGGACAGCGGCACGGCAGGCATCAACAGCACACCCGACGAATTGGCCGGCAATTCCGGAGCGGTTTATGTGTATGTGCGCAGCGGCACCACCTGGACACAGCAAGCTTATCTGAAGTCAGACCAGGTTTTGGCAAACAACCTGTTTGGCACTTCGGTGGCAGTGAGCGGGGACACAATCCTCGTCGGCACCCCTCAGGAGGATAGCAGCACGACAGGCATCAACAGCACGCCCGATGAGGGAGCTCTCAACGCCGGAGCGGGCTATGTTTTCGTGCGCAACGGCACGACATGGACACAGCAGGCTTATATGAAAGTCTCACCAGAGAATCGGGGGTACGCCGGAGCGGATGACCAATTCGGTGCCTCAGTGGCAGCGAGCGGTGACATGGTGGTCGTTGGATCCCCCGGCGAGGACAGCACCACGGCAGGTGTCAACAGCATTCCTGACGACGGTGCCCTCGGTGCCGGAGCAGCCTATGTGTTTGTGCGAAACGGCACAACATGGACGCAGCAAGCCTGCCTGAAGGCATCACAGGTCACAGCGGGTGACAGCTTCGGCTCATCTGTGGCGGCAAGCGGGGACACGGTGGTCGTTGGATCCGCCGGCGAGGACAGCACCACGGCAGGTGTCAACAGCATTCCTGACGAAGGGGCCACCAGCGCCGGAGCAGCGTATGTGTTTGTGCGCAGCGGCGGGGCCTGGACGCAACAGGCTTACCTGAAGGCATCACAGGTCTCAGCGGGTGACTTTTTCGGCAGATCTGTGGCAGTGAGCGGAAACACGGTCGTGGTCGGGGCTATGCTTGAGGACAGCAGCACAACCGGCATCGACAGCACTCCCGACGAGGCATCTGTCGATGCGGGCGCAGCCTACGTTTTTGTCCGCAACGGCGTGACATGGACTCAGCAGGCTTACCTGAAGGCTGCTCAAGTCTCGGCAAACGACAACTTCGGCATCTCGGTAGCGGTGAGTGGAGACACGGTGGTCGCTGGCGCCCATCAGGAAGACGGCAGCACCACAGGCGTCAACGGCACGCCCGATGAAGCTGCCGTCAATTCAGGCGCGGCATACGTGTTTGTGCGCAGCGGCACGACCTGGAGCCAGCAGGCGTATCTGAAAGCAAGCCAAGTGACGTTGGGTGACCAGTTTGGCAGTGCGGTGGCAGCGAGCGGTGACACCGTTGTTGTCGGAGCGTCTGCAGAAGACAGCAGCACCACGGGCATCAACAGCACACCTGACGAAGCAGCCAGCAGCAGCGGCGCAGCATATGTGTTTGCACGCAGCGGCACGACCTGGAGCCAGCAAGCCTACCTGAAAGCATCACAGGTCTCGGCGAACGATTTTTTCGGAATTTCAGTGGCAGTGAGCGATGACACTGTGGTCGTCGGAGCATACAATGAGGCAAGCGGCACGACAGGCATCAACAGCACACCCGATGAAGCAGCCACGGGCGCGGGGGCAGCCTATGTGTATGTGCGTGCTGGCACAACCTGGACGCAGCAGGCCTACCTGAAGGCTTCCCAGGTCACAGCGGGTGACTCTTTCGGCTTTTCGGTGACAGTGAGCATGGACACTGTTGTTGTTGGAGCCAATCAGGAAGATGGCAGCGCGTCTGGCATCAATAGCCCCGCAGACGAGTTGGTTTACGGTGCCGGGGCAGCTTACATTTTTACCGGTCTGGGTCCAGCGCCCACCATCATCGGCGTGACCCCGGCGGTGGGCAGCGCGGCAGGTGGCACAAGCCTGGCGATCACCGGAACGGGTTTCAACGGCACCACCAGCGTGACCATCGGCGGAGCCACGGCCAGTTTCAGCGTGATCGATGGCGCCAACATCACCGCCACGGCCCCGGCTCATGTCCCAGGCTTGGTTGACGTGACCGTGACCAATCTGGTTGGCACCAGCGTCGGAAGCAATCTCTACACCTACGCCAACGCTCCGATTGTCGCTTTCGTCAACGCCGCAGGGGGCGGCACCTCTGGCAACACAATCGTAACTATCTACGGCGGAAACTTCACCAATGTCACGGCGGTCACTTTTGGAGGCACCGCCGCCGCAAGCTTCGCGGTGGCCAGCGACACTCAAATCACCGCCACCACTCCTGCCCACACGGCGGGTTTGGTGAATGTGGACGTGACGGCATCCGGGCTGCAAGGCTCGGGAACCAATCTCTTCCGCTACGCGTCCGCCAGCAACAGCACCGACACGGATGGCGACGGTCTCAACGACGCCGCTGAACTTTACCTCGCCGCCTTCGGGTTTGATCCCGGCACGGCCCAGCCGGCCCAGGTCACCGCCTTCCTCTCCGGCAACGCCATCTTCAACCAGGCGCAGTTTGACACGAACCGGACCACTGGACGCAACGATGTGATCACTGATCCGAACCCCTACGATCTCTACACCACCTCGCAGGTGCAGGCGCTGCACTTTCCCACACCGCTGATCAAGCACAACCCGGCCACCGGGGTCTTCACCCTTACCCTGGGTGTGCAAAAGAGCACCACCCTGATGCCCGGCAGCTTCCAGCCGTTCTCGATGACGACCGCCCCTGACGCCGTGAGAACGTTCAACAGCGAGGGGAAGCTGGAGTTCCAGTTCACCTCCCCGGACAAGGCTGCCTTCTTCCGGCTCTCAGCTCAGTAGCATCCGACCTGGAAGAACCAGCGCTGAACATTTCCTCATCACCCGTGGTAACACACGCCTGAAAAAAGTGTGGATGGCGGGGACGGACCCTCGTCTTCCTCATGAAAGCGCCTTTTTCGATCCCATGCCTGCTGGCTGTGCTTTGGACCTGCACAGCCGTTTTGCAGGCTCAAAACCTCACCCAGACCGTTACGCTCCAGCAGGGCTGGAACAGCATGTGGCTGGAGGTCGAGCCTTCGCAGGCTGATCCCGATGTTTTGTTTGCCGGGCTGCCGGTGGAGATGGTGACGACCTTCATCCCCGTGAGCGCGAAGTACACCTCGCTCCGTGATCCGGCGGCGGATACCTGGAAAGACGCCGAATGGCGGACCTGGCAGCCGGAAACGGCTGCGGGCAGCTTTTTGAACAACCTACATCAGCTCACCGCCGGGCAGGCGTATCTCATCAAGGCCTCCACGGGCACCACGCTGACCATTCCGGGCACCGTGAGGCTGAATCGCTTCGAGTGGCGTCCGCAGTCCTTCAACCTCGTCGGCCTGCCGGTCGATCCGGCGTCGCCGATCACGCTGGGAGCCTTTTTTGCTAATTCACCCGCGCACACTCCGCTGCGGGCCTTCAAGCTGCTCAATGGCAAATGGGTGCAGGCCTCGTCCGCGGAGCCTGCGGTGGCTGGACGTGCCTACTGGGTTTGGTGCGGCACGGGCAGCGATCATCAAGGGCCCGTCTCGCTGCGCGGTGGCAGCATCTCGCTAAATGCGGCGGATAGCATGGGCTCGGTCGAATTCCGTCCTGCGGGGAATTCTGCGCTCACCATCAGCCTCACCGCGACCGGTTCGCTGCCGCTGGCCTATCTCAGCAACGGCACGCGCACGGCTTTGAGCAGCGCACAATCTCTCGCGGCACCTGCGGGCGAGTGGACGCCCTTCCGCATCGGTCATGCGAGCCTCACGAGCATCCCCACTGCTCCCGCAGCCAGCCTTCTCGAAATCCGCACCTCCGGCGTGCTGTGGCGCGTGCCGGTCACTTTGAACCCCTGAGACCCTTTTTTGCCATGAAACACGTCCTGCTGCTCTTTTTTGCCATCACGGCCAGTTTATCGGCCCAAACCGCCGCCGGCCTGTGGGTCGGCGACATCACACTGAACCAAGTGAACGAGGTCCACGCCCGTCAAACGACCGGCGCCACGCCCACACCTGCTCCAAAGCCCTTTTCCATGCGCGTGCTGCTCCATGTGAATGCCAGCGGCCAGGTGAAGCTGCTCAAGGAGGCCGTGCTCATGCGCACACGCGGTGCCTCGCCCGCACCGGTGATCGTGACGCAGATGAATCTCGTGTCGAACTTCGATGGCACCACCGTCCGCGGCGGCCAGCTCATCGGCCAGCGCTTCAGCACGGTGTCCTTTCCGATGAGCGGCGATGTCTTGGCCCTCACCGGCACGCTCGGAGCCGGCACGAGCACCACCGGCTCGCTCACGCTCGCCGCGAATGATCCGGTGAATCCCTTCCGTCACAAATACCACCCCGATCTCGCCACCGCCGGCCGCGCCGTGACGCGTGCCCTCAGCATCGCCATCACCGCCGGTGACACGCCCGTGGATCACATGCTCAACGGCACCTGGACCGAAACCCTCACCGGCCTGCACACCAGCGCCATCACCGTGACCGGCAGCCTCACCCTGAACCGCGTCAGCACCGTGGACCAGCTCAATAACACTCCTTAACGCGATCATGAAACACCTGCTTCTCTTTGGTTTCTCCCTGTTGCTCGCCACGCATGCGGCACTCGCTGGTCAGGTGATGGTGAAGTCACTGCCCGCCGTGACAAATGGCAATGCCACGCACTACGCCGGCACGGTGGACACCGCGCTGCCCTTTGGCTTTCCACCTTCTTCAGCGTCCACTTCGCCCCCGTCGCCGGCCAATCCTGGCACGGTGCCGGGCTCTGCGCCTGGCTTCCGCTCTGTTTCGAATCCCACGCACACCTTCATCACTGGCTGGTGTGACATGCCGCCTGCGGGGGCATTGAGGCCGCGTGACGGCTTCATCAGCAAGGTGGACCCGACCGGGGCGGTGATCTGGACGCGCTCGATGAACGGCCTGATCGGCAGCACGGCCGGTAGTGTGGGTTTCCTGATCAATGACGTGGCGATTCTGGCCCCCTTTTTATACGCCTGCGGCCAGACGACCGATGGCAAGGCGTTTGTGGCAAAGCTGGACTACGACGGCGTGGTGCAGGACTACACGCTCATCCGTGACAATGGTGGCTCTGCCACAGCGCGTGCCACGGGCATCTGCGTGACGATCGTGAGCGGCAGCAGCCAGGTCGCTGTGAGCGGGGACTTTGGAGCGAACAATCTGATCGTGGACCAGCGCCGCATGACTGGAGGCACATCGACCTTTGGCACGATGAATGGGCGCTACTCGCACGGCTCGAACCGCGATGTCTTCATGCTGCGGATGGACACCAGTCTGAATGCGACATGGGCGACGACGCTGGGTTTTTCACCAGCCAATGATTACGCCACGGCCATCGCGGCGGACGGCTCGGGGAACTTGTTCGTGGCGATGAACTTTCAGAATCCCGATGGTGCGCTCGCCTCGTTGAGCTACAGCAACATCGACGATGAGCGCAATGTGATGGTGCCCGGAAGCAGCACCACAATGGCGGACACATCCACCTACAATTACGATTTCAATGTGGGGAACTGGGGCACGCTGGTGATGATCAATGCGCAAAATGGCGTGGGTGCCCGCATCGTGCACCACTCCGAGCCGGTGAAGGTGGATAACTCCAACAACGTCAACATCACCAATGCCAGCTCACGCATCGTGGACATGGAATTCAGCAATGGCGTGATCAACGCGGTGGGTGAATTTAGCCGGAACTTCCGCGCCTCGAGCTCGGCGAACGTGAACCCCAGCTCGGGCGAGCTTTTTGGCAGCGTGTCGAACACCTACGATGTCTTTGTGGCGCAGCTCGATCCCACCAATCTCACCTGGACACGCTATGTGTTTCTGGCTTCCGGCAATGATGACTTCGCGGGGCAGATCACCGCCGGCAGCGACGGGCTGTATGTCACCGGCAGCGCGGGGGCCGCACTCTCGCACCGCGTGCCGGGCAGCACCATCACCACCTTGAGCGGTGCCACGGCGCGGCATCTTTTCTGGATGAAGCTCAACAGCACAAATCTCAGCCATATGTGGCATGTCACGCCGGTGGAACTCATCAGCAGCGGCTACTCCGTGCCCTCGGTGATGAACAGCGCGGGCGTTGGCGTCGTCGGTAATGTCGCGGTGATCAGCGGCTACTACAATGGCGGTGCGATGACGATGGGCACCACCGGCAGCTACACCACCCTGCCTGCTCCCGGCGTGCCGCTTGGCTTCACCGGTTTCCTAAAAACGGACGGCACCTGGTTTGAGCAGGTGAATGTCACGATCCAGTCTGACTACGGCCTGCCCTCGCCCTATGGCGGCACGCAAGTGCTCGCCACCGGCACGGCCGTGCGTGCGACGGTGCCACAGATTGTTTATGAGGACGCGGCGGGCAATGTGCTCGACGACAGCGATCCCGAGATCATCCGCAGGGATGCGGTGACACGCCGCGTCTGCACCGGCTACCAGTTTAAAAGCTCCTCCGTGAACGGCACGGCGAACGTGGTCGATTTCGTGGTGAATGATGATCTGGTGCTGAATTTCCTCTGGCGCACGGAGCATGCTCTGGAGATCCTGACGAATCTGCCTGCCGGTCTCACCTCGCAGGCGGCGGGAACGCCGAGTCCGGCGGTGAACAAGCACTGGCTGGCGGAAAATACCCCCGTGATCGCCCAGATCGACGGCGCGGCCTACACGGACCAGGATGGCATGCGCTACCGCAGCTCGGGCTACACGGCCACGGGCCTCGCGGTGCCACAAGGCTGGCTGGACGGCGCTTTCGTGCCGTGGAGCAGCTTTCAATTGAGACAGCAGGTGCCGCAATTCACGCTGGCTGGCCCGGCCACCATCACCTGGCAGTGGCAGAAGGAGTTCCGGCTCCGTGTTTCGGCGAATGCCTCCCTCGCCAGCTCGGCACCGTATGTCGATGGCGTCCCGGTCTCTACCACCACCATCGTCCCGCAGAGCACCACGGCCTACACCGCCACCAGCGTGGATGGCTTCCCGGGGCCAGCAGGTTCCAGCGGCTTTGGCAATGGCTGGCCATTCGATGAGGGGCCGTCCATGCTCAATGATGGCCTCGCCACGACGAAGTACCTCAACTTCAATAAAACAGCCGCCGGGGCCATCCTCTACTACACCGCGCCGATCACCGCGAACCGCATCCGCCTCACCTCCGCCAATGACGCGCCAGAGCGTGACCCGGCGCTCATCAGGATCGAAGGCCGGAACTATGTCTCAGGCGTGGCGCAGCCCTTCCAGATGATTCACACGGGCCTCGCGATCCCGGCCGGTCCCGGACGCGGTGTGATGCAGGAACTCGCCTTTGACAACACTAGCAGCTACAAAGACTACCGCGTGACCTTCCTGGCGGTGCAAAACGATACCACCGCCACAGCCGTGCAGGTGGCGGAGCTGACGTTTGTCAATGAAACCGCCGCCGGTGCCGTCACGAGTACCTCCGCCGGGCCACGCCTGACCGGCTCTGGTGATTTTTGGGCTCCTCCCGGCACCGTGCTCACCGCAGCCTCCGCACCCTCCGTCAGCGGCGGCATCGGCAGTCTTGCCTTGAAGGGCTACACTGGCGGCACCGGGTCGGTTGTTCCGTTCGACACCCGTGGCGTCACGACAAAGGCAATCACGCTCAACTCCCCCTCCACCATCATCTGGGACTATGCACGTGCCATCTATCCGGAAACCGTCACCATCGGCAACTTCGTCACTTTCAGCACCGTCACAGGCATCGACGCCACAAACGTGAACAAGCTCAAAACGCCTGATGGAGGTGTCACGGTGGATGTACCTGCCAACAGCACCTGGATGGACATGCAGACCTGGGATCAAGTGGGCCAGAAGCTCTACCCGCTGCGTCCAGGCAAGTTTACCGTCGAATTTGAAAACCTCGCCGCGCCGGAGGACACCACGCAAAACGTCATCGTCGAGGTCACCGCCGTCTGGCCGGGTGCTACGGACTACAATCACATCATCGAGGCTCCCGCCGTCGATATGGATCCCAGTGACACGGACAACCGGGCCTTCCAAAAGATCACTTATACAGAGGCGGCGGCCACGGTGAGCAACGCAGGCCTCTTCTCGAACACTGAGGAAGGCCGCAGCGTACTGCTCTTCTCTCAACGGCCTGCCGGAGTTGCCGCCACGGGCAATCTCACCCTCGAAAGCCTCAGCGTGAAGACCGTACGCTCGCAGTTTTGGAAGAACGCCGTGGGTCCAAAACCCAATGTGCCCATCGGCACCGCCATCACGATGCCGGATCACGACATCAATGCCGTGGGGCACAACGGCTATGTGCTTACTCGCCTCGCTCCTGTGAACTTCGGTGTTTACGACCTTGCCACCATGCAGGGGCCGATCATCCCGGTGAACATCCAGTATCCTCCTGTGGGCGCCTGGAATGCGCCGGACAATCCCGCTATGCTAACAGTCGCCTGGTATCAAGTTGTCGATGGCCTGAAGTGGCCCTACAAGGCAACCGCCTACAACCCGCAATGGCCCTCAACGCCGCCACGCATCGTGGTGGCCAGCCAGCTCGGCTCGGAAGGCCTGAAGGACACGCTTGGCACGCAGCAGACACTTTTTACCGCGCCGCAATACAACGCGGTGAGCATCTATAACCAGCCTGACGCCACAAAACCCGGCTACAACCCGAATGAAGAACACGCCCTCGTCGCGCCATCCTTCCTCAATGCCTCACGCACGGCGGCCTTTGCTCTGCGCAATGATTTGAACCGCACGGCTGCGGACGTGAACTACACGAGTTCGCCCTATGTGCTCGTGAACTACCGCGACGACTCCGATCCGGCCAATCCCGTGCCGAAGATGGCGGTCTATGCGATCCAGCTCGAAGACGCCTCCACCAGCGACACGCGTCTGCCGACCTTCAACCAGAGCTACATCTTCCGCTATCAAGGTGTCGCCGGCACCAAGCTCCAGCCGCCCTATCCGCTCAACATCGTCATCGGGATCAACCCCATGTCTCAAACCAACGGCCTGAATTTCGATCCGAGCCGCGTCACTTACTACGAGGACAAGACCGGCCAGCCGTGGATCGTTTCGGGAGACACCGACGCCGCAGACGACATCACCGCCGAGATCTATTATGCCCTGCGAGGCGACTTCTGGCATCCCACGTCTGCCTCAGGCTTTCCGATCCGCTTTGGTCCGGCACTGCCGCAATACAACATCCGCTACAATGCCGTCTGGCCTGACAACACCGGCTTCCTGAAAGCAGGTGAGACACTCACCTTCTCCGGCGGTGAATACGCCAGCGATCATGCGGGTGACACTCCTGCCCCGCTGCCGCTGCCGGGAGCGATCGCATGGCAAAGCGCCAAGGTGACCTATGATGATGCCAATCCATCGCTCGACACCTCTTCGCTGGCTTCGAACTACCTCGTGCGAGTCGTTCCAGCTCTCGCCGCACGCGAGGTGCCCCTCGCAGTTGGCCTGCTGCCAGACTCGCTCAAGCCCGCGTCGGGCAATGTTATCGTCGAAGGTGGTCTGTGGCGCTTCAAGAAGCTCAACGCGGGCCTGCAAAAGCGCATCTACTACAACTCGATCACCGGTATGCTCGGCGTTCGCGGTTTCTTGAATGGCCGCACCTTGGGTGACCCCGATCTCACCGCCGCGCCCGGTGCGCAGACGATCCTTCAGCCGAGCGTACTTACCGCCGTGGAGGAGTTCATCCTTTCCGGCATCGACGTCGATCCCGACTGGACCGCCGCCGTCGCGGCACTCGCTGCGCTGTCTCGTGATCCACAAAACCTCGCTGGAGTGGATTACGGAGTCGGCTTGCAGGCCGCCACGCCTTCTGGTGTACAGCCAGCCACCTCCATCGGCCCGGGCACAGCAGTCATCACAAATCCTGACCTGCTCAATCCGGGTTATCAGCCTTCGCTCACCACAGGATACGTCACCATCGCGGAAAACGACGATCCTTCGCTCGGCGATGCTCCGGTCGTCATTCACGTCTTCCGCGTCACGCGTTCGGAGGTCTATCGCGGTTCTCTGGCCTCGATTTATCCGGAGAATGTCTTCGACGAAAAGATCACCGTGCGTCACACGGGCGACTTTGGAGCCGATGTGGGCGATCTGTTCTTCGAATGGCAATACCGCGAAGAAGATGGTCGTGCGCTCAATCCGCCGGGGATCACGCTTCCGACTGCGGGAACGCCTTCTGGAGGTGATTGGACGCTCTTTAACGCAGGAACCGGGTTGAACGAAATCCAGCTCGCCGGTGCAAGTGCAGCCCTATTGACCGACAATCTCTTCTTCTGCCGCTACCGCCACAAGGACGCGGACGGCAATGTAGCCGCTAATTGGAGCCAGTGGGCCGGTGCGGCCAACAGCAGGCCTCCGAATGCCTCCGCACCTTCCGCCACCACGGACGCGGCCTATGTCGCGCAACTTGTCGCCGGCTGGGTGAAGCGTGTCACGGACGCTGTGAACGTCTTCGACGCCCGCATCTCCGATTTCCGCAACAACGACGCTCCGGCCACCTACACCAGCATGATCCAGCAGGCGGGTCAGCGCTACGAAGGCCCCGTGGCCTTCAACCCGACCAAGGATGTGATCGAGAACTACGGCATGATCGAGCTCTACCAGACCGTGCTCGAACGGGCGAAGGATCTGAGCATCGACCTCGCTCCCGGCACCAGCGGCATCAATACCGCCCTTTTGAATGCCGCGAACCGCATCTCGCAGTTCTATACCCTGATCGGCAATGAGGCCTACAGCGATGCCATCGATCCCACCATCGGCTTCAGCACGCAGAGTAATCAATACGGAGCCCTCGCTCCAACCATCCACGCCTTCCAAAATCAGACCGCCGACCTTCTCGATGAGGAATTGGCCCTTCTTCGCGGTCGCGGCGAAATCGGTGCCCGTCCCGCTTACAACCGGCTGCTGTGGAATTTCACCAACGGCCAGGGTGAAGCCGCCTACGCCCTCAACTACGCCATCAGTGACGTGGATAATGACGGCTTCATCGACGCCGACGATGCCCAGCGTCTCTACCCACAAGGCCACGGCGATGCCTGGGGCCATTACACGATGGCGTTGAAAGGCTACGCCGATCTGTTCACCAACAACCGCTTCTCCTGGGACCCGCGCAGCGAGCTCTACCAGATCAACGGCGTCGTCTTCAACATCGACTACCTCGACGAGCGTGCCTTTGCCGAAACCGCCGCTGCCCGTGCCAAAGCAGGTGTGGAGATCGTCGATCTCGTCTATCGCCAAAAATACACGGAGAATCCCGCTGGCCAGTGGCAGGGCTATCAGGACACGAACACCGACCGCGCTTGGGGCGTCTATGAATGGGGCCAGCGTGCCGCCACCGCCGCCTACTTTGACTGGGCCGTCGGCAATGCGCTGCTTCCTTCGTCGGACACCACGCATGAAGGCATCCAAAAAGTGGATCGCAGCACCGTCGGCGGCCTCGGCGTGCTCGCGGGCAATGCCGCGCTCATTCAGAGCAAGGTCGAAAGCGCCGACCGCGGCTACAACCCGCTCGGCCTCGATCCCAATGTCGTGCCCTTCGACATCGACCCCGTCCGTGTCGATCGCACCAGCGTGAATCCCGCCACGCACTTTGAGCAGGTTTACGAGCGTGCCGTCGCCGCTGCCAGCAATGCCATCACCACCTGGGATCACGCGAATCAGCTCAACAACCTCCTCCGCCGCACCGGTGCCAGCACCGAAGAGCTGCGCCAGCAGACGAAGCACCAGGACCTCGACTATCGAAACCGCCTGATTGAGATCTTCGGCTCGCCGTATGCCGGCACCATCGGCGCCGGCCAGGCCTACCCGGAAGGTTACACCGGCCCGGATTTATATCTCTACATGTATGTGGATACGACGCAGGTGAACGACGCCACCGTGCCGCAGACTCCCGCTGACGTCATGGTGCAATACAAAGGCTTGCTGAACCTCAGCACTAACACCAACCCATTTGGCGACACCGGCGTCGGCAGCGACCAAACAAGTTACGCCACGTCCCTTTTGAATAGTTGGTTTCCGTCCAACTACTTCCCGTCCGATAATCCCAAAAACTTAGGCTTCACTTCCATTGAAGGATCAAGCCTGAACCTCACTCTGCCTGTCACGGCGAGTGGTTATGCATTCAATGCGCCTTCAAGCTGGGGCATGCGCTCCTCGCCAGGCACGCTCCAGCTCGCCATCGCTGAACTCATTCAGGCCGAGGCCGCCGTCGTGCAGGCCTCCGCCGACTACGACGGCCTCGCGGGTGATCTCGATCGCAAACTAAGGAACTTCACAGCGAAGACAGGAATAGCGACCCAAGATATTGCAGCAACAAACTCTTCAGTTCAAAACTCCATTGATGCCGCTGACCATGCTGCCAATCTTTACGACTGGGCTACGGGTATCCGTCACGCACGCGAGTTTGCTTACGATCTCACCGTTGGCTACAAAGAAGGTATTCCGCAGGACGCCACTGACTGGGGTTCCTTCTTGAAATCAGCCATCCAGATCACCTATGCTGTTGGTTCTGCTGTAACGCGCATTGGTGAAGCTTTATTCGACACCTCAAACTACCGCGCTGAGCTGCATATTGGAGATCCGCTTTTGCAGCTTCAGATCGATCAAACCAAGTGGGGCTACCAAGCCGATGTCATCGACATGCTCGACGACCTCGAGGACACGCTGAACTCCGAGCCGGATCTTCGTTTCGCCGCCTTCCGGGCCATTGAGCGACTTCGCAAGGCCAGCGATCAATATCGCACTTTGCTTCAGGAAGGCCTCCGCCTCGTGGATGAACGCGAAGCCTTCAACAAACGCATCGCCTCCACCACGACGAAGCAGCGTTATGAGGACATGACCTTCCGCGTGACGCGGAATGATGCGCTGCGGAAGTATCGCAGTGCCTACGATCTCGCTGCGCGTTATGCTTATCTCGCTGGAAAGGCCTATGCCTATGAGCTGAATCTGCCGGACAGCCATGCGGCCAATGCCACGCCGCTGCTGGCGGACATCATCCGCACTCGCGACCTCGGTGTGTGGCAGAACGGACAGCCCGTTTTGGCCCATGGCGGCCTCGCAAGCCATCTGGCGACACTGAAGGGCAATTTTGACCACTTCAAAGGCCAGATGGGCTTCAACAACCCGGCGACGCAGACCTACACCTTCAGCCTGCGTGCCGATCTGGGCCGCGTGGCAATGAGCACGCGTGAAGACGCCACCTGGAGGCAGAAACTCGAAACCTGGCGCGTGCCGGATCTTTGGAACTACACGCACAGCGACGGCACGACGAACTACGGCTTCATCTACCGCCGCTTCTGCCGTCCGTTTGCGGCGGAGTTCGATGGCAGTGGCAATCCGGTGCCGCAACCAGCCCTCGTGATCCCCTTCACGTCCACAATTCAAAGCGGGAAGAACTGGTTC
The DNA here is from genome assembly GCF_014879935.1 of Prosthecobacter sp. Taxonomy (GTDB): domain Bacteria; phylum Verrucomicrobiota; class Verrucomicrobiia; order Verrucomicrobiales; family Verrucomicrobiaceae; genus Prosthecobacter. The sequence goes on from NZ_JACSRD010000146.1 coordinate 185,536, forward strand.
GACAATAACCTGGCCGCTGGTGACAGCGCACTGAATGCCAGCGAGTTCGCCACGAAGATCCGCGCCGTCGGCGTGCGATTCGACAGCTACAACACCGCCGGCATGTCCGTCACACCGCAGGTGTATCTCATCCCGCTCGGCGCGGACCGCATGTTCCTGGCGGACAGCAACACGCTGCAGACTCGCGAGTGGAATGTGGTCGATCAGCGCATCCCCACGCCGCTGCCCATCACGCCCGCGCAGCTCACGAATCCTGACTGGCATCCCTTCACCGGCAGCACCAGCGGCTATTTTGATGAAATCCGCAAGTTCAGCAGCTTCCGCGCCTTCCCGGACAGCGTCGGCACGACTCGCGACGACATCATCAGCAGCTCACGTCTCGTGGGCCGCAGCGCCTGGAACACGAAGTGGGTGCTCATCATTCCGAATGCCAGCCTGCTCTACGATGCCGCCAGCACCACCGCCGGCCTCGACACCTTTGTTCACGGCCTGCCGAAGAGCGGCGAGTCCCAATCCTCCGCCGGCACTGATCCGGCCAAACGAGATCTCCTCGGCGTGCGCGACATCAAGCTCATGATCGAGACTTACTCCGTCAGCGGCAACTAAACCCATCTCACGACCATGAAACTCATCTGCTTCATTCTCGCCCTGCTTGCCGCTCCGGCCTTCGCCTTCCTCAGCGAGACAGACACCACCTTCTACGGCAAGGTCATCCACCGCGGCGCGGGAGAGCCTTACCTGCTCACCAGCGGCACACTCATCTGGAAGGTCACGCCTGCCAGCGGCGGTGCGCCCTTCATCGCACGCAGCGACCTCGCTCCGCTGAAGAATGGCGAATTCTCGTATCAAATCCGCCTGCCTCAGCGCATCGCCATCGGCAGCCTCTCCGTCACCTCGGAGCTCGACGGCCTCTTGATCCAAAACGACAACGCCTCGCGCTTTCAAAACGTCGAGATCACCATCGACGGCCATGCCGCCGTGCTTGTCGATCCCGCGAAGACCTCCTTCGATGCCATCGCGCCGCAGCGCGGCCTCTTTCGTCGTGCGGACCTGCTCGTCGATTTTCCGCTGCCGGACAGCGACTACGACGGCATGGCCGACTGGTGGGAGATCAAATACGGCCTCGATAAGCTCCTCGATGACGCCGCGCTCGACCCCGATGGCGATGGCATCACGAACATCGCCGAATACCGTGCTGGTTCCGATCCGAACCACGCGAACGTGATTCCGCGAGTCGGTGCCCTGGCTGTGCTCACTGTGCCGAATGGCGGTGGCGCTGCGTTTCTGGCCACGGTGGCCGATTCGGACAGCAATCCTGGGCAGATCGCTTGGACGCTAGGCAGCCTGCCCGCAGGCATCAGCGCGAGGGTGGTTGGTTTGCAGAAAGACGGCCGTGCCCTGACGCCGGGTGGCACCTTCACCCAGGCCGATGTGGATGCCGGACGTGTGATCTTCATGCACGATGGCACCACCTCCGTGGCGACTGACGCCGCGATCACTCTTGGGATGCGTGATGAGAACGTGGAGCACAGCACCAGTGTCGAACTGCCGCTGAGCGTGGCGAACTTGGCCGATCTGCTTGCCGTCTGGAGCCTGCCCGCACCTGCATTCGGAGAGCCCACAAGGGTCGCCCATGACGCATCACGTGGCACGGGCAGCGTGCTTCGCTCACCCTCAGGGCCGTCCACTGCAGTTGAAGCCCTTCCCAGCAATGCTTATCCGGGTTTTGTGAACTCATTCGGTGCTGATCTGCCGCGTCTGCTGGTCGGTTCGCCTCAGGACGACACGTTGCTCGGCTCGGGTGAGGCGGACTGGATTGCCGGCGGGGCAGGGAACGACACCTTGCGTGGCTATGCGGGCGTCGATCGTTTCATCATCAACGCTGGCGGCGGCACGGACACAATCGTCGATTTCCAGGGCGATGTGCTCGATCTTTCGCGGGTGCTCGTGCCTGTTCCCGGCAAATTCCTGACTGACTATCTCACGGTGGCGACTGACACTGGAGACACGGTCATTGCCGTTGATGCGAATGCTGATCAAGCTGGCGGCCCAGATGCGACGGTGCGCATCAAAGGCCAGGTTCTCACGCAGGACAGCATTGAGGATCTCTGGGACGCAGGCCAGATCACCAGCGGTGCCATTGTGCCGCGCACCACGTTGTTCATCACCGCGTCGGACGCGGCAGAGGAGAACCGTACGCCCGGAAAATTTGTCCTGCGCCGCCGTGGCGATGCCTCAACCGCGCTCGTCCTGACCGTGGGCATCACCGGCACGGCGTCAGCCGGCGTCGATTACGTCGCCATACCCGCGACGGTCACCTTCACGGCGGGTCAGAAGTTGGTCGAGCTGCCAATCATCCCGCTGGAGGACGACTTGAAAGAAGCTGTGGAGACCGTGCAGATGACGCTGCCATCCGCTCCTGGATACGTGCTTGGCGGTGTCACCGCGAGCGCCAGCCTCACGGATCTGCCGGTGCGTGTGTGGCTGGAGGTGGCCGAACGCACAGCGTACAAAGACAGCCTCTCCCCCGCCCAGATTCTCGTTCATCGCAGCGGTGCGCTGGCATCGACACTGACGGTGGGATTGACCGCGACCGGCCGGGCCACCCCGGCAGTCGATTACAAGCGGCTGCCTGCAACGGTCACGTTCAATGGCGGCCAGGAAACGATTGCCCTGGACGTCCTGCCGCTCGCCACGGCGAGCCTCAGCCGCGGGGCGGAGGAAGTCATCGTGGCTTTGAAAGCTGATCCGGCCTTCCTGTTCGGGGCCAAGTCCCAGGTCATCACCATGATCGTCAGCCAGCCGAAGATTCTGGCAGCCTGGCGTGCGGCCCAGCCGTCCGGACCCGATTCAGGCCTCGACGACGAGGATTTCGACAGTTCCGACGCAGATGGCGACGGCATCAAGGGCCTGATGGAGTTCGCACTGAACCTGAATGCAACCAAGGCCGACGCCAGTCCGGCAAAGCTCGTGTTCGATGCCAACGGCAAACCCGGCTTGGAATACCGGCGCTGGCCGGGATCTCCAGAAGTGGACTACGGTGTCGAGTGGAGCACTGACTTGAAGACCTGGCACCCGGCCTCTGACACGAACTCGACCGAAACAGCCAACGAAGTCGAAACCTCCGGCCTGGAACGCACTGTGCGCACCCTGAACACCCCGCCAGCCAGCGGCATGGTCTTCATGCGCCTCCGTGTCCAGCGCCGCTGACCCCGTAATGTCACGCGTCGTCCGCCATTTTCTGATTGCGGCACTCCTTCTCGGCATCGCGCCGGGGCTGGAGGGCGCGATCACGATGGACTCCTCCGGCACGGCAGTGTCTGCGGACGCATTCACGCACAACCAGTGGCTGGGCAATCGCATTCGTCTGGCTGAAGACGCGCCTTTTCAAACCTCCACCAGTCTGACGCTCCTGATGGACGTCGTGTACCCGACCCCGTTTCTTTCCGCCTTCATCCTCGGTGACATCGGCGCTGAGCCGAACAAGGCTGACATCATCGCTCAATTCGATCTCGATCCTGCTAGCGCGGCCGTGGCAGCCGCTCCCGGTGGAGTCACCGCTACCCAGTTGGTTTTCAACCAGGCCACCGTGCCGGCGGGGGTGCTGGAGCCGGGAAAGAGCTACTGGATTGTTGCGGGCGTGACTGCGGTGAACCATGAGGCGCAGGCGGGGCAGCAGATGGGTCTTCTCGACTGGTCATGGGCCTCCAGCCAGATCACGACGAGCGACGGCTGGACCGTTGATGACTGGATCGCCGTATCGAACACCAATGGCGCGGATTGGAATTCCTTCGCAGGAGCCCCATATGCGTTTGGAATGACCACCATCATCGTCCCTGAGCCTTCTCGTGCCCTGCTCCTCGTCATCGGTCTTGCAGCGTTGTTGCGCCGACGTCGCCGGATCATTCCGATTGCGCTCACACCGCTCGTTTTGGCCGCGTGCCAGCCGGCAGAAAAGCCGGAATCGGCCGGAATCGCCGTCGTTGGCACCGAGACCATCGGTGTCGAGGAGTTTCAAGCTGCCGCTCTCCGTCGTGGGGGAGGCGATCCGTCCAGCGTGGACCGCGAAGCCTTGCTTGACGAACTCATCACGGAATCTGCCCTCGTTCAGCGTGCCCAGGCGCTGAAGCTCAATGAATCGGCCGAGTTCCGTCGTCGCCAACGTGCCCTGCTCATTGCGATGCTCCGTGAAAAACAACCTGAAACCGTGGAGCCGGCCGCCCCGACTGACGCGCAGCTCAAAGCGCTTTATGAAGAGATGAAGCCCATGCTTCAAATGCCTGCCGCACGCCATCTTGCCGTCCTGCGCCTGACCGAGAACCGCGAACGCCTTGCTGAAGCATTGAAACGATTCCAACCGCTTCCCCCTGATCCTGCACGCCGTGGATTTGGGGCTCTCGCCGTCGAATTCTCCGATGATCAAGACACCCGCTACATCGGCGGCGACATTGGCTGGCTCAGTCTCGAAGAGATCCAGCGCCGTCTTCCAGCGCCAGTCGCCAAAGCTGCGCTTCAACTCTCCAGGCCCCAGACTTGCAGCGATGTCATCGTCGATGGCCCTTCAGCTTATGTGATTTTACTCCAGGAGTCCCGCGCTGCCGCCACGCAGGCCTTTGAGAAGGTGCGTCCGCGATTGATGCACGAATTCAACATCCGTCAGGCCGCAGATGAAGCCCGGAAGCGCAAAGAAGATGAACGCAAAGGTCTGCTCATCGAAATTGACTCAGCGCTGCTGAGGTCGATTCCGCTGCCCTCCACTCCACCCACTCCACTCAATACCCCTCCGTTGCCTCGCTGAATCCGTTGACTTGGACGTGACGGCCCCGCCTTCAGCCTCTCATCGGCTGTCACTCATCAGTTCATGGTTCTGAAAGGCTCGCGACACTGGCGCGGCCTTTCTGAAGGGCTTCTGCCTCAGCGTCAGCATCGTGCTGTTGGTCCAGTCACCCCGGGATCTCCCGCCGACCCTTCATCCTATTCGGCAAATTGAACGTTGAACAGTTTGAAGCCCGCCGGTGCGTCCAGACACTTCGATCGGTTCGGGCAAAGTGTAGCGCCAGCGACGCTGCTCCAAGGTCCAAGCGTATTGCCTCACACTCGGCTGGCCTGGGTCATCCCGCCCGCTCTTGCCGTTGTTCAAGAGCAGGTGGCAGTGGTTCCGGCTGTTGCCGTAACGAGTGCTCTGGTTTTCAGTGAGCAGACGGCATTCTCACACTCTCTTCATCAGCAAACTCAGACTGCCAGGGGGGTAAAAGTCGGGGTAGCCGCCAAGGTTGAATCGACACGGATTCGGAAGGTCCCCGGGCAGGAATGCTGCGATTTCTGCGAACCTCGGAATCGGGATCAATGCACGCCCTTTTCGGCCAGATAGCGTTCGGCCTCCAGAGCGGCGGCACAGCCCTGGCCGGCGGCGGTGATGGCCTGGCGATAGACGTGATCAGCCACATCGCCGGCGGCGAAGAGGCCCTCCGTCTTCGTGCGGGTGGTGCGGCCTTCCTGCAGGATGTAGCCGCTCTCGTCCGTGTCCACGAGGTCGCCCAGGAAGGCGGCATTCGGCACGTGGCCGATGGCGACGAAGACGCACTTCAGCTCCAGTTCGCTCTTTTCACCGGTGATGAGGTTTTGCAGGGTCACCGCACGCATTTCGCCTTTCTCATCGGTCAGATACTCGCTCACGGTGCTGTTCCACACCGGTTTGATCTTCGGATTGGCCAGCGTGCGGTCGGCCATGATCTTCGAGGCACGCAGGGTGTCGCGGCGGTGGATCAAATAGACCGTGCTGGCGAACTTCGTCAGGAACATGGCCTCCTCGCAGGCGGAATCGCCGCCTCCGATCACGCAGACGGGCACGTTGCGATAGAAAGCGCCGTCGCAGGTGGCGCAGCTCGTCAAACCGCGGCCGATCAGGGACTTTTCGTTCGGCAGGCCGAGGTGTTTCGGGGAGGCACCGGTGGCGATGATGACAGTCTGCGCCTCGCGAACAGTTCCGTCTTCAGAAACGACCTCGAAATGGCCTGCGGCGGTCTTTTTCACGCTGGCGACGCTGGAATACTCGATGCGCGCGCCGAATTTCTCCGCCTGCGACTGCATGTTCATCATCAATTCCGGTCCCATGATGCCGTTGGGGAAACCGGGGAAGTTTTCCACCTCCGTGGTGGTGGTGAGCTGGCCGCCGGGCATGCTGCCGGAGAGGATCAGCGGCTTGAGATTG